>JAIPUZ010000030.1 GCA_022833215.1 Mesorhizobium sp. | reverse complement strand
CCGGCACCATGGGCAGCGGCATCGCCATGTGCTTTGCCAGCGCCGGCATTCCCGTCACGCTGGTCGATGCCAAGCCCGAAGCGCTTCAGGCCGGCCTTGCCAATGTGCGCCGCACTTATGAGGGCAACGCCAAAAAGGGCCGCATCAGCGCCGAAGAGGCTGAGCGCCGCATCGCACTGGTCCAGCCCGCCGATTCCGTCGACGCGCTGACCGATGCCGATCTGGTGATCGAGGCGGTGTTCGAGGACCTCGACCTGAAGAAGAAGATCTTCGCCGCGCTCGACAAGGTCTGCAAGCAGGGCGCGATCCTGGCCACCAACACCTCGACGCTCGACGTCGACGCCATCGCCGAAGCCACCTCGCGTCCGCAGGACGTGTGCGGCATGCACTTCTTCAGCCCGGCCAACATCATGCGCCTGCTGGAGAACGTGCGCGGCGCAAAGACCAGCGACGACGTTATCGCCACGATCATGGATGTGGCCCGCCGCATCGGCAAGGTCGGCGTTCTGGTCGGCGTCTGCTACGGCTTTGTCGGCAACCGCATGCTGCATCAGCGCGGCCGCGAGGCGATGGCGCTGGTCGAGGAAGGTGCGGCACCCGAGCAGGTCGATGCCGTGCTCAAAGGCTTCGGCTTCCCCATGGGCCATTTCGCCATGAGCGATCTTGCCGGCGTCGATGTCGGCTGGCGCATAAGGCAGGAGCGCCGCAAGGCCGGCGCGCCGGACGCCATTGCCCCCAACTGGCTGGACCGCATCGCCGAACTCGGCCGCTACGGCCAGAAGACCGGAGCCGGCATCTATCGCTACGAGCAGGGCGACCGCACGCCGCGACCCGATCCGGAAGTGGCGAAGATACTGGAAGACTACCGCCGCGAAGCCGGCATTGCGCCCCGCCCGATCGACGATCAGGAAATTCTCGAACGCTGCCTCTACTCCATGGTCAACGAGGGCGCCCACATCCTCGAGGAAGGCATCGCCCAGCGGGCGGTCGACATCGACGTCATCTGGCTGCACGGCTACGGCTTCCCCGCCTATCGCGGCGGACCGATGTTCTGGGCCGATCAGGTGGGTCTGGGCAAGATCCATGACACGCTTGTGGCGCTGCATGAGAAGACCGGTGAGCCGCACTGGAAGCCATCGCCCCTGCTGGAGCGGCTGGCGAAAGCCGGCCAGACCTTCGCCTCGCTGTAAACCTCGCCGGAGCCGCATGTCATGACCGAAGCCGTCATCGTTTCCACCGCCCGCACCCCGCTCGCCAAGTCGTTCCGCGGCGCGTTCAACAACACCCACAGCCTCGTGCTGGGTGCACATGTCGTCGGCAATGCCGTGGCACGCGCCGGCATCGGCAAGGACGAGGTCGAGGACCTCGTTCTCGGCGCCACCTTCCATGAGGGCCCGCAGGGCAAGAACATGGCGCGCCTGTGCGCCCTGCGCGCCGGCCTGCCCGACACTGTTTCGGGGCTCAGCATCAACCGCTTCTGCTCGTCGGGCCTGCAGGCCATCGCCATCGCCGCCCAGCGCATCATCGTCGACAAGGTGCCGGTGATGGTCGCCGGCGGACTGGACTCGATCAGCCTCATCCAGAACGACGTCAACAAGCATCTCGGCATCGAGCCCTGGCTCGGCGAGCACCGGCCGGACGTCTATCTGCCGATGATCGAGACCGCCGACATCGTCGCCGAGCGCTATGGCGTGAGCCGGCAGGCGCAGGACGAATATGCCCTCGTCAGCCAGCAGCGCACGGCCGCCGCGCAGCAGGCCGGGCGCTTCGACGACGAGATCGTGCCGCTCGCCACGACCAGGCTGGTGTTCGACAAGGCGACCGGCACCACGTCGCAGCAGGAGGTCATGCTCCATCAGGACGAATGCAACCGTCCGGACACGACCATCGAGGGCCTTGCGAAGCTGGAGCCGGTGCGGGGAGCGGACAAGTTCATCACCGCCGGCAACGCCAGCCAGCTGTCCGATGGCGCATCGGCCTGCGTGGTGATGGACGCGAAGCTTGCCGAGAAGCGCGGCCTGCAACCGCTCGGCATCTTCCGCGGTTTCGCCGTCGCCGGCTGCAAGCCGGACGAAATGGGCATCGGCCCCATCTATGCGATACCCCGGCTTCTGGAGCGCAACGGCCTGACGATCGACGACATCGACTTGTGGGAGCTCAACGAAGCCTTCGCCAGCCAGGTCGTCTACTGCCGCGACACGCTCGGCATTCCGATGGAAAAGCTCAACGTCAACGGCGGTTCCATCGCCATCGGCCATCCATACGGCGCCACCGGCTCGCGTCAGGTCGGCCATGTGCTGATCGAGGGCAGGCGGCGCAAGGCACGCTATGCGGTCGTCACCATGTGCGTGGGCGGCGGCATGGGCGCGGCCGGCCTGTTCGAAGTCGCATGACAGCCGGCTAATCATGCGGGCGGGCTCTACGGCCTGCCCCTTCTCCCCAAGCGACGACCCGGAACCCGAACTCGCGCCACGGTGCGCCAGCGAGACCCTTCATGGCCCTTCAGGAAAATGCACTGGCCGTCATGGCCGATGAACTCGAATTCCTGCTGTTCGACCTGCTCGACGTGCAGAAGCTGACGGAACGGCCACGCTTTGCCGACCATTCGCGCGAAACCTTCGCCGCCGTGCTGCGCACCGCGCAGGATGTGGCCGGCCAGCATTTTTCCCCTCATGCCCGCAAGAGCGACGAGAACGAGCCGCGTTTCGAGAACGGCAGGGCGGTGGTGATCCCGGAAGTGAAGAAGGCGCTGCGCCATTTCGCCGAAGCCGGCTTTTCCGCCGCAACCGCCGATTACGAGGACGGCGGCATGCAATTGCCGTTCGCGGTCCATATGGGCGCGGGCGCGCTGTTCGCCGCCTCCAACATCGCCACCAAGAGCTACACCTCGCTGACGGCGGCCGCCGCCAACATCATTGCTTCCTTCGGCACGCCGGAGCAGAAGCGGTTGTTCGAACGGCCGATGCGCGAGGGCCGCTATTTCGGCACCATGGTGCTGACCGAGCCGCAGGCCGGCTCCTCGCTGGCCGATGTGCGCACCACGGCGACGCCGGCCGGCGACGGCACCTACCGGATCAGCGGCAACAAGATCTTCATCTCCGGTGGCGACCACGAGATGGGCGAAAACATCGTCCATCTCGTGCTGGCCCGCCTGCCCGATGCGCCGGCCGGCGTGCGTGGCATCTCGCTGTTCATCGTGCCGAAGACCCTGGTCAATCAGGACGGCACGCCGGGTGAGCGCAACGATGTGGCGCTGGCCGGGCTGATCCACAAGATGGGCTGGCGCGGCACCACCTCGGCCATGCTGAACTTCGGCGAGAAGGGCGGAGCGACCGGTTATCTCATCGGCGAGCCCAATCGCGGGCTGGTCTACATGTTCCATATGATGAACGAGGCGCGCATCAACGTCGGCAGCGGCGCGGCCGCGCTCGGCTATGCCGCCTACCGCCATGCGCTGGACTATGCGCGCGAGCGCCGTCAGGGACGGCCGGTCGGGGCGAAGGACGCAACTCAGCCGCAGGTGCCGATCATCGAACATGCCGACATACGCCGCATGCTGCTGGCCCAGAAGGCCTATGCCGAAGGCGCGGTGGCCCTGTGCATGTTTGCGGCTACGCTGATCGACGACAAGCACACGGCAGCCTCGGAAGCCGAGCGCAAGGATGCCGACGACCTGCTCGAAATCCTGACCCCGATCGTCAAGAGCTGGCCCAGCCAATGGTCGCAGGAAACCATCTCGCTGGCGATACAGGTGCATGGCGGCTACGGCTACACCCGCGAATATCCGGTCGAGCAGCTTTACCGGGAAAACCGACTCAACGCCATCCACGAAGGCACGCACGGCATTCAGGGCATGGATCTGCTCGGGCGCAAGGTGGTGATGAACGACGGCCGCGCCTTCGAGCTTCTGTGCGCGCGCATTTCCGCAAGCGCCAACCGTGCCATTGGCACGCCGGCGCTGGCGGAGGAAGGCCGGGCGCTGGTGGAGGCGCTGGCGCGCGTGCGCTCCGTCACCTCCGGCCTCAGCGGGCAGATGGCCGACGGCAAGCGGGCCGAAGTGCTTGCCAACGCCTCGGTCTATCTGGAGGCGCTGGGCCATGTCGTGGTCGCGTGGATCTGGCTCGATCAGGCGCTGTGCGCGCAGAAGCTGCTGGACTCGGGCGATCCCCGTCATTCGGCCCTCAACGGCAAGCTCCATGCCTGCCGCTACTTCATGCGCTGGGAACTGCCGCGCATCGGCCCGCTGCTCGACCGGCTCGAAGCGCTCGACGACACGTGGGCCGCCATGCCCGAGGACTGGTTCCACTGACGCCTGAAAACACCACTCACGGGAGACCCCGATGGCCCTGGACAGCGAAACACTCGACCAATTGCTTGAAACGATAAGGCGCTTCGTGCGCGAGCGGCTTGTGCCGCTCGAACACCAGGTCGCCGAGAACGATGCGATCCCGGCCGAAATCATCACGGCCATGCGCGAGATGGGCATGTTCGGCCTGTCGATCCCGGAAGAGCACGGTGGCCTCGGCCTGTCCATGGAAGAGGAGGTGCGTGTCGCTTTCGAACTGGGGCGCACCTCGCCCGCCTTCCGCTCGCTGATCGGCACCAATAACGGCATCGGTTCGCAGGGCATCGTGATCGACGGCACGCAGGAGCAGAAGCGCAGATATCTGCCGCGCCTCGCAAGCGGCGAACTGGTCGGCTCCTTCGCGCTGACCGAGCCGGAGGCCGGTTCCGACGCCGGCTCGCTGCGCACCTCGGCCCGGCGCGAAGGCGACTTTTATGTGCTGAACGGCACCAAGCGCTTCATCACCAATGCGCCGGTGGCCGGGCTGTTCACGGTCTTCGCCCGCACCGATCCCGCCAGCACGGATGCGCGCGGCGTCACCGCCTTTCTCGTCGAGGCCGGAACGCCCGGCCTCTCCTTCGGCCCGATCGATCGCAAGATGGGTCAGAAGGGTGCCTACACCTGCGACGTCATCTTCGAGGATTGCCGCATTCCGGCCGACGCGGTTCTGGGCGGCAGGGAAGGGCAGGGCTTCAAGACCGCCATGAAGGTGCTGGACCGCGGGCGCCTGCACATCTCGGCGGTGTGCGTGGGTGCATCGAAGCGCCTCATCGACGACAGCCTGCGCTATGCGGCCGAACGGCGGCAGTTCGGCAAGCCGATCGCCGAATTCCAGCTTGTGCAGGCCATGCTCGCCGACAGCCGCGCCGAATCCTACGCCGCCGAGTGCATGGTCATGGAAACGGCGCGCCGCAAGGATGCCGGACAGGACGTCTCCACCGATGCCGCCTGCTGCAAGATGTTCGCCTCGGAAATGGTGGGTCGCGTGGCCGACCGTGCCGTGCAGGTGCATGGCGGCGCCGGCTATATCGCGGACTACGGCATCGAACGCTTCTATCGCGACGTGCGCCTGTTCCGCATCTATGAGGGCACCACGCAGATCCAGCAGATCGTCATCGCCCGCAATATGGTGCGCGAACTCGCGCAATAATTCCGCCGGAACGCACAAGACGAAAAAAGGGCAGGAGGCGAACCTCCTGCCCTTTTCCATTGTTGCGGAACAGGATTATTTGCCGGCAATCATGTCGGCGGCGGTTCTGGCCAGAACCTTGCGGCGGTCGGCGACGGACAGTGCGTTTGCCGAGCTGGCGTTGCCTTGCAGCGCGCGCGCATAGACACCCTGCAGGATGGCGATGAGGCGAAAGAGCGAAAAGACGAGATAGAACGTCCAGCCGTCGATCCCGCTTCGCCCGGTCGCCACTGCATACATAGCCAGCAGTTCCTCCTCACGGGGAATGCCGAGCGCCTTCAGGTCGAACCCGCGCAACCCCTTGGAATTTTCGCCCTCAGCCGGCAGGTGATAGGGCAGGCAGCAATAGGCCAGATCGCCCAGAGGATCGCCCAGCGTCGAAAGCTCCCAGTCGAGAACCGCCCGCACCACCGGCTCCTGCCGGTCGAACACCAGATTTCCCAGCCGGAAATCGCCATGCGCCAGCGTGGTTTTCGCCTCTGCCGGCAGGTTCTTTTCCAGCCAGCAGATGATCTTCTCGACCAGCGGGTCGGCGCCGTCGACGGTCGAATCCCGATATTGCCTCGACCAGCGGTCGAGCTGGCGCACGATATAGTTGCCGGGCCGGCCGAAATCGGCCAGTCCCGCCGCCTCCCAATCGACATTGTGGAGGGCTGCCATGGTCGCAATCATCGCCTCGTAGCAGGACGTACGCTCCTGCGGCAGGCTGTCCGGCATATGCGGCATGTCGAAGACACGGCCCTCGACATAATCCATGAGATAGAAGGCCGTGCCGATCACCCTTTCATCCTCGCACAGCAGGAAGCTGCGCGGCACCGGCACCGCCGAACCCTGCAAGGCGCTGATGACGCGATATTCGCGCTCCACCTGATGGGCCGATTTCAGCAGCGTGCCGGACGGCTTCTTGCGCAGCACCATGCGCCAGCCCTCGCCTTCCAGCAGAAAGGTCGGGTTGGACTGGCCACCCTGGAACTGCCGGACCCGGAACGGGCCGGATGCTTCGGCGAGATGCGCTGCGAGATAGTCTCGCAGCGCCGCCTCGTCGAAGCGGTGAGAGGGCAACGGATCGACAAGCAGGGACATGGTCAGGACGCCATTTCACCGCCATCGGCCACCAGAACCTGCCCGGTGACGTAGGACGACAGGTCGGAGGCAAGGAACAGCGCCACGCCCGCGATCTCTTCCGGACGGCCGATGCGGCGCAGCGGCGTGCGGGCCTCGACGCGCGCGCGCCGTTCCGGGTCCTCGATCAGGGCCTTGGCGAAATCGGTGGCGATCAGCCCCGGTGCGATGGAGTTGACGCGAACATTGGAAGGTCCCCATTCCAGCGCCAGATTGCGCGCAAGTGCTGCCTCCGCCGCCTTCGACATGCCATAGCAGCCGATGGTTGTGCTGCCGCGCAGGCCGGCGATGCTGGACAGCAGGATGACCGAGCCGCCGCCACGCTCCGCCATCTGCGGAGCGACCATGTTGCACAGCCAGAACGTGCCCTTGACGTTGGCGTTCATGATCTTGTCGAACGCATCGTCGGTGAGTTCCGCCATGGTTCCGTAAACGGGATTGACCGCGGCGTTGCAAACGAGAATGTCGATCGGACCGAAATGCGCCTCCGTGGCGTCTACCAGACCCTGCAGGTCCTCCTTGCGTCCGATATGACACGCATGGGCAAACGCCTTATGCCCTTCCGCACGCAGCGCGGCAGCCACTTCCTCGCATGCATCCGCCTTGCGGCTGGAGACCACTACGGAAGCTCCTGCCTTCGCATACGCCTCCGCGATCGCCTTGCCGATGCCACGGCTCGACCCCGTGATGACGGCGACTTTCCCATTCAGATCAATCATGATGGTCCTGCATCCTTGCTGTGTAGTCGTGAACATGTCGGCGCAAAGCGCCGCAATCGGCATCCGGGCCCGCGGTGACATGCACGCACGGGCCCGGATGCTTCAGATCTTTATTTTGCCGGCTTGGCCGCCCCTGGCTTCGCGGCGGCGGCCTTGCGCCCCGATGCCGGCGCAGCCTGCGCCTGCACCTCATCGCGCTTTCCCTTCCGGGCCGCGCCATTGGCCGCGGGCGGGCCGGCAAAGCCGTCGATCAGACGGTGCCGGTCGCGGTCGAACGCCGCCTGCAATTCCTTCACCTGCCGGTTCAGGGCATCGAGCCTGTCTGCCGTCTCGGTCATGGCGTCGGAGGTTTCGGCATAGCGTGGCCAGGCACCGACGCGCTTGCCGCCATCGTCGATGAAGCCGCGTTCCAGCACTTCGCAGATGACACCCGTTATCTCTTCCTCGGCGAAGTGCGCGAACCGGATCCAGTGGTGGACGTAATTGCACATGCCGAACAGCGAAAGCACCATGAGGCGCGTCGGCATCGGCTTGAACAGGCCGGACGCCTGCCCTTCCCGGACCACCCCTTCGAACTTCTTCTCGAACGCCCGCTTGCGGCGCAGCGTCGCCTCGTAGCTGGCCTCCGGCAGCGCGTTCTGCTGATAGTGGATCAGCGACCACATATCGGCCTGCTCGATCATCAGCCCGATATAGCGGGAAACCATGCGGCGCAGCCGCTCATCCGGTGCGAACGGCTCGTCCGCGATCGGCAGCACCTCCGCCTCGGCTCTGGTCAGCATCCGGTCGTAGATTTCGACCAGAATGTCTTCCTTGCTGCGGACGTAATGGTAGAGCGCGGCCTTCTGGATGCCGAGCCGCTCACCGATGTCGTCCAGCGAGGCTCCATGATACCCCTTCGACGAAAACAGCTCTGCCGAGACCGTGAGGATCTGCTCCCAGCGCTCCTCCGCACGCAGCCGTCTTCTCGGTCTGGGAGCCGGCTGTTCCCCTGCACCGGCTTTTGTGGCCATGTTCGTGTTTCCCGACTTGCCGGCAGCCCCTGGGCGGGGCCGCCTCCTCTTCGCATGAGCCGACACACTAAACATAGTGAGAGACTATGAACAGAAGCTGCCGGCTTCCGGGGGCGCTTTCCCCACGGAAAGAAAGGCTTTCAGCGGGCGGCGTAGCGCGCTGGCCGGCGTTCCGCCCAGGCTTTGGCGCCTTCCGTCGAATCCTCGGTCAGGTGGATCAGCTTGTTCAGTTCGCGATAGATGCGCAGACCGTCGTTGAGCGGCAGTTCACGGCCACGCAGGACGATCTCCTTGGTCATGCGAACCGCCAGCGGGCCGTTGCGGCAAATCTCGTCGGCGAGGTCGTCAACCGTCTTCTGAAGATCGGCGACCGGAACCACCCGATTGACGATTCCAAGGCGATAGGCCTCCTGCGCATCGAAGCGGCGGCCGGTCATCAGCAGCTCCATGACCGCCCCAAGAGGAGCCGAACGCGGCATGACCAGAGCGCCGAAACCGTGCAGCACGCTCCACTTCACCTCCGGCGCGGCGAACATCGCATTGTCGGCGGCGATGCGGATATCGCAGCTCATCGCCAGCTCCATGCCGCCGGCCAGGCAGAAGCCGTGCACGGCCGCGATCACGGGCTTCGACACCTGCAGGCCCATGTCGAAACGGTCGGCCTTGAACGGCTTCCATTCGAATGGTCCGGTCGTCAGCGAGCCATGCAGAAGCTCCAGATCCGCGCCGGCGGAAAAGGCGCGATCGCCGGCGCCCCGCACCACGATCACCCAGATATCCTCATCGGCATCGTACTCCTGCAGGCCGGCCGAAATCTCCTGATACATCTTGCGCGGCATGGCGTTGAGCTTGTCCGGACGGTTGAGCGTCACATAACCGACGCGGTCGCGGCGCTCCATCGTGATGTAGGTCTTGTCCGACATGGTCTGGCTGTCTCCGTTAGTTCTGATGCCGAAAAAACTCCCGCCATTCCAACCGGATGACGGCTCGTCTGCGATTTCGGAAAGACCGGAGGCGCAGGCCCGAGAGATCGCGGATCAAGCCGGCGACCCCGTCGTTATGCCTCCCCCAACTCCTCCTCAAATAACTTACCAAATGGTAGGCTATATAATATCTGCAATCAACATCGATCTTTGCAAAACAAGGATTTTTTCTTATTCTCTTAAAAAGCAGGCCGCATTCCAGATACGTAAATTACCCATTGGTAGATAATTTGCTGCGCTCGTGCAGCTCCATCGCCATGCCGAAAAGCCCGGCGCAGCAACCGGGATGGAACAGGATAACCGGTCCTCCCTCCTTCTCCTGCGCCGGCCGCTCCCCGGCCAGCAGCCCGCCCAGCTCGTGGTCGACTGGCAGGACGGCCGGAACGCGGCCCGCCTCGATCATCTGCCGCGCCTGAAGGGCGTCGTCGGCTATCACCAGCGCCCCGCGACCGCTCCCGCGCGACCAGGGACGCAGCATATCGACCGACGAGAGCAACGCCCGCGGCTTCAGCCAGCCGATGTCCAGGAAGGGCTCGACGCCGAAAGATTCGGAAATGGAGGAAACGACGATGTCGCCACCGCGCACCGCGTCCTGCGGGTTGTCGCATATAAGGGTTTCGATTCCGCGGCTGCCTGCATGGTCGGCGAGTGCCTGCGCGGAGCCCCGCGAGCGCGAATATGAAAATATGCGCCTCACCGGAAACATCCCGGCCAGCGCGTCGAGATGGAGTTTCGCCTGCAACCCCGCACCGATGAAGGAAACGGTTTCCGCTTCCGCAGGCACGAACCTCCGGGCCGCGATCAGGGTCATCACCACGGGTAGCACGCTGCTCATCGTATTGCCGTGGATGGTCAGCAACGGCATTGCATCGCTGGATCGGAACAGCACCTGCGCCGAGCGGTAGGTCGAGCGCGCGCCCTTGATCGGTTCGCGGTCGAGCCCGACGAGATTGTGGAAGAAGGCCAGATCGCGCCCGGCCCAGATGCCGTGCGTGCCGATGGCATAGGCGCCGGATGCGGCAAGCTGCATGCGTTTCGGCTCGACCAGCATCCCGCCGCCCGCATGAGCCGCCAGAGCCAGGGAAACCGACGTGGTGAAACCGGCCGCCTGAACGCCCAGCGCGGCAATTGCCGCATCGTCCATCACCTGCATTTTTACCTCCCGTCCAGCCTCTCGTTCCGACCGGATCCTAGTTCATGTACCTGTCGTAGACGCGATGAAGACGGATGGCCGCCCCCAGCAAAGCCGGTCGTCGCTGCCATGACGGCATCGGCGGCAGGGGAAGCCGGAATACGGTTTCGGCATCGTCCGCCCCAAGGATTCGCCGCGCGATCCTGTGGCCGAGATAGGTCGACATGGTGATGCCGGTGCCGCAGCAGCCGATCATCCAGTGCACCCTGTCGTCATTGCCCGTATGGGGAATGAGGTCGGCGGTGATGGCGAAGCGCCCGGACCAGAAGAATTCCATGGCCACGCCGCGCGTTTCGGGAAAACGTCTTTCGAAAGCGGCCACGATGCGCCGCGCCTTGTCGGCGGTGCTGCCTTCCGAAAACCCGGCCCGGGCGCTGTAGACCAGCCTCGTACCGCAGGGCGAGAGCGCCATGTAGTTCAGCACCTTGCGCGTATCCCCGAAAATCTGCGCTCCCTTGATAATTCCGGCGATGCGCTCCGGCGGCAGCTTTTCGGTGACAACGCAGAAGGCTGGCACCGCCGCGATCGACCGCAACAATTGCGCCGACAAAGGCGTATCCGACGCCGTCTCGGCATTCGTCGCCAGAACGACATGGGCAGCCGTCACCTTGCCAAAAGCTTCAAGCTCCACCTCGACCCGGTCGGCCACCGGCTTCAGGCCCGTCATTCTGGTATCCTGCAACACCTTGGCGCCGTGGCCGCGCACCACGCGAGCGAGGCCGAACTGATACGCGGCGGGATTGACGGTTGCGGAATCCGGAACCAGCATGCCGCCCCGATAGGCGTCGCTGCCGATGAAGGCGCCGAGTTCCTCCCGCGACAGCAGGCGCGCTTCGGGAATACGCGCCTTCATGGCCGGAAACTCCGACCGCAGCCGCTGCATCGACCTGTCGCTGTGGGCGGCCATGACGCGCGTGCAGCGGCGCAGGTCGCAGCCGATCGCATGGTCGGCGATGATGCGCTCGGTATGCGCGCGCGCAAGCACGGCCTCACGGTAGACGGCATCCGCCGTCTCCCCGCCATAGCTCCGGGCAAGCTCGTGCAGCCGCGCCTTGGGCACATTGGCCAGCGATCCGGCCGCCCGCGAGGAAGCGCCGTCGCCGATGCGGCGGGCCTCGACGACAAGCACCTTCATGCCTTGCCGCGACAGTTCGAGCGCCGCGCTCAGGCCGCCATAGCCCGCACCCACGACGACCGCGTCGAATGCCTCGCCGTCAGCGACCGCATCGCTTTCGACCGGTTCGAGACCGGCAGCCCAGTAAGGGCGCTCTTCTTCATGGGCGGTCATCGCGCACCGTCCTTTCGCCCGGATGGAGAACGCGTTGCAGGAAGTCGCGGGTGCGCTCGTTCTGCGGCCGCTTGAGCAGTTCCGACGGAGGCCCCTCCTCCAGGATTTCCCCGCGGTCGAGGAACAGCACGCGGTTCGCCACCTCGGCGGCGAACCCCATCTCGTGCGTCACGACAAGCATGGTCATGCCTTCGTGAGCGAGATCCTTCATGACCGCGAGCACATCGCCGACCGTTTCGGGATCCAGCGCGCTGGTCGGCTCGTCGAACAGCATCGCCTTCGGCTTCATGGCCAGCGCCCGGGCGATGGCGATGCGCTGCTGCTGCCCGCCCGAGAGTTGCGATGGGTAGCTTTCGGCCTTGTCCGACAGGCCCACCTTGTGCAGCAGCGCCATGGCCTCCTCGTTCGCAGCCCCCTTCGGCCGCCCGCGCACCTGAACGGGGCCTTCGACGATGTTGCCGAGCGCGGTCATATGCGGGAACAGGTTGAAGCGCTGGAACACCATGCCCACCTCGGCGCGCACGGAGCCGATTGTCTTCGACTTCGTGTCCACCGTCATGCCGTCGATGGAAATAAGCCCCGAGTCGTGGCGTTCGAGCCCGTTGACACAACGCAGCATGGTCGACTTTCCCGACCCCGACGGGCCGATCAGGCACACCACCTCGCCACGCGCCACGGTGAAGGACATGGACTTCAGAACCGTGAGCGCCCCGAAGCTTTTCGAAACCTCTTTGACTTCGATCATCCGGTTTCGCCCCCTCACTTTGCTGCAAATCGACGTTCCAGCCATGAGTTCAGCGCCGTCAGCGGCAGGCTCATGACCAGATAGATGAAGGCGACCAGCGTGAAGACCGTCATGTTCTTGAAGGTCGACGAGGCGATGAGCTGGCCGGCGCGGGTGACTTCCGAAACCGTGATGGCCGACGCCAGCGAGGAATCCTTCAGCATCATGATGGTGATGTTGCCGTAGGGCGGCAGCATGATGCGCAGCGCCTGCGGCAGGATGATGCGGCGCATGAGCTGCGCCTTGGCCATGCCGATGCTGAGCGCTGCCTCGTACTGGCCTCGGTCCACGGCAAGGATCGCGGCGCGGAAGTTCTCGGCATGATAGGCGCTGTAGGCGACGCCGAGGCCGATCACGCCGGCGGTGAAGGCGCTGAGGTCGATGCCGATCTCCGGCAGCACGAAATAGATGTACATGAGCTGGACGATGATCGGGATGCCGCGCAACCCGGTGATGACGGTCACCGCCGGCACGTAGAACAGCGGATTGCCCGACATGCGCATCAAAGCCAGCGTCAGCCCAAGCACGGTGGACAGCGCCAGCGACAGGAACGCGACCTGCACGGTGACATAGGCGCCTTGCAGCAGGATCGGCATGAACTGCCGCGCATCTTCGAAGAACTGCATCATCCGTTCCTCCTTTCACCAAGCGAATCCCAAAGCTGTTCCGGCCGGATTTCATCCCTCAGCCTGAACTTCTGCGGCTTTCCGGTGGGCGTCTTGGGAACGGCATCGATCACCGTGAGGTAACGGGGCACCATGAATTTCGGCAGCAGGGCGGCAATGCGCTCATGCAGCGCGTCCATCGCAAGCGACTGGTCGGGGCGAAATGCGATGCAGGCCAGCACTTCCTGTTCGGTCAGTTCGGAAGGCACCGGCACGACGGCCGATTCCAGCACCTCTGGAATGGAGTTGATCGCATTCTCGACCTCGACCGAGGAGATGTTTTCACCCCGGCGGCGTATGGAATCCTTCAAACGGTCGACAAAATAATAGTAGCCATCCTCGTCGCGGCGAAACAGGTCGCCGCTGTGGAGCCACAGGTTGCGCCATGCCGCCTGCGTTTCGGCCGGCCTGTTCCAGTAGCCGACCATCACGATCCATGGCAGCCTGGGCCGGACCACCAGTTCGCCCACCTCTCCGACCGGCACTTCCTCGTCGAACTCATCGACCAGACGGACCTCGAACCGTTCCGACCTGACCCTCCCGCAGGTGGCGGCGTTGGGCGGGGAAAAGCCGGTGGCGATGACGCCATTGACCTCGGTCGAGGCATAGGACGTGCACACCTGCACCCCGAATTTCTCGCAGAATTCACGGTATTCCGGAATGAGTGGCGACATCAGCACCTTAGCAAGCGATGTCCGCTTCCGGCCGGGCGTGGTGCGGAAAAGCATGCTGCCCATGGCGCCCAGCATGAAGGTGGTGGTGACGCCGAAGCGCTCGACGTCGGACCAGAAATCCGTAATGCTGAACCTGGCCTTGAGGACGGCGGTCGCCTCGCGAATGAGGCAGTTGTAGATGACAGCCCACTGTCCGGCGACATGGAACAGCGGCAGGGGCGCATAGTAGACGTCGCCGGGCCCGAGCTGGAGCGAGTTGCCGCCCGCCGCATATTGATAGGCATGGGCATGCGTGACCATCACCCCCTTGGAGGCGCCGGTGGTGCCGGAGGTGTACATGATGGACGCCACGCTGTTATAGGCCGGCCCGGGCTCGCAAAGGGCCGCGGACGCCGCCATGCCTTCCAGCAGGGATGCGTAACCTACCAGCTTTATGTCCGGGAGGGCAGGCGCGGCTGAAATCCCTTCACCGACGACGATCAGCGTGTCGAGCTTCGAGCCGGCCTTGCCGAACATTTCGGCCACCGCGTCCAGATAGCTTTCATGGACGACGATGCGCGTGGCGCCCGAATCGCGCACCAGATGTTCCAGCATCGCGCCGAAATAGGCTGTATTTACAGGCACCTGTATTGCGCTCAGCTTCGCCAGAGCCAGCCAGCAGTCGATGAATTCGATACAATTGGGCAGCATCACCAGAACGGTATCGCCGGCCGATACGCCCAGCCCCGACAGGCTGCCCGCCAGCGTGGTCGAGCGCCTGTCCATGTCAGCCACGGAGTAGCTGTCGTTTTCGGTCACGATCCAGACGCGATCCGGGTCTTTCGACAGCTGATCGCGCAGGACATGAACCACTGTACATTCCGAGCCGTGGTAATCGGCCATTCTGTAAAACCTCGAGGAAAGAAGCTGGATGGCGTGCCGCTTCAGGCGCGGCACGCGATGAGTGGCAAATCGGCCGTTGTTCTCAGGCCCGGACGGGCAGAGGCGAGCGGCTCGATGCTGTTGACCATGCGCGCCGAACTGCTCGTCATCGAACCCGCCCCGGTCAGAACCTCGCCGCCGATCTCGACCCGCATGCCCGAGTTGCCGGCGATCTCCAGAGCCATGCCAGGCTCCTCGTCCGCTCCGGCCGGGTCGAGATGCCCGACGACCTCCAGATCGAGCCTGCGTCCGTTATCGGACATCAGCGTCACGCGATGGCTGAAACCGCCGACGGTTCCTGCCTGCACATGGACATGCGCACCCCTGCGGTCGCGGGTGGAAATGACCGGCCGCTTTTCCTCGAACTGCCCGGTAACCGGCCAGCGAAGCTCGCGGGCCACGAAATAGGCCGACTGCCACAGCGACTTGAACAGCGTTATCTCGCCCGCCTCGGCCGATTCCCTGAATTCTTCCGGTGTGAGACCAAAGCCGTATCGCTTCATCACGTCCGGTCCCCAGACGCTGTAGTCGGCTCTGCGCCTGAAACTGATCGACTGAACATGCGAGCAACATCCGGTGAATATCAGGGGAACGACATCGCTGAAGAAGCCGGGGATGGCGCCCACGCCCAGAACCCGGATGCCGGCCTTCCGCGCGACGGCATCGATTTCATCGTGCAGATTCGGCTGCAGGGTCTGCGTGTCCACGATACCGTTGATGGTGACCAGATCCGCGCCCACCGCCGCCGCGGCCTGCACCACATCTGTCATATTGCCCGCCTCGAAGGTGGTCGCCTGAAGGATGACGTCGGGCCTTGTCGCGGCCAGACAGGTCGCCAGATCGGAACCCAGAACCGGCGGTGTATCGCCGAAGGCGAAATCGCCAGGTTCGATGCCGTCGATCACCTCCTGTGTATCGACGATGGCCACGACCTGGTGCCGCTTGCCGAGGAGCTGGCGGACGTTCTCGCGCCCCACGGCTCCGAACCCAAGCTGGAGAACTTTCATGATCAACCTCTTGCGCTGTCGAACTCAATGCAGGGGCGTCGTGCGGCCCCCGTCGGGCCGCACGACATCACCCGCAACCGCAACGACCGCTCTTAGCGGAGGCCCCACTTGGTCTGCAGTTCCTCAAGCTTGCCGCTTGCCTTGATCTTCTCGATGCCGGCATTCAGCTTGGCGAGGAGCTCGGCATTGCCCTTTTTGACCGCAAGCGCGACCTGCCCGACATAGAATGGCTCGTAAGTCTCAACCAGCTTGATGGTTGCCGCATCGTTCCCGCTCAGCCGGTGCCGCATGATCGGCTCATCGGCGAATCCGGCTGCGATGCGCCCCAGCTCCACATCGCGCATGATGTCGGCGATGGAGGTATAAGTCTTGATTTCCGTGAAGCCGCCAAGCTTTTCCAGATAGTCGTAAAACGCGGTTCCGCCCTGCACGCCGATGGTCTTTCCGGCGAAATCGGCGGCGGTCTTGTATTCTGTATCGTCATCCTTCTTCACGATGACGGCATCGGTGTAGGGAAAGATCGGGATCGAGAAATCGACGATCTCGGCGCGCACCGGCGTGATGGTCACTGCCGCCGACATGATGTCGATCTTTCCGCCCTGAAGCGAAGGTATCAGCGCCTCGAACGGCACCGGCTGGATGTCGACCCTGATGTCCTGATCCTCGGCGATGGTGTTCATCAGATCGACCATCATGCCGTCGATCTTGTTGGTGTTGACGTCGAGGAAGGTAAAAGGATTTCCCGTGGTGGTGGAGCCCACCTTGTAGACAGTGTCGGCCGCCGCCGCGCAGACTCCCAGAAGCGAGGCGACAATGGCTCCTACGATGGCTTTCTTCGCAAACACATCCGTTCTCCCATATTGGTTTGATGGTCAGTCAGGCATTGCGGAAGCCGGCCCGGCCGGCCCGAAACTCCCGCATCATTCCCCATGCCGGTTTCACGGCTGTTCTTGTTGGCCGAAGGCGGCTCCGGCCCGATTGACGAGCCGGCATTCCTTCTGCTGGCGGAGCGATCCGCCATGCGCCGGACCACCCGGCAGGCGTCGGAGGGAGGCGTGCACTTCACATTTGCGCGCCATACTACAGCACATCAGTCCCTCCTCCGTCTCGGTTACGATCCGATCTTCCACAGCACCGTAACTTACCAAGTGGTTAGTGAAATGACTTGCGCTGTCAACAGGATTTTCGCAATTTCATATTAAAAAACTGAAATTTCGCATGCCATGTCAGAGGATCTGTGAAATCTCTTTTCTGATAAATTACCATATGGTAGGTTAAAGAAAACGCCGCGGCGGCAGCTGGCGGCCAGGGGGCAACTGCACCGGCCATGCGCGACAGGAAGATTTTCCACGATGAATTCCGCCCTCTTCCCTACTGGTGGGAAAAAGCGCCGCCGCTGAAACGCGAAGCCCCGCCTCCCGCGGAGGTCGACGTGGCCGTGG
Source organism: Mesorhizobium sp. (assembly GCA_022833215.1). Classification (GTDB taxonomy): domain Bacteria; phylum Pseudomonadota; class Alphaproteobacteria; order Rhizobiales; family Rhizobiaceae; genus Mesorhizobium. The sequence goes on along the minus strand of JAIPUZ010000030.1, from coordinate 23,685 downwards.
TCGGCGGCGGCTATGCGGGTCTGTCCGCAGCCCTGCAGCTCGCACGGTGCGGGGCGCGCGTCGCGGTGCTGGAGGCGGAAGACTTCGGCAGCGGCGCCAGCAGCCGCAACGCCGGCCTGGTGAGTGGTGGCAACTATCTCGGCAAGGGCCTGAAAGGCCTGTCCGCGGAAGAGGCGGCAGCCCTGCTGCGCGAGGCGTCCGGCGCGCTGGACCTCATCGAGGACATCATCTCCGCCGAGCATATCGAATGCCACTACGAGCGCACGGGACGCGTGGTGGCGGCTGCGGTTCCGGCCCACCATGCGGCACAGGAAAAGACGCTCGACCGCCTGAACCGTCTGGCCGATGCGCAGGCGACCATGCTGCCACGCGAAAGGCAGCGCGAGGAGATCGCCAGCGACGCCTACAGCGGCGGCATGATCGTCAACCGCACCGGCAAGCTGCACCCCGCGCTTTATCTGCACGGCCTGCTGGCGGCTGCGGAAAAGGCCGGCGCCAGCCTGCATTCGGGAACGAAGGCGCAGGCCATCGAAGGATCGCGCGGCCGCTTCGGCCTGCGCACGACGCGCGGTACGGTCCGGGCGCGCGAGGTGGTGATCGCAACCAACGGCTATACGGGCATGCTCACGCCTGCCCTGCGCCGCCGCGTCATCCCGGTGGCGAGCTATCTCATCGCCACCGAACCGCTGCCTGAAGATCTTGCCGCCTCGCTGCTGCCCGCAGGGCGGACACTGACGGATTCGCGGCGTGTCCTGCGCTTCGCGCGCATGTCGCCGGACGGCAGGCGCATGCTGTTCGGGGGGCGGGCCAGATTCACGCCGCACGCGCCGGAGGAGGCTGCGCCGGTGCTGCACCGCTTCATGAGCGCGATTTTCCCCCAGCTCGGCGGGTATCGCATCACACATGCCTGGTGCGGCAATGTCGCCTTTACCTTCGACTTCCTGCCCCATGCCGGGGTACAGGACGGGCTGCATTACTGCCTCGGCTGCAACGGCAGCGGGGTTTCGATGATGACCATGCTGGGCCGCAACGTCGCCAACCGCATCCTGGGCGCAGAAAGCGCCGGCGCGTTCGAGAGATCGTCTTTCCCGACACGCCCGCTCTACAGGGGCGACCCTAAACTGCTCCTGCCGTTCGTCGGCGGGGCCTACAAATTCGGAGACTGGCTCGACCGCATCCGCGCCCGGTGAGTTTCCCGGCCTCACCCCGCCAGCGCAACGCTGTCAAGCTTGCAGACATCGCGGGCGGCCCCCCTCGAAATGAGGCCCTTCCGCATGTCCCAGGGCACGAGGCGACGATCGCGGGCCCTCGGGCGCGGCCATGTACAGGCCGGTCCTCCCGCCCTCACTGTCGGGATAGTGGGCAAGGCTGCCGCCAGGCCGATGTTCTGCCTGTCGACGAATATCGGCGTGAGGTATTTCAGGGTATTTGAAATCAATCAGTTATGCACCTATGCGCAACTCTCATGCACAATTGCAGGCCGCACCGCAGTAACGTCAACGGTGATGCGATCGCTTGAAAGCGCCTTGTCGGCCATCCGATCGATAACTGTGGGACGGCGATTTCCGCCGATGACAGATGCGCATAAACTTGCAACGTCATGTCGAAGGTGCTGGATCCGAGCAGGTTCGCAACGTCCGTCGCAAGGCAATCCGTAGCGGCTTGCAGTTCTTATTTTCCGCGGAACGCAGAAAGTAGAAAAAAGTCTCGATTTGCCTGTTGCAATCGGCCAGCTCTTCGGCCATATAGGCGCGGCTTGCGGCGAGAGCCGCGCGAGCGGGTGTAGCTCAGGGGTAGAGCACAACCTTGCCAAGGTTGGGGTCGAGGGTTCGAATCCCTTCGCCCGCTCCAAAAATCAGCAATGATTTCAAAGTTTTAGAGGGTGTCCCACGGGACACCTTTTGCTTCCCCGACTCTTCGTCGCAAAGCGGGGAAGCAGGGGGGAAGCACGAGGAAGCAAATTCCAGCGTGCTGCAGCGCACAGTCGGCGACTCGCTCCGACCCTTCCGCTCCACCCTCATCCGCCAATCGACCACCGACTCGACTCCTTGCGTTCCGCCGCCTTCGCGCAGCATCCCGACCTTGCACGCTTCGATTTCTCTGGTTATATTACTGGAAACGTTTCCGGAGATCAACCTTGGGAAGCTCGCAGCGCCGCGCAATTCAAAACTATCGCTCCCGCCTCAGCGAGAAGGGCCTTGTGCGTTTCGAGGTGCTCGGCCGCGATACCGATCGCGACCTTATCCGGTCGCTCGCCAAGCGGCTCACGGAGGATACGCCCGAAGCCTCGCGGCTCCGTTCTGCCGTCAGCAAGAGCATGGCCGGCGACGGCTCGAAGAAAGGTGGCATCCTCGCCGCGCTGCGTCGCTCCCCGCTGGTCGGCGCCGACCTCGATCTCAAGCACCCTCACGAAGAGGGTCGTGAGATCGACATCTAATGCGCTATCTGCTCGACACGAACATCATCAGCAACATTACCAAGTCTTCGCCATCGCCGAAGCTTCTCACATGGATGGCCGAGCAGGATGATGACGATCTTTTCATCGCTTCCCTCACGGTGGCCGAGATTCGTCGCGGCATCCTGGAAAAACCTGCAAGCAAACGTCGTGACGAACTTGAAGACTGGTTCATCGGACCCGAAGGGCCGCCAGCCTTGTTCGCGGGGCGGGTCCTGCCTTTCGATGAAGCCGCCGCGCTGATCTGGGCGCGCTTCATGGCCGATGGGAAGGCCACTGGTCGACCTGGAAGCGCGCTCGACACGATCATCGCCGCAGTGGCCGAGGCCAACGGCTGCATGGTCGTCACGGACAACGAAAAGGACCTCGCTGGCGTCGAGTTCATCAACCCATTTCGTTAAGGGCGGCGCGAAAAGCCTTCCCCGCCGGATGGTCACCATGCCCCATATTACCAAGGTCTTCCAGTCTGGTAACTTGCAGGCTGTCCCGCTGCCAAAGGATCTCCGCTTCACCGTCGGCGACAGCTTTCGTATTGCATATTGCACTACGACTCGCTATTCTCTCTCCAATAGGAGAACCAATGGCTACCACAGCTGGACGTAAGGAACATCCGATCTCGATGCGTCTGCCCGAGGCCGACATCGCGATGATCGATCGCGCCGCAGGCCTACGAGGCCGGTCACGTACGGATTTCGTGCGCGATGCAGCCGTGCGTGCGGCCGAGGACGTGCTGATGGAGGATCGGCTCATCCGGATGAGCCCGGAAGGCTTCGACGAATTCATGACAGCGCTATCCGGTCCGGGAACGCCGGTGCCCGAAATGGTGGAAGTAGCAAAGCGTCCGGCTCCGTGGGAATCCGGCTATACAGCCAGGCGCTAAGCCGTGGCGATCTCGGCGCCCGAGCCGCTCACTGCGGCTCACGACGTTTCGGAATTCAGCTGCGGAAAGCCGGCGCTGGACCATTGGCTCAGGACCCGCGCCCTTTCCAATCAGGAGAAGGGTTTTACGGTCGTCCTGGTCGTTCATGAAGTTGGCCGCGTCGTCGGATACTATGGTCTTGCGCCTACGGCCGTCGTTCCGAACGTGCTGCCACGCTCTATCCGTACAGGCCAGCCGCCCGATCCTGTTCCCTGCCTCCTACTCGGCCAGCTTGCGACCGATATCAACTGGGTCGGAGGCGGGATCGGTACCGGCCTCCTGAAACATGCACTCGAGCGCTGCGCTCATGCAGCCAGCCTCGTCGGCGGCCGCGCCCTCATGGTCAACGCGGTCGATGACGAGGCTGCCGCCTTCTGGCGCCGGCGAGGATTCCTCCCGTCCCGAGACGATCCACTCGTGCTGTTCCGCTCGATCGCCGATATTGCTGCGTCGTTGGCAAAGCTCAGACGGTGAGTGTCAACGGCGGGTTTGCGCCCCCATGCCGGTCGTAGCTTCCAACTGCCTTCACCTACAAGCGGACGTTCGGAGACAGAGTGTCTGCCGAATTTACCCCGTTGCTGAGCTGGGCGGTCACGCACTTACCCAGATTCTCAAAGGCATGCGCCATGTTTCCATCAGGTAGGCCTCGGTGGCGGAGAAGAGCTCCATATGCACGCTCGCGCGTTTCGAGAAGGAGTAGCCGGGCTGGACCAGAGTCACTGAAAACTCGCTATGCATATCGTGGCTTTGGCTCAACAGGCTGAGCAGGATACCCATCGTACCCAACTCGATGCGGGACGATTGCCCGGCGGATAGTCGGTCGAGTTCGCGTCGTCTGAGATGGTTCAGCATGTCATGAAAACGCTCGGCCCAGCGGACCGACTTCTGGGCCTGACCACAAAGTTCATAGAGGTCACCGACCCGCGCTCCGGGCGCGTCGCTGGACGAGTATTTGCAGTGGAACAGGTCGACGATCAGTGTACGTCCCGACCTGCGGATCGCAACTACGTCCGCAACCTCACCCGTCCCGTCGTCATCGAAGATAATGTCATAGGGGATCGTACTCGCCATCAACTTGTTGATAACGTGGCGCTGCACCGTCCCCTTCTTCTTATCCGGCCCTTGGGACTCTGCCTTGATGTCGACCCCGGTCCAGTCGATCACGTCGAGCTTGGCCGGGTCGAATGCCGGCACAGTGTCGCGGGGCAGCACGAGGATGTCAGGGGCGACGAGCACGTCCCCATCCGAGAAATAGACATGCGGCGGGTCCTCTTGGAACAAGTCGGTCAATAGCCGTTCCTTGCGGGTCTTGCCGCGCCGCACGAGGACGGGTTCACCCTCGGTCTGCGTGAACATGGCGCCCGTGTCCCCGATCTTAAGCGCGAAGTTGGCCACCGCTTCGCCGCCGACGATCCTGAACTTGATGACATCGATCACTTCGATCGCGTCGAGCTCGATCTCGCAATTGAAGAACGGATGTTCAATGCCGCCCACGACCAACTGCAAATTCTCCTCGGAGGTGTCGAGGAACTCTTCGGGCCACGCGATACCGATCGGCACCTTGCCGGTCGGCAACGCCGGGAGGCGTTTGGGCCGAACCACATTACGTAGGATAGTCTCGGGCGTGATTGAGGCGTTGAGGAGCTTCCGGCCCAGCGCCTGGCACCAGTCGATCCACTCCGAAAAACTGTTTGAGGTTTGATAGGACCAGAACTTGCCCTTGCGCGAGCATCCGATCGTCTCTTTGGCGGGATGCCTGCCAATCAGATGCCCGGTGTCATCCGTGATGTCGACATCGACATAACCAAGGCCGAACAGGTTGGTCTTGCTGCGCGAACGGTTTCCCGGCAGGGTGTCCAACTGGTCAGCGATGTCCGAGCCCATGAACTGTGAGTACCGGACTGGCTTACGTTGCGTCTCGCTGAGGCCCAGGTTGGTCAGGATCAGGCGTCTGAACCCGTGCAGTACCCGGAAGACATCCTCACCTGTGATCCTCGTGACAGTGTTGCCGGCCAACGCAATGGCTAGGTCCTGGTGAAGGTCGGCAAGATCCGAACCATGGATGAAAAGGAGGTTCTGGTCGGCATCCCAGTGGGCCATCACAAGATTGTAGAAAATGTGGCGCACACTCTTTACGCTCGTCCAGCGAAGCCGCTCCTCATCCCGCTTTACGAAGATGATCAGGCGGTGCTCGGCGTTGATGAGTGGCGGTTCGACGATTGTTGACCACTGCGAGCCCAGTGTCTCGGCAGCTTCAGGTTTCCACTCGACGCAGGTCGTCTTGTAGACGACCGTGCTGAAGCGCGGTTCGATCGTCTCAAGCGGGAACGTCTCGGCCGCCTCAGGAAAGCCCGAGAAGAGCTCCTCCCGTCGCCGTTCCCGTTCCGTCCGATTGTGGCCAATGACGGATAGGATGTGGTTCCAGTCGGCGTCCTCGGCAAACAGTGCGTTGAGGGTGCTGACCGCGTTGCCGCCGATGATGTTGGCGATCACCGTGGCCTCGCCAAGATCGGTCCTGGTGCGGGTGAACCGACCCACGAATTGGAGGGTCACGGCTTCACTCTTATGCCGGTCGTGCAGGCCTGCGATCTTCAGGTCGGGGAGGTCGAAGCCCTCGCCTAGCATGTCCACGCAGACGATGATCTTAGACGCCTTGGACCGCAGTTCGGCCAGCGCGGCCGCTCGTAGTGTGACCGACATCTTGCTGTGGATCAGCACGGGGCGGAACTCGGGGAGTAGCCGTGTGTAGAGCTCGTGCAACGCCGTCGCCCGCTCTACATTGCTGGTACGGGCCATCGCGAGGTGGTTGAACCCGACTTCAGCGTCCTTACGGAGCTGCTCGCCGACTTGGCGGGCGATCAACGTGTCGGCCTCGGATTCGCCCGGCGCGTGAACCGGGACGAAGTTGATCTTGGTGAAAAGCTTGGCGTCCTGCGCACGGCGTAGTGGGTATACGTAGATGAACTTGCCATCGACGCGCCGCCCGTCGTTCCTGAACGGCGTCGCCGTGAACTGCAGCACCGACTTCCCACTGAACAGCGTCTTGAACTCGCGCCAAGTGTTCGCGCCGATGTGATGAGCCTCATCAACAAAGAGATGGGACATCCTTTGCGCGAGGAGGCTGCGGATTTCCGGCGGCATAGATGTAAGGACACTCATCGTAGCGACGATCACGTGGGCAGACGTAGCTAGGTCTTCGACCTCCTGTGTCGTCTTTAGGCCCTTGGCCAAGAGCGCCACCGCCGGTAGCGCAAGGTCAGGCGGAACGACGCCGGCTCGCCTCAGGACGTCAAGCCTTCCGAATTTCAGGGCAACCTGGCGCCGCAAGGCATCCGAGGGGACCACGACCAGCAACCGCGAGATTTGCTCCGAGACGAGAAGCGCTGCCATGATGTCAGTCTTGCCCGTGCCGGTCGGTAGCACCAAAGTCGCTGCTTGTTTCGAGACGCTCCAGTGGGCCTTGACGGCATAGATCGCACCGAGCTGAGGTGGGCGAAATCCGGGGGTCTTGAGCTGGTCGCCTTCGTACACCTCAGTATGCAGGCTCAGCTTACCAGCCCACGAAGCTGCGACGCTTTCAGGTGTCCCGGATGCCCGCACCTCTGCTTTACGGGTGTTGGGGAGTATCCAGCGACCTTTTCTGGCCACCGCCGCTATCTCGTTGGCCCCCGCAATGGTCGGCACTTGCAGTACGGCGTCGCAGCCGAGACTTGACGTTGTCGGCGCGTCGACGAAGCCGACGGTGCCAAGACCTGGCACATCGCCACTGTAAAACGGCCTGCCGCGCAGGCCGACCTCTGGGGTCAGCAAGCAGTCGACTTCGATTGCCGGGTGGGCAAGACGGTAGATAAAATTTCCGCCTACCCGTTTGGTGAAGGCATTTCGCTCAGGGAAATTTATTCTGATATGCTCGCTGAACAGCGTTCCCATCTCACCCCCATAGTAACCGGATGAGTGTACACGGAGAACTGCGCGATGTCTTATAGATGATGGCTGGTTGTTGTGCGTTACTCAAGACTTCCAGCAAGATCGCATTTGGGCTCATATTGCATTGAAGCCAAAGCGGCATGTGTTAGCCAGGACGACAGAATTTGAGCTTCAGATGCTCGAGCATGAGCGCAGTTGGACAATATTCTCACGGAAGTCAGGAGCAGGAACACCTCTCCGTTCTTCAGCCAGTCGACCGACGGTGGCTATCCCGCCGGCGCGGTTTGGTAGGGAAGTCCGTCCGCCCAGTGTGCACTTCAGAGGGGTGAAACAAGCGGTTAAACGTTTCGCAGGAGCGGAGCAAAGAGACTCGCCAGCGCCGCATCATCGAAATTGTCCGACTCGCGGGGAATTGAGCGGGTCGAGGGTGAACTGGCAACCGACGTCGATTCCGCAATCTCGTCGATCCGGGCCTTCACCTTCGAAAGAGCGCGATCTAAAGCCTCTTGGGGGATGCTAGCTCGCGGGGCAAACTTCTCTAATGCCTTAGCGTGATCTTCCAACGTTGATTCTGAATCGACGTCGGAGATGGAAACCTCAACCTCGTAGATTTCGCGGCGAATGGCTGCATGCGCAGCTTCTTGGATCCGCTGGCTCGTAGCCGGATAGGCATCCTCTACCGCGTCGAGCATGCCCTCGAACTCGTCAAATCCCATTCCGTGTTCAAGCAGCCCAACAATATCGTCTTCGAGGAGGTCTGCTAGGTCTTCAGCAAACGGAACGTGCGGGTAGTAGTCCTCGTCGCGTAATTTGCCGGTTAGCTCGATGAGTTCGGCGCCTTCCCGCCACCCGCTGTAGCCCGACCAGCCTCTGGGCGCAGGCGGGTGCTGTGCGAGTTTCATCACCAGTTCGGAGAAGTAGTCGTCGCCTGTTTCGGTCCACCATGCGAGTAAGAGCTGAAGCCTGCGGACGTTGCCCAAGTCGGCGACCGAATAGGAGTGCCTGCTCGTTTCCTTCCACGTGGGCAGCTTTAAGAAGCGCGTCGCGATATCGCGAAACGCTGTAGCCGCATAACGCCGCTGCTCGGGAGTGAGGACAACGGCATGAACGGACTTCCAGACTTCATCGGCCCAATTTGCGGTTTGCGCTGCGGCCGCACAGTCGGCGAGAAGAGCGACATCTTTCACGTAGCCGCTCATGTAGTCGCGAAACGAGGGGTTCACATAGGAAGCCCGCGTTCCACGGAGAGTAATGAACCCGCCTTCCAGTATACGGACGGCTTCCTCGAAATCCTTCGGATCGCGAGGCGCGCCGTACTGGACGCTCAGATTGCGGTGAAGCGCCTCGTACTGTGTGCGAAGCTCGTCGAGCTCCACGCCGTACTGGGAGCAAAAGTACATGGTGAGCAGCAGATGCCGGCACTTCTCCGGGATGTGCTTGCGGTAGGCCGTGTCCCAAAGCTGGCTCGGATTATCTAACGCCGTGATGAAGGACGCAGGATAGGTCTCGGGAGTCTGGCCGTGCAGGCGGTCCACGTCCGTCATCCATTCGATGACACGGGGATTGTAGTTCCGGTGGTCGACAATGGATTTAACGGCCCCGGATTCGATCAGTGCATGAACCAGCGGCATCGGGGTGCCGGCGACGATCAGGTGATTATAGAGAATCCTCGCGCGAATGCGGCGGGTGTAGATGCCCACGTCGAGAAGGTAGCGGCTGATGTCAAGCCGCTGGTCCGCGAGGTGCTCGGAAGCTCGACGCGCCTCCTCGAAAATATAGGCGCGAGTGGTGAGGACGAACCGCGCATTGGGCGATGTACGAACTCGCCGCATGAAACGCGCCAGATCGGAATCTTTCGCTGCGAGCGCTTGCTCATCGAGCGCGATCTTTCCAAGGAAGTCATCGAACAAGAAAATTTGCTTCTTGGCATCGTCGATGGCACCGAAGCCGTCGTCCAAGGCTCGGATCGCGACAAGCTCCCACCCTTCCGCGAGGTAGGTGTAGACTAGCATTTCGGCGAGGGTGGTTTTGCCGACGCCAGGAGGACCCGAAATGATGAGGACGTGCTGGCTCTCCAGAATCGTTTGCGCGGATGGGAAGCTCGGGTTGTGCGAATAGACCCGAACCTTCCCCTCGATCTCGGATTTGGAGATTTCTGTGAAGGTATGGACCGCACCCCGAAGGACGCGCTCAAGCACAGCGGTTCCGGACATCCATAGCTTGATATGGGCCTTCTCGATGTCGGGAAATTTGCGCAGCAGTGCGTTGAGCTCGCCCGCTCCATAGATGTCGCCCTGAGTGCGAAGAGCAGGCCCGATCTCGGCGGCGAGTGCTTCCTTGTTCGCCGGCGTCAGACCGCGCGACGTGGCCAAGATGTAGCGGTCGGGATCGAGCTTATCGATGGATGCCCGTTCGCCCTTCATCGTCGATTTGAGTTTAGCGAAGGGCGATCCGACCAAGTGTTTGACCTGCAGGATCGTGCTCTTGGTCGACGGTGCATGTCGGCCGTCGATCCCAGCATCAGGTCCAGCCGTGAATGCCTCAAACTGGACGCCGATTTCGCTGCCGATCAAGTCGCGGCAGAGGTCTTCGAAGTCGGCTGGCGACAGCGTGGTGAAGTTATATGCCATAGGCGACCTCGCCGAAGGTTTGTCCGTCGGCCTGTATGACCAACCCTCGCGGGGCAGCGCGCGCCGGCAGCGCAGCGGCTAAGTAGTCACAACTTATGAAGTCGCCTTGCATTGCTTACGGATCGCTTTGGTATGATCGGCGTCAGAAGCGGCCATCAGTTCGAGCAGGGCGGCGTTCGCGTCCCGCGTCTCCTCAATTGTCATCGAGGAATGCGAGATAAGGTCGTCGAGGCTGTCAGAGTGTGACTCCACTTGGATGAGACGGTCCAGGGCCTTGATGCGCACGTCATCGATGTCAGGGCATTTCTTTGCCAGCAATTCGAGCTTCTGTTGCAATGGGTGGCTTCCTGGAACTTTGAAGGCAAGAAAGATGTCCAAAACGCGCCGCATCACGTTGGGCATCATAAACCAATACTCCGAATAACCGGAGCCAGCTGATTCGAACTGAAGCAGTTTATGGCACAGGAAGTGGTATTCGGAGTCGTAGGCGGAAAGCTGAGGCGGCAGCTCAATAATGCGGGCACTCCTAGCTTCCGAGCCATGGGGCATGGAAACGTCGAGGTATAGCAGTGTGGCTGTCGGAGGTTCTGCCTTGGTCTGGTTCCGCCAAGCCTTCTTGAATTCGTTCATGCAGTGCTGGTTATGGGTCAAGATGAAAAGCTGTGCAGCCAGGGCCAGACGCGAGCGGATGAGCGAGCAGGCATAGTTCATAGCCTTGGTGTCGAGGCTTGAGATGGGATCGTCGATGACAAGAATCAGGTCTTGAATCGATCGCCCGTCGGCTTCTAGCGATGAGATGAAGTAGCAGAGGGCTATGGCGGTCTTCTCGCCTTCGCTGGGTGGCCCTTCGACGATCTTGTTTCGGCGGCGCAGCTCATACCCTTCGTCGGCCGCAAATATCGTCAGCTCACCGTGGCCCAAGTATGCGCGTACAAGCTTCGTAATTTGGTCAGCGGCGGGACCATGGGTTCGCACCTTGGCGCTGAGTTCAGCAATACAACCTTCCAGCTTATCAACTTCTCCTGAGATGGAATTAACCCGTTCGTTCGCTCCCGCGAGCGCTTGCGTGAGTGCGGCGTATTTGTCGTGCCCTTCGGCTAAATAGTGTTTTCGAATGGCCTCACGGGCGTCGTCTTGACGCCCGGAAAAATCCACGGAAGCATCGTTATGCTCGCGTATAACGGCATTCTGCACAGCGATCGCGTCTTCAAGGGCTTTGCACTGCGCCGCGATTTCGTCGGGCGCGGACAGCGTATGGGCCATGGTGGAGGTTGGCTTCTCCAAGCGAGCGGCAAGTATTCGGGACGCTTCCTCGATGAGAGGGATGAGGCCATGCAGGGCGTCTTCTGTGTCTTGGCGAGCGGCGATGTACCGCTCTTGAAGCTGCAATTCGAGTTCGGCGGTCTTGGGCCAAGCCTCCGCAGCAGACCTGATCCCACTCAGAAGTGACGAAGCTTTCGCACCAGCGTCTTTCAGATCGGCAATGAGCATCGAGAGCTGGTCGTCCAACGCCTGAGCTAGTTTTTGCTTCCGGGAATCGCTTATGGAGTTGCCGCAAAGCAGGCAGGTCTTGAGGCCGTTCACGCTGTGATAATCATGACCGGTTTTCAGCCAGGGAACCATCAAGGGGTGGCGTTCCATTTCATCCAGCACCACAGTCCCAATACTCAGTTCAGCGAAGTGACGTGCTCCTTCCATCGTTTTGCGGACGCCATCGACGTCGATCGCGATGGATTTTAACGCAGGCGGTGGTGCCGAAAGACGGGCAATATCGACAAGCAGGTCTAGGGCTTTTTTCTCCAACTGGGAACTCTTGTCGTAGGACAGCTTTTCGTAATCCTTTTCCAATTGTCCCGCTTCGTATCTGCGGTTGCCTAGATGTAGGGAAGCAGCAACCAGCTTGGCCCGTTCTGTGCGGTAGCTCTTCAACGCCTTTTCCCGCTCGGCCGCGATCTGTTCTTCGGTGACCCGTGACCGCACTTTCTCCGTGAGTGTCTTCTGGGATTTACGGAGTTCGGCCGCAAGGTCAGACTGCTCTTCGCTAATATAGAATATCGACGATGCGCGGCCTTCCTGCCACCTCAGATTCCGCGCGATGAAGTCCTGATTGAAGACGCGGATGCGGTTCTCAAGGCCTCCCAGCGCGTTTGGTGCCTTGAACGTTGCACCATCATCGAGCGCAATCTCGAAGATGCAGTTTGTCGGAAGATTTTCGTGATGTTTTCCCGCCTCAAGACAGGCAAATACCCTCGACAGTGTGCTCTTGCCGGATCCATTGAAACCGTAAACCAGATTATACCGGCGGAATGGTGGGATGTTTTCCCGTGCAGCCTTGTCAGACAGTATGCCGACGCCGCTCAGCGTCTTTATCGTTGCAATTGTAGCCATGCTCCCCCCAGCACATTCTAAGCCTATACCTGGTCCCCGCGTTTGAGAATACCAAAGTTCCTCTCGGGTGAAATCCCTTTGCTGCACACTGCAAAAACTATGTTGTCTGGTTGCGCTCAGGCTCTGCAAGTCGGAGCGGAACGGACCTTTTTCGAACGATGATGGAAGCGTGCCAAAGGCTACAACGGGATCGCTTGCTGAACGGCAACTACCCTCCGGGCATGCCTGGAACCGGACTGTCTGAATACGGCCCCAGATCGGCCAGCGAGCCCGGTGGCGGGAAGCCAAGCAGTGCTGCGTTGCGAATGCTGACCGTGGCGCAGGAGAAGGGTCACCAGGTCATGGTCTGACGGTTTGTATTATGACGGGGCGCCCGAGAGACGGCGGTCAAGAACCGGCTCATCCCACTTTCGGGCCACCCCGAGCCATCGGTTCACCACCGCCTGAAACTCTGGTTCGGCGAAGCAGATCTGGAACGTATAGAGTCGATTGACGACCTGACGCATCAGATCGCGCATTTCATCGTCGTCCAGCCGCGATACGTCCGCCCAGGGAATGCGATTGCCATCGGCATCAACGACAAAGACATCGGAGTAATCCCCCGTCCTGGTCACCGGAACCGGCCCTGCATGGAGGTCCTCCAGCAAGGTGTTGCGCACGCAGATCATCGCCATCGCCTTGGCGAGTTGGGCGGCGACCTTCTCTTCCTTCGTCTGGCTCATTTTGCTTCCCGAACTTCTCTCCAAAACCTAGTACGCCGAGGATGAGTGGCCAAGGAAGGTCTTAGGGCCAGCCCTCAGCGCACTTCGAGAGGCTTCCGCCCAGCTTCCTTCGCTTTTGGCGCTCCGTGCAGCCGGTTCCCCGCGAAGCCTCCCTCCGTTTGCACACCCGGTCTCGCCGACGGGGAAGGGTTCAGGAGCGGCGCTTCGCTGCTCTGACCCCTAAACCCAAAGGAACAGAGACATGATCGGAAACGCCAACACTACCCGCAACGTCGTTATCAACGCCAATTGCATCGACGCCATGCGGACATTCGACAAGGGATCGGTGGATTTCATTCTAACCGATCCGCCCTATGTGACGCGCTTCCGCGACCGTCAGGGCCGTACCGTCGCCAATGACGACAACGGCCGTTGGCTTCGCCCCGCATTCAACCAGATGCACCGCGTTTTGAAGGATGGCAGCTTTTGCGTCAGCTTCTACGGCTGGAACAAGGTGGATTTGTTCATGCACGCATGGAAGGCGGCAGGCTTCCGCATCGTCGGGCATTTGGTTTTCCGCAAGCGTTATGCGTCATCGGCCCGGTTCCTCCGCTACGAGCACGAACAGGCTTATTTGCTGGCGAAGGGCAATCCGGTCCAGCCCGAGCATCCTATTCCCGACGTGCTGGACTTTCCCTATACCGGCAACAAGCTGCATCCGACGCAGAAGCCGGTTCAGGCATTGCGGCCTTTGATCGAGGCTTTCACCAAGCCGGGCGACCTTGTCCTGGACCCGTTCTGCGGTTCCGGTTCCACGCTGGCCGCAGCACAAAAGCTGGGCCGCGACTGGATCGGCATCGAGCTGGACAGCGACCATCACGGCACCGCCAGCAAGCGCCTTGCCTCACCACAGCGTAACCGCCCGGCAGCATAAGCCGGCCCGCCTTGAACGGCGCCCGTCATCGCGGCGGGCGCCGCAATTTTCCACTCGCACAAAAGGATTTTCGACATGCGCTGGATCATCACGACAGATCATCATGGCGGCTGCATGGGACTAGGCGAAGATGCGAACGGCGCCCCCACCCGCGGGACACCGGACCAGGCCGAGGCGCTGCCGATGGCGTTTCGGATTCATGAGGCAAGCGGCGCCATTCTCTTCGAGGGCCGTTGCGGCGATATCGACGCCGACTGGTGGCATGGCTTCGAGCCGCTGAATTACCTGTGGCAGCCGTTCCGTTGCCGTCGCCTGTCATATCGGTGCGCCGGCACGGACGAGCCGTGGCGTTGGCTTCAGCCATAGCCAATGCCACCGGGGGTAAACATCGTCGCCGCCGATCGCCCCGGGATCGGCGGCTGGCGCGCGCCCGAAGGCCCGCGCCAGAAAGTCGCGTTCGCCGCGCTTCGCCCGGCTCGCCTGAAGAAAGCGTCTCCCATGGTCATCGCTTCGTCGAAGTATCACCGCCGAATATGCGGTGATGCCCAGAATTGCCTTGCTCGTGCTTCCGCTTCGGAGGATTCTACCCATTGCAAGGAGGTCGCCATGTCACTCATCCTGCTTGCGATCACCGCCGCGATCGTCGTGTGCGTCATCGCATATTACCTCGCCATCAATGCATTGCCCTTCATGGTCGGGCTGACCGCATTCCAGTGGGTCTATGCGGCCGAAGCGGGCTTCGTCTGCTCGGGGCTGGCCGCGCTCGGCGCCGCACTCGCCTCGGTGGTTCTCGTCATCGCCGTCGTCGGCATCGCTCGTAACCCGGCGATACGGCTCATCGCGCTGGCCGCCTTTGCGGTCCCGGCCTTTCTTGCCGGTTACGCGCTGATCTACGGTATCATGAAGCACGGCACCGATTCCGCGATCCTGCTGAACTCCGTCGGCATCGTCGCCGGCCTCATCATCGGCGTTGCCGCGATCGTCAATCTTAGCGCTCTCGGTGAGTCCGCTCTTTCGCGCTAGACAGCATATATTCGCGCGGCACTGGCAACCCAGCCTCCCATACCGGCAGCGGACGGTGATAGGCAGGACCACAAGAAATGGTCATGATGCTGGTCGCTACGGGCTGTTTCGGCGTCTCGCTATTGCGCCATGGGAAACGGTGTCGGCGCATACCCCCCGTTCGGCTCGCGGGAAACTCACCCCTCCTCCTCAGTGATCCCTAAGACCGTTCGGCTGCCCCCAGCAACCCTGAACGCTTCCGGCCCGTGTTGGCGCTAAAGCGCCTGCCCGCCCCACGCCGGCGTTCAGGGCAAGCCGCCGCCCAGTCGGCTGTTGCAAGCGGCCTCCGCCGGCCTTGGCCGGGTTCGCGTCGGAGGGATGATCCCCCGGCAAGAGCAAACGGAGATTGAAAATGACCAACATCGTGATCCTGACGGGCAATATCGGAAACGCCGCCGAAACCACCACCACCGCTGGCGGCATCATGATCACCAACCTCTCGGTCGCCACCTCACATCCGCTTTTCGCGGACGGCAAGATCGTGCGAGACGAGGACGGCCGCGCCAGGCTCGTCACCGAGTGGCACCGCGTCGTCGCCTTCGACAACAAGCACGCCCAGAAGTGCGTGAAGGGAATGAAGGTCCTGGTAATCGGCCGCAACAAGACCAACAAGTGGCACGACCGCGACGGGAACGACCGCTACACCACCGAGGTCATCGTCAAATCCATTGAGCATCTCGCCTGGCCGAAGCGCCAGAACGGGGGCCTCGCCCCCCACGACCTCGATGACGAAATCCCCGAGTGAGGGGCAACCGGCCCGGCGAATGCAATCTCCGGGCCTTCCCCCTCGCCGACACGTCGGCGGCGGCACGACCGACTATAAATTGTGTACTTCTGCTCCTTCTTTCGCGGTGTCAGTCGAATCAACGGAGCGACCCATGCGAAAGACGTAGAACACCGATAATGGGTCGATTCCCTCGCACACTCCGGCTATTATAGCCGTAGTTCTGGCACGAGGCTCGGTGCCGGTGGGAGGTGATCGTGTATGATCACCGCCCAACAGACACGGGCCGCGCGCGCACTACTGGGCTGGACACAGGAGATGCTCGCCGACAGGGCCGCCGTTTCACTGACCGCGCTCAAGCGCATGGAGTCGGTCAACGGCGAACGTGTCTTCGAGACCACCGCCGACAGGGTTCGCAGGGCTCTGGAAGCGTCGGGTATCGTCTTCATCAACTCCGGCCCGCATATCGGGGTGATGATGGATGTCTCGCACGCAGCAAGCCGCCGCTGACGCGATCGCAGCAAATCCGTCACGATCCGTCGCGTTCACCCTTCTCGATGAATCGGCGTTTACCGATCACATCTTTGCGATATTGTGCGCGTCAAAATCCAGAACGTCGCAACCGGGGGAAGGACGTAATGGCGACGCTATCCTATCGTGACGAAGCGCCGAGCGGCGATCTTCTCATGGACTACGACCGCGCCCATGTGAAGCTCTATTGCCGCCTGCTCGATGCCGAGGCCGACGGCGCCGCCTGGGAGGAAGCGGTGGAAGTCCTGTTCGGGCTTGATCCCCAGGCCGAGCCCGAACGCGCCCGCAAGGTTCACGACACCCATCTTGCCCGCGCACACTGGATGACCGAACACGGCTACAAGATCCTGCGCCTCGGCCGCCCGAACTGAACCATCGTTGACCATCGCATTGCCGGCAAGCGAAAGCGCTTTGCGGCGGCAGGTTCTTGATCGGCGACCGACTCGCCCGGATCATTCTCTCGTTTGACGTGTGTTTCAGGAATGCGGGAGGAGTATCATGAGACCCGACACGTCGCATTGGCGGGCGGATTCCGCGTACGACTTCCTGGATCAGGCCGGC
This sequence comes from Mesorhizobium sp., assembly GCA_022833215.1. Taxonomy (GTDB): domain Bacteria; phylum Pseudomonadota; class Alphaproteobacteria; order Rhizobiales; family Rhizobiaceae; genus Mesorhizobium. The sequence continues at coordinate 6,853 of JAIPUZ010000030.1, read as the reverse complement.
GTCGACAATCTCGCCTGGGAGTGCCTGCGCCGAAACGGCGAATACCAGCAGGAGTATCGCGTTTTGCGGGGCGCCGGCCGCCTCGACCAGCGGCTGCCCGAACCGATGGAGCACCGCTGGGGGTTACGATTTCGCGGCCCGGCCACGCCTCTCGGGCTTTGACCAGCCCGTCCTCTGGAGTGAGACGGTCGATACCGCCGTCCTACGCCTTGCCGGCAGTCCTGTTCCGCCGCGCGAGGGTAGCGCAACCCTGTGCGCCTTCCTCTCCGGCGAGGTGAGGATCACGCCGGAGGAACTCCATCTCCTGTTGCGCGATATCGGTCCCGGCCTGCATCTGGTCGCCGACCCCACGATCCAGCCCGACGATCCGCTGGCGATCTCGATACCGATCGACCCTGACGGTCTCGACCGCCTTGCCGCCGTCGACCGCCTGCTGCGGTACCTGGCAGGCTACCGGGTTCCGCCCGATCGCCGCATGACGGCCCCTCAACGACGACGGCTCAAGGCAATGCTACGCGCCATCGATGCCCGCCGGCATCGCGCCAGCCAGCGCGAGATCGCGCAGGTTCTGTTCGGCGTCGAGCGGATCGCCGAGGAGCAATGGCAATCCTCTCCGTTCCGCGACACGGTGCGCGACCTCCTCAGTGACGGCGCCGCCATGATTGCGGGCGGCTATCTCAAGCTGCTGCGCTTCCGCCGCCGATCCTGACCGCCCCAAGATCAGGGTGGGGAATTTTGGCACCCCTTAAATCTCCCCACTCCCTGCGCGCCCGTCCTTCGCCACCATGGCCCCTAACCGCCGCTCACCCCGAGCGGCACCCACCAGAGCCACGGAGGCATCCATGCACCCCAATCCCGCTCTTTTGCCGCCGCGCTTCCTGCGCACCAGAGAAGCCGCTGCTTTCCTCGGCCTCTCGCCCCGCACGCTGGAGAAGCACCGGACCTATGGCACGGGGCCGCTGTTTCGCAAGCTCGGCGGCCGCGTCGTCTATGCGATCGACGAACTGGAAGCCTGGGCCGAACGTGGCACAGTCGCTTCGACCTCCGATCCGCGCGGCAGTGTGCTGCCCGCGCTGCCGAGCAACAGACAGCCCCTCCCGGCACCAAACCGCGCCGTGCGCTGAGGCGCTCTACTGCATGTCCCGTCATCCCCTCAGTTCCGAACGCACCACGCTCGATCCCTTCGTCGTCGCCACCGGCGACGCCAGTCCACGCGACCAGCGCGATCTCATGGAACGCCCCTTCTTTTCGCTCGCCAAGGCCAGGAGGACCGCTCCCATCCGGTACGCCGCCGGCGATGTTCAGGTCGAGGTCTTCGCCGTCCCCGAACACGGCATGGCCACCATCTGGGACGCGGACGTTCTGATCTGGGCCGCCAGTCAGATCGTCGAGGCGCAGAATCACGGCCTGACCACATCCCGGTTCCTGCGCTTCACGCCGTACCAGTTGTTGACGGCCACGAAGCGCGGCACCGGAATCCGCGCCTACGATCTTCTCAAGCGTGCGCTCGACCGGCTGCAATCCACCTCGATCCGCACCACCATCCGCCATGGCGAGCACTGGCGGCGACACCAGTTCTCATGGATCAACGAATGGGAAGTGCTGACCCGCCGCGATGGACAGGTCGAGGGCATGGAGTTCGTGCTCCCCGACTGGTTCTATCGCGGCGTCATCGACCGCACGCTCGTGCTGGCGATCGATCCCGCCTACTTCCGGCTAACGGGCGGGCTGGAGCGCTGGCTTTACCGCGTCGCCCGCAAGCATGCCGGACATCAGCCACAGGGCTGGCGCTTCGACTTCGCGCATTTGCATGAAAAGTCCGGCAGCCTCGCGCGCGCCTCCGATTTCGCGCTGCATCTGCGCCGCCTGATCCTGCGCCAGCCACTGCCGGGCTACCAGCTTTTCTGCGAAGTCGAGAACCGTCGCGAGCTGCTCCACATCCGACCCGCGAATGCCCCCGCCCGCGCTTGTGGAAAAGATGTGAAAGGCATCTGTACTCCGCACGCACCCGCTATCTGTACTTCGCACGCAGGGGATTCTGTACTCCGCACGCAGAGATCGCAGCTAAGCCTGTGGCCCGACGACGAAAATCAGGCCCGTAACCTCAGTAACAGTACATCTAACTTCTATAGAGCGGCGCAGTCCGGGGAAAACCCGCCGATTCGCGCCGAAATTCGTGGACCGGCAGGCGGCGAACAATCCGTCGCCGATCCGGCGTCATCGACCGCCAGGCCGGGAGGCGGGCAATGATGCCGCCCGCCGACGTGCGCGCAGCCTATAAGGCCGCACCACATCTCACCCATGTCGAGCTGACCTGGCGCGAGGGCCGTAGCGAGCATTGGCTACGTTTCGGCCAACCCGTCGCCGAACAGCGGATAGATCGGTTCCGCCGTATCGTCAGCTTCGCCCCGGATAGCGTCTTCGCTTTCGTGCGCTGGGCTTCCAACGATTATGGCACCGTGGTTTCGCGCATGGACATCGCGCGAACAGTTGGCCCCGGCGACGCGTACCAGACGCTGCCCTTCGTTCGGCGCGGCGGAGAATTGCTGCTCTCGATCAACGGCTGGCCCAGGGTCGAGAAGGTTCTTCACGCCATAGATGCCGTTGCCGCTCTTGGTCTCGATCCCTCCGAGGCCGCTCCCGAGCACTGGCGCCACGTCCACAACCGGCTGACCGTCGGCCAGAACCCGCGCCCCTACGCCCTCGACCAGCATCGCGCCTGGCTCAAGCGCCGGGGGATCGCACCGTGATGTACGCGCTCGATCTCTTCAGTGCCGCGGCGGGCGGCTGGTCGCTCGGCCTGCATCGCGCCGGCTTTGTCACGGTCGCAGCCTGCGAGATCGTCGAATGGCGGCGCATCCTCTATTCGGAGAATTTCCCGCATGTCCGCCTTTACGACGACGTCCGAGCGCTCACCGCAGCTCGACTTGTTTCCGATCTCGGATTCCTCCCCGACATCATCGTCGGCAGCCCGCCGTGCCAGGACATCTCCAGCGCCAACACCAAGGGGAAAGGGATCGAAGGCGAACGCTCCGGCCTCTACCTGGAAGCCGTCCGTCTGGTCGGAGATTGCCGCCCTCGCTGGTTCGCTTTTGAGAACAGCAGTAACCTGCGAACTCGCGGCGCTGACCGGCTGCTCGATGCGCTGGAAGCGCTCGGCTACGCCTGCGAACCGTGCGTGGTGGGTGCTGACAATGTCGGCGCCAACCATGTCCGCAAGCGGTCGTGGCTCATCGGCTTCGATCCCGAGCAACTCGCCCGGACTTGTCGGGACCCCGATACGGAAGATCGGGCGGCGATCGACGGAATTCGTCGCGGATCGAAGCCCGACAATGGTGGAAGCGCTGCACCAGACCCTGCCGACGCCGATGGCGACGGACGGCATGAGGGATGGAGCGGGCGGCGAAGCGGGATCGACATATCCGCTGCGGATGATCCTGGCGACGCCGCGAAAATCGGACGCGGACCGGGGCGGCCGGGGCGACGTGCTCAGCCAGTTGCAGGGACATGCCAGCCGCCACGCGGGCATGATGCCGACGCCGGTGAAGCCGAACGGCGGGCGCAGGTTGAGTGCGCAGGAAATCGAGACTGGCAAGCGTATGAACGGCGCGAAGGCGCAGATCGACACTCCGAATCTGCTTCGTCACGCGGCGGAAATCCTGCCGACGCCGACGAAACGCGACAGCCGCATGGATGGCTGGAGTCCAGCCTACGACCGCAGGAAATCACCAACGATGGACGCGGTGATGGACGGTGCGATGACGGATCGCGCGCCGGACAAATGGGCGGGAGCGCGGGCGCTGGCGGCGATGCTCAGGAGCCGTGGGCTGACTGGAACGGCGGCCTTGCCCATCACCTACGGCTGGATGATGGGCTTTCCGCCTGGGTGGCTGACACGCGCATTACAGTCGGCGGTTCACGCCGGACGGCTGCTGCCAGCCTGATCGTTGAGGCGTTCGGCGATGCGGTCGTGCCGCAAATCCCCGAAGCCATCGGCCGCGCCATCCTGCGCACCGAAGCTGCGCTCGACATGGTGCTCGGCACGCGCCCGTTTGGCGTTCCCGACGACGGGGAAACGCCATGACCGCGCGTCGCCTGACGATCCTGTCCATGCTCGCGGGAACGGCGCTGATCGTCCTGCCGGCATTCGCCAGGCCCGATATCCACTTCATCTGGAATGCCTCGGCCAGCGTGCCGGTTGGCCTCTACCGGATCGTTCCGGCTGACCGGATCGAGGTGACGGACCTCGCCGTCGTGATGCCGCCCGACGAGCTGGCGGGCTTCCTCGACGAACGCGGCTACCTGCCGCGCGGCTTGCCGCTCATCAAGCGCGTGCTGGCGCTCGGCGGAGCCACCGTCTGCCGTTCCGGCAGCGCCGTCATCGCCTATGGAGCGACCTACGCAGAAGCGCGCGCGCGGGACACGCGCGGCCGCCCGCTGCCCGTCTGGCAGGGCTGCCGGCGGCTCGGCGACGGCGAAGCCTTCTTCATGAACTGGGACAGTCCCGACAGCTTCGACGGCCGCTACTTCGGGCCGCTTCCCCTCTCGACCGTCGTCGGCCGGGCGATTCCGTTCTGGACCGACGAGGACGGCGCCGGCCGCTTCGAATGGCGCGTGCCGACGCACTGACCATGCGCTTCCCCAACCAACCAGAAGGAGACTGACAATGCCCGCCAATATCTTCGAACCCACCGACAATGGTTATGCCGGCCGCGCCCGGCACTTCGGCATCGACGAGGCAATCGTCCTCGTCGCCACCGAGCCGAGCGATGTCGAGAACGCGCCGAACTATCGCATCCACCTCGACGACGAGAACGGCCCCGACGTCGGCGGCGCGTGGAAACGTGTCGGCGAACGCGCCGGAAACTACATCGCCCTGGAGATCGACAGCCCGCTTTTCCCCGAGCTGTTCCGTCCGGCGCTGTTCCAGGCCGACGACGAGGGACGCACCTGGCGGCTGGTCTGGAAACGGCTACGGCCGCGCGAAGACCGGGACTGACCGATGCCTTTCCCGATCACCCTTTTGTTCGCGGAAAAGCCGTCTCACCCTTTCGTCCCGCTCGTCGACCGGACGGCCGGCGCGCGCAGCGAACGTCAGGGGCGGCCACCGGCCGGCGCTTGCGCCTTGCCCTTGACCGAAGCGAGCACGCTGGCAGGCTGGCGTCGTTGCGGAGACAGTATGGCTCGGAGGTTCGCCATCCTGCTGCTGGTCGCCGCGCTCGCCAGCTGCGCTGGAACGGGCAGTGCGGTCGCGCAATCCGTACCGACCGCAGGCCCGGCTCTTGCTCATCCTTATGCCGCCGACATCGCCGAGGCGGCACACCGTTTCGGCATACCGGCCGGCTGGATCGCGGCCGTCCTCGGCGCCGAGAGCGACGGCGATCCGCTCGCCGTGTCATCGGCCGGAGCGATGGGCCTGATGCAGCTCATGCCCGCGACCTGGGAAGAACAGCGCGCGCTTTACCAGCTCGGCAGCGATCCGTTCCAGCCGCGCGACAACATCCTCGCTGGGACCGCCTACCTGCGTGCCATGTGGAACCGCTACGGCAATGTCGGTGGGATGCTTGCCGCCTACAATTTCGGTCCCGGCCGGTATGACGAATACCTTGCCGGTGAACGCGAGCTGCCGCAAGAAACGCGCGATTACGTCGCCGCGCTCGCGCCCGTTCTCGGCAGCGAGCCGCTCGCGCCGGACACCCTCGCCGGCCCGTCGCGCGTCACCGACTGGCGCGATGCTTCTCTCTTCGTCACCGCACCGGCTGGCCCGGAACCTGCACCCGGCCAGCACGGCGAACGCATCGCCGACGCACCTTCGGATGCGCAAGCCGGGTCACCCGGTTCGCTCGTACCGGGACCGGCCGAGGCCCTTTTCGTGGCGCGATCGGGCTCGGGAGGCGCGCCATGAACCGGATCGCACGGTTTCGCGCTGTAGCGGAGTGCCGGGAAGGAATGGGTGGGTCGCGCGCCGGAAGGGGCACGGCGACTGGAAGACGGCAAGGTAAAAGCGCCTGCGCAAACTACCGTCAAGCCATTGGAATGGCTTGGTGTTTTGCGCATATGGCGGTCGGTCGTGCATACGCATGGGCGATTTTGCCAGCAAAATCAAAGGCACTTCGTATGCGCGGCTTCGGCGTGCCTCCTGGGAGGCGCGCATGAGCGGCGACGACAGCGAGTTTCGCATCCGCCCCGGCAAGCCGCGCTCGACCCGCGCGCCGCGCAGCAAGACCTTCATCAATCAGGTGCTGCGCGCCGCCAAGCAGGCGAGCAATGCACCGGCGAGCGGATCGTCATCGGGATCGGGGCGCCGAGGCGGCGGCTCCGGCCGCTCGACCTTCGGCCGCGGCCGCAATGTCGTATCACGCAGCCGCCTGCTCGGCTCGCGTCGTCGCGTCGTCGCCAAGGCGCGGATCGCCCGGCACCGGGGCCGCGCGTTTCGCTCCGCGCCGATCTCGGCGCACCTGTCCTATCTCAAGCGCGAGGGCGTCAGCCGCGACGGCGAGAAGGGCGTCATGTTCGACGCCGAGACCGACCGCGCCGACGATCTCGCCTTCGCTGATCGCTGCCAGGACGACCGGCACCATTTCCGCTTCATCATCTCCCCCGAAGACGCCGGCGACATGGAAGACCTGCGTGCCTTCACCCGCGATCTCGCCAGGCAGATGGAAGCCGATCTCGGTACCCGCCTCGACTGGATCGCCGTCGATCACTGGAACACCGACAATCCGCATGTGCATCTGCTCGTGCGCGGCGTCGACGAGACCGGCGCCGATCTCGTCATCTCGCGCGACTATATCAGCCACGGCCTGCGCGGACGCGCCGAGGAACTGGTCGATGCCGAACTCGGCCCCAAGCC
>JAIPUZ010000029.1 GCA_022833215.1 Mesorhizobium sp. | reverse complement strand
CACCCTCCAGGTGATCCATGAAACGCGCCCCTCGCAGCCGTCAACGCCATGATTTATATGCGAAATATCACGATTACGACAGCGAAATCAGCGACTTACTTGGAGAATGTGGGATTATGTGGCTTAATGGCTACCGCCTGCCCGCAGGGGAAGCAAGCGCGCGGGCCTACTTGCGCGGCGGCCCCTCGCGCTCGGCCGATGCCGCCCACAGATTGATGTCGGCATCGCGCGCATAAGTGTCGATCTCGGCAAGCTCCGCGTCCGAAAAATCGGGCGTTGCAAGCGCGCCAACGCAATCCTCGATCTGCTCGACGCGGCTTGCCCCGATCAGCGCGGAGGTGACGCGCCCTCCCCGCAGCACCCATGAAAGCGCCATCTGCGCCAGCGTCTGTCCGCGCCGTTCGGCAATGGCGTTGAGCGCGCGGATATTGGCCAGTGTTTCCTCGTTGATGAAGGATTCGCGCAGCGGCCCGCCCTTCTTCACCCGGCTGTCCTGCGGAATGCCCGCGAGATATTTGGTGGTGAGCATGCCCTGTGCCAGCGGCGAGAACACGATGGAACCGATGCCGAGCCCATCCAGCGTGTCGAGCAGCCCGTCATCCTCCACCCAGCGGTTGAGCATGGAATAGCTGGGCTGGTGGATCAGGCAGGGCGTGCCCATCTGCTTGAGAATGTCGGCCGCCTCGCGGGTGCGCTGCGAATTGTAGGACGAGATGCCGGCATAGAGCGCCTTGCCCGAACGCACCGCATGGTCGAGCGCGCCGCAGGTTTCCTCAAGCGGCGTGTCGGGATCGAAGCGGTGCGAATAGAAGATGTCGACATAGTCGAGCCCCATGCGCTTCAGGCTCTGGTCGAGGCTCGCAAGCAGATATTTGCGGCTGCCCCACTCGCCATAGGGGCCGGGCCACATGTCGTAACCGGCCTTGGTCGAAATGATGAGCTCGTCGCGATAGCCGGACAGATCTGTGCGCAGGATCTCGCCGAAGGCGGCTTCCGCAGCGCCCTTGGGCGGCCCGTAATTGTTGGCGAGATCGAAATGGGTAATGCCGAGATCGAACGCCCTGCGCACCAGCGCCTGCCGCGTGGCATGGGGTGTGGTATCCCCGAAATTCTGCCACAGCCCGAGCGAAATCGCCGGCAGTTTCAGGCCGGAGCGCCCGCAGCGGTTGTAGATCATCGTCTCATAGCGGTCGGAAGCGGGAATGTAAGTCATATCCTCTCTTAACCCATCACCCGCCTGTAGGGAATGACCGGCTTTCGCGATATGAACCGATTGAAAAACCCGGCGAGGTCTGTGAAGACAGTTCCGCGCGACCTCAAGTAAGGAGACATTCATGCCGACAACGATGAAGGGTCCAGCGATCTTCCTGGCGCAGTTCGCCGCCGACGAAGCCCCGTTCAATTCGCTCCCCGAAATCGCGAAATGGGTGGCGGGGCTCGGCTATGAGGGCATCCAAATCCCGAGCGGCGATTCGCGCCTGTTCGATCTTCGGCAGGCGGCCGCCTCGAAGGGGTACTGCGAGGAGGTAGCTGGCATCTGCGCCGAAGCCGGTGTCGAGATTACCGAGCTCTCCACTCATATCCAAGGCCAGCTCGTGGCCGTGCATCCTGCCTATGACGCGCAATTCGATTCCTTCGCGCCGGAGCAGGTGCGCGGCAATCCGAAGGCGCGGCAGGAATGGGCCGTCGAGCAGATGCGTCTTGCGGCAAGGGCCTCGCGCAATCTCGGCCTCGACGTGTCGGTGAGCTTCACCGGCGCGCTCGCCTTTCCCTATCTCTATCCGTGGCCGCAGCGCCCCGCAGGACTGGTCGAGGAAGCCTTCGCCGAACTCGGCCGGCGCTGGAAACCCATTCTCGATGCCTACGAGGAACAGGGCGTCGACATCGGCTTCGAAATCCATCCGGGCGAGGACGTGTTCGACGGCGCCACCTTCGAGATGTTCCTCGACGCCGTGGACGGTCACAAGCGCTGCGCCATCAACTACGATCCCTCGCATTTCCTGTTGCAGCAGCTCGACTATCTGACCTTCATCGACATCTACCACGAGCGCATCCGGGCCTTTCACGTCAAGGATGCCGAGTTCAACCCGACCGGACGGCAGGGCGTCTATTCCGGCTACCAAGGCTGGCTGGACCGCGCCGGCCGCTTCCGCTCGCTGGGCGACGGACAGGTCGATTTCTCGGGCATCTTCTCGAAGCTCGCGCAATATGGCTACGACCGCTGGGCGGTGCTGGAATGGGAATGCTGCCTCAAGCACCCGGAAGACGGCGCGGCCGAGGGCGCACCCTTCATCCGCGACCACATCATCCGGGTGACGGAAAAAGCCTTCGACGATTTCGCCGCCAGCACCACCGACCGCAAGCTGCTGCGCACCATGATGGGCATCTGAGAAGGAGGACTTCATGGCGAACGACAAGGTTCAGGGTCCGACACGCTACGGCCCAATTCGCTACGGGATGGTGGGTGGCGGCCAGGGCGCATTCATCGGCGGCGTGCACCGCATCGCCGCTCGCATGGATGGCGGGTTCGTGCTGGTGGCCGGCGCGCTGTCCTCCAACCCCGGGCGCGCAAAAGCTTCCGCCGAGGAACTGGGGCTCGATCCCGCGCGCAGCTATGCCTCCTATGCCGAAATGGCGAAGGCCGAGGCAAAGCGCCCGGACGGCATCGAGGCGGTGTCCATCGTCACGCCCAACAACCACCATTTCCCGGCGGCTAAAGCGTTCCTCGAAGCCGGTATCCACGTGATCTGCGACAAGCCGCTGACTACCACGCTGGCCGAGGCTAAAAAACTTGCGGCACTCGTGGAGAAGACAGGCAAGCTGTTCGTGCTCACCCATAATTATACCGCCTATCCGATGGTGCGGCAGGCACGCGAGATGGTGGCCGGGGGTGCGCTTGGCGACATTCGTCTGGTGCAGGCCGAATATCCGCAGGACTGGCTGACCGAGGACGTTTCGGCCGAAGGCAACAAGCAGGCGTCATGGCGCTCGGACCCGAAGCAGGCGGGAGCCGGCGGCGCCACAGGCGACATCGGCACACATGCCTACAATCTTGCCCGCTTCGTCACCGGGCTGGAGCTGGACAGCCTGGCCGCCGACCTCGACGCCTTCGTGCCCGGCCGCCTGCTGGACGACAATCTCAACGTGCTGCTGCGCTTCAGGGCAAAGGGAAAAGCACCAGCGGCAAAGGGCATGCTGTGGGCGAGCCAGGTCGCGCCCGGCCACGAGAACGGGCTGAAGCTCCGCGTCTACGGCTCGAAGGGCGGGCTGGAATGGGTGCAGGCCGACCCGAACTATCTGTGGCACACGCCCTTCGGCGAGCCGAAGCGGCTTTTGACGCGTGGCGGCGCGGGCGCGCTTGCCAGCGCCAGCCGGCTGACCCGCGTGCCTGCCGGGCATCCGGAAGGCTACCTCGAAGGCTTCGCCAATATCTATCGCGAGGCGGCGGCCGCGATCCGCGCGGCCCGCAATGGCCGCAAGCCGCCGAAAGACGTTGTCTTCCCCTCGGTTCATGACGGTGTGGAGGGCATGGCCTTCATCGAAGCCTGCGTGAGATCCTCCAGGAAGAACGGTGCCTGGACGAAACTCTGAGCGGCGACAAAGTGGCCGCTTGCCGGCGCAACACGATGTGCTAGGTCTGGCACCGATCAGCCGGAGACAGGCTCAGGTGCAGGCAAGACGCAAAAAATGGAACATGGCAGTGGCTTTCGCCGCAGCCTGGTTCCTTGCCTTGCAATCGCTGCTCGGTACCTTCGCCATGGCAGCGGGGCCAGAGCGCCTGCAACTGGACGCCTTCGGCAACGTCATCTGCACCCATGAGGGCATTGGCGAGCTTCCTGACGGTTCACAGCCTGCCCATTTGCCGGACTGTTGCGTGCTCGGCTGCAATCTGGCCGCCCCGCTTCTGGCCAATCCGCCGGCATCCGTGGCCCTCGAAACCGGATTCGGCTTCCAGACGCTGAGCTTCCGCACCGACGCGCCGGATCATCTGTCCTTTGCGCGCCAGCGCTCGCCGGCCAATCCCAGGGCACCTCCGCAAACGGCATGATCTGGAGCATTTCCGGTGAAAAGAAATCACCTCCAATGCTCCATCTCTTTGTTTCTACGCAGTTCCGGACGCAAAACCGCTTCGCACTTTTGCTGGAACTGCTCCAACCGGCGACCGCGAGGTCGCCGCCAATCATGCAATTTTCCGCGCCATCAGTTGCGCATCAGTTTCGGAGAAATCCAATGTCCCGTTCGCACGTTCTCGCACGCACCACCCTCACCCGTCGCGGCCTGGCCGCCCTTACCCTTGGCCTCATGCTTCCGCTCGGCTTGTTCGCTGCGCCGGCTTCGGCGCATGAATACAAGCTTGGCGAGCTTGAAATCGGGCATCCGTGGTCGCGCGAGACCCCGGCCGGCGCCAAGGTAGCCGGCGGCTACCTCACCGTCACCAACCATGGCAAGGAAGCCGACCGCCTGATCGCCGTTTCCTCGGAGATTTCGGAAAAGGGCGAAATCCATGAAATGGCCGTCAATGACGGCGTCATGACCATGCGCCAGTTGCCGGAGGGGCTGGAAATCGCTCCCGGCGAAAAGGTGGAACTGAAGCCCGGTTCGTATCATCTCATGTTCATGGGCCTGAAGGCGCAACCGAAGAAGGGCGAGCGCTTCCCCGGGACGCTGACTTTCGAGAAGGCCGGAAAGATCGATGTCGAGTTCGCGGTCGATGCAATGGGCGGAGAGCCCGACCACAGCGGCCATGGCGAACATGGCAAGAAAGACGACCATAGCGGTCACTGACCACAAACACGAAGGCCGGCGCCCTGCGCCGGCCTTCGCATTTTACATATCGGCGTTCCGAACTCAGAACCGGTAGGTCAGGCCGAGCACCGGGCCATGCAGGGTGGTGTCGAACACATGCCCGTCGTGGCGGTAATCGACGCTCAGCACCTTGTAGCCGACCGACGTCGAAAGATGATCGGTCAGTATATAGTTCAAGGTAGCCAAAGCCTGATAGGTGAACTTCGAGCCGACATCGAAACCGCCTATGTCGGCCTGCATCTGGAAGGACAGCCGGTCGGTCAGGCCATGGAACAGGCGCGCGCCGATCACCGGATCGACCCAGTTGAAGCTCTCCTTGTGGGAAACGGTGATCCCGCCCGCTGTTCCCGTTATCCTGTTCGATATGCGCCAGATGCGTACGCCTCCCAGCAGATCGAGGGTTGTGCCCGGCACATCGAGCACGCGGTAGCCCGCCGCCAGCGTGGACGTGAACTGTGCGCTGTCGATGCTGACGTCCGCGCTGGTGATCCCGGGATTGCCGTGAAATGGCGGGATATCTGCCAAGCTGCGTGCATCCGTCGTGTTGGTGTACATGAGGTCGCCGGAGAACACGAAACGATCATAGCGGCCCCACAGATTGATGAAGCCACCGAAATTGAGATCGTCGAAGATGTCGCCGAAGCTCTTTTCCACCGGAATGGTCGGAGCCACCCGATAGGGCGAGATGTCCCCCTTCAGGCCCGCCGCCCACATATAGGGCGTAACCTGAAACGACCAGAGCGGCCGCGCGGTGTCCACAACCGCCGGGACTTCCACCGGCAGCACATCCGCCGCCATCGCGGACGGAGCTGCCATGGCAAAAAGTGCGGCGAGGCCGGCAATGGATTTTGCTGTCATTTCTATGATCAGGCTCCGAGCGTGTTCTTGTGGATGCGCCCATCCTTCATGATGAGCTTCAGGCTGTTTTCCGGGTCGGCAATAACCGAGATATCCTGCAACGGATCGCCGTCCACGACAAGCAGGTCGGCCATGGCGCCGCCTTCTATGACGCCCAGAGCCCCCCGGTAGGGATTGCGCGGCCCCGACAGTGCCAGCAGTTCGGCATTGCGGCTGGTGGCCAGCGACAACACTTCATGATTGTCGAACCAGCGCGCGATCTTGGCCAGATGGCGGCCCTGCGCCACCGTGCCCCTGGGGTTGAAGAGAATATCCGTGCCCCACGCCATGTTGACGCCGTGCTTTTTTCCGAGCTCGAACGCGCGGATCGTGCCTTCCGCGATCTCGCGGCGCTGTGCCTGCTGCTCGGGCGTGCCGCCGGGATTGGCATCCTCGTCGGCAAGGAACGGCTGCAGGCTCCACCAGGCGCCCGCATCGGCGATGCGGCGAACCGTCTCCTCATCCGCCAGCTGGCCGTGTTCGATGCTCTTCACGCCGCAGTCCAGCGCACGCCGGATGCCGGCCGAAGTGTAGACGTGGGTGCACACATAGGTGCCCCAGTCGGTAGCGGCATCGACCGCAGCCCTGATCTCGGCTTCCGTGAACTGCAGCGAATCCAGCGGATCGAACAGCGACGTCACGCCGCCGCCCACCATGATCTTGAGCTGGCTGGCGCCCAGCATGAGCTGTTCGCGCGCACGCCGCAGGACCTCCGGCACGCCGTCGGCAATGGCGGAAATGCCCGCCGCCTCGGCGGTGCTGGGGTTGCTCTGCGCCGTGCGCGGCAGATCGGTGCGCATGCGGAAATCGCCGTGACCCGAGGTCTGGGAGATCATCGCGCCGCTGGGATAGATGCGCGGGCCCGACATGCGCCCTTCATCGATCGCCCGCTTCAGCGCGAAGGACAGACCGCCGACATCGCGCACCGTGGTGAAACCGCGCATCAGCGTGCGTTCCGCCTCCTGCGCGGCAACGAGATGGACATAGGGGATATCAGCCGTCATCGTCATCATCTGATTGATGCCGGCGAGGATGGTGTGCCAGTGCGCATCGATGAGGCCCGGCATCAGCACCCGGCCCCCGCAGTCCACCACCTCGGCATCGGCCACCGTCTCATCCTGCCCGACGAGGTTCCCGATCCGGTCGCCCGAGACCAGGACGTCGCGGCCTTCGATGTAGGAAGAGGACTTGCCATCGAATATCCGGACGTTCTTCAGGAGCACCGGCTTTCCCTCCGCAGCAAAAGCGGGCACGCCCGCGGCCATGACGCCGATGGCGCCGGCAATGCCCCGCAGCACAGACCTGCGCGACAGACCGCCATCGAGCCGCGCGTTTATTTCGGCGACCACGGGACTGTGGCACAGGCAGCCGAAACCATGGCTCAGATGGCCATACTTCGATCCGAAATTCACGCCCACGCCTGTCTCTCCGGTGAATCCAACGAAAGATGACGATAGTCGATTTGCCATCCATTGCAAAACCGACGTCTATCTGCCCCGATCTTTCCTTAAGGCTGGCTTAAGGCAACGCGGCGAATGCGCGGACGTCTAACCGGAAGGCATGAGATGCGGCTGCTGATCGTTGAAGACGACGATATTTTGCGTGACGGGCTGAAGGTCGGCCTGTCGATGGCGGGCTTCACAACCGATGCCGTCACCACCTGCGAAAGTGCGCGGGCGGCACTGGAAGCGAACGCCTATGACGCCGTCGTCCTCGACCTCATGCTGCCGGATGGCTCCGGGCTCGACATCCTCAGAGCGTTGCGCTCCACCCGTGACGAAACACCTGTGCTGATGCTGACAGCGCGCGACACGGTGGCCGACCGCATCAGCGGTCTGGACAATGGCGCGGACGATTATCTCGGCAAGCCCTTCGATCTGGATGAGGTGGCGGCCCGCCTGCGGGCGCTGACCCGCCGCTCCAACGGGCGTTCAAGCGCAGAACTGCGCTGGCGCGATATCACGCTTCAGCCAGCCAGCCAGCTGGTGGAACGTGCCGGAAGGCAGATCAGGCTGTCGCGACGCGAGTTCACCCTCCTTCAGGCGCTCATGAGCCGCCCGGGCGCGATCCTGTCCAGGGCACAACTGGAAGACAAGCTCTACGGGTGGCAGGAAGAGGTGGAGAGCAACACGGTGGAAGTCCACATTCACCATCTGCGCTCCAAACTGGGACCGGGGCTGATCGAGACCGTGCGCGGACTGGGCTACCGGCTGGGCCCGGAACCCTGAACCGCCGCAAACGATCGTGCTTTAAGCCTGACTTAAGCTGCGGGTCTCATGCACGTAACGAATGAGTTGCCGGGCGGGGGCGGATGCCCCGCCTTGCCGACAAGGAGCCAGCGTTCCATGCACGACAGGTTTCCCCCTGCCAGCGAGAGTCCCGAGCCGGGCAGCACGACGTGGCGGAAGGTGAATCGCCGCACCTTGCTGCTTGGCCTGCCGCTGATTGCCGGCGCAGGCTCTTTCGCCACCCCCTCGCGCGCCTCCACCTATCTGGTCGAAAGCGTTCCCCAATATGCGGCCGCGCTTGCCGATCTGGCGCAGAGCAAGGCCAGGGCGCTTGTCGACGTAGGCGCGCAATGGTGCGCCTTCTGCAAGGTCATCGACGACAAAATCCTGCCCGACCGACGCGTGGCGGGATTGATGCAGCATTTTGGCCTCATCAGGATCGACGTCACCGCCACGACCGACGACAACCGTGCCCTGTTGCGGCATCTGAAGGTTGACGGTCCACCAACGGTTTTCATAGTCGATGCAGCCAGCGGTCGCGAGCATGAAGGAACGCGCTCGGTGGGCACTTTCCCCACCGAAAGCCTCATCGCCCGACTGGAGCCCTTCGCCGCCTGAACCGCCACCGGCACGCCAGCGAGAGAATGAAACGTTGAGAAAAATCATACCTGCACTTTGTGCGCTGCTGCTCCTCGCCGGTCTCCTTCCCGCTGCCGCACAACAGGACGGCCTGCTTCAGGCCGACGAGGCGTTCCGCCTGAAAGCCCTGCCGGCACCGGAAGGCGGCGCGATCTTCGAATGGGAGATTGCCGACGGATACTACCTTTACCGCGACCACATGGAGGCAAAGGCCGCCAATGACGACACGCCGGTCGCGCTGGAAACACCCGATGGGACGAGGGAAGACGATCCGAACTTCGGCGTTTCCGAAGTCTATTATGGCAAAGCGCAAGCACGCCTCGCAGCAGGTGCGGCAGCCGAAATCCTGCTGACCTATCAGGGCTGCAAGAAGGATTCGATCTGTTACCCGCCCGAAACGCGCAAGGTGAACCTCGACACATTCGAAATCACGGCCGCCGCCTCCGGCTTCGGCCTGTTTGCCGAAGCGCCGCAACAGGCACAGACACCTGCCCGGTCTGCGGGAGCATCCGCCGCCGGGACTTCGGCCGCCGGTTTCATGGTATCGCAGGAGGCGGCGTCGGGCGGCATGGTCGCCTCGCTGCTGGCCGACGGCGGAGCGTTGTGGGTGGTGGGCAGCTTCCTCGTTTTCGGGCTGCTGCTTGCCTTCACCCCCTGTGTGCTGCCCATGTATCCGATCCTGAGCGCGACGCTCGCCCGCTCGGGCGAGACACTTACGCCCCGCCGGGGCTTTGCTCTGTCGCTGGCCTATGTACTGGCCATGGCAGCGGCCTTTGGCCTGCTCGGCATCGCCGCCGCATGGTCCGGCCAGAACCTGCAGATCGTGCTGCAATCGCCCTATGCCGTCGCCACGGTTGCGGCGATCTTCATCATCCTCGCGCTTTCCATGTTCGGCCTGTTCGAGATCCAGCTTCCTTCCGCATGGGTCAGCCGTGTTGCGGGGGCCGGCAGCAGCCGGCGCGGCTCGCTGGGCGGCGCTGCCGCCATCGGCTTCACCTCCGCGCTGATCGTCGGCCCCTGCGTCACCGCCCCGCTGGCAGCTGCCCTGCTCTACATCGCCCAGACCGGCGATGCCGTGCTGGGTGCGGCTGCCCTGTTCGCTCTGGGTCTCGGACAGGGCCTGCCGCTGATCGCCTTCGGCACCTTCGGCAGCCGCGCTTTGCCGAAAGCCGGCGGCTGGATGGAATATGTGAAGCATGCATTCGGCTTCGTGCTGCTTGGCCTGGCCGTGTGGATGGCATCGCGCCTGCTGCCGGCTTCCCTGACGCTGGCCCTGTGGGCGGTTCTGGCGATGACCGCCGCAGTCTTCATCGGCGCTTTCGATCCGGTGGCAGGCGATACGGGTTCCGGCCGCCGACTGATCAAGGGCGCTGGCATGGCGCTGGCGCTTTATGCGCTGATCCTCGGCGTCGGAGCGGCATCCGGCGGCAGCGATCCGCTCCGCCCGCTGGCGCACTTCAGCCTTCCCCAAGGGGCGGCG
The DNA here is from genome assembly GCA_022833215.1 of Mesorhizobium sp. Classification (GTDB taxonomy): domain Bacteria; phylum Pseudomonadota; class Alphaproteobacteria; order Rhizobiales; family Rhizobiaceae; genus Mesorhizobium. The sequence goes on along the minus strand of JAIPUZ010000029.1, from coordinate 6,172 downwards.
CAGACCGCTGCGCCGGATTTCGCCGGTATTTCCTCCGCCGCAGAGTTGCAAGGCGTTCTCGCCGCAGCCTCTTTGGAAAAGCGCCCCACGCTGGTCTATTTCACCGCCGACTGGTGCGTGACCTGCGCCGGGATCGAGCGCGAAGTGCTGCCGGCCCGGCAGGTCGCTGAAAGTCTTTCCGGCTTTCGCCGCATCAAAGTGGACCTGTCGCGGCTCGACGACGCCAACCGGTCCCTGATGCGCGACCTTGCGGTGATCGGCCCGCCGACCATGATCTTCTTCGGGCCAGACAAGGCCGAGATCGACGGCACCAGGCTGGTCGGCGAGATCGGCGTCGATGCACTGGTGGTTTCAGCCGGACTGGCCGGGAAATAGGGCGGGACCGGAAATGAACGCCTTCACCATCGGCCCTCTGATGTTTTCATCCGATCGCCTTGCCGCGGTGCTCGCCATCGCCACCTTCCTCGCCGGGGCCGAGCTTCTGGCCCGCACTGTAGACTGGCGCTTTGCCGGCTGGTCGTGGCGCGTCGCTATCGCGTTCTTCCTCGCCGCCCGCCTCGGCCATGTGATCCGCCATTTCGACAGCTTCACAGCGGAGCCATGGCGCGTGCTGGCCATCTGGCAGGGCGGCTTCCTGATCCCGGCCGGCATTGCCGCGGTGATGATCGTCACGCTCCTGCATCTGCGCCGCCACCCCCGACTGCTTTTGTGGACCCCGGTTCCGGCGGCCGCCGCTGCCTTCATGGCAACGCTGGTCATCCAGCTTACCGCCGGGGTGCCGCCCACGCCGTTGCCCTCCGGCTCCTATACGTCGCTGGGTGGCGGCGAGATCACACCTTCCGCGCTCACCGGAAAGCCTATGGTCGTCAATCTGTGGGCATCATGGTGCCCGCCATGCCGGCGTGAAATGCCGATGATGGCCGATGTCGCAGCAGCCAGCGAGGATGCGGCCTTCCTGTTCGTCAACCAGGGTGAGAATGAGAACACCGTGCAATCCTACCTCGAACGGGAAGGGCTGACGCTCGATCCGGTTTTGCTGGACAGTCTCGGTCGCTTCTCACGCCACTACACCACACCCGGCCTGCCGGCGACCCTGTTCGTCGGCGCGGACGGTCGGTTGCGCGCTGTCCACATGGGCGAGATTTCCCGCGAGGCGCTTCTGTCGGGCATCCGGAAACTACAGAACTGAACCCGCAGAACTTCCGTCAAAGGCGCAGCGCGCCATAACATCTTCACAATGGGGGAAAGCGGAAATGCTCCGGTTCAGGCGGCCGCCGCCGTAACCCGCGCCCTGTCCGCGGGAATGACGATGGCCGCGAAAAGGCCGCCCTTCTCGCCGTTGCGCAGTTCCAGCCTCGCGCCGGCATGGTCGAGCGCCGTTTCGACGATGCTCAGGCCCAGCCCGCTTCCCACGGCGGAGCGGAACCGGCCCCGGAAAAACCGCTCGGTTACACGCGCCAGCTCCTCATCGGGAATGCCCGGCCCTTCGTCCCGGATCCAGACGGCAACCTCACCCTCCCCTTCCGAGCACCCGCAGGCGACCTTTGCGCCTTGCGGCGAATGGTGCAGCGCGTTCTCGACCAGGTTGCGCGCGGCAAGCCGGAAAAGCTCTGCCGGCATGGTCAGCTGAAGGGCATGCAGGGCCGGATCGATGACGACCGCACCTCCACCTTGGGCAGCGAGGTCGTCGGTTATCGATTTCAGCATCTGTCCGGCGTTGAACCGATCTTCCGCCGTTGGAGCGGCACCGCTTTCAAGCGATGCGATATCGAGCAGCTGCCGCACCAGCCGGCCCGTCCGGTCGACGCCCGCCACGATCTGCGAAAGCGCCTTCTGCCGGATCGCGGGTTCCTGCGAAGCCAGCGCGATCTGGGCCTGCGTCTTCAGGCCCGCCACTGGCGTCCGCAGCTCATGAGCGGCGAAGGCAATGAAGTCCCGCTCGCGCTCGCGCGCATCCGAGACCCGCCTGAACAGCGCATTGAGCGAGTTCACCACCGGTTGCAGCTCGCTGGCCGCGCCGCCGGGGTCGATCGGGTGGAGGTCGGACGCAGGACGCATGGACAGTTCACCGGCAATCCGGCTGAGCGGCATCAGCCCGCGTCCGACGCTCAGCCATATAAGGCCCGCCAGCACCGGCAGGATGAGCAGCGCCGGCAACAGCACACCGAAGATGACGCTGTTGACGAGATGGTCGCGGAAGTAGACGCGATCGCCAACCATCACGCGCACGCCCGCTTCCGGGTTGTCCACCGTGTAGACGCGCCATGTCTCTCCGTTGATGACGGTGTTGGAGAAGCCTTCCGCATGCTCCGACAGCCTTGCTTCCGGCGCTCCTTCGGACTGGCTGAGCAGCGTGCCCTCCAGCGACCAGATCTGGCAGGAAAGCTGGCGGTTATAGGCTTCGTGCGTTTCCATCCCGACTGGTGCAACCACGGCGTCGCCGCCCCCGCCAAGCGCGCGCCTCGTCACCATCGAGTTGACCATGCGCGCGGCTTCCATCAGCCGCGCATCGAGAACCCGCTCGAGCTGCGCGCCGGTGGAATGAAAGATCCACGCCACCGCCGACAGCCACACCAGCCCGGTAATAAGGATGAGAATAGCGAACAGCCGGGTCCGCATGGAACGCATCAGGCTTTTCTCCGTTTGCCGCGCCATCTGTCACAAGACGGCATCAGCGCTTCATGCCTCATGCAAGCGGCTTAAGGCAAACTTAAGAAACCCTGCCGGCTGCCTGAACGGCAGCTGTGCGCTGTCTGCAACACACCGTTTTTTACGTGCGCGAAGGCTTTCCTTTTGCACTTAAGCCTGCCTTAAGGTCTACCCAACCCTGTCGGCCCGAACATCTGAAACCGAGGCCGCTTACCATGTCGACCACCCTGTCACGCATCATGTCTCCGCTTGTGAAAACCGGTTCATCTGAAGCCTTTCGCAATGTCCCCCTTAACCGGCGCACGGCACTGGGGCTGTTGGCCCTCGCGGCCACACCCGGTTTCGTCAAGCACGCCAATGCTCAGGACGAAGACGGCCTCGACACGGAAATGATCGTGAACGATCCGGCCGACCCGAAAGCCGGGAACGCCAGCGGCGATGTCACCATCGTCTACTTCTTCGATTACAACTGCCCCTTCTGCAAGAAGACGGTGGAGCCTCTGAACACGGTCGTGAAACAGGACGGCAAGGTTCGCCTCGTCTACAAGGACTGGCCGATCCTCACCCCGGCCTCCATCTACGGCGCGAAGCTGGCCCTGGCAGCCCATTATCAGGGCAGGTACAGCCAGGCGCACCACGCCCTCATGGGCATACCGGGCGGCAGGGTGCGTGAAGAGAAGATGCGCAAGGCCGTGGCTGGCGCAGGGCTCGACATGGCCCGGCTGGAACGCGACATGAAGGCGAAGGATGCCGAAACCACCGCGCTGTTGCGCCGTCACGGCGCGCAGGCCGATGCGCTCGGTCTTGCCGGAACGCCGGTTTTCCTGATCGGCCCGTTCCTTGTCGCCTCCGCGCTCGACGAGGCGGGCTTCAGACAGGTTATCTCCGACGCGCGCGAGCGCGACAGCAACTGATACGAAGGACTTCAGGCAAATGACCGACGCAATGGACGGGCCAGCACGACGCGCTTTGACGGCAATAGCGCTTCTCACCTGCATGGGGCTGGCCGCCTGTGCCACCTCATCGGAGACGGCGACGCCGCCGGGATTGCAGCCGACCGCGCCAGCCGTTGCACCGCCCCCTCCGGTCGGGGAGGTTCAGACCTCCGCCACCCCTCCGCGCTATGGGCCGAAACCGAACGAGCGCTTCCCGCTCCCCAACGAGGACCTGTCCAGGGTTCCCGAGAAATATCATCGCCAGATGGTCGACTACCGAAGCGACTATGCGCCGGGCACGATTGTCGTCGATCCCGCCAGCCACTTCCTCTATCTGGTTCAGGCAAACGGCAAGGCGCTTCGTTACGGCGTGGGGGTGGGCGCCGCCGGCCGTGGCTTCAGCGGCGTGACCGATCTGGCATGGAAGCAGGAATGGCCGCGCTGGCGGCCGACCGATGCCATGATCGCCCGCGCCCCGGAGCAGTACAAGAAATATGAGAATGGCGTCGAGGGCGGCCCCGGCAACCCGCTCGGTGCCCGCGCGCTCTATCTGTTCAAGGATGGCAAGGACACCTACTACCGCATCCACGGCACCAACCAGCCGACGAGCATCGGCAAATCCGTGTCTGCCGGCTGCATCCGCATGCTCAACATGGATGTCGTCGACCTCTACCAGCGCGTGCGCCCCGGCTCCAAGGTTATCATCCTGTAGGCACGACGTTGCGGACGCACGGCTGGCTCCGCAAGCGATCCGGTCCAAACGACCTCCCCGGCTGAGATTTCCAAGTCGGGGAGGTTTTTTCATTTTCAACCGCCCGCGGCGTCCAGCCCCATCTGCCAGAAATCCGCCTCGAGCCGGGCGGCCTTCCCGAAAAGGGCCGCAAGCTCTTCGAAACGACGTTCCGTCATGGACCGTGCCGCGAGATCGTCGAGCAGCCTGCGCGAACCGGCTGCGAGTTGCTGGAATGCATCGCCGGCATATTCGCCGATCCACTCGCGATAGGGATGATCGCCGCCGATCTTTTCGACGCCTTCCGGCGCCAGCGCCTTGCCGATCTCTGCATAGCCGATGACGCAGGGAGCGAGTGCGACATGAAGGTCCAACAGGTCGCCCGCCGCACCGCAATCGAGTACGAAGCGGGTATAGGCGACCGTCGCCTGATGCTCGGGCACCGAATGAAGTTGCTGCGGTGAAAGCCCCCAGCGCCCGCAAAGCCGCACATGCAGCTCGGTTTCGTCCAGTATCCCGGCAAGGCCGGCCTGCGCCGCCCTGATCTCGGGTATGGTACGGCTCTTGTAGGCAGCAAGCGCCCAGGCGCGCGAAAACTGGATCAGGAACAGATAATCCTGCACCAGATAGGCTTTGAAAGCTTCCTGCGGCAGCGAACCCGCACCGAGCTCGCGCACGAAGCTGTGCCCGACATAGCTATTCCAGTCTTCGGCAGCCGCCTGCTTCAAACGTTCAAAGACATCCATTCTCACTCTCCTCCCTCGTAGGCTGCATCGAAGAAGGCCAGTTCCAGCGTCACGGCCCTCCGGAAAAAGTCGCGGCTGACCTCGGCCTCGCCGGGGCCTGCACGGTCCAGTTCCCGGCGAAGAAAGCCCACGAAATCGCGAAAGTCCTGGTTGTAGTGCAGGGTTATCCATTCCGCGTGGATGAAATTCTGTGGCAGCGTGCCCGGCGCCCTCATGGCCCAGTCCAGATAAAGCCATTCCGCCACGTTGAGCACCGCAAGTGTGGCGGCATAGGAGCCCGAGGCCGCCGCCTCGCGCATGATCGCCTTGAAACCGGCGGTCGGCTTCGTATCGGCAATGGTGGCGCGTTGCTCCTCGCTGACGCCCAGCGCATCGAAGGCACGCAGGAAGTAAGTGTTTTCCTCTCCTGACACCATGCCGATGAACCGGCCCAGACGCAGCCGGGCCTCAAAGCTGTCGCTGGCGGCGATTGCGGCCCCTAACAGGATCAGGAAACTGTCCAGAAAACGGTGATCCTGGACCAGATACGAGGCCATGACCTCATCGGCCAAGGTTCCTGCGAACAACTCGCCGACGAAACGGTGTTCTACCGCTTGCGTCCAGAGCGGCTCGCTCTCTCGTTTCAGGGTTTCGGTGAAGCGTTCGCTCATCGCGCTGTCCTTTCATGGATGACAGCGAGACCGGCTGTTGAAAAATCGGTTTCTGGCATGGGCGGCCTCGCAAGGAGGCCGGCAAAAAAGACAGCAGGAAAAATCGCCATCCCTTCGCCGGCATGATCCGGATCAGGTTCGGAGGGTCACCGCGCTGCTTGCGCCAGCGGTCTCTCAGCCCCTTGTCGGGACTCCCCTTGGTGAATGTTCCTTGTAGGCGATCTGGCCGGATCTGTCACCACCCGGATCTGTCACCACGAAGCGACAGGGAAAATGACAAGCGCATATGGCAGGCGCGTTGCGGAAAGAAATCCGCGCCATGAACATGCCGGTTCCGGCAGAGACACTTGACGTGCTCCCCGTATTGTCCGCGCCTATAAGTTAGCCCTGTTCACGTTGTGGTCCGATCTGGACCGGTTTGCAAATTCGTTCGGGGTGAGCCCGTCGAGGCTCGTGTGCGGG
>JAIPUZ010000028.1 GCA_022833215.1 Mesorhizobium sp. | reverse complement strand
AGGTGGCCGACGACGTCAATGGCGGCTACCTGCTCGACCGTTTCGCCGACACGGTCTACGGCGTGGTGCTGGTGAAGACGGCCGACGGGCTGGTGGGGGTCGATGAGGCCCGCACAGAGGCAAGGCGCGCGGAAATCCGCAAGGAGCGTCTGGCCAAGGCCGTGCCGACCGCCGAGTGGATGGCGAAGGAGCGCAAGCGCATTCTTGCCAAGGATGCGGGCGTGCACGTCCAGCAGATGTTCGCCGCCTCCTTCAAGCTCGGGCCGGAATGGGCGAAGGGCTTCCGCAAGTTCTGGGACCTGCCGGAGGACTGGCAGCTTCTGGAAGCGGACCTGCCGATCCCGTCCTATGGCCGCGAATATTCGATGGATATTTCCGAGCTGCCCGACGTCAGGACCGTCCAGTTCGTCGACGAATGATGCGCTGCGGGCGCCCCGCGCGGGGCGCCCGGCACCACACAAAGGAGGAACCAAATGGCCTACACAAAAGCGAAGATCAAGGACCTGGTCGACGGCAAGATCGACCGCGACACGCTGCACACCATGCTGTCCACCCCGAAGGACCGCGAACGCTTCCAGATGTATCTGGAAATCCTGCAGGAGCAGGTGCCGTGGGATGACAGGATCGTCCTGCCGCTCGGCCCCAAGCTCTACATCGTGCAGCGCGCCAGCGACAAGCGCTGGGTCGTCAAGAGCCATGCCGGGCACGAGTTCTGCGACTGGCGCGAGAACTGGAAGCTGCATGCGGTGATGCGGGTGCGCGAGACGCCGCAGGAGATGGAGGAGCTCTATCCGAAGCTGATGGCGCCGACCAGCACCTGGCAGGTCATCCGTGAATATTACTGCCCGATATCGGGCGACCTGCTCGACGTGGAAGCCCCGACCCCCTGGTATCCGGTGATCCACGATTTCGAGCCGGACATCGACACCTTCTATCAGGAATGGCTCGGGCTGCCGCTGCCCGAGCGGGCCGAAGCCGCTTGACGGCCCCTTGTTCCTGAGTGGGCGCGGCGGCCAATGCCGCGCCCCTTTTTGAATGGAGCTTTCATGAACAAGAGTTTTCCTGATGCCGCGGCGGCCCTTGCCGGCCTGCTCAGCGACGGCATGACCATCATGGCCGGCGGCTTTGGCCTGTGCGGCATTCCCATGAGCCTGATCGAGGCGATCCGTGCATCCGGCGTGCGCGACCTCACCGTCATTTCCAACAATGCCGGCGTCGACGGCCACGGCCTCGGCATCCTTCTGGAAACGCGACAGATCAGGAAGATGATCTCTTCCTATGTCGGCGAGAACAGGCTGTTCGCCGAGCAATATCTGGCGGGCGAGCTGGAGCTGGAGTTCAATCCGCAGGGCACGCTGGCCGAGCGCATCCGCGCCGGCGGGGCAGGCATTCCCGCCTTCTTCACCCGCACCGGCGTCGGCACGCTGGTGGCTGATGGCAAGGAGGTTCGCAGCTTCGGCGGGCTCGACCATGTGATGGAGACCGGCCTTTTCGCCGACCTTGCCATCGTCCATGCGCACAAGGCCGACAGCGAGGGCAATCTGGTGTTCCGCAAGACGGCCCGCAACTTCAACCCGGTGATGGCCACCGCCGCGCGCGTCACCGTTGCCGAGGCCGAGCATCTGGTCGAGGCCGGCGAGATCGACGCCGATCACGTCCATACGCCCGGCATCTATGTGCAGCGCATCGTGCATGTGCCGCACCCCGAAAAGCGCATCGAGCAGCGCACCGTGCGCCCGGCCCGCCAGATGGAGGACGCCTGACATGGCCTGGACGCGAGAGCAGATGGCGGCGCGCGCCGCGCGCGAGATCCGCGACGGTTTCTACGTCAACCTCGGCATCGGCATCCCGACGCTGGTGGCCAACTACATTCCCGAAGGGGTCGACGTGACCCTCCAAAGCGAGAACGGCATGCTCGGCATGGGGCCGTTCCCCTGTGAGGGCGAGGAGGACGCCGACCTCATCAATGCCGGCAAGCAGACCATCACCGAGCTGCCGAAAACCAGCTATTTCTCTTCGGCCGACAGCTTCGCCATGATCCGCGGCGGCCATATCGACCTGTCGATCCTCGGCGCGATGCAGGTTTCGCAAGGCGGCGACATCGCCAACTGGATGATCCCCGGCAAGATGGTGAAGGGCATGGGCGGGGCCATGGATCTCGTGGCGGGGGTCAAGCGCGTCGTGGTGGTGATGGAGCACGCGGCGCGGGGCGAGCCCAAGCTGCTGAAATCCTGTACCCTGCCGCTGACCGGGCAGCGCGTCGTCGATCTCGTGATCACCGATCTCGGCGTATTCCGCCTGGCGCGCGAGGGGGCGGCGCGCATGACGCTGACCGAGCTTGCCGATGGCGTTGCGCTGGAGGAGGTCAGGGCCAGAACCGAGGCGGCGTTCGACGTGCAGCCCGCCTGAGGCGGCCCCCTGCCGTGGTGGCACTTGCGATGGAGCCCGAAGCAATTCCAGCAAGGTGCGAAGCGGAAACGCTCTATGAGCGCGAGAGCCGCACGAAATGTCCGGGTGCGATCTCCACCAGCTCCGAGGGCTTCGGCTCCTGCGTGACATCCGGCGCGGATGAGCCGTCGTCGGCGAAGCTCCAGCCTGCCGGCGCCTGCGCCGGCCCTTCCGCCGCGACCTCCCTGCCCAGGCCCAGCACCGCGCCGGGGTCGGGGATCGTGGCGATCAGGCGGCGCGTGTAGGGGTGGACCGGATCGGAGAAGATCGCCGACCATGGCCCGGTTTCGACGATCTGGCCGAAGAACATGACCGCGACCCGGTCGCTCATATGCTCCACCACGCTCAGATCGTGGCTGATCATCAGGTAGGAAAGGCCGAACTCCTCCTGAAGATCGAGCAGCAGGTTGATGATCTGCGCGCGGATCGAGACGTCGAGCGCCGAGACCGGCTCGTCGAGCACGACGATCTCGGGTTGCAGGATGAGCGCGCGGGCGATGCCGATGCGCTGGCGCTGGCCGCCCGAGAACTCATGCGGATAGCGCGCGGCCTGTTCCGGCGTCAGCCCCACGCTGCGCATCACCGTTTCGATGCGGTCCGACAGTTCCGACCGTGCGGTGACGTTGTGGAGCCGCAGCGGCTGGGCCAGCGACTGCCACACGGTCTGGCGCGGATTGAGCGAGGCGTAAGGGTCCTGGAAAACCATCTGCGCGGCCATGGCGCGTTCCATGCGCGAGGGCGCCTGCGGCCCCGAAAACGGCTTGCCGCGAAACAGGATCGAGCCCTGCGTGGGTTCCTGCAAACCCATGACCGACAGGGCGGTCGTCGACTTGCCGCAGCCGGATTCGCCGACGATGGACAGGCATTCGCCCTTAGCCAGATCGAGGCTGAGCCCGTTGACGGCATGCAGCATCCTGCGCTGCCGGCCGAACCAGCTCCCCGAAAGCGGGAAGCGCACATGAAGGTCGTCGATCGACAGCAGCGGCGCGTTCATGATCCCGCCTCGCCGGAAACCGGGCCGCGCGGTGCGATGAAGCGCGTGTCGGTCAGCCGTGAGCGATCCGCGATGAAACTGTCGATGTCGACCAGCCGCTGGCGACCGTGCAGCCCGCGCGACCCGAGCTTCGGCAGCGCTCCCAGCAGCCCGCGCGTGTATTCGTGCCGCGGATCGACGAACAACTCGCGCGTGGCGTTCTCCTCGACCAGACAGCCCGCATACATCACGCCCACCCGCTGGCACATGGTGGCGATCACGCCGAGGTCGTGGCTGATGAACAGCACGGCGGTGCCGCGCGCCGCGCACAACTCCCTGATCAGCTTGAGCACCTCCGCCTGCACGGTGACGTCGAGCGCCGTGGTCGGCTCGTCGGCGATCAGCAGCGCCGGATCGCAGGCGAGCGCCATCGCGATCATCACGCGCTGGCGCAGCCCGCCGGACATCTGGTGCGGGTAGTCGTGCACGCGGCGCTCGGGCGTCGGCACGCGCACGCTGGCCAGCGCCTCCACCGCCTTCTTCTGCGCCTGCGCCCAGCTCTTGCCCCGATGCTGGACATACATCTCGGCGATCTGCCGTCCCACCGTCTGCAACGGGTTGAGCGCGCTCATCGGCTCCTGGAACACCATGGCGATGCGGTTGCCGCGCAGGCTGCGCATCTCGCGCCGCGGCAGCGCCAGCAGGTTGCGCCCTTCGAAAAAAATCTCGCCGCCCAGTATCTGAAGCGGCTTCTTCAGAAGCCCGATGATGGCCAGCGAGGTGACCGATTTTCCAGAGCCGGATTCGCCGACCAGCCCATAGGTCTCGCCGGGCATGATCTGGAACGACACGCCCTTGAGGATGCGGTGGGCGTGAGCGCCATGACGCAGCCCCAGCTCCAGATTCCTGACGTCGAGCAGCGGTGTCACAGCTTGCGGGTCCTCATATGCGGATCGAGCATGTCGCGCAGGCCATCCCCCAGAAGATTGAAGCCGAGCACGGCCAGGAAGATCGCCATGCCGGGGAAGATGGCGGTCCATGGCGCGATCTGGATCATCTGGCGCGCATCGGTGAGCATCGAGCCCCAGCTCGGAAACGGCGGCTGGATGCCGAGCCCGAGGAAGGAGAGGGCGGCCTCCGACAATACGGCCGAACCCATGCCGAGCGTGGCCATGACCAGCACGGGGCCCATGATGTTGGGCAGGATCTGCGTGAACATGATGCGCGTGTCGCTGTAGCCGAGCGTCTGCGCGGCCTGCACGTAGCCGAGCGATTTCAGCGACAGCGTGGAGGAGCGCGCGATGCGGCAGGTCCAGCTCCAGTTGGTGAGGCCGAGCGCGATCAACAGCGAGACGAGGCCGGGGCCGAGCACGGCCATCACCGCCAGCGCGAAGATCAGCGACGGGATGGCCAGCATGACATTGGTGAGGCCGTTGACGATGTCGTCCCACCAGCCGCCCCAGTAGGCCGCCGACATGCCGAGCGCGACGCCGATGAAGGTGTTGATGATCTGCGAGACGATGCCGACGGTGAGCGATATCTGCGCGCCGTAGAGGATGCGCGAATAGACGTCGCGTCCCTGCGCGTCGGTTCCGAACCAGTAGGTGGCGTCCGGCGGCAGTTCCGCATTCATCAGGTCCGCATCGAGAACCGGATCGAAATGGGCCAGCCATGGCGCCAGCAGCCCGGCCAGAATGACCAGCGCGGTGAGCACACCGCCGAGGATGAGGTTGAAGCCCAGCTTCATGCCGCTCACTCCTGCTTGATGCGCGGATCGACCAGCGCATAGATCACATCGACCGCGGTGTTGATGACGAGGAACCACACCACGATGACGAGAATGGTGCCCTGGACCACGGGGATGTCGCGCATGGCGACGCTGTCGACCAGCAGCGAGCCGATGCCGGGCCAGGCGAAGAGCTTCTCGATCACCACGGCCTGGCCGATGAGCGAGCCGAACAGCAGGCCGACGGTGGTGATGATGAGCACCAGCGCGTTGCGGGCCACGTGGCGGCGCACCACCTGCGCCTCGCTCAACCCCTTGGCGTGGGCCGTGCGCACGAAATCGCCGTTGAGCACGTCGAGCACGCCGGCCCGCGTCGTGCGCGCCAGAAGCGCCAGCGGCGTGACGCCAAGCGTGATCGCCGGCAGGATGAGATTGCGCAGCGAGCCGTCGCCATAGCCGAAGGAGGGCAGCCAGTTCAGTTGCAGCGCAAAGACGTACATCAGCAGAAGGCCGAGCCAGAACTGGGGCATGGACAGGCCCGAGACCGCGCCGACCATGGTGACGGTGTCGAGGATCGAGCCGGGCCGCAGCGCCGCCAGAAAGCCGAGCGGCACGGCCACGACCACGGCGAAGATCATGGCGGCCACTGCAAGCTGGAGCGAAGCCCAGATGCGCTCGTTGATCAGCTCCAGCACCGGCCGCCGGGTGCGGAACGAGGTGCCGAGATCGAGCTGCGCAAGGTCGCCGACATAGGTGAGGAAACGCTGGTGCACCGGCTTGTCGAGGCCGAGCTGCTCGTTGAGCCGCGCCATGAGCTGCGGATCGGCGGCCGTCTTGCCGTCGGAGAAAAGGCTGGAGGCGAAGCTGCCCGGCACGACGGAGAAGATGACGAAGATCAGCAGCGCCACGACCACGATGGTGGGAATGATCTGCAGGATCCTGCGGATGGTGAACCGAAGCATCGCTCGTCCCGATTGGAGTGAGGCCGCCCCCGGAGACCGTGGCGGTATCCGGAAGCGGCTCGTCCGGCGGGCATATGCCCGCCGCGAGGATTATTTGCGGCTGGCTGGCGCGGTGTCGTCGATCCAGATGTCCTCGTAGGGCTGGAGCGCCAGCTCGTTCGCATTCGGCACCAGCCCATGCACCCATGGCTGGTAGGCCATCACGGCCTTGTTGTAGTTGAAGAACCACACCGGCGCGTCATCCTGCACCAGATTGTTCGCCTGCCGCAGAAGGTCCGTCTGCTTCGCCGGGTCGCGCTCCTCGCGCGCGGCCTCGTAGAGCTTGTCGAATTCGGGGTTCGAATAGCTGGTGTAGTTGCAGGCCGACTGCGCGGTCTTCGACCAGTAGCAGCGCATGGCGGCCAGCGGGTCCGGCCCGGTCTGGTTGGACCAGATGAAGGCCTCGAAATTGTTCGTGGTCACGGCTTCGCCCAGCGCCGAGCTTTCCACCGGCTTCGGCTTGACCGTGATGCCCACCTTCTGGAGCATCGGCAGGATCGCCTCGACGATGGGCACGCCCCAGCTCTCGTTGGGGCTCGCCGTCACCTCGAAGCTGAAGCCGTTCTCGTAGCCGGCCTCCCTGAGCAGTTCCTTGGCCTTGTCCGGATCGAAGGCGTAGGGAGCCTTGTCCTTGTCGAAGGCGGGCGAGGAGATCGGCAGCCAGCCGCTTGCCGGATAGGCCTTGTTCTTGACGAGGCGTTCCACGATCAGCGGCGTGTTGATCGCGTGGTTGATGGCCTGGCGCACGCGCTTGTCCTGGAAGGCCTCGACCTTGGGATTGAAGCCGATATTGCGGGTGTAGACCTCGGCCACCTCAAGCAGGTTGTCCTTCAGGGCGTCGTCCTGCTGGTAGGCCTGATACTGGGTCGGGCCGAGGATCGACACGTCGATTTCCTTGTTGCGGAAGGCGACGTCGCGCGCGCTGTCCTCGCTCATCAGGATGATGTTGACGCGGTCCAGATAGGGTTTGCCCTCCTCGTAGAAGTCCTCGAACTTCTCCACCACAAGCTGCGAGCCGGGGATGTGCTCCTTGAAACGGAACGGACCAAGGCCGACGGGCGCGGTGGCGAAGGTCGCCTCGTCCTCCACGTTGGAAGGATAGATCGCCGTGGTGTTCTGCATCAGCGAGAAGCCCGGATTGACCGGCGAGGAGAAGGTGATCTCCAGCGTGTTGTCGTCGATCTTCTTCAGGCCGGCGATGTCCTCGCTCTTGCCGGCGGCGAAATCGTCCACGCCCTTGATGATGGCGACATAGCTGGCGCCGGGGAACGCGTTCTTCGGATCGGCGACGCGCTTGTAGCTGTAGATGAGGTCGTCGGCCGTCAGCGCCTTGCCGTTGTGGAACCTGGCGTCCTTGCGCAGATGATAGGTGTAGACCAGCCCGTCGTCGGACACGTCGACGCCCGTCGCCAGCTCGAGCACGGGAGCGTTGTTGATCGAATCCCATGCGTAGAGCGAGCGGTGGATGGCCTGGGTGATGAACTCTTCCTGCGTGTTGGGGCTGGCCTGGATGTCGAGCGTCGCGAAGCTCGACCCATAGGGCGCGGTGAAATTGAACGTGCCGCCCTGTCTCGGTTCTTCTGCCAGCGCAAGGCCCGATACGCCGGCGCAGAGCACCGCTGCGAGCGTGAATCTCCTGAACATCATGATCTCCCCTTTGTTGGCGCCGCTTTTTCGTTTCCGGCGCGTTTTTCTGTATTCCTGAACCGTAATGGCGTCAGCCGCGCCTGTCGTGCACCACCTCGCCGCCCAGAATTGTCAGAACGCAGTGCGTCTGGTCGCGTATGGTGGCGGGCGCCGCTTCCAGCAGGTTGTTGTTGAAGACGGCGATGTCGGCGAGCTGGCCGGGCACCAGCCGGCCCTTGACATGCTCGGCCTTCTCCATGAAGGCGCCGCCTTCGGTGTAGGCTTGCAAGACCTCGTCCGGGGCGAGGCGCTCGGCCTCGTCCATCACCGTGCCTTTCCATGTCTGGCGGGTGATCATCGCATGGATGTTCGGGAACGGGTCGGGCGAGCAGACCGGCGAATCCGACCCGGTCGACGCACCCAGCCCCATGCGCTTCCATGTGGCCGAAGGATAGCAGGAGCGGGCGCGCTCCTCGTCCATGACGCTGATGTAGCTGTCGCCGAAATCGTGGACGAAGGCGAGCTGCGGGGCAGGATAGATGCCTGCCGCCTTCATGCGCTCGTTGAGGCCGCCGGCCAGAAAGCCGCAATGCTCGACACGGTGGCGGCGGTCCGGGTCGGGAGCCAGCGCCAGCGCCTTTTCATATGCGGTGACAAGCTGGTCGATTGCGGCGTCGCCGATAGCGTGGCAGGCAAGCGAATAGCCGCAGCGGTGCCATTGCATCACCAGCCGCTCCACCTCTTCGGCCGGCAGCATCTGCACGCCGAAATTGCCGGGCTCGTCCTTGTAGGGCCGGCTCATCCATGCGGTGCGCCCACCCGCCGAGCCGTCGAGGAACAGCTTGACGCCGCCAATGCGCATCATGTCGTCGCCGGTGCCGGTGACGAGGCCGGCGCGCCAGCAATCCTCCACGATGGAAACGCCCGGATCGCCCATCAGCGTGAGCCAGACGCGGACCGGAAGCCGCCCCGCCAGCTTTGCCAGCTGATAGGCTTTCATCTCGTCGAAGCCGGTGACATGGCCGAGCGCGGCCTCCATGCAGCTTGTGATGCCGAAGGAAAGCAGGTGCCTGCCGCCGCGCTCGATCGCCTCGATCAGATCCTCCACCGTGGGGTGGGGTATGACGTTCGTCACCAGGTTCTGCGCGTTCTCGGCCAGAAAGCCGTCGAGCCTGCCGTTGGCCTTGCCGATGACGCCGCCGTCGGGCGCTTCCGTCCCGTCGCTCACGCCTGCCAGGGAGAACGCCATGGAGTTCGCCACCGAGACGTGACCGCAGGCGCGCGTGACGAGGACCGGGTGCCCGGGAACGGCGCGGTCGAGTTCCTCGCGCGTCGGATGGCGGCCGATGTCGAGCTTGGTCTGGTCGTAGCCGCGCGCGCGGATCCACGTGCCCTCCGGCAGGGTCGCGGCCCGTTCGGAAAGACGGTCGAGCAGCGCCTGCAATGTCGGCGCAGCCGCCGGCGTGACGTCCACCCAGCCCATGGTCAGGCCGGTCGATATCAGGTGAAGGTGGTTGTCGTTGAGGCCGGGGCAGGCGAAGCGGCCTTCAAGGTCGACGGTTTTGGTGGCCTGTCCCTTCAATGCCAGCATGTCGGCATCGGCGCCGGTTGCCAGCACCTTGCCCTGCCAGACGGCGACCGCCTCGGCCCAGCCGTCGGTGTAACCACGCCAGATGCGACCGTTGTGAAGGATCAGGTCGGCCGCCGGTAGAGATGTCATTCAAAATTCCCCGCCCTGGAATGCTGCCCCGCTGGAATGCCGGGCTTATTCTGCGTCTTTTTTTCCAAGGTGCGGTTTCAAAGCCGACATGGCCAATTCGGTTTTGGCAAGGACTTATGCATAATTTGCATAATGCAGGAAAAGGAATGAATTATGCTGTGCCGTAACCGGGGCGATGTGACGAAAGGCGGGTATCGTGGAGATAAAATGGCTCGAGGATTTCGTGGCGCTTGCGGAAGTCTCCAGTTTCTCGCGGGCTGCCGAGGTCCGCAACGTCACCCAGCCTGCCTTCAGCCGGCGCATCAAGCAGCTTGAGGCGTGGGTGGGTGCGCCGCTGATCAACCGCGCCACCATGCCGGCCGAGCTGACGCCCGCCGGGCGCAATTTCCTGCCCATGGCGCAGGATACGATCCGCATGTTCAGCTCGGTCCGCGAAACGCTGCGCCCGCCGGCCGAGCAGGGGCTGGTGCGCTTTGCCGCGCTGCACACGCTCACCGTCACCTTCTTCCCGGGCTGGCTGCGCGAGCTTCAGGAACGGTCGCGCCATTTCGGCACGTCCTTCATCGCCGACCGTGGCGGCATCGAGGCCAATCTTCAGGCGCTGACGGATGGCGAGACGGATTTCTTCCTCACCTATGCGCATCGCGAGGTTCCCTTTCATCTCGACCGCGAGAAATTCGCCTCGCTCGCCATCGGCACCGACCGGCTGATCCCGGTGGCGGCGCCGGAACTGCGCATCGACAAGGCGGCGACCGCGATGGCCGGGCTGCTCGACCGGCCGGGGTCTTCGAAGCTCGCCGTGCCTTATCTGGGATATGGCTACAGCTCGTTCTTCGGCGTCGCGCTAGGCCGCATGTTCGCAAGGAACGCGCCGTTCCGCCGCAAGACCGTGCATGAAAGCACGATCAGCGCCGGCCTCAAGGAGCTGGCGCTTACCGGGGCCGGCCTGTGCTGGCTGCCGCAAAGCCTTGTCGGCAGGGAGCTGGCGCAGGGCCTGCTCGTCGTGTGCGCCGACGACCCCGCATGGTCGCTCGATCTCGAGATTCGCCTCTATCGCAGCGCCGCGAGATCCGGCCCCATGGTGGAAGCGCTGTGGCGCGCGGCCGGCGAGCTGGCGCTCAGGAATTCATGAAGCGCAGCGCCCGCTGGATCTCGAAGAAGTCGGCCGAGCCGAACGCCACTGCGCGGGGCCCGTGCGGCTTCGCGCCCGGATACCAGGAAGCGCGATAGGCATCGACGGGGTTGTTGAACTCGATGACCACTTCGCAGCGTTCCGGAATTGCCGGAAGGGCTGGCAGGCTCGCGGCGCCCAGCGCCTTTTCGACGCCTTCGGCAATCGCGATCCGCGCCGCGGCGGGGCTGAGCGAAAGGGATGCCGCGCCAAAGCCCTGCAGCGTCTCGACGGTTGCGATGCCGGGCACCATGGCCCTTGCGTCGGCGCAGATGCCGGCGTCGCCTGAAATGAACGCCACGGGCACGCCGTGACGGGCGGCGCAAAGGGCGTTGACGGTGAATTCCGAGGCGACCTCGCCGTTCAGGACAAGGCGCGAAATGCGTAGGTTGGAGGTGTGGGCGAGGGGGTTGTCTTCCGTGCCCGCCTTGGAATGATAGCCGGTGCAGAGCGCGGCATGGAAGCTGGAATCCAGCCCGAACATCATGGAATCGGGGTGGCCGGGCCAGCCCCTGACGATGCGGGCGCAGGCCGGCAGCCGGTCGAGAACGATGTTGCGGCCGCTGTCGTGGGCGTCCTTGATCAGGATTTCGGTTGCGCCGGCGGCGCGCGCGCCTTCGCAGGCCGCCAGCACCTCGGCGGTCATCAGAGCGCGGAACTCGGCGTAGTCGGCATGGCTGCGCTCTGCCTCGCTCCACGTCAGGATGCCGGCGGTGCCTTCAATATCGGCCGAGATGAATATTTTCATGATCGATCATATCTCCTTCGCAATTGCATGGCGATGCCGGGACGGCCGCTCATGAGGATTCGGGCAATGCCGCCAGCCAGTCGCCGAGGGACGGGAAATGCCGGCCGTCGCGCCCGACAGTGGCCTTCGCGGCGCACATGGCGTTGAGCACGGCCTCCGAGGTCGCCTCCGCCGCTGCCTGAAATACCTTGTCGATATGGTTGTCATCCAGCCGCCGGACAGGCTGGAACGGCTCCTGCGGCGTGTGCGCCACCGGATCGGCCGTGGTGAAGGCGATGGCGAGATCGCCGCTGCCGTGACCCCAGAAGGAGCCGAGCCGGGCAATTCCGGCTCCCGCCCGGCGCGCCACACGCTGCAACTGCCTGTCGCCGAGCGGAATGTCGGTGGCGAGGACGACGATGATCGACCCTTTTTCGGCTTCACCGGGATTGCGGGGATCAGGCCGCCGCCCGTCGGGCAGCACCAGATCGCCGGCGCGGCCGAAATTGGACAGCACGAGTGCGCCCAGCATGAAGCCGGTCCCTGCGATGTCCACCTGCCGCGATGCGGTGCCGATGCCGGCCTTGAAGCCGAAGGAGGTCATGCCCGTGCCCGCGCCGACATTGCCCTGTTCGACCGGGCCGGACGCGGCCGCATCCAGCGCCTCGAAGGCATGAAGCTGTGTCACCGCCATCGCCTGAATGTCGCTGATCGTGCCGTCGTTGCATTCGCAGACCAGCGCATTGACCGTCGAGGTTTCGCGCCCGATGGCCGGATTGGCCGCGACCGCCCGCCTGATCAGCGCTTCCACGCAAGGGGCGACCGAGAACGTGTTGGTCAGCAGAATGGGGGTCTCGATGAGCCCGAGTTCGGCCACCTGCATCAGCCCGGCGGACTTGCCGAAGCCGTTGACGATGTCGACCGCGCCGCGAACCTTGTTGCGGAAGAGATCGCCGCCATGCGGCAGGATCGCGGTCACGCCCGTCGCCAGCCCGTCGCCGGACAGCGTTCTGTGGCCGACCGTTAAGCCGGCGACGTCGGTTATGGCGTTGTGGGGGCCGGTGGGCAGGCGTCCCATCGTCAGGCCGAAATGCCGTGCTGAGCTCATCGTCGTGGTCCTGCCTCGTATCGCGCCTTCCGGGCCGGATGATCCGGTTCAGGCAGGAACCGCCCCCCGCTCCGTGCCGGCCAGCGCCGTTTCGAGGTAAATTTGCTGGAGGCGGCGTGTCAATGGGCCGGGCCTGCCATCCCCGACGACATGGTTCCCGATGCGCACCACGGGGGTGACGAAGCTCGAAGCCGAGGTGAGGAAGGCTTCCGCGGCTTCATGCGCTTCCTGTGTCGAAAAGGCACGCTCCTCCAGCCCGATGCTCTCTTCCCTGCACAGGCGCAGCACCGCGCGGCGGGTGCAGCCGGGCAGGATGGCGTGCGAGTTGGGACGGGTGACGATGGACCCCGCCGGCGTGACGATGAAGGCGCTTGCCGAGGCGCCTTCGGTGATCAGCCCGTCCTCCACGAACCAGACATCGTCGAAGCCGGAGCCGCGTGCCGCCTGCTTGGCCAGGACCTGCCCGAGCAGCATCACCGTCTTGATGTCGCGCCGCACCCAGCGCGGGTCGGGGACGAACTCGACCGCAATGCCCTCGGACTGCGCCTTGGTGCCGGTCAGCCTGCGGGCCGTGGTGAAGGCGAACA
This sequence comes from Mesorhizobium sp., assembly GCA_022833215.1. GTDB lineage: Bacteria > Pseudomonadota > Alphaproteobacteria > Rhizobiales > Rhizobiaceae > Mesorhizobium. The sequence continues at coordinate 42,296 of JAIPUZ010000028.1, read as the reverse complement.
GGTTCGGCTTCAGGTCGCCGGAATAGAGGAAGTCGCGCTTCGCCACGCCACGCGAAACCTGGATGTAGATGGTTCCTTCGTCGAGCCCGTTGCGGGCGATCAGCTCATGCTGCATGGCTTCGATGCCGGCCATCGGCATGGGCAGCGCAATGCCGATTTCTGCGAGCGAGCGTTGCAGGCGTTGCAGGTGCAGGTCGTTGTCGATCATGCGCCCGCCGATGACGGCGGTGACCTCGTAGATCGCGTCGGCGAACAGCAGACCCCGGTCGAATATGCTGATGCTTGCCTGATCTTCCGGCATGAAACGCTGATCGCAATAGACATGCGCCATCACGGCTGCTCCCTGAATCGCCCTGCGCCGTTGCAGGGCGCGCAAGCGGCAGTGATGGCAAGCCGCACGCAGGAAAGCCAATTCCATTTCTGCAACTTCCGATGCCGAACGTGACAACGGGCTGGCCGTGACATCATCGGCCTCGAGGATGATGGGCCGGTGCCCGTCTTCGTGCTAGGCCATGGATGACGCGGTTCCCGCGGACCGGATGCCCGTGGAGCCGGCGCAGGGCGTCGGGCGACGATGCAGGAGGGAGATGAGGATGCGAAGCGAGCTTTACATCGACGGCACATGGGTGCCGTCCTTGAGCGGAGAGACGATCGACGTCGTCAACCCCGCGACCGAAGAGGTGATCCACAGCTTCGCCGCCGCGACCGCCCCGGATGTGGACAGGGCCGTCAAGGCGGCCCGCCGCGCCTTCGACAGGGACGGCTGGCCGAAGCTCTCCGGCGCGCGCAGAGCCGCCTTTCTGCGCGCGATTGCCGAAGGCATCCGCTCGCGGCAGGCGGAGCTCGCGCGGCTGGAAGTGATCGACAACGGCAAGCCGCTGCCGGAAGCCGAGTGGGACATCGGCGATGCGGCGGGCTGCTTCGACTATTATGCGGGTCTGGCCGAGGAGTTCGACAGAACGCCCGCGGAAGCCATTGCATTGCCGGACGATCGTTTCACCTCGAAGGTCGTGCGCGAGGCCGTCGGCGTCGTCGGGGCCGTCATTCCCTGGAACTATCCGCTGCTGATGGCCGCCTGGAAGGTGGCCCCGGCGCTGGCGGCCGGCTGCACGATGGTGCTGAAGCCCGCCGAGGCGACATCGCTGACGGCGCTGGAACTGGCGGCCATCGCCGATGAGGCCGGCCTTCCCCCCGGCGTGCTCAACGTGGTCACCGGCGATGGGCCGGTGGCGGGACAGGCGATCGTGGAGCATCCGCTGGTCGACAAGCTGGCCTTCACCGGCTCGGGCAAGGTGGGGGCGGGGATCATGGCCGCCGCCGCCCGCGACATCAAGGGCGTCAGTCTCGAGCTGGGCGGAAAGTCGCCCTTCGTCATCTTCGACGATGCCGACATCGGGCAGGCGGTCGAATGGATCATGTTCGGCATTTTCTGGAATCAGGGGCAGGTGTGCTCGGCAACCTCGCGGGTTCTGGTGCAGGAAGGCATCCATGACGCGCTGATGGCGCGTCTCGTGGAGGAAGCGCGGCGCATCCGCATCGGCAACGGGCTGGATGAAGGCGTGCTGCTCGGTCCGCTGGTTTCGCGCCGCCAGTACGATCAGGTCACAGCCGCCATCGCGGCGGCCGAAGCGGCCGGAGCCACCGTCGCCTGCGGGGGGAAACGCCCGCCGGGCCTCGACAGGGGATATTATGTGGAGCCGACGGTCCTCACCGATGTGCCGCTGGACAGCGCGGCCTGGCGCGAGGAGATTTTCGGGCCTGTCGTATGCGTGCGCCCCTTCGCCACCGAGCAGGAGGCGACGGAGCTTGCCAACGATTCCCGCTACGGCCTCGCCGCCGCCGTGATGTCGGCCGACGAGGCGCGCGCGGAGCGCGTCGCCTCCGCCTTCCGGGCCGGCATCGTATGGATCAACTGCTCTCAGCCGACCTTCACCGAAGCGCCATGGGGCGGCTACAAGCAGTCCGGCATCGGCCGCGAACTCGGCCGCTGGGGCTTCGAGAACTATCTGGAGACCAAGCAGATCACCACATATGCAAGCGGCGAGCCGTGGGGCTGGTACATAAGGCCATAACGTCCCTGTGCGCTTCCAGGGGCGGCAAAGGCTGCGCAGACGCAATCCTCCGGCGCGGGGTTCGCGCCGGGGATGGCTTTGCGCGGCCCAACGCGGTGTTGCCCGGGCTTCGACGGCACCGCATGGTGCTAGGGTTGCCCCTATAGTCATCGTCTATGCCCCGCTCAAAATTTAGCTGTTTCAGAGAGCTGCTCACATCACTCTAATCGCCGGGAGCGGCGAAAATGGAGAGGCGTATCGCATTGCGGCGCCCCGGTGGAGGAGACGAAATGGCGGCAATCAACCCATCCGGCAGCGCCATGGTTGCGGATCCTTCCGCAGGCCGGGACGTGGCGCTCGCCGTTTCGCCGGCCAACCATCTGCGCCGCGGCCTGACCGCCATCGTCCTTCTGCTGGCGCTCCATATGGCATGGCTGATCGTCGCCAACGAGGCGTTCCAGTGGCATGTCGTCTTCAACTGGCTGTTCGATCCTTCGGTGATGCAGGGCCTGATGGTGACGCTCGGCCTCACCGTCGTCGCCATGGTGCTGGGCACGGTCATCGGCCTCGTCCTGGCGATATGCCGCCTTTCGGGGAGCCGCATCGCCTCGGGTTTCGCCGGCCTCTACATCTGGTTCTTCCGTGGCACCCCGATGCTGGTGCAGCTCATCTTCTGGTACAATCTGGCAACGCTGTTCCCCGAAATCTCGATCACGATCCCCTTCGGCCCCACGCTGATCGGCTGGGACACAAACATGCTGATCACGCCGCTGACGGCGGCCATCGTCGGGCTGGCGCTCAACGAGGCGGCCTATATGGCGGAGATCATCCGCGCCGGCCTCATCTCGGTCGATCCCGGCCAGAGCGAAGCCGCGCAGGCGTTCGGCATGACCCGCCAGCGGGCACTGCGCCGCATCATCATCCCGCAGGCGATGCGCTCGATCATTCCGCCGACCGGAAACCAGCTCATCAGCATGATCAAGGGCACCTCGCTGGTCAGCGTCATCGCCATGAACGACCTGCTCTACTCCGTGCAGGCGATCTACAACCGCACGTTCGAGATCATTCCGCTGCTGATGGTTGCGGTGGTCTGGTATCTGTTCGTCACGTCCATCCTCAATGTCGGGCAATCCTATATCGAAGCCTATTATGCGCGCGGCGACCGGCGCGGTGAGGTGCGGCCGGCCACTGTCCCCGACGCGGAGCCAGCCTGATGAGCGCCAGCGAGAAGACTTCCCCCGCCCCGGTGCTCGTCACGGCGCGCGACGTTCACAAGGCCTATGGCGACCATGAGGTGCTGAAGGGCATCGACATGGATGTGCGGGTGGGCGAGACGGTGGTCATCCTCGGCCCCTCGGGTTCGGGAAAATCGACCTTCCTGCGCTGCATCAACCATCTGGAGGCGATGCAGAAGGGCTCCATCCTCGTCGGCGAGGAGCAGGTCGGCTATGTGTGGCGCAACGGCACCCTCTACCGCGCCACGCCTTCGCAGATCGCGCGCCAGCGCCGCGGCATCGGCATGGTGTTCCAGCAGTTCAACCTTTATCCGCACATGACGGTGTTGCAGAACATCGTCGAGGCGCCGGTGGGGGTGTATGGCGAAAAGCGCGGCGAAGCCGAAGCCTATGCGCATATGCTTCTCAGGCGGGTGGGCCTGTCGGAAAAGGCGAATGCCTATCCGCGCCAGCTTTCCGGCGGCCAGCAGCAGCGCGTCGCCATCGCCCGCGCCCTCGCCATCCGGCCGAGGCTGATGCTGTTCGACGAGCCGACATCGGCGCTCGACCCCGAACTGGTGGGCGAGGTGCTGGCCACGATGCGCGATCTGGCGCAGTCCGGGCTGACCATGATCGTCGTGACCCACGAGATCAGCTTCGCCCGCGAGGCCGCGGACCGGGTGATCTTCATGGACGGCGGGCGCATCGTCGAGGAAGGCCCGCCCGGGCAGGTGCTGGTGAATCCCTCGCATCCGCGCACGCGCGCATTCCTGAACCGGGTGATCTGACAAAAACCGCGCCGCACGGCGCGCACGGAAACCGAAACGGAGGATCGAACTCATGACAATGAAAATGACCGGATTGTCGGCCGTTCTGGCGGCCCTGCTGATGACGTCGTCGGCGCAGGCGCAGGACATCGCGGTGCAGACCGTCAACGAGGATGTGCGCGCGCTGGTGCCTGAAACAATCCGCGAGCGCGGCTACATGGTTGCGGTCAACAACGGCTCCTATCCGCCTTACGACATCGTGCTCGGCCCCAACGAGATCGAGGGCGCATCGGCCGACCTGGCGGTTGCGATGGGCCAGATCATGGGCGTCGAGATCCGCCATCAGACCGTCAGCGGGCTGGCGGCGATGCTTTCGGGATTCGACGCCGGCCGCTACGACATGTCGGTCGGCCCGATCGGCGATTTTCCCGACCGCCGCACGAAGATCGACTTCATCGACTGGGTGCAGGAATATGTCGCCTTCGCCGTCCAGCAGGGCAATCCGCGCAATATCCAGACGCTGGACGACGTGTGCGGGCTGAACATCGCCGTCATGGCGGCCGGCTCGGCCGAGCGCGTGCTGAAGCAGAAGGCCGAGGAATGCGAGGCGGCGGGCAAGCCGACCGTCGTGCAGTCGTTCCAGGACCAGAACGGCGCCATTCTGGCGGTGCGCTCCAGGCGGGCCGACGGCTTCTTCTCGGGGCAGGCGCCGCTCACCTATTTCGTGTCGCAGGCGCCGGGCGTGCTCGATCTGGCCGCCGCCAACCTGCCCAACGGCTTCGGCGACATCTATCAGGGCGGCATCGCGCCGAAGGATTCCGATCTCGGCAAGGCAATGCTGAAGAGCCTCGAGATTCTCGCCGCCAACGGCACGTATGAGAAGATCATGACGAAGTGGGGCCTGGAGCGGAACATGATCGACAAGCCCGGCATCAATCTGGCGAAGTAGCCGCGGGGCGGCGGCAAGCCTCCCGCGCCGCCCCGCGCTTCACGATTGCCGGACACGAACAGCCCGGTGGCGCTGCCACCGGGCTGCGTGCTATTCAGTTGCCATGCTGTTCAGCCGCGCCGGCCCCGTGCCGCTCCAACGACTTGGCCTGTCATGAATCTGATAGCTCCCCTGCGCTCCATAAGCCTGCGCCAGCTCGAAGTGTTCTATGCCGTGGTCTCCGCCGGCAGCATCACGGCGGCGGCGGAACGTTTGCAGATTTCGCAGCCTACGGTCAGCACCATGATCCGCCGCATCGAGGACCAGCTCGGACTCGCGCTGTTTCTGAAGGAGCGGGGCCGGCTGGTGCCCAGCAACGAAGGGCGCGTGCTCTACGAGGCGCTGCAACGCAATTTCCGGCATTTCCAGGCGATTGCCGACACCATCACCTATCTCCAGCGCGACGTTTCCCAGCGCATGAGCATCGCCACCATCCAGCCGCTCAGCAGCGGCCTCATCGCCAATGCGCTGAAGGACTTCATGGCCGAGCATGGCGATGCGCGCATGCATCTGCTCATCCGGCCGCGCAAGGCGGTCTACGAGGCCGTTGCATCCGACGGCGTCGATCTCGGCATCTCGTTCGGCACCGGCGAGGCGAAAGCCGAGGGGCTGGAGGTGGAGCAGGTCTGTGTCGGGCGCATCTATTGCATCATGCCGAAGGGGCATCCGCTGGAAGCGCACGACGTCGTGACCCATGCGGAGCTGAACGCCTGGCCGCAGGTGTCCTATCCGCCGAGCCATCAATGGCTCTACCTGATCTACGAGAAGGTGCTGGGCAATGCGCCGCCGGAGCCGGTGCTGACGGTCGAGAATGTGAACTCGGTCTACCCCAATGTCGAGAACGGCATCGGCGTCGGGCTGGTGGACGAGTTCTCGCTCAGGTTCCACTCGAAGGACAGGCTGTCGTTCCGGCCTTTCGAGCCGCGCATCGACGTGACCATCGAGCTGATCTATCCCCACCGCAAGGGTTCGGACCTGACCAGGACCTTCGTGCGGCATTTCAGGAAGATCTGTGCGGAGATGACGGCCGCCCCGATATGAAGGCGCTTTTGCGGGCGGACGAGCCCGAAAAAGCGCAGGAAAGCGCCGGTCCGGGCCGACGCGATGTCGGCGGGACCGGCCCTGTCCGGCCTATCGATAGACGATGCCGCCATCGGTCAGGATCGCCTGACCGGTGATGTAGTCGGAATCGTCGCTGGCGAGGAAGGCGACGAGCGCGGCGACGTCCTCGGGCGTCTGCGCACGGCCGAGCGCGATGCCCTCGACATATTTCTTGTAGGTCTCGCCCTTCGGCGCGCCGGTGAGCTCGGCGAAGCGCTCGTCGATCTCCACCCACATGTCGGTGCCGACGATGCCGGGACAGTAGGCGTTCACGGTGATGCCGTGGCTGGCATATTCCTTCGCTGCCGCCTGCGTCAGGGCGCGGACCGCGAACTTGGTCGCCGAATAGACGCCCAGCATGGCGAAACCGTCATGCCCGGCAATCGAGGAGGCGTTGATGATCTTGCCCTTGTGCCCGCGCGCCTGAAACTTCTTCGCCGCAGCCTGGATGCCCCACACGACGCCGTCGACGTTGATGCGGAAGATGCGGTCCAGATCCTCCGGCCCGACATCGGCCAGCGGCTTGACCTGGGCGATGCCGGCATTGTTGACGATCACGTCGAAGCCGCCGAGCTCCTTCTCGGCATGGTCGATCGCCGCATAGACCTCGTCCCGCTTGCTGACATCGGCCCTGAAGGTGGTGGCCCTGACGCCCAGCGCCTCGACTTCCCTGCGCACGGAATCGAGCTTGTCGGCCTTGATGTCGACCAGGGCGATGTTCGCCCCGTCCCTTGCAAGGCGCAGCGCGATGCCGCGTCCGATGCCCTGGCTGGCGCCGGTGACGAGTATGGTCTTGCCTTTAACTGACATGGTGAGAATCCTTCGGTTCGGGCGCCGTGTCCCGGGCGCCTTCCAACCATGTAGTGCTTCGCAAATGCGGATCGATATGGCGCGTGGCGAAAATGCCTGCGACCGAAGCACGCGCCGATGGCCCGGCAGCACGGCCGTCGTGCCGGGCTTTTCGCGGCCGGGCGCTTGCGCCCCGACGACGTCAGCGCTTCACCTCGCGGTCGAAGGTGCCGGGCGTCACGCCTTCCTTGCGCAGGATGTGCTTCTGCACCTTGCCCGAAGCGGTCTTGGGCAGGTCGTCCAGCACGCGGATGTAGCGCGGCACCATGAAGCGCGGCAGCGCCTTCTCCAGCTCCGCCGTCACCGCCACGGGATCGACGGTTGCCCCTTCGACCGGGGTGACGACGATCAGAACCTCGTCCTCGCTGAATTCGCTCGGAACCGCGACAGCCGCGCATTCGCGGATCGCGGCGATGTTCAGCACCTCGCTTTCGAGGGCGAAGGAGGAAATGTTCTCGCCGCGGCGGCGGATCACGTCCTTGAGCCTGTCGACGAAGAAATAGGTGCCGTCCGGTGCGCGGCGGAAGCCGTCGCCGGTGTGGAACCAGCCGTTGCGCATGGCTTCCACGGTGGCGGCCGGGTTGTTGTAGTAGCCGCGCATGAGCGCCCATGGGCGGTGGGTGCGCACGATCAGCTCGCCAACCTCGCCGTCCCCGACCTCGATGTCGTTCTCGTCCACGATGCGCAGCTCGTACCAGGGACGCGGCTTGCCGGCGATGCCCTTCTCGGTGATGCCGGGGCCGGCCACCATGGGGCTGGCGATCTCGGTCATGTTGTAGATGGTCCACGCATCGACGCCGAAGCGCTTTGCAAACAGCGGTCCGTCCTCGCCGAAGGGGGTGATGAAGGCGCGGCGCAGCGGGTGGTCGCGCTCACCTTCGGCCGGCGGCTGCTTGAGCAGGAAGCTCGCCATGACGCCGAGCAGCAGGCAGTAGGTCGAGCCGGTCTCTCGCACCGCCTGCCAGAAGGTGCCGGTCTTGAACTCGCGCATCATGCCGATGGAGAGCCCGCGCGCCAGCATCGCATAGACGAACAGCGTCGAGCCGCAATGGAAGATCGGCCCGCAGATCATGCAGCGGTCGTCGGCCTCGACGCAGTCGAAAGCATCCGGCCCCATGGTGTAGAGTTGGGCGTAGCTGCTCATCACGCCCTTGGCGTTTCCGGTGGTGCCGGAGGTGTACATGATGGCGTAGAGGTCCCACGGCTCGATCGGCTCCGACAGCTCCAGCAAGGCCGGCTCTTCCGCCTCCGCATCGACCAGCGGGCGGATGTCGCGGCCTTCGATGGCGAGCGCGTCGCCCTCGCACACCAGAACCGTCCGCACCTTGCCGGGTGAAACCTCACCGAGACGCCCGACCAGCGCTGCCGAGGCGATCAGCAGTGGCGCGTCGGCATCTTCGAGGATGTGTTCCAGCACGCGGCCGCGCGCGCCGGTATTGATCGGCACATAGACCGCGCCGAGATAGTTGATGGCGAACCATGTGCACAGAAGATCGGGACCGTTGCCCATCAGGCACAGCACATGGTCGCCGCGCTTTACGCCGGCGCGGGCGAGCGTCGTGGCGCGTATGCGCACCCGCTTCAGCGTCTGCGAATAGCTCCATTGCGGGCCCGGCCAGAAGTGGACGAAGGGCGCATCGGGGCGCGATTGCGCATAGGTGTCGAGCAGATAGCGCAGCACCGCGCGGTCGCGGTCAAGCGCCGGGTCGGTCGCGTTAGCAGGGCCGGTCGTCGTCATCCGGATATCCTTTCCAGGGGCGGTGGGGTGCATCCCCGTCGCAATGTGCCCGATGAAAATATGCCTTGCAAAGTTCAGATCGGATATGCAACATACTCGGTAGTATGTCAAAGCGGTTTCTGCACAGAACCGCAAGGAATGCCCGTTTTGGGAGGATTCATGTCTGGAGTGACGACGGCGTCGGAAGGCGCTGTGGCGACACTGCGCTTCGACCGGGGCGGCAAGGCCAATGCGCTCAATGCCGAGCTGATTGCCGGGCTGGAAGCCGGTGCGCTCGCGCTTGCGCAGCGCGCGGACATTTCCGTCGTGGTGCTCACCGGCGCGCCGTCGATCTTCGCCGCGGGCGTCGATCTCAGGGACGAGGCGCTGTGGAAGCCGGGTGCCGGCGATGTCGAGCGCGCGCAGGCCATGAATGCGGGCGGGCGCATGACGGATGCATGGCGGCGCGTGCCGCAGCCGGTTATCGCCGCGCTTGAGGGGCCGGTCATCGGCGGCGGCGCGATCCTGGCGCTGACGGCGGATTTCCGCGTCATGGGCTCCTCCTCCTATCTGCGCTTTCCCGAGATCCGGCTGGGCATGACGCTCGGCTGGGGCGGTCTGCCGCTGCTGGTCGAGCGCGTCGGCTCGTCGCGGGCCAAGCGCATCCTGTTCTGCGACGAGAAGATAGGCGCGGACGAGGCGCTGTCGCTCGGCCTGTGCGACCGCGTGGTCGCCGATGGCGCGGCCGAGGCGGAGGCGCGCCGCTGGGCCGCCGAAGTGGCGCAGGCGCCGTCGCTCGCACTGCGCATGACCAAGGGCGCGATCGACGCCGAAGTTCGCCGGAACTGGGCGGCGGCCAGCGAAACCGATCAGTTCTATCTGGCGCGCCGGGTGCTGGAGGATGCCAGCCATTCATGATTTCCGACGATGCGCGGCGGTTCGCGCATCCGGGTTTTTGGCACGCCGTGTGCCTGATGGAGGAGTAGTGGAATGAAGAACCTGAAGACCATCATCCTGTCGACCGTATTCACGCTGTCGGCGACGGCGGCTTTCGCCGAGCCCTACCGCATCGGTGTCCTCACCGACATGTCGGGCATGAATTTCGACCTCGCCGGCCAGGGCGCGGTCGTGGCGGCGCAGATGGCGGTCGAGGATTTCGGCGGCAAGCTGCTGGGCGAGACGGTCGAGGTGATCGTCGGCGACCACCAGAACAAGCCCGATGTCGGCTCGACGCTGGCCCGCACCTGGATCGACTCGCAGAACGTGGTCGCGGTCGTCGACGTGCCGACCTCGTCGGTGGCCATGGCGGTGCAGGAAATCACCCGCCAGACGGATACCGCCTTCCTCATCTCGACGGCCGGTTCCTCGGCGCTGACCGGCGAGGCGTGCTCGCCCTCCACCGCGCAGTGGACCTGGGACACCTTCGCCATGGCCAACGGCACCGGCCGCGCCATGACGCTGGAAGGCGCCAAGAAGTGGTACTTCATCACCGTCGACTACACCTTCGGCCACGCGCTTGAGGCCGACACCACGCAGGCCGTCCTGGCGGCCGGCGGCGAGGTCGTGGGTTCGGTGCGCCATCCGCGCGAGACCACCGACTTCTCGTCCTACATCCTTCAGGCGCAGGCTTCCGGCGCCGACGTCATCGCGCTTGCCAACTCCTCCGGCGACACCATGACCGCGCTGAAGCAGATGCAGGAATACGGCGTCACCGACGCCGGCCAGAAGATCGCCGGCATGCTGCTCTTCCTCACCGATGTGCAGGGCGTGGGTCTCGATATCGCCAAGGGCCTGACGCTGACCACCGCCTTCTACTGGGACATGGACGAGCAGACGCGCGAATGGTCGGCCCGCTACAGTGAGCGCATGGACGGCAAGAAGCCGACCATGGTCCATGCCGGCGTCTACTCGGCCGTCACCAACTATCTCAAGGCCGCCGAGAAGGCGGGCGAGGCCAGCAGCGGCTCGAAGGTGATGGAAACCATGCGCGGCATGGACATCAACGACTTCTTCAACCGCAACGCCTATCTGCGCGAGGACGGCCGGGTCATCCACGACATGTTCCTTGTGCGCGTGAAGACCCCCGAGGAGTCCAGGGCCGCCGGCGACCTCTATGAAGTGCTTGCCACCATCCCGGGCAAGGAAGCCTTCGCTTCCGTGGAAAACAGCGCCTGCCCGCTCGTCAAGAAGTGATCGGACGACGATGACCACCCATCCAGCCGCGGTTCGTTCCGACGCTGGCGCTTCCCGTGCCGTTCTCTCGGCACGGGGGCTGACCAAGCGCTTCGGGCCCTTCCTTGCCGTGAACAATGTCGACATCGACATTCATCACGGCCGGGTCCATGCGCTGATCGGCCCGAACGGCGCCGGCAAGAGCACGGTGTTCAACCTGCTGACCAAGTTCTATACGCCTACGGCCGGGCGCATCGTGCTGGACGGGACCGACATCACCGCGATGGATCCGGCACGCGTGGCGCGCATGGGCATGGTCCGCTCGTTCCAGATCTCCGCCACCTTCGGCGACATGTCGCTGCTCGACAATGTCTGCATTGCCCTGCAGCGTCCGAACCATCTTTCGGTGCAGTTCTGGCGGCCTCTCTCCAGCCTCGACCGCCTGCGCCCGCGCGCCATGGAGCTGCTGGATCGCGTCGGCCTCGCCGACATGGCGCAGCGGCGCGCCGCCGATCTTTCCTATGGCCGCAAGCGGGCGCTGGAAATCGCCACGACGCTGGCGCTGGAGCCGCGCGTGCTTCTGCTGGACGAGCCGCTGGCCGGCATGGGCCACGAGGACGTCGAGAACATGGCCTCCCTGATCTCGACCGTGGCGCGCGACTGCGCCCTGCTCATGGTCGAGCACAATCTCAGGGTCGTCGCCGACATCGGCGACGAGATCACCGTTTTGCAGCGTGGCGAAGTCCTGGCGCGCGGCGACTACGCCACCGTCAGCACCGATCCGCGCGTGCGCGAAGCCTATATGGGGTCTGAAGATGGCGGGCACTGATCCGGTTTCCGCGGCCGCCCCGCGTGGCGCCGGCAAGGCAGCGCAGTTGCAGGTGCGCAACCTCGAGGCATGGTATGGCGAAAGCCATGCCCTGCACGGCGTCGATCTCGACGTTTTCGCGGGCGAGACGGTGACCCTGCTTGGCCGCAACGGCGTCGGCAAGACCACGACGCTGCGCGCCATCATGGGGCTGATCCGCAAGCGCAGGGGGGAGGTGGAGTTCGAGCAGCGTTCCATCATGCGCCTTCCCCTGCATCGCGTCGCCCGCACCGGCCTCGGTTTCGTGCCCGAGGAGCGCGGCATCTTCGCCAGCCTGTCCGTCGAGGAAAACCTGATGCTGCCTCCGGTGGTGGCGAAGGGCGGCATGAGCGTCGAGGAAATCTACGGCATCTTCCCGAACCTGCTGGAGCGGCGCACCAGCCCCGGCACCAGGCTTTCCGGCGGCGAGCAGCAGATGCTGGCCATTGCCCGCATCCTGCGCACGGGCGTGCGCATGATCCTGCTGGACGAGCCGACCGAGGGCCTCGCACCGGTCATCGTGGAACGCATCGGCGAGATGCTGAAGGTGCTCAAGTCGCACGGCCTGAGCGTGCTGCTGGTCGAGCAGAACTTCCGCTTCGCCGCGCGCATCGCCGATCATTTCTACGTGATGGATCACGGCAGGATGATCGACAGCTTCTCCGTGGCGGACCTGCCGGCGCGCACCGAGGCGCTCAACACGGCTCTTGGAGTGTGAGATGACGATGATCTTTGGCGTTCCGCTGCCCGCGCTGATGGGGCAGCTGCTGGTCGGTCTGATCAACGGCTCGTTCTACGCGCTGCTGTCGCTGGGCCTGGCGGTCATCTTCGGCCTGCTGCGCGTGATCAACTTCGCGCACGGCGCTTTCTACATGCTGGGGGCCTTCGCCGCCTGGATGCTGCTCGCCTATGCAGGCATCGGCTACTGGGGCGCGCTGGTGCTGGCGCCGCTGATCGTCGGCGTCGCCGGCATGGCGATAGAGCGGCTGATGCTGCGCCGCCTCTACGGCCTCGACCATCTCTACGGCCTGCTCTTCACCTTCGGTCTGGCCCTGCTGCTGGAGGGCACCTTCCGCCACTTCTTCGGAACCTCGGGCCAGCCATACGCGGCGCCGGAAGCCCTCCGGGGCGCCACCAATCTGGGCTTCATGGTCCTGCCCAACTATCGCGGCTGGGTCGTCGCCGCATCGCTGGTCATCTGCCTCGGCACATGGGCGGTGATCGAGAAGACCTCCATCGGGGCCTATCTGCGCGCCGCAACCGAAAACGCCACGCTGGTCCAGGCGTTCGGCGTCAACGTACCGGTGCTGCTGACCGTGACCTACGGTTTCGGCTGTGCGCTGGCGGGCATCGCCGGCGTTCTGGCCGCACCTGTGTTCCAGGTCAGCCCGCTGATGGGCTCCAACCTGATCATCGTCGTCTTCGCCGTGGTGGTGATCGGCGGCATGGGCTCGATCCTCGGCGCCATCGTCACCGGCTACATGCTCGGCATCGTCGAGGGGCTGTGCAAGGTGTTCTATCCCGAGGCGGCCAACATAGTGGTCTTCGTCATCATGGCCATCGTGCTCCTGCTGCGTCCGGCCGGCCTCTTCGGAAAGGACAGCTGACATGTCCGCGACCCGCATCGATACCGCCGGCATGCCGGCCCGCCGCAGCGCCGCACCCGCGCTGATCCTCCTCGCGGCCCTGGTGGCTGCGCTGCTGATCGCGCCCGTCTGGATCTACCCGGTCTTCATGATGAAGCTTCTGTGCTTCGCGCTGTTCGCCGCCGCATTCAACCTGCTGCTCGGCTATACCGGCCTGCTTTCCTTCGGCCATGCCGCCTTCTTCGGCGGCGCGGCCTATGTCAGCGCCCACGCGATGAAGGTGTGGCAGGTGACGCCGGAAGTGGCCATCCTCGCCGGCATCGCCACCGCCGTCGTTCTGGGGCTGGTCATCGGCGCCATCGCCATCCGCCGGCAGGGCATCTATTTCGCCATGATCACGCTGGCGCTGTCGCAGATGTTCTATTTCTTCTGCCTGCAGGCCCCCTTCACCAACGGCGAGGACGGCATACAGGGCTTTTCGCGCGGCCGCCTGTTCGGGCTGGTCGACCTCAACGATACGATGAACCTCTATTACTTCATCGCTGCGGTGACCGTGCTCGGCCTGCTTGCGATCTGGCGCATCGTGCATTCGCCCTTCGGCCAGATCCTGAAGGCCATCCGCGAGAACGAGCCGCGCACCATTTCGCTCGGTTACTCCGTGCAGCGCTACAAGCTCGCCGCCTTTGTGATGTCGGCGGCGCTTGCCGGGCTCGCCGGCAGCCTCAAGGCGCTGCTGTTCCAGTTCGCGACGCTGACCGACGTGGCGTGGAACATGTCGGGCGAGGTGATCCTGATGACGCTGCTCGGCGGCATCGGCACCATGGCGGGGCCGGTCGTCGGCGCGGCCATCCTCGTCGGCCTGCAGAACTTCTTCGCCACCTCCGGTTTCCCGGTCACCATCGTGCTGGGTGCGACATTCATGATCTGCGTGCTCCTGTTCCGGCGCGGCGTGGTGGGCGAGCTGGCGCACTGGCTGGAAAGCCGCAAGGCATGACCGGCAGGCGAGCGGCGGCAAGCTTCACCCGCGCGGCGACGGTCGGGCCGGAATGGATCGACTACAACGGCCATATGGCCGACTTCGCCTATGCCATCGCCTTCTCCGAAACCGTCACCGCCTATATGGACGCGATCGGCCTCGATGCCGCCTGTCGGGCGGCAACGGGAAGCACGCTCTACACGCTGGACATGCGCACCGGCTATCTGCGCGAATGCCATGAGGGCGATGCCCTGTCGCTGACGCTGCATGTGCTGGAGGCGGATGCAAAGCGCCTGCACGCCTATCTGGAAATGCACAATGCAGCCGGCACGCTGCTCGCCTGGAACGAGCAGGTTCTGCTGCATGTCTCGCAGGCAGGCGGGCAGCCGAAGGCCGCCGCCTTCCCGGCGGAGGTTGCGGCACTGCTGGCGCTTGCCGTCAGCGACAGCGCCGAAATCCTGCCGCTTCCCCATATCGAACGGCGGATCGGCCTTTCCCGGAGCTGAGCCGACCGGGATGAAAAAAGGGGCGGTGGAAATGTCCACCGCCCCTTTTTCGTGTTTCGGTTTCCCGCGCTCAGAGCACTTCGAACAGGCCGGCAGCGCCCATGCCGCCGCCGATGCACATGGTCACGACCACATGGCGCACGCCACGGCGCTTGCCCTCGATGAGGGCGTGGCCGACCATGCGCGCGCCGGACATGCCGTAGGGGTGGCCGATGGAGATCGCGCCGCCATTGACGTTGAGAAGCTCGTCGGGAATGCCGAGCTGGTCGCGCGAGGGGATGACCTGAGCGGCGAACGCCTCGTTCAGCTCCCACAGGCCGATGTCCTCGACCTTCAGGTCGTGCAGCGCCAGCAGCCTGCGAACGGCCGGAACCGGGCCGATGCCCATTTCCTCGGGGCCGACGCCTGCCACCGCAATGCCGCGATAGAGGCCGAGCGGGGCGAGGCCGCGCTTTTCGGCTTCGCTGCGCTCCATCAGCACCGAGGCGGAAGCGCCGTCGGAAAGCTGCGAGGCGTTGCCGGCGGTGATGAAGCGGCCTTCGGCGATGCGCTGGCCGTCCCGGAAGACCGGCTTCAGGCTGGAAAGACCTTCGAGCGTGGTTTCGGGGCGGTTGCCTTCGTCCTTCGCCAGCGTCACTTCCTTTTCGGAAACCGCGCCGGTCGCCTTGTCCGTCACCTGCATGACGGTGGTGAGGGGCACGACTTCGGCGTCGAGCCGGCCGGCGGCCTGCGCGGCGGCGGTGCGGGCCTGCGATCGCAGGGCGTATTCGTCCTGCGCCTCACGGCTCACGCCATAGCGCTCCGCCACGATCTCGGCCGTTTCCACCATCGACATGTAGGTCTCCGGCAGATGGGCGTCGATCCACGGATCGCGCCAGTGCGAGAGGTTCATCTGGGCGTTCTGCACCAGCGAAATCTGCTCGACGCCGCCGCCGACCGTGATCTTCATGCCGTCGACGAGGATCTGTTTGGCGGCGATGGCGATGGCCATCAGGCCCGATGCGCACTGGCGGTCGACGCTCTGGCCGGGAACCGACACGGAAAGGCCGGCGCGCAGCAGGCCGGTGCGGGCGATGTTCGCATGGGTGGTGCCCTGCTGGAGCGCGGCGCCGACCACCACGTCCTCGACCTCCGCCGGATCGATGCCTGCGCGCGCAACCGCATGTTCGATGGCGTGGCCGATAAGGCGTGGCGCGGTGGTGGCATTGAATGCGCCGCGATAGGCCTTGCCAATGGGCGTGCGCGCGGTCGAGACGATTACGGCTTCTTTCATCTGCTTTTTCTGATCCTCAAATGTCGGTTGGGGCGGCCAGCGCGCGGGCGCACGCCAGGAGTGGCCCGGTCAATGGTACAGGACGGCGCGTGGTGCGGTCTACATAGACATGGACATAAACGCCGCGCGCCGCGCACAGCTCCGCTCCGGCGGCAAACAGCCCGAAACCCCAGGTGAGGCTGGTGCGCCCGACCTTCTCCACCCGCGCCCCGACCCACAGTTTCGTCGGGAAGGTGATTTCGCTGAAGAACTGCGCGCCGTTCTGCACGACGAGGCCGATGGGATCGGTGGCGCCGGGCGACAGGTCCAGCGCCCTGTGTCCGATCAGCGCCATGTTCAGCGCCGTGTCGAAATATTTCAGATAGGCCACGTTGTTGAGGTGGCCGTAGATATCCGAATCCTCCCATTGCAGCACCGTTTCCTGATGCCAGGGATAGGCGCTGCGGGGCAGGGGGCCGAGGCGCTCGCTCATGGCTCAGCTCCTGCCGAGGGCGGCACGCGCATTGGCGAGGATGCGGTCGACGTGGCGCAGACCCTCCGGCGGTTCCACCGGATCGGAAATGTCGGCGATGCGGTCGAAATTCGCGCCCACATCGTCGGGCGTGAACGACTTGCCCGTGAAGCATACGCCCTGGCTTTCGACCACGGCAAGGCGCGCCACCGTGCCGGCGCCGGCCAGCAGGGCGGTGCGCGAAGGCGCGTCGCGGCTGACCAGCCACACGGCGGCGGGCGACACCAGTTCGGGCGCCAGCAGTTCCAGCATCTCCTCGCTCATCATGTCGCCGGTCATGCGCGTGGCGGCGGTCGGCAGGATGGCGTTGACATGGATGCCGTATTTGGCCCCCTCCAGATGCAGCGTGTTCATGAGGCCGAGCACCGCCATCTTGGCCGCGCCGTAGTTCGACTGGCCGAAATTGCCATAGGCGCCGGAGGTGGAGGAGGTGACGAGCACGCGGCCGTAATTCTGCTCGCGCATGGTGGCCCACACCGCCCGGGTGGCGATGGCCGTGCCCATGAGATGCACCTCGACCACGGCGCGGAAATCGTCGGTCGTCATCTTGGCGAAGGTCTTGTCGCGCAGGATGCCGGCATTGTTGACCAGCACGTCGACACGGCCGAAAGCCGAAAGCGTGCGCGCGACCATGGCCTCCATGTCGGCTTCGGAGGTGACGTTGCCGCCGTCGGCGATGGCGCGGCCGCCGGCCCCGGTGATTTCACGCACCACGGCTTCGGCAGCCTCGGTCGAGCCGCCCGAACCGTCGCGCGCGCCGCCGAAATCGTTGATCACCACGGCCGCGCCGTGCGCGGCCAGCATCAGCGCGTGCGAGCGCCCGAGCCCGCCGCCCGCGCCGGTGACGATTGCGACCTGATCCCTGAAGCTCACCGACATCAATTCTCTCCTTCGATAACCAGCACCAGCCATTCGGCTATCATGGCGGGCTTTTCATTTCCCTCGATCCCGACCTCGACGCCGAAGCGCCGCAGCTTCCCCGCTCCCTTGAGCTCTTCGGAAAGCAGCGTGAACCGGCCGCGCACCCGCGCGCCCACCGCAACGGGGGCGAGGAAGCGCACCTTCTCGAACCCGTAATTGACCTCGACCACGCCGGGAGGGGGCAGCGGCATGGCGGAACGGGTGAAATGGGTCAGCAGCGACAGCGACAGGAAGCCGTGTGCTATGGTGCCGCCATAGGGGCCTTCCGCCTTTGCGCGAACCGGATCGACATGGATGAACTGATGATCCAGGATCGCATCCGCGAACCTGTCCACAAAAGGCTGGTCGATCTCGATCCAGTCGGAGATCAGCGGCGCGCCGTGAGTGATCGTCCGGTCATTCATCCGGTCTTTCCTTTGGTTCGGTGTGTGTTTTCGCCCTGTCGGGAATTGCAACATACTCAGTAGTATGTTTAATTGGATCCGTCCAGCGCATATCGCTTTGGAACGGGCGCCGCCGCACGGATAATTGCGCCGGTTATCCAAATCCGCTCATATGCCGGGACAGGTGAAATTCGGAGGACGTTCCATGGCCAGATCGGATCACGAAGCCGAAGGGCAGCGCGATCTTGGCGCCGACGCGGCCGTGGTGGAGGCCGGGCGCCCGCGACGGCCGACACGCTCGCGCCGCAAGGCCGGGGACGTCGCCGGGGCCGACAACAATATCGACATTCTCGACTGCGCCGCGCAATGCTTCATGGAGATGGGGTTCCAGGGCACCAGCATCGACGATGTGGCGCGCAGGCTCGGCGCGACCAAGGGCCGGATCTATCACTATTACGCGTCGAAGACCGATCTGTTCTTCGATGTCCACCGCGAGGGCATGCGGCGGCTGAACGAGGCGGTCATCGCGGTGATGGGCAGCGGCGGCAACGGGCGCGAGACGCTGCGCGCCATGCTGGAGGCGCACGCGCTCACCATGTTGCAGAACATCGCCTATCTGGCCGTCGTGGTGCAGGGCGTGCACATGCACCGGCTGGGCGCCACCACGCTGGCGCAACGGCAGGTGCTGGACGAGATCATGGCGATCCGCCGGGACTTCGAGAAGCTGTTTTCCGATGTCTTCCGCCGTGGGCAGGCCGATGGCAGCATCCGCGCCGAAAACGCCTCCATCGCGGTCAAGGGCATGCTGGGCGCGGTGAACTGGACCGCGATCTGGTATCGGCCGCGTGCGAACGAGACGCTCGCCGACAAGCAGAAGATCGCGCGCGAGCTGGCCGCCCTTCAGGTCGGGGGCGTCGCCTGACGCATCCGCCGGATCGCACATCCATATCCCATCCGGTGCCGCCGCGCCGGCACAGCGCATAAGGAAAGCAGCCATGAGCTTCACGCCTTTCTCCTTCACCACGGTCGGGCAGATCCATGTCGAATGGGGCGCGGCCGCACGGCTCGGCGCGCTGCTGGGCCAATGGTTCCCCGCGCGCAGGCTGCTGCTGGTGACGGACAAGGGCTTGCACAAGGCCGGCGTGCTGGAGCCCGCCAGGGCGTCTCTGGCCGCCGCGGGCTTTTCCGTCACCGTGTTCGACGACGTGGTGGCCGATCCGCCCGAAGCGGTGCTGCTCGACTGCGTGGCGCTGGGCCGCGAAGCCGGCGCGGACATCGTTCTGGGCCTCGGCGGCGGATCGTCCATGGATGTCGCCAAGCTTGCCGCCGTCATGCTGGCCAGCGAACAGGAGCTGTCGGCCCTCTACGGCATCGGCAAGGTGCAGGGCGCGCGCCTGCCGCTGGTGCAGGTGCCGACCACGGCGGGAACCGGCTCCGAGGTCACCAACATCACCATCCTGACCACGCCGGACGATTCCAAGATGGGCGTCGTGGCCGACCAGCTCTATGCCGACCGCGTGCTGCTCGATGCGGAACTGACCACCGGCCTGCCGGCGCTGCACACGGCCGCCACCGGCATCGACGCCATGGTCCACGCCATCGAGGCCTATACCAGCCGCCACAAGAAGAATCCGCTTTCCGATGCGGCGGCGCGCGAGGCGCTGCGGCTGTTGTCGTCCAGTCTCGTTGCCGCCTGCAGGGACGGCAGGGACCGCGGGGCGCGCGAATCCATGCTGCTGGGCGCCATGCTCGCCGGGCAGGCTTTCGCCAATGCGCCGGTGGCGGCGGTGCATGCGCTGGCCTATCCGCTGGGCGGGCGCTACCACATCCCGCACGGCCTCTCCAACGCGCTGATGCTGCAGCCGGTGCTGGAGTTCAACATGCGGGCCGCCGAGGCGCTCTATGCCGAGCTGGCCGGCCCCGCCGGAGCCGACGTGGCGCCCGATGCCGGCACGGCCGAAAAGGCGAAAGCCTTCGTCGAGCGGCTGATCGCGCTAATGGACGCCTCCGGCGCGCCGCGCCGTCTGCGCGATGCCGGCGTTGCGCAGGAGATGCTGCCGCAGCTCGCCGCCGACGCCATGCTGCAAACCCGGCTTCTCGGCAACAACCCGGTCGAGGTGACGCAAGCGGATGCGCTGGCGCTCTATCGCGCCGCGTTCTGAGGGTGAGGCGGCCGCCCCGCCGGTTCGGCGATCATGGCGGCCGCGAATCTTCCGGCCCTTGCCTTTCCACCGTGGACGAGGCGCAGGGATCGGCCTTGCGCCGCCTGCACCATTGACTATGGCGGCCTGCCGTGGCCTTCGTCTTTCCTGTAAAAGTCCATTGAATGCTTTCCCGGAAAGGCCCGCCGATGACGTCAGCCGCTGCCTGCAATCCGCTCGTCCCCGCTTCCGGCCGGGAGGACTGAACCCATGCAGGATTGTGCAAAGGCATCGCGCTCGCTGTCTGAAGAGGATCGTGGCTGGACGCGCCGCGCCATCGACATCCTCGAAGCTGACGGCCGGCGCTCCGCCGACACCCATCTCGTCAAGCCGGACTTTCCCGGCCTGAAGGGAATCTCGATCTACCTCAAGGACGAGAGCACCCATCCCACCGGCAGCCTCAAGCACCGGCTGGCTCGGTCCCTGTTCCTCTACGGCATCTGCAACGGGCGCATCCGCAAGGGCACGGTGCTGGTCGAGGCATCGTCCGGCTCGACCGCCGTTTCGGAAGCCTATTTCGCGCGGCTTCTGGGCCTGCCCTTCATCGCCGTCATGCCCCGCACCACCAGCCGCCAGAAGATCGAGGCCATCGAATGCTTCGGTGGCGTGTGCCACCTCGTGGAGCGGGCGGGCGATGTCTATCAGGCCGCGCAGGAAATCGCGGATTCGAAGTGCGGCTACTATCTCGACCAGTTCACCCATGCCGAGCGCGCCACCGACTGGCGCGGCAACAACAACATTGCCGACAGCATTTTCCGGCAGATGACGGGCGAAGAGCATCCGGTGCCGACATGGGTGGTGATGAGCGCCGGCACCGGCGGCACCTCCGCCACCATCGGCCGGTTCATCCGCTATCGCAATCTCGATACGCGCCTGTGCGTGGTCGATGTCGAAGGCTCCGCCTTCTACGATGCGTGGCAGAGCGGCGACATGACGACGACCGCCAGCGGATCGCGCATCGAAGGCATCGGGCGCCCGCGCGTGGAGCCTTCGTTCATTCCGGGCGTGATCGACGAGATGATCCGCATTCCCGATGCGGCCTCGATCGCCGCCGCCCATGTGCTGTCGGAGCGGCTGTTCCGGCGGGTCGGCGGTTCCACCGGCACCAATTTCATGGGAGTGCTGTGCATCGCATCCCTGATGCGGCAGCGGGGCGAAGCCGGCTCCCTGGTCACGCTGATCTGCGACAGCGGCGACCGCTACAGCGCCACCTATTTCAACGACGAATGGCTGAAAGCGCAGAAGATCGACATTTCCGGCTGGCGCAGCCGCATCGAAACCTTCCTCGACAGCGGCGAGGGCACCTTGCTGGAGGTGTGCCAGAAAGACCGGGCCGGCAACGTCTGACGCCGGCGGCCGCTTCGGTGGCCGGCCGCTTCAGGGGCGGCGGACGATGGCGATCCATGAAAAGCCGCGATGCAGGCGCTTCGCCTCGCTGGAGGCGCCGAGCGGCGCGGCGATGCCTGCCGCCACGTCGAACAGCTCGGGGCGCGGGCTGACATGATACCAGCGCAGCCATGTGTAGAAGGCGCGCTTCGTCCATGAAGGCAGGGCGGCCATGTCGCCGAAGTCGACGACGTGCAGTTCGCCGCCCGGCGCCAGAAGCCGCGCGGCGTTCGCCATGGCGGCCTGCCATTGCGGGATCATCGACACCGCATAGGAAATGAAGATGCGGTCATAGATGTTGCCCGCCGGGACGCCGAAGCTTGCCTGCGGGTCGAAGGTCACCGCGTCGGCGCGGGCAAGGCGCACCCGGCCCGCAAGCTCTGCGCGCGCCACGGCGCTGCCGGCGGCGGCCAGCATTTCGCCGGAAATGTCGATGCCGTGGAACTGCGCCTCGGGATAGGTCCGCGCTGCCTTCACCAGATTGCGGCCCGTGCCGCAGCCGATTTCCAGCACCGTGCCGCCCGTGGGCGGCCTCAGCCCCTCAAGCATCTGGTCGCGGCCCAGCAGATAATATTTGCGCGTCGCATCGTAGAAGCCGAAGCGGCGCTGCAGGCGGTAGATACGATCCATCAACGCGCCATGCTCGAGGGTCGCCGTCATCGGTCAGTCCTTCAGAACCAGCAGGTGGAAGCCGCCATAGATGGAGGAGCGGTCGCGGGCGTGAAACGCGCGCGATTCCTCGCGACGGTAGTCCCAGCGCGCCAGCAGGTCCGGCGCGACGCGGCCTTCCAGCAGGTTCGCTTCCGCCGCCGTGCGGAAGATGACGCGCGCGCCGGGCGCGGCGGTGCGGGTGATCTCGCGCCACAGGCTGTTGAGCTGGTCGTCGCTCATCCAGTCCTGCGCATCGAGCAGCACCGCGCGGTCGACACAGGCGTCGGGCTTCGCCGCCAGCAGCTCGGTGATCGAGATGTTCTCCACGCTGAAACGGGAGGCGCGCGCCCGCACGGTCCCGAAATTTTCGCGGCGCAGATAGGGCGGCAGCGGGGCGCGCCCGTCCCGGCCGTAGCCGCGCCCGAACGCCTGCCATGCGAAATAGTTCTCCGACAGCGGGAAGTCGCAGGCCAGCCGCTCCAGCCGCTGGCGCAGAACGCCGGCCATGCCGTTGCCGCCGGCCAGAACGTCGTATTGCTGCGGGGGGATGCCGAGCCCGAACAGCGACGACTTGCGGTTCGTCATCCAGCGCACGAAGCGCTTGTCGAACAGCGGCGCGATCATGGTGTCGAAAAGCTGGCGCTGCTCGTCCTGGCTGCGCGCTTCGAGCAGGATGCGCGGATCGACGCCGTAGAGCCGCGCCACGCGATGCCCCCAGCCGATGAAGTGGCCGAGCAGCCCGTGGCGGTAGAGATGGCGGCGGAACATGGAGATGCGGCGTCGCCCGGTGAGCGTGCGGCCCTCCCAATAGGCGCGGCTCTGGTCATCCAGAACCGGGCGGATGAAGCGCCGGTAGTCCTCGACGTTCTCCGGATCGTCGGCCATGGCGTAGAAGCGGTGGAAGCTTTCATAGCCGGGCAGCGTCTGGAGCGCGGCCAGCTTCAGCCGGTTGAAGGCGACATGGGCCGGGTTGAGGTCCACGGCCTCGATGCGGCCGGGGTTCGCCAGCAGGTAGGAAAACGCGTTGCAGCCGCCGGAGGCGATGGCGACGACCGTCTGCCCCGGCTCCATCGCCAGCGCTTCCATGTCGATTTCCGGATCTTCCCAGATCTGGGCGTAGACCAGCTTCTGGAACAGGCGGGCGAAGACATATTCGGCCAGCCCCTCGCGGGTGAGCGGCGCGCTGCGGCGCACCGCTTCACGCAGCCGCCGGCCCGGACTGGCCCCACCTTCGGATATCCGACGCTCGAGTGCCGTCATGATGCCGCGCTCCATGTGTGGCTGTGTTGCGGAATTGCCGTGGTGACGTGGGCGAGGAACTGGCGGGCGCTTTCGTTCCAGTCGTAGGCGCCTGCGCGCCGGTGCGCCTCGTCGCGCGGGATGCGGAGCGCGGCCAGCGCGGCCGCGCGCAGGTCCTCGTCCAGCACGCCGCCGCCTTCGGCCAGGATGTCGAGCGGGCCGGTGACGGGATAGGCCGCGACCGGCGTGCCCGAGGCCAGCGCCTCGATGATGACGTTGCCGAAGGTGTCGGTGCGGCTGGGGAAAACGAAGACGTCCGCCGAAGCGTAGATGGCGGCAAGCTCGTCGCCGCGTTTCAGGCCCATGAAAACCGCCTGCGGGTAGCGCGCCTTCAGGTCCGGCAGTGCCGGTCCGTCGCCCACCACCACCTTCGTTCCCGGCAGGTCGAGGTCCAGGAAGGCCGGCAGGTTCTTTTCCACGGCAACGCGTCCGACATAGAGGAACACCGGGCCTTCGAGGCCGGTATCGGCTCTGCGCGCGGGGTTGAACTGTGCCGTATCCACCCCGCGCGACCAGAGGCGGATATTGGTGAAGCCGCGCTCGCCGAGCTCGGCCGCAAGCGAGGGCGTGGCGACCATCATGGCGTTGCCGGCATTGTGGAAGCGGCGCAGCCAGCGATAGGTCCACTCCTGCGGCACCGGCAGGCGGGCGCGCAGGAATTCGGGAAAGCGCGTGTGGTAGCTGGTGGTGAAGGGCAGGCCGCGTGCGATGCAGATGCGCCGCGCCAGCAATCCCAGCGGCCCTTCGGTGGCGATGTGGATGCGGTCGGCATTCGCGGCGTCCATGCGCTGCGCCACCTGCGCGGGCGTGGTCAGCGCCATGCGGATTTCCGCATAGCCGGGCAGGGCCACGGTGCGGAACCCTTCCGGCGTCAGGAACTCGGTCCCGACGCCCATATGCTCAAGCGACTGCGCCAGCCGTTCCAGCGTCATCACCACGCCGTTCACCTGCGGCCGCCAGGCGTCGGTGACGATGAGGATGCGCATGTTCGTGTTCACACCGGTTGCGCTCACGCGGCGTGTCGGGAGGGCAGGCGCACCGCCGGAACGCGCCCGGCATTGAGCACCGTGCTGAACGGCGCCCAGTGGATGAGCTCCATGCGTCCGTTCTCGTGCTCCACGACGGCGGTGCAGCTTTCCACCCAGTCGCCGGTGTTGATGTAGGTGAAGCCTTCGAAGTCGCGGATCGCGGCGCTGTGAATGTGGCCGCAGATCACGCCGTCCACCTCGTGGCGCGCAGCCTCGGCGGCCAGCGTCTCCTCGAAATTGCCGATGTAGTTGACGGCGTTCTTCACCCGCGCCTTGGCCCATGCCGAGAGCGACCAGTAGGTGAAGCCCATCCTGCGCCGCACGACGTTGATGCGGGTGGAAAGCGCCAGCGCCATCACATAGGCCCAGTCGCCGAGGAAGGCGAGCCATCTGGCGTGGCGCACCACCATGTCGAAGGCGTCGCCATGGATGACGAGGTAGCGGCGGCCGTCGGCGGCCTCGTGGACGAGGCTGTCGCAGACCTCGATGCTGCCGAAGAGATTGCCGCAGAATTCGCGCAGGAATTCGTCGTGATTGCCGGGCACATAGACGATGCGCGCGCCCTTGCGCGCCTGCCGCAGCAATTTCTGCACCACGTCGTTGTGATGCTGCGGCCAGTACCAGGACGAGCGCAGCCGCCAGCCGTCGATGATATCGCCGACGAGATAGATGGTGTCTGCCTCATGCTGCTTCAGGAATTCCAGAAGCGCCTCGGCCTGCGCACCCTTGGTGCCAAGGTGCAGGTTGGAGATGAACAGGGTGCGGAAACGTTGCGGTTGCTGCTGCATGGCTGGAGAATCGCCCGTGTGCTGCGTTGACATGAACGCTTTCAACATCCGGCGATGACAGCGGAATGACACTCGCACGCGTGGCGCGCTGCCGGTTTCGCTTCCCCGCGCCCGGGGTTGCCGTTCTCATGCAGGTCATTGGCCCGGAACCGTTTTCTTTTCCCGGGGGCGCGGCGTGCTTCGGGAAACGCCGTCCGGCCCCGGCACGCAATGGAAAACATGTAGCGCAATGGCGGCCGGCCGGAGCGGGGCTGCACCGGGGTTGCGCCGGGGCTGCACTGCGGCTTAACTGGGGCTGCGCCGGGGCCGCTTCGCCGCCGGCCACCATGTTCCGCGCCATATCCCGCACCATATCCTCACTGGGACGCTCATATTTCCGATTGCGTAATGATATAACATTTATTATGCATTGCCGGCATCCCATCCCGGAGTGAAATCTCGTGAAAATCCTGTCCCCGCGTGCCGACGCACTGATCCTTGCGAGCGCCATGTCGCTCGTCCTTTCGACCCTGGCTTTCCATCGGCCGGCACATGCGCAGGCAGGCGCGGAGGACACCGCGGCAACCGAGCTGGAGACGGTCGTGGTCACGCGCGGCAAGGAGGGGCGCCTGCGGGCGCAGGACCAGAAAGCCCGTCGCGAGGAGGACTTCCACGCCGCCTCTTCGACGCGGACCGTGACGCGCGAGGAGATCAGGCAGATCGGCCCGGGCCGTCCCGACAATATCCTGCAGACGGTGCCCGGCGTGTTCACGCAGGGACAGGCGCGCATGCCCGGCGTGTCGGTCAATGTGCGCGGCATGCAGGACTTCGGCCGCACCAACGTGTCGATCGACGGCGCGCGCCAGACCTTCCAGTACACGACGGCGGGACCGCTCGGCACGGTGTTCGTGGACCCGGCCCTCGTTCGCGGCATCGAGATCCGCAAGGGCACCGTGGCGACCGAGGGCGGCTCGGGCACGCTCGGCGGCATCGTCAACTTCCGCACGCTGGAGCTGGACGACATCCTCACCGGGGGCAAGGACTGGGGGGCGGAAGCGACCGCCACATACGGCACGAACGGCTACGACTGGTCCGGGACGCTTGCGGCCGGCGCCCGCAACGACCGCATTTCCGCGCTCGGGGCGCTCAGCTTCCGCGATTCCGGACGCTACAGGGACGGCAACGGCGTCTACGCCGACCAGACCGGGCAGGATCTTGTCTCGGGGCTGGCCAAGGTCGGCATCCAGCTCACCGACGACCAGAGCCTCGATCTGGGCCTCATCCGCTACCGCAACGCATTCGCGCTCAACTCGTCCGAGTTCGACGCCGGCGTCACCACGCTGACGGCGAAGCACCGCTACGATCCCGAAAGCGAGCTGGTCGACCTGCGCACCAACGCCTACTACAACAGGTCGAAGATCAACCAGTACTGGTTCACCGGCAACCTGATCGCCGGCGAGGACATCGACTACAGCAACGACAGCTTCGGCATCGATGTCAGCAACGTCTCGCGCTTTGTCGCGGGCGATGTCGATCTCGCCCTGAAATACGGCGTCGAAGGCACCTGGGACCGGGTGCGGACGCAGGAGACCGGCCCGGACGCTCACCAGACCTCGTCCGGCTGGACGCCCTCGGGCAACCGCAGCATCGTCTCCGCCTTCGCCGAGGCGACGGCGACGCGCGGCATGTTCGAGCTGACCGCCGCCGCCCGCATCGACCGTTTCTCGCTGTCGGGCTCCGGCAACAACCCGACCAGCGGCGGGCCGGGCATGCCGGACGTTCCGGTCGGGCCGTTTTCCGTGGACAAGTCCGAAACGGCGGTCAGCCCCAAGGTGACGCTGGCCGCGCGCCCGGCGGACTGGCTTTCGCTCTACGCCAGCTATGGCCTCGGCTTCCGGCCGCCGGCGATCACGGAAACCCTGATGGCCAACCGCCACCCCGGCTTCGTCGGCAATTTCGTCCGCTTCTATCCCAATCCCTTCCTTGAGCCCGAGCGCTCGCAGGGGTGGGAAGCAGGTGCCAATCTGGCTTTCGACGATGTGCTGAAGGCCGGCGACCGGCTGCGCCTGAAAGGCAGCTATTACGCGAACGACATCGACGACTATATCGTCGCCATACAGGGCAATTGCACCGGCGCCATCTGCTTCCATTTCGACAATGTGGCCGGAACCAGCAAGGTGAAGGGCTTCGAGCTCGACGCCATGTATGACGCCGGCCCGGTCTTCGCCGGCATCGGCTACCATCATATCACGGCCGATCTTCCGGTGCCTTCATCGGGCCTTGGCGTCTTCGCCGGCCCGCCGAAGGAGGTGTGGACCCTGACCGCCGGCGTGCGGCTGTTCGAGGACCGCTTGGTGCTGGGCGGCCGTCTTCGCGATGTGTCCAGAAGCGTCTATGGCGGTCAGGCATCGACCGGAACGCCACCCTCCGGCGTCGAGCCCTACCGGCTTTACGATGCGTTCGCCTCCTACAAGGTCAGCGACAATCTCGACCTCAATTTCACCGCAGAAAACCTGACCGATAAGGTATACAAGCCGGGCATGACCGCGGATTCGATGAACGGCCCCGGCCGCACGCTGAAATTCGGCATCGCGGCGCGGTTCTGAGCGGAAAGACAGGAGAGCGACGATGGACCAGCCTGCAACATCCCAGACCATCGACACGCAATGCGTGATCGCGGGCTCCGGCCCCGGCGGGCTCATGCTCGGCCTGCTGCTCGCGCGCGCCGGGGTGGACGTCACCGTCGTGGAGAAGCACGCCGATTTCCTGCGCGACTTCCGGGGAGACACGGTGCATCCCTCGACCCTCGACGTCATCGACCAGCTCGGGCTTCTGGACGAGCTGCTCAAGGTGCCGCACACACAGGCGCCGCGCCTTCATGCCGAGATCGGCGGCAAGGACGTCACCATCGCCGATTTCTCCCGGCTGCCGACCAAATGCCGCTTCATCGCCTTCATGCCGCAATGGGACTTCCTCGACTTCATGGCGCGCGAAGCCGCCCGGCTGCCGAATTTTCACCTCGTCATGTCGGCGCAGGTCACCGACCTCATCGAGGAAGGCGGACGCATTGCCGGGCTTGTCGCGCGCACGCCGGACGGTTCCGTCGCGATCAGGGCGGCGCTGGTCGTCGGGGCGGACGGCCGCAACTCCGTGGTGCGCGCGAAGGCGGGGCTGGAGGTGGAAAGCTTCGGCGCGCCGAGCGACGTGTTGTGGATGAAGCTCTCGCACCAGCCGGACGACCCGCCCTACACGATGGGCCATGGCGGGCCGCGCCAGGGTTTCGTGATGGTGGATCGCGGCGACTACTGGCAGTGCGGCTATGTGGTGCGCAAGGGCAGCTTTGCCGGGGTGAAGGAAAAGGGCATCGAGGCGTTTCGCGAGGCGGTCGCCGCCGTCTCGCCGCTGCCGGCCGACCGCGTCGGGGAAATCCGCTCGTGGGACGACGTCCACCTGCTGTCGATCCGCATCGACCGCCTCAGGCGCTGGTGGCGGCCGGGCCTGTTGTGCATCGGCGACGCGGCGCACGCCATGTCGCCGATCGGCGGGTTCGGCGTGAACCTCGCCATCCAGGATGCGGTGGCGGCGGCCAACATCCTGTCCGCGCCGCTGCGCGAGGGCCGGCTGGCCGACCGCCATCTTGCCGCGGTGGAAAAGCGCCGCGCCTTCCCGACGAAGGTGACGCAGAAAATACAGCTCATGATGCAGTCGAGCAGCAGGAAGCGTCAGGATAACGCGGCCAGACGCAGCGGCCCGCCGGCCTTCGTGAAGGGCATCGCCCGCTGGCCCGTCCTTTCCCATCTCGCCGGCCGTCTCGTCGGGCTCGGCATCCGTTCGGAGCGGGTGAGACTGTAGCCGACGCCCGCCCGGCACTGTGGCCACGATGTAACAGCCGCCGACAATCGTGCGGCCCTGCCTCGCCGCCGGGCACCCCGGCCGGACGTCTGCCGGGCCGGGCGGCGGGCTGAAACCGGCACAAAACATGACAATTTAATGCATGTTTTCAGAATCGGGTGCCGCCGGCGCTCCCGAAGCCGTCACGCCGACACCATTGAAGGCATTTTGCCGATCTGGTTAGAGAGCTTGCCTGCATGCGCGGATGACCTGTCGCGCGGACGGAAAAGATGAACGCGCGTGTCGAAGCACTGATGGACAAAAGGCGACGGCCGGCCACTCCGGTCCAGGGCAGGGAGAGCGTGGCGCCGGCCCTGACCGCGGCCTTCCTGCACAACCGCCGTTCCCTGATCGGGAGCCTCATGCGCATCGTGCGCGATCCGCAGCTTGCCGAGGATCTGGCGCAGGAAACCTATGTGCGGGCGCGCCAGGCGATGGAAGCCGGCCCGATCGAGCATGTGGAGGCTTTCCTCTACCAGACGGCGCGCAATCTCGCGCTCGACCATCAGCGCCGCAACCGCATGCGTTCCGGCGTCGAGCGCATCGATGCCAGCGAGGCCGAGATCGCCAATGTCGCCGCCGATCTGCCCAGCCAGGAAACGGTCGTCATCCAGCGCGAGCGCCTGCGGGCGTTCGACGAGGCCCTGTCGCGGCTGCCGGAGCGGGCGCAGCGGGTGTGGAGGCTGAGCCGCATCGAAAAGTGGCCCTATCCAAAGATCGCAGCCCATCTCGGCGTTTCCCCGAACACCGTCTTCAACGACGTGAAGCTGGCGCTGGCCCATTGCCAGCAGGCGCTCGATCGTCTCGACAGGGCTTGAAACGGACAGGCGCACATATGAGAAGAGGCGAAGCGGCAGGTCGGGTCCATCATGCGCGGAATGCGGACGCATCTGCCGGGGAGGGGAGTTTTTGTGAGATTGAGCCGGGTCGTTCGTCTAGTCTTCATGAGCTTCTATCCAGCAAGCGGCGGATGGCCTGAGTGATGAGCGACAGGGCAGGCGGCCCCGGACCGCAGGACGGTCGGCCAGAGAACGGTTTCCGGCATCCCGATCCGGTTGCGGACGCGGCGCTGGACTGGTTCGTGCGCCTGCAGGACTCTCCGCACGATGCGCGGCTTCAGGCCCGGCTTCGGGAGTGGCTGGAAAGCGACGCGCGCCACGCCGCCGCCTTCACCAAGCTTCAGGCCCTGTGGGTGCTTCCCGAACTGGAGGTGGCGAGCGCGAGCCTTGCAACGCGCCTCGATGCCGGACGGGACGTGCCGGCCGCCCCCGCGCGCCGGGCGGCGCGGCCCGGTCGCAGCTGGAGGGGCAGGCTGACGGCGCTGGCGGCGGCCGTGCTGATCGCCATCGGCATCGGCTGTTATCCGGAACTGATGCTGCGCTGGAACGCGGACCATCTCACCGCCACCGGCGAGCAGGGCGAGTTCGGGCTGCCGGACGGCTCGCGCCTCATGCTCAACACCGCCTCGGCCGTCGCGCTCGACTTTAAGGATGGCCGTCGCAGCGTCACGCTCTTGCGCGGCGAAGCCTTCTTCGACGTGGTTCACGATCCCGCGCATCCGTTCCGGGTCGCGGCTGCGTTCGGCGATGTCGAGGTCAGGGGGACGGCCTTTTCGGTGCGCACCGGAACCGGCGACACGGTGATCCTCGAACGTGGGCGCGTCGAGGTCACGGAAAGGGCGTCTGAGGTGCGCGGTGCCTCCCGCGCGGCCTCGCTTTCGCCCGGCCAGATGGTCGAGGTTTCGCGGTCGGGGCTGTCGCCGGTCGTCGGCGTGGATGCCGAAAGCGCGCTGGCATGGCGTACGGGATGGATCGTCTTTCAGGAAAAGCCGCTCGCCGACGTGCTTGCCGATCTCGGACGCTACTACAGCGGCCGCATCGTCACCGTCGGTGAAAAGGCAGGCCGCGTCAGGGTGAGCGGCAATTACCGCCTCTCCGATCCCGAGGGCGCGATCCGCTCCCTGGCCGAGGCCGCCGGCGCGACCGTGACCCGGCTTCCGGGCGGAATCATAATTCTTCGCTGATTACTCAACTTTTTTTGTGAGATCGGCCCGGCTCGTTCGTCAGGTGTTCGAAGCGCGGTTTTGCCGGAAGCGGCCCGCGCCCGGAATATGGCGAAGGAGATGTCCTGATGGGGCTTGAAACGAACCCGGTAGCGCGCTGCGCATCCTCCCGCAAGGCTGCTGCGGCCATGGTGCGGGTTCCGGTCAGGCTGCTTCTGGCAAGCACCGTTCTGGTGTCGTCGCTCGCGGGGTGGCAGGGGGCCGCGCTGGCGCAATCCGCATCCGTCGCGACCTCGCAGACGATGCGGTTTTCGATTCCCGCCCAGCCGCTCGCCAGCGCGCTCTCCGCCTTCAGCCGCGCCTCCGGCTGGCAGGTCGGCTATTCCTCGCAGATCGTGCGCGGCAAGACCTCGGTCGCCGTTTCCGGCTCGATGTCGCCGGCGCAGGCATTGCAGACCATGCTTGCGGGAACCGGCATCGGCGTCAGCCTCACCGGGCCAGCGACCGCCACGCTCGTCGACCGCGTCGCGCAGGCTTTCGATGCGCCGGCCGATGGCTCGATGGTGCTGGCGACCATCGACGTGCAGGGCAACAGCGAAAGCTCCGCCTACAGCCCCTACGAGACGGCGGCGGCCACCAGCCACATTTCGGGCGAGAATATCGAGCGATTTCGCGGCTCCAGCCCGGCCGACATCTTCCGCGGCACGGCGGGTGTCATGTCGGGCGAGGCGCGCAACGGGGCCGGCTCCGTCGACGTCAACATCCGCGGCATGCAGGGCATGGGCCGTGTGACGACGACCATCGACGGCGCCGAAAACGCCGTCACCGTCTATCAGGGCTATCAGGGTGTCTCCAACCGCACCTATGTCGATCCCGACTTCATCGCCGGCGTGGATGTCACCAAGGGCGCGGACACTGCCTCCTGGGGCAATGCCGGCTCGGTCGCCATGCGCACGGTGAGCGCCGACGACATCGTCAGGCCCGGCAACAGCTGGGGCGTCAGGGTCAAGGGCGAGATCGGCACCAATACATCGAAGCCCCATGCCGGTGACAAGGCGGGCTATCAATGGCCCTATGCGCCGTGGGATGCCGCGGGCGAGGTTCCGGTCGCCTCGGAAACCGGCATGGACCGGCCTTCGCTGCTTTCGCCCACGCGCGGCGCCGGCAGCGTGATCGGCGCCTACAAGGGCGAGGATTTCGACTTCCTTGCCGGCTATGCGCGCCGCAAGCAGGGCAACTACCATGCCGGCAAGCACGGGCCTTCCGTCAACCCGGTCAACAGGGGCCGGCAGCAATGGTGCCCCAACGGCGTCTGCAATCCCAACGGCACGACCTACTGGGAAAATTACTACGAAAACGAAGGCATCGTGAACTATCGCGCCGGCGAGGAGGTGCTGAACACCCAGCTTGAGACGGAGTCCTGGCTGGCCAAGCTGACTGCGCGCTTCGCCGAGGATCACACCCTCCAGCTCGGCTATACGGGCTATCGCAGCGAGGCGGGCGACCGTCTGGCCTCGCGCCTGATCGGCAAGCACGGGCAGTCGGAGCAGCAGGCGCAGACTGCGGGCACCAGCCTCGACACCGTTACCGCCCGCTATCGCTGGAACCCGGAAGACAACGAGTTCTTCGACCTGAAGGGAAACCTCTACTGGACGCATCTGGAACTGCGCAATCCCATCCGGGGCGGGCGCGGCGTGACGCCCGAGCAGATCGGCCTGCCTGCCGGTTTCCGCGTCGGCTCCGATTCCGACATGTGGGGCGCCGATCTCTCCAACCTGTCGAAATTCTCGACAGACTATGGCGATGTTGATCTCACTTACGGCCTTTCCTATCGCGGCGAGGACACGCGCGGCAGCCGCCACACGGCGGCGCTGGAGGCGTGGAACACGGCCCGCGACGCCGTTCGCCACGAGGCCGCCGTCTATGCCAAGGCGGCATGGAAGCCGGTCGACTGGGCAACGCTGAACGCCGGGCTTCGCTATTCGCATTTCTGGTCGAAGGATCGCTACGATCCCTATGAGCGCGAGGACATCGAGAGCAGGGTTCTCGGCTTCCGCACCAATGATGGCGGGTTCAGCCCTTCCGTCGGCCTGACGCTGGAGCCCTTCGACGGCTCGCAGTTCTACGTCAACTATTCCAACACGATGCGCGCACCCAGCGTCATCGAATCCGTCTCGGCCTTCAACAGCGTGGTGGCCAATGCCGATGTGAAGCCGGAGCGCTCCAGCAACTGGGAAGTCGGCACCAACCTGACGCGCGACGGCCTGTTCACGGACGACGACCGCGGCATGCTCAAGCTCGGCTACTTCAACTGGGATGTGAAGGACTACATCGCGCGCTCGGTCCGCACCGGGTCGGGGCCGCTCACCCTGAACATCGAGAACATCGACCGGGCGAGATTCTCAGGCATCGAGCTTTCCGGCCGCTACGAGATCGGCGGCTTCACGGCCGATCTCTCGGCCAACTATTTCCTCAACGTCGAATATTGCCGCACCGCCGGAACCTGCGAGAACAAGTCGCTCTATGGCGACTATGCCACCAATCATGTGCAGCCCGAATACACCATCGACCTGACCCTGTCGCAGAAGCTGCTGGAGGACCAGCTCACGGTTGGCGGGCGCATCTCCCATGTCGGGCCGCGCGCCATCGGCCATGGCGACGTGACGGCGCAGGGCGCCAGCGAGTTCATCTCCATGGTCGACTGGAAGCCCTACACGCTGGTCGACGTGTTCGCCGAATACAGGATCACCGAAGACCTGACCGCTGCGGTCCGCGTCGAGAACCTGTTCGACCGCTTCTATGTCGATCCGCTCGGCCTCGTCACCCAGCCGGGACCCGGCCGCACCTTCTACGCCAGCCTGACCGGATCGTTCGGCGGCGAGCAGACCTTCCAGCCGCTCACGAACCCGCTCGCCGGGCTGGCCGGCGGCCGGGGCGCGGGGCAGGGCGGCGAAGCGGCCGCCATCGACTGGAGTGGCCTCTATGCCGGCGTGCATGCCGGCGGCGCATTCGGGCGCACATGGGGTTCCACCACGACGCTCGACGGTTCCGACAGTTCGGTCGCGGCGCGGGAGTCGGCGGACCTGAAGCTCAACGGCGCCATGTTCGGCGTGCAGGCCGGCTACAACTGGCAGCTCGGCAACGGCGTCGTGTTCGGGCTGGAGGGCGACTGGAGCAAGACCTACAACATCACCGGCTCGAAGAAGGTCATGTCCGCCGATCCCGTTCTGGCGGCAAAGGGCCATGCCGACGCCTACACCAGCTACGACATCGACTGGATGGCCAGCCTGCGCCCGAAGATCGGCTATGCCTTCAGCAACCGCTTCATGGCCTATGCCACCGGCGGCTTTGCCCTTGCCCGCGAAACCCAGTGGCGCGACCAGTACATTTCCAATCTGGCCGACGAGACCAGCCCCAATGGCACGGAAACGACGGTCTTTTCCGTGGAGAAGGCTGCGGCCACGCGCGCCGGCTTTGTCATCGGCGGCGGCCTCGAATATGCGCTCAACGACAACTGGTCGCTCAAGGCCGACTACACCTACAGCCGCTTCGGCAAGAAGGACTTCAGGTTCAGGAACGCCCGCGCCGGCACAGGCAGGGACTATACCACCACGACCAGCAGCATCGTCGGCTATGAAACGGTCGATCCTTCGCAGGACCCCAGCATGGCGTGGCTGTGCGACATGGATCCGAGCCTCTGCGAGCCCTATGAAAAGCCGGTCTATGAAACGACAACGACGAACCACACCGGAAGCTCAAGTATCGTGAACGGCCGCAACGCCTCGAACGCCCTCGATTTCCACACGCTG
Organism: Mesorhizobium sp.; assembly: GCA_022833215.1. Classification (GTDB taxonomy): domain Bacteria; phylum Pseudomonadota; class Alphaproteobacteria; order Rhizobiales; family Rhizobiaceae; genus Mesorhizobium. Next base: position 7,400 of record JAIPUZ010000028.1, on the reverse strand, counting down.
AAGATCGGCCTGAACTACCGGTTCTGAAGGCCGGCAGACACATGAAAAAAGCCCTCCCGACGATCATGACGGGAGGGCTTTTCCGCCTTTCGGACGGCCACGCGCTTTCGCTGCGCCTGCGCGATGTCAGGCGATGCCGCGCGGGCGGGGAAGGCTCACGACCATTCCAGAATGATCTTTCCGGGCTCGCCGCCCGCGGCCCTGGCGAAGGCGCTCTCGTAGTCGGCGGCCTTCATGCGGGCGGTGATGACCTTGCGGATGTCGAGCCCGCTTTCCAGCATGGCCAGCATCTTGTGCCAGGTCTCGAACATCTCGCGGCCATAGATGCCCTTGAGCGTGATCATCCTGAACACGACTTTGGTGAGGTCGAGGGGAAAAGGTTTCGCGGGCAGCCCGAGCAGGGCGATGCGGCCGCCCATGACCATGTTGTCGAGAAGCTGGTCGAAGGCCGGGGGTGCACCGCTCATCTCGAAGCCGACGTCGAAGCCCTCGCGCATGCCGAGGCGGTGCATCACGTCGCGCAGGTCCTCGCGCGAGACGTCGACCGGCACCACGTCCGTGACCTGCGCAGCCAGTTCGAGGCGCGTCGGGTTGATGTCGGTGATCACCACATGGCGCGCGCCGCAATGGCGCGCCACCGCCGCGCCCATGATGCCGATAGGCCCGGCGCCGGTGACCAGCACGTCCTCGCCCGCGACGTCGAAGGACAGCGCGGTGTGCACGGCGTTGCCGAGCGGATCGAGGATTGCGCCGAGCTCGTCGTCAATCGAATCCGGCAGCGCAACCACGTTGAAGGCCGGAATGGACACATAGTCGGCGAAGGCGCCCGGCAGGTTGACGCCGATGCCGCGCGTTTCGGGGTCGAGATGGTAGCGGCCGGCGCGGGCGGCGCGGCTGCGCATGCCGATGACATGGCCTTCGCCGGAGACGCGCTGCCCGACCCTGAGGTCGCGCACATTGGCGCCCAGCTCAACGATCTCGCCGGCATATTCGTGTCCGATGACCATCGGCACCGGCACGGTGCGCGCGGCCCACTCGTCCCATTTGTAGATGTGGATGTCGGTGCCGCAGATGCCGGTCTTGTGAACCTTCACCAGCACGTCGTCCGGCCCGATTTCGGGCATGGGGCGCTCTTCCATCCAGATGCCGGCCTCGGATCTGGCCTTGACCAATGCGCGCATGGCGAACTCCCCGCTTTCAGGTGACGGTGTCAGATGATGCCGAGCGAACGGCCGGCATCGGTGAAGGCGTCGATGGCGAATTCGATATCGCGCTCGTCCAGCGCGGCCGACATCTGGGTGCGGATGCGGGCCTTGCCCTGCGGCACGACGGGATAGAAGAAGCCGGCGACATAGATGCCGCGCTCGTCCAGCGCCGCCGCCATGCGCTGCGCCAGCACCGCATCGCCCAGCATCACCGGAATGATCGGCGTCTCACCCGGAAGAAGCGTGAAGCCGGCCTTGCCGAGACCGGCGCGGAAGCGCGCGGCATGGGAGGACAGGCGGGCGCGGCGGTCGTCGGCCTCGCGGGCGATGCCGATGGCCTTCAGCGACCCGGCCGCGACGGCGGGCGCGAGGCTGTTGGAGAACAGGTAGGGCCGCGCGCGCTGGCGCAGAAGGTCCACCACCGGCTGCGCGGCCGCGATGAAGCCGCCCATGGCCCCGCCCAGCGTCTTGCCGAGCGTGCCGGTGACGATGTCGACGCGCCCGGCCGTGCCCGTCAGCGCCGGCGTGCCGCGCCCCTCCGGGCCCAGATGGCCGGTGGCATGGCAGTCGTCGACGGCGACCAGCGCGCCGTAGCGGTCGGCAAGCGCGCAGATGTCCGGCAGCCTGGCGATGTGGCCGTCCATGGAGAACACGCCGTCGGTGACGATGAGCTTGAAGCGCGCGCCGCCGGCATCGGCTTCCCTGAGCCGGGTCTCCAGCTCGTCCATGTCTCCCTGGGCATAGCGCAGGCGTCGGGCCTTGCTCAGCCTGACCCCGTCGATGATCGAGGCATGGTTGAGGCTGTCGGAGACGATGGCATCCTCCTCGCCGAGCAGCGGCTCGAACAGCCCGCCATTGGCGTCGAAGCAGGCGGCGAACAGGATCGCGTCGTCCTTGCCGAGATAGGAGGCGATGGCCCGCTCCAGTTCGCGGTGCAGGGTCTGCGTGCCGCAGATGAAGCGCACCGAGGCCATGCCGAACCCGTATGCGTCCAGCGCCTCGCGGGCCGCCTGCCGGATGTCGGGATGGTCGGCGAGGCCGAGATAGTTGTTGGCGCACAGATTGACCATCTGCCGCTCGCCGTCCGGACCCCTGACCGTGATGCGGCCGGATTGCGGCCCGGTGATCAGCCGTTCGCGCTTGTAGAGGCCGTCGCGCTCGATGGCGGAAAGCGTATCCGCGATATGGGAAAGAAAATCCTGTTTCATCGTCAGCGCATCCATTATGATGGAAATTCCAATATATAGGATTTTAAGGCAGGTCCAGTGGAAACGTTGCGAAACCCGCCCGATATGGATATCCGCCGTTTCAGGCATCCGTGAGATGGGCGCGGGAGATATGACATGGAGTTGAACGAGGCCCCCGAGATCGGGCCGGCATTGCAGCGCGAGCGCAAGCGGCGCCGCCTGACGCTAGACCGTCTGGCCGCGCTCTCCGGCGTCTCGCGTTCCATGCTGTCGCAGATCGAGCGCGGCGAGGCCAATCCGACCTTCGCCGTCTTGTGGGCGCTGACGCAGGCGCTCGGCATCGATTTCTCGCAGCTCATAGCCGGAGAGATCGCCGGGAGCGGCAGGACGGATGCGATCGATCTGGTGACGGTCGCGCTGACGCCGGAAATCAGGAGCCCGGACGGCGCCTGGCGGCTGCGTATCCTCAGTTCCCCGGCGCTGGCCGGCAGCATCGAATGGTACGAGGCGGAGATCGCGCCGGGATGCAGGCTGCAAAGCGCCCCGCATGCGCCGCGCACGATGGAGCATCTCACCGCCTGGACCGACGGGCTGGTGGTGGAGACCGAACATGGCAAACAGCCGCTCGGAAAGGGCGAGACCGCGCGCTACCGGGCCGATGTCGCCCATGGGATCGCCAATACCGGCGACGAGCCGGCGCGCGCGCTGATGGTGGTGCTCTACGATCAGGGACGGGAGCCGGCGCTGCGGGGCTGATGCCGGCTCTGTGCCGGATGCCCTTGCCGAGGCGGCAAGGGTGGCGCACACTGTCCGGGTTGGGAGCTTGCTGTTGGGAGGCATCATGGCTTCTGTGGAAACGGCCCCGGCGCTTGCCGCATCGTGGCGGCGTTGCCGGAATGACTACAATCTCGATCCGAACGGGGCGTTCCCCCCGATGCGGCTGACCGACAGCGAGATCCGCCAGCGGTTCGAGCGCACGCTCGAGCGGGTGGAGTTCGGCTCGGGCGCCATGATCCATATGCGCAAGGTGGTCCGCGACACCGGCTACAGCGTGCTGTTCGCGGACCGGCTCGGGGTCGTCGTCAAGGATTTCTGCGATTCCGAGACCGCGCATCGCCTGCGCGACAAGGGATTGGCGCAGGGGTCGGTGTGGAACGAATCCGTCGTCGGCACCAACGGCATCGGCACCACGCTCGTCGAGCGCCACGGCACCTTCGTGATCGGCTCCGATCACTACCACAACCGGCTCAAGGAATTCGTCTGCGTGTCCACGCCCATGGTCGATCCGGAAGGCGACATTCTCGGCGTGCTGACGCTGGCGGGAAATGCCGGGATCCAGCCGGGCGAGGCGAAGCTGCTGCACCGGCTGGTGAGGGACTCGGCCGGATGGATCGAGACGGCCCTGTTCCGCAACCGCTTCCGCAGCCATTTCCTGATCGGGCTGGCCCAGGCGCCCGACATCAACGGCGAGGTTTTCCAGTCCCTGCTGGCGGTGGACGACGGCGGCTTCGTCGCGGGCGCGTCCGAAAGCGCGTTGCGGCTTCTGGGCGCTGCGCGCGCGGATGTGCTGCGCCAGCCCGTCAGCGAACTGCTGGGCGTTCCCCTGCGGACGCTGGAAGGTGGGGCGGGACGCCTGCAACGGCTCGACGCGCAAGGTGGCGATGCGCAATATGCCTACGCGTTTCCGAATGGCCGGCGCAGCAGCGTCGTCGTCCAGCCGCCCGCATCAAGCGTCAGGGTGCGCGGGCCGGCGCGGCAGCCGGCCGGTCCCGGCTTCGAGCGCCTCGCGGGCGGTGAGCCGCGCATGCAGCGCAATGTCGAGCTGGCGCGCCGGGTCGCGGATGCCGACCTGCCCATCCTGCTGCAGGGCGAGACGGGCACCGGCAAGGAAGCCTTCGCCCGCGCCATCCATATGCATTCTGCGCGCAGCGACCGGCCGTTCGTGGCGGTCAACTGCGCGGCGATCCCCGAATCCCTGCTCGACAGCGAGCTGTTCGGATACGAACCCGGCACCTTCACCGGCGGGCTGAAGCAGGGCAAGACCGGCAAGGTTCTGGCCTCGAGCGGCGGCACGCTGTTCCTCGACGAGATCGGCGACATGCCGCTGGAATTGCAGACCCGCCTGCTGCGGGTGCTTTCCGAGCGCGAGGTGACGCCGCTGGGAGCGGTCGAGCCGGTTCCGGTCGCGCTCAGCCTCGTCTGCGCCACCCATCGCGATCTGGAACGCATGGTCGCGGAAGGCAGCTTCCGGCAGGACCTCTACTATCGCATCCACGGCGTGCGCATCGCGCTGCCGCCGCTGCGCGAGCGTGGCGATCTTTGCGATCTCATTCTGTCGCTGGCCGCCGAGCAGAAGTGCAGTGCCGGGCCATTGTCGCTGTCGGCCGAAGCGATGGAATGGCTGGTGTCGCATCCCTGGCCGGGCAACATCAGGCAATTGTCCAACGTGCTTCGCCTGCTGGCGCTGACCTGCGACGACGGGATCGTCAGGGTCCACGACCTGCCGGAAGAAATCCGCGCGGGGAGGAAGCCGGCCTCTCCCGACGAGGACGGCCCGGCCGCCGCGGCCGATGCGGCCCGGGACAGCCTGCGCAACGCCAGCGACATGGCGCAGCGCCTGCGCATCCTTCAGGCGCTACGCGAGTGCAACTGGGCGGTTTCGGAAGCTGCGCGGCACCTCGGCATCAGCCGCGCGACGCTGCATCGCCGCATGAAGGAATACGAACTGGCACGCCCGAACGGCTGACCGCCCAGGGGTTCAGGTCCGGTTCCGGGCCAGCGTCGCAGGGTTGCGCCAGTCCTGTCTCAGTTCCGCGACACAGGTCGCAGGATTGCGCCTGCCATGGATGGTGCCCGGGAAAAACCGCAAGGGTTTCCGGCTTTTCTCGAACTGGCACGCATCTCGCTTTCCGACAGGCAGCGCATCCGCGACAGGGTGCGGTTTGTTGGAGGAAAGCGATATGCAGCCGAACAGGGAACAGCGTTTGTGGATGTACGAGCACATGCTCGTCAGCCGCTATTTCGAGGAGACCATCGAGAAGATCTATCTTGAGGGCAAGACACCTGCCTTCAACATGGCCAATGGCCCGATCCCGGGCGAGATGCACCTGTCGAACGGACAGGAGCCGTGTGCGGTCGGCGTGTGCGCGCATCTGAACGCCGGCGACATCGTCACGTCCACGCACCGCCCGCATCACGTCGCCATCGCCAAGGGCGTCGATCTCGACCGCATGGCGGCCGAGATATTCGGCAAGAAGACCGGCCTGAGCGGCGGCCGCGGCGGCCACATGCACATCTTCGACCCGGCCGTGAACTTCTCCTGCTCCGGCATCATCGCGCAGGGCATGGCGCCCGCCGTCGGCGCGGCCCTGTCGCGCAAGATGTCGAACAGGGAGGGTGTCGCGGTCGCCTTTCTCGGCGAGGGCGCGGCCAATCAGGGGGCCTTCCATGAATCTCTCAACCTTGCGGCGGTGTGGGAACTGCCGGTCGTCTTCGTGATCGAGGACAATGCCTGGGGCATTTCCGTGGCGAAGGCCGACGCCACCGCCGTGCCGCGCAACGATGTGCGTGCCGCCGCCTACGGCATGCCGGGCGTTTACGTGACCGACAACGACCCCTTCGCCATCTTCGAGGCAGCCGGCGAGGCCATTGCGCGGGCGCGTGCGGGCGGCGGGCCGACGCTGATCGAGATCGAGACCTGGCGGCTCGCCGGCCATTTCATGGGCGATGCCGAAGGCTACCGGCCCAAGGGCGAGAAGGACGCGCTGTTCGCGAAGGACCCGATCCCGCGCATGCGCGAAAGGCTGATCGCCGCCGGCGACCTGACCGCCGAAGACGACGCCGCGCTTGCTGCAAAGGCACGGGCGCGCGTCGATGCGGCAATCGAATTTGCCCGCGAGAGCGACTACCCGGCCGCCGAAGAGGCGCTGGAGCGGGTTTTCGCATGACCGCCGGCTGCGTCCGGCTTCCAGTCACGGATTTTTCGGGAGAGAGACAATGAACGACAAGGTTTCCGCCACCAATGAACGGCGCCTCACCATAGCCCGCGCCATGGCCGAGGCGATCGCGCAGGAAATGCGCGTCGACGAGCGCGTCTTCGTCATGGGCGAGGACATCGGCGCGCTGGGCGGCGTGTTCGGCAACACGCGCGGCCTGGTCGAGGAGTTCGGCAAGCTGCGGGTGCGCGACACGCCGATTTCCGAAACGGGCTTCATCGGGGCGGCGGTGGGCGCGGCATCCGACGGCATGCGGCCTGTGGTCGAGCTGATGTTCGTCGACTTCTTCGGCGTGTGCATGGACGCCATCTACAATCTGATGGCCAAGAACACCTATTTCTCCGGCGGGTCCGTCAAGGTTCCGCTGGTGCTGATGACCTCGACCGGCGGCGGCTATTCGGATGCCGGCCAGCACTCGCAGTGCCTCTACGGCACCTTCGCCCATCTGCCGGGCATGAAGGTGGTGTCGCCTTCCAACGCCTATGACGCCAAGGGCATGATGACGGCGGCGATCCGCGACGAGAACCCGGTCATCTTCATGTACCACAAGGGCCTTCAGGGCATGGGCTGGCTGGGCACCGAGCCGGGAGCGACCGTGAATGTCCCTGAAGAGAGCTACGAAGTGCCCTTCGGCAAGGCGGCCGTGGTGCGCGAAGGCACGGACGTGACCATCGTGGGGCTCGCCATGGGCGTGCACAATGCGCTCAAGGCGGCCGATCTGCTGGCGAAGAAGGGTGTCAGCGCCGAGGTGGTGGACCTGCGCACGCTGGTGCCGCTCGACCGCGACACCGTGTTCAACTCGGTGAAGAAGACCGGCCGTCTGATCGTCGTGGACGAGGACTATCACAGCTTCGGCGTTTCGGGAGAAATCATCGCCTCGGTGTGCGAGCGCGACGTCTCGGTGCTGAAGGCCGCGCCGCGCCGCGTCGCCTATCCCGACGTGCCGATCCCGTTCTCGCGGCCGATGGAGCAGTTCTGCCTGCCCAACCCCGACAAGATCGTCGCCGCATTCG
>JAIPUZ010000027.1 GCA_022833215.1 Mesorhizobium sp. | reverse complement strand
CCGTGCCGTCGTCCTCGATGTTGATCTTGGCGCCGGTCTTTTCCACGATCTCGCGGATGACCTTGCCGCCGGAGCCGATCACGTCGCGGATCTTGTCGGTCGGGATGTTCATCACCTCGATGCGCGGGGCGAACTCGCCGAGCTGGCCACGGCTCTCGGACAGGGCCTTGCCCATTTCACCCAGGATGTGCAGGCGACCGTCCCTGGCCTGGCCGAGCGCGACCTGCATGATCTCCTCGGTGATGCCGTCGATCTTGATGTCCATCTGCAGCGAGGTGATGCCGTTGGCCGTACCCGCCACCTTGAAGTCCATGTCACCGAGGTGGTCCTCGTCACCGAGGATGTCGGAGAGCACCGCGAAGCGCTCGCCTTCCTTGATGAGGCCCATGGCGATGCCCGCAACCGGCTTCTGGAGCGGCACACCGGCATCCATCAGCGCCAGCGAGGTGCCGCAAACGGTTGCCATCGAGGACGAGCCGTTGGACTCGGTGATCTCGGAGACGACGCGCAGCGTGTAGGGGAACTGCTCGGTCGAAGGCAGCATCGGACGGATGGCGCGCCAGGCGAGCTTTCCGTGGCCGATCTCGCGGCGGCCGGGAGAGCCCATGCGGCCGGTCTCGCCCACCGAATAGGGCGGGAAGTTGTAGTGAAGGAGGAAGGTCTCCTTGTACATGCCGGTCAGCGCGTCGACATACTGCTCGTCCTCACCGGTGCCGAGCGTGGCGACCACGATGGCCTGCGTCTCGCCGCGGGTGAACAGCGCCGAGCCGTGGGTGCGCGGCAGGATGCCGACTTCCGACACGATCTGGCGAACCGTCTTGAGGTCGCGGCCGTCAATGCGCGAACCGGTGTCGAGGATGTTCCAGCGCACGATCTTGGCCTGGAGTTCCTTGAATACGGTGGCGACCTGCTCGGACGACCACTTGGCGTCCTCGCCCTCGGCGGGTGTGAAGGCGGCGTTCACCTTGGCCTTGGCGGCGTCGACGGCGGCGTAGCGGGCCTGCTTGTCGGTGATCTTGTAGGCTTCGCGCAGGTCGGTCTCGGCAATGGCGAGGATTTCGGCTTCCAGCGCCGACAGGTCGGCGACCTGATGGTCGCGCGGCTCCTTGGCGGCGACCTCGGCCAGCTTGATGATCGCGTCGATCACCGGCTGGAAAGCCTTCTGGCCGAACACGACGGCGCCCAGCATCACGTCCTCGGACAGTTCCTGCGCTTCCGACTCGACCATCAGGACGGCCTCGGAAGTGCCGGCCACGACGAGGTCGAGCTTCGATTCCGGCATCTCGTCGATGTGCGGGTTCAGCACATATTCGCCGTTGATGTAGCCGACGCGCGCACCGCCGATCGGGCCCATGAAGGGCACGCCGGAGAGCGTCAGCGCAGCCGAGGTGGCGACGATCGACAGGATGTCCGGATCATTCTCGAGATCGTGCTGGACCACGGTGACGACAACCTGCGTGTCGTTCTTGTAGCCATCGGCGAAAAGCGGGCGGATCGGGCGGTCGATGAGGCGCGAAACCAGCGTCTCCTTCTCGCTCGGGCGGCCCTCACGCTTGAAATAACCGCCGGGGATCTTGCCGGCAGCATAGGTCTTTTCCTGGTAGTTGACGGTCAGCGGAAAGAAGTCGAAGCCCGGCTTCGGCTCCTTGGCCGAGACGACCGTGGCGAGAACCATGGTTTCGCCATAGGTGGCGAGAACGGCGCCGTCGGCCTGACGGGCGATCTTGCCGGTCTCCAGAATGAGCGGACGTCCGCCCCATTCGATTTCCACTTTGTGCTGATTGAACATGTCTTGTCCTTCATATGCGGCCGGACCGCCGTCGCCTTGAGCGACGCGGTCCAAACCTTCTGGCTTGTTTCGGGCAGCCACGGGCAAGACAACGGGAAGCTCGGAACGTGTCGGCCGAAGCCGGGGCGAGCATCCTGCAATCCTGCCCCATGACCGTCCACGGGGCGGTTCCGGCGACCCTCTTCGCCATGGAACCTGGTACGGGCCGATGTGAAGGCCCGGATGCGAAGCCGGCGGGCGCCTTGCGACACCCGCCGGCCAAACAGGTCAGCGACGCAGTTCGAGCTTCTCGATCAGCGTCTGGTAGCGCGCCTCGTCCTTGCGCTTGAGGTAGTCAAGCAGGCTGCGGCGCTGCGACACGAGCGCGAGAAGGCCACGACGGGAGTGGTTGTCCTTCTTGTGGTCCTTGAAGTGCTCGGTCAGGTTCTTGATACGCTCCGAAAGGATGGCGACCTGCACTTCCGGCGAACCGGTGTCGCCCTTGGCAGTTGCAAACTGCGCCATCAATTCCTGCTTGCGTTCGGCAGTGATCGACATCGGTTTTTCCTTTGTATGTTGGAGGAAACGGGACGCCTCGAGCCGGGATGTCGTCCAGCACAGGCCACTCAATTCGCGGCAAAAACCACGATACAGCGGCGCATATAGTGCAATCGGCGGCAGAAAGCCAGCACGGATTGAGAATAGCTCCTTCCCGGAAACAGTCAGGGACTGAAAGGAAGCCGCCTAAAGCATGTCGCCCGAAAGTGGGAACCGGTTTCGGGATAACGACATGCGTAAGAACAACAGCTTAAAGCGCAGGGCGCGAATCTGAAAGATCGCGACACGCTTCAAAGCCACTTCTTCCACCGAAAGAACCAGAACAGCAGGCAGGCAACGCCTGCCATGAACAGAAGCGCTGCGGGATAGCCATAGTAGGCCCGCAGTTCCGGCATGTTCCATGGAGAGGCATCCGGATCGAAGTTCATTCCCCACACGCCGACCAGGAAGGTGAGCGGGATGAAGATGGTCGACACGATGGTCAGCAGCGAAATGACATCGTTGGTGCGCGCCTGGGTCAGCGAAAGATGCATCTCGATCAGCCCCGTCAATGTGTCGCGCTGGGTCTCCACCAATTCGATGAGACGCATGGCATGGTCGAGCGTGTCGTTCAGGAAGACCTTGGTTTCCCGCGTCACGAACGGATCGTCGTTGCGGATCAACGCCGCCAGCGCATCGCGCAACGGCCACAGAACCCCTTTCAGGGCCGCCAGCTCCCGGCGCAGGCCGTGCATTTCCTGCATCTGCCCCTTCTGCGGGCCGGCCAGCATGCCTTCCTCAATCTTTTCGATCTCGTCGCTGATGAGCTCGATGGGGACAAAATAGCTGTCCACCACGGCGTCGATCAGCGCATAGGCGAGATAGTCGGCGTTCCGCGAGCGCAACCGGTTCGGTCCTTCCGCGGCAAGTCGCCGGCGAACGGGGTCGAAAGGATCCCCCTCGCGCTCCTGGAAGGTGATGACGAATTTTTCCCCGAAGAACACGGAAATCTGCTCGTAGCGCTGCAAGCCGGCATCATCGACCATCCGCAGCGCCACAAAGGCGTGGTCATCGAAAAAATCCACCTTGGGCCGCTGGTCGGAATTGACCACGTCCTCCATCGCCAGTGGATGCAGGCCGAAAATCCTGCCGATCTCACCTATGGCAGAAACATCGGCGAGCCCCGCGCAATCGAGCCACATCACCGGCCAGTCGTCGCGATTGGCCGCGATGTCCGATATGCTGGCATTCTGGATGCTGCGGAACCTGTCCGGGGCGATCAGGGTCAGACAAAGGTTCGTCGCGCTGGCGGCCGGATCGGCAATCAGCGTGCCAGGCGGAGCCCCGACCGGAGTACGCCGCTTGCGCCGCCGATGCCGGGCCTTGCCTGTCTTCGCCATGTCCGCTCCGGGCTGTCGCAGAAAATGCGGCAACCTTAACCGCTTGGGCCGTCAGTTCAAGAATGGCTACAGAATGCCGCCCCGACAGTTCCGGGATGCCACTCCATCTGTTTGTTTTCACTGCATTTATGCGACGCCAAATGTTTCCTTTTGGCTGCAAAAGACTCTAGCAGGTGAAGACGCGCTTCGGCTTGAACATGCCCTGTTCGATGGCGCCGATCGCCACCAGCCGGCCGCGCGCCGTGATGCAGGCTTCGTCAGCTTCCACAGGCGCGTCCCGGCCCCGGACAACCACCGGATTGCCGAGCCGGATGCGGTTGGCGGCGTCGTCGCCGACAGGGACCTGCGGCAGGCTTTCCAGCGCGGCCAGCGTCTCCACAAGCAAATCGTCGAGCGCAGCGAAGCGGGCGCCGGGCATCCGCTCCTCGCCCTCGGCGGGCGGCGGCGGAACGGCCGCCTCCAGTTCCTCCAGCGTCACGAAATCGTCCGGCGTGAAGGGATAGACCTCGGTGCGGCGCAGATCGGCAATATGGCCGAAACAGCCGAGATCGCGCCCCATGTCGCGGGCCAGGCTGCGCACATAGGTGCCCTTGCCGCACTCGACCTCGAACAAGGTCCTGTCGGTCTCGTGCGAAACGATCTCCAGGCGTGCAATCTCGACCTCGCGCGGCGGAATATCGACCGTCGTACCCTCGCGGGCGATGTCGTAAGCGCGCTCGCCGGCGATCTTGATGGCCGAGAACTGCGGCGGAATCTGCTGGATCACGCCGGTATATTTGGGCAGCAGGGCGCGCACCTCATCTTCCGACGGGCGCTTTTCAGATGTTTTCGTTACCGGACCTTCGAGATCGTCCGTTGAGCGTTCCTCGCCCCATGCGACCGTGAAGCGATAGACCTTTGCGCCATCCTGCACATAGGGAACCGTCTTGGTCGCTTCGCCCAGCGCGATCGGCAGCATGCCGGAAGCCAGAGGATCGAGGGTTCCGGCGTGACCCGCCTTTTCAGCCTGAAACAGCCATTTGATCTTCGACACCGCTTCGGTCGAGCCGAGCCCAACCGGCTTGTCGAGCACCACCCAGCCGGAGACCGGCCGGCCCTTCTTTTTCCCTCGGCGCGCCACTATTGCTTGTCCTCGTCCTCTTGACCGAGATCGCGCGCCACCTCCGGCGAATGGAGAAGCTCGTTGATCTTCTGAAAATTGTCGTAGCTGGTATCCAGCCGGAAGCGGAATTCCGGCATGTATTTCATCTGCCTCAGCGCCGGCGACATACGCCCGCGAATGAAGCGGGCATGCCTGTTCAGCGCCGCAATGACAGCGGCATCGTCCTTCGCGCCCAGCGGGGCGACGAAAGCAGTCGCGATCTTGAGGTCGGGCGACATGCGCACCTCGGAAACCGAGATCACAGTCGTCTCGATGAGATCGTCGCGAACCTCGCCGCGCTGGAGCATTTCGGCCAGCGCATGGCGCACCTGTTCGCCAACGCGCAACATGCGTTGCGAAGGGCCTTTGCCTGTATTGGACATCTCTTCAATCCTGAACACGCGGGGCCGGAATTGGACCGCACCCCGCCCGAAACATTAAAGCGCCGCGCGCTTTAAGTCATTGTTTTCACGCAATTCCGGATGCAAAACCGCTTCGCACTTTTGCTGAAATTGCTCTAAAAGAATGGCGGCCGTACCGGCCGCCACTCGCAAAGCTGCCTGATGGCAGATTACAGCTTGCGGGCTACCATCTCGACGCGGAAGCACTCGATGACGTCGCCAGCCTGAATGTTCTCGTAGTTCTGGAACGCCATGCCGCATTCCTGACCGACCGGAACCTCGGACACCTCGTCCTTGAAGCGCTTCAGGGTCTTGAGCGTGCCTTCGTGGATGACGACGTTGTCGCGGATCAGGCGCACGCCCGCACCGCGCTCCACCCTGCCCTCGGTGACGCGGCAACCCGCGATCTTGCCCACCTTGGTGATGTTGAACACCTCGAGAATCTCGGCATTGCCGAGGAAAGTCTCGCGGCGCTCGGGCGAGAGCATGCCCGACATCGCATCCTTGATGTCGTCGATCAGGCTGTAGATCACGTTGTAGTAACGGATCTCGATCCCTGCGGCCTCGGCTGCCTGACGCGCCTGTGTATTGGCACGCACGTTGAAGCCGATGATGACGGCACCGGAGGTCTCGGCCAGAGACACGTCGGTTTCGGTGATGCCGCCGGCGGCCGAATGGACGATCCGCACGCGGACCTCATCCGTGCCGAGTTCTTCCAGCGCCACGTTGATCGCCTCGACCGAGCCCGACACGTCGCCCTTGATGACCAGCGGGAATTCCTTGAGGTTGCTGGTCTGCAGCTGCGACATCATCTGTTCCAGCGAGCCGCGCTGGCCGGCGTGCCTGGCAGCCGCCTTGTCGCGCGCCTTGCGCTGGCGATACTCGGTGATCTCGCGGGCGCGGGCCTCGTTGTTCACCACAGCGAAGCGGTCGCCGGCGCGGGGCGTGCCCTGCATGCCGAGAATCTCGACAGGCATCGACGGACCGGCTTCCTCCACATGTTCGCCACGGTCGTCGACCAGCGCGCGCACGCGGCCCCACTCGTTGCCGGCAACGAGAATATCGCCGGGCATGAGCGTACCGGTCTGCACCAGAACGGTCGCCACCGGACCACGCCCCTTGTCGAGCTGCGCCTCGATGACCACGCCTTCCGAGGTGCGGTCGGGATTGGACTTCAGGTCGAGAATTTCGGCCTGCAGCAGGATAGCCTCGAGCAGCTTGTCGATGCCGGCACCGGTCTTGGCCGAAACCTCGACGTCGAGCACCTCGCCGCCCATGGATTCCACGAACACCTCATGCTGGAGAAGCTGGGTGCGAACCTTCTGCGGATCGGCGCTCGGCTTGTCGACCTTGTTGATGGCCACGATGATCGGCACGCCTGCAGCCTTTGCATGGCTGATCGACTCGATCGTCTGCGGCATCACGCTGTCGTCGGCCGCGACCACCAGAATGGCGATGTCGGTGGCCTGCGCACCGCGGGCGCGCATCGCCGTGAAAGCCGCGTGGCCGGGGGTGTCGATGAAGGTGATCTTCTGACCGTCCTTCTCCACCTGATAGGCGCCGATATGCTGGGTGATGCCGCCGGCTTCGCCGGACTGCACCCGGGCATGCCGAATGGCGTCGAGCAGCGATGTCTTGCCGTGGTCGACATGGCCCATGATGGTGACGACCGGCGGACGGGAAACCAGATCCTCGTCATTGTCGGCAATGTTGAACAGGCCTTCCTCGATGTCGGATTCGGCCACCCGCTTCACGGTATGACCGAATTCGGTCGCGACCAGCTCGGCCGTGTCGGCGTCGATGACGTCGCCCGGCTTCATCATCTGGCCCTGCTTCATGAAGAACTTGACCACGTCGACCGCACGCTCGGACATGCGCTGCGCCAGTTCCTGGATGGTAATCGTCTCCGGCAGTGTCACTTCGCGCATAACCTTTTCGCGGGGCTCCTGATACATGGCCCGCTTGAATTTCTCCTGCCGGCGACGCATCGCCGAAAGCGAGCGGGCGCGGGCATCGCCATCCTCGGAGGACAACGCGCTGGTGAGTGTGAGCTTGCCGCGGCGGCGATCTTCCTCGCCCTTGGCCTTGGCCGGGCGGGCGACCTCGGGCGTGGCAATGCGGCGCGGCGGCAGGGCCGGAGCGGCTGCGCCACCGGCGCGCTTGACCGGCTTGGCCTCCTCCTCGTCGTCCGCGACAGGTGCGGCCGGCGCGCGGCGGCGGGCTTCCTCCTCGGCGCGGCGGCGGGATTCGGCCTCGGCCTGAAGGCGGGCCTGTTCCTCGGCCTGGCGGCGTGCGGACTCCTCACGCTCGCGCTTGCGGCGTTCCTCTTCCTCGGCACGGCGGCGCGCATCCTCGGCAGCGCGGGCACGCTCCTCGGCTTCGCGCGACTGGGCGCCCTGAAGCGCGCGACGGCGGGCTTCCATCTCGTCGCGCGAAAGCTCGTTCAGCACCAGACGCTCGGCCGGCTGCGGCGCGGGCGGCGGCGCAACCTTCGGCGCTTCGCGAACGGCGGGAGCAGCAGGGGCGACCGGCGCGGGGGCGGCCTCGGGCGCAGGGGCCTGCGGCTTCGGCGCGAAGACGGACGGCTCCGGCTTCTCACCGGGGATGCTGAACTTGCGCTTCTTGGTCTCGACAACGACCGACTTGGTGCGCCCGTGCGAGAAATTCTGGCGCACGGTTCCCTGTTCCAGCCCCGGACGCTTCAGCGTCAGCGTCTTCTTCGGCGTCACGCTCAAAGTCTTGTCGTCGCCCGATTTCGTATCGCTCATTCCCAATCCTCTGCGGCATCATCCTCGCTGGCGACCGCCGCAAGCGTCGCCAGATCGTCCGGGGATCCGCCCCGGTATCGGTCGAGCGCAACCATGCGCTTCTGAACCGCCGCGCCCGCGTCGGACGCGAGAACGGCTGCATGTATCACATTTGTGCCCCCCAATGCCAAACCCAATTCAGCCTCGGGGAAAAGTTTGTAGGCACGGATCGCGGGACCGCCCAGATGCACCGTCGCGCGCCGGGCCTGGCTGATCTTGCGGACACCATCTTCCGCGGCTTCCATGGCATGGAGAACCAGCAGCGCAGCGCCGCTGCGCACCGCGTCTTCCACCTTGGTTGCTCCGGAAACGACCGCGCCGGCCTTCCGGGCAAGCCCAAGCATGCCCAGAGCAGACCGCGCCAGCAACCTGTCGACCATAGCGCCGAACTCCGGCGGCACCTCGACCCTGGCCTTGAAAGCGCGCGAAAACAGGTTTTTCGCCGCCGCCTGGTCCACATGTAGGCGATCGGCGCTCACCCAGCAACCACGGCCGGGCAGATTCCGCTTGAGATCGGGGACGACGACCGAATCCGGGCCGACGACGAAACGGATCAGATCATCCGTTTCGGCAGTCTTCCTTGTGACGATGCAGGTGCGATCGTTCATATCCGGCAAATGGCGTCCCGATCCTCATCACGTTACGCTTCGGCTTCGGCGTCGGCCTCATCAGAGACCTCCGCTTCGTCCTCGGTGATCCAGCCGGCCCGGAGGCGCGCAGCCATGATCATCTGTTCGGCATCGGCGTGGGAAATGCCATGCGGAGCCAGCACGCCCGGATAGACCTTGGTCTCGCCGTCCTTGCGCTCCTTCCAGCCGGCGAGATCGTCGGCCGCATAGCCGGCGAAGTCCTCGACCGTCTTCACGCCGTCCTCGCCGAGCGTCACCATCATGGCGGTGGTCACGCCGGGAATCTCGCGAAGCTCGTCCTCGACGCCAAGCTCCCTGCGCTTCGCGTCATGCTCGCCCTCGATGCGCTCCAGATATTCGCGGGCGCGGGTCTGGATCTCGGCGGCGGTCTCCTCGTCGAAGCCGTCGATGGACGAAATCTCGTCGCTGTCGACATAGGCGACTTCCTCGACGCTGGTAAAGCCTTCCGAGGCCAGCACCTGGCCGACCATCTCGTCCACGTCGAGCGCTTCCATGAACAGGTTGGAGCGCTCCACGAATTCCTTCTGGCGACGCTCGCTTTCCTCCTGCTCGGTCAGGATGTCGATGTCCCAGCCGGTGAGTTGCGAGGCGAGGCGCACGTTCTGGCCGCGACGACCGATGGCCAGCGAAAGCTGATCGTCCGGCACCACCACCTCGATGCGCTCGGCATCCTCGTCCAGAACCACCTTGGCGACCTCGGCCGGCTGAAGCGCGTTGACGATGAAGGAAGCGGCCGAAGGCGACCACGGAATGATGTCGATCTTCTCGCCCTGAAGCTCGCCGACGACGGCCTGAACGCGTGAGCCGCGCATACCGACACAGGCGCCGACGGGATCGATGGACGAGTCGCGGGAGATGACGGCGATCTTGGCGCGCGAACCCGGATCGCGGGCCACGGACTTGACCTCGATGATGCCGTCATAAATCTCCGGCACTTCCATGGTGAACAGCTTGGCCATGAACTGCGGATGGGTGCGCGACAGGAAAATCTGCGGGCCGCGCTGCTCACGGCGCACGTCGTAGACATAGGCGCGCACGCGGTCGCCATACTTGTAGATTTCGCGCGGGATCAGCTCGTCACGGCGGATGATGCCCTCGCCACGGCCGAGATCGACGATGACGTTGCCATATTCGACGCGCTTGACGGTGCCGTTGACGATCTCGCCGATGCGATCCTTGTATTCGTCATACTGGCGGTCGCGCTCGGCCTCGCGCACCTTCTGGACGATGACCTGCTTGGCCGACTGGGCGGCAATGCGGCCGAAATCCATCGGCGGAAGCTGCTCGGCGATGAAGTCGCCGATCTGGGCGTCGGGGTTGCGCTCGCGAGCGGTGACCAGCGCGATCTGGGTGGCGTAGTCCTCGACCTTCTCGACGACCTCCATCAGGCGCTGGAGCTTCATCTCGCCCGTCTGCGGATTGATGTCGGCGCGGATATTGGTCTCCAGACCGTAACGCGAGCGCGCCGCCTTCTGGATGGCGTCGGCCATGGCGTCGATGACGATCTGCTTGTCGATCGACTTCTCGCGCGCGACCGCGTCGGCAATCTGCAGCAGTTCGAGCCTGTTTGCGCTTACAACCATGTCTTTCTCCCTGAACCGGGCCGCTTCGTCGCGACGGTTCAATTCGCTTCGTGTTCGTTTCCGTCTTCGGCGTCGTCTTCAAACGCCTCGTCGGTTTCGTCCTGACGCTTCTTCGCTTCCTTGCGGGCGCGATTGTCCTTCGACAGGGCATCGCGGATGAGGTCGTCCGTAAGGATCAGGCGCGCCTCGGCAATCGTATCGAACGGCACGCGCACCGAAGGCTCCTCGCCATAGGCGGGCACATCGCGCAGCACCAGAATGCCTTCCTCGTCGACCTCGGTAATGCGGCCCTTGAAGCGCTTGCGCTCGGCAACGAGCGTCAAGGTCTCCATCTTCACCAGATGGCCGAGCCAGGTGGCGAAATCGCTCCTGCGCACCAGCGGCCGGTCGATGCCCGGCGAGGACACTTCGAGATGATACGCCTTTTCGATGGGATCTTCCACATCGAGCGCCGGCGAGACGGCGCGGCTTACTTCCTCGCAGTCCTCGACGGTCATGGTGCCGTCGTTGCGTTCGGCCATGATCTGCAGCGTCAAGCCGTTCTGGCCGGACAGCCTTACGCGCACCAGCCGGAAACCGATGCCGCGCAGCACCGGCAGGATGATCGCAGCGATGCGCGCCTCGATGCCGCTTTCGCGGATGATGCGGTCATCGCCGCTTTCGCGAGCGGGATTATCGTCGCCGGAAACTTCGCCTGACGTCATGTTCTTCCTGATCCGAAGGCCGGCAGGTAACAAAAAAGAGCGGGACCGGATGGACCCACTCTTCGTCATACCGACCAAGAATTTGCACGCTATATAGCCGAACTGCGCGCAGGGTTCAATAGCATGGGCCCGTCATCCGCAATTCGCAGAGGCGTGCGGCTGGTGCAAGGCACACATGCGGTTCGCGCTATGGAACTGCGGTCCCTCGCCTCCTACATTCATGCTGCATCGCACAAAACGATGCAGAAAAAGGAAAGACAATGACCCGCTACAAGCCGTTCAATCGAATCGGCGCCTTCCTCGACGTGATGGGCAGCGCCATCGCCGCCGCCAATGCGGTGGAGCGCCACGTCACCCCTGAAGCCCGCCATCTGCGCAAGCTGGGCATCGACCCGAAGCAGTTCGGCGAAATCCGCCTGGGCTGACGAGGCGCCGGACACTGCCTGAAAGACCGGGGGGCGCCCTTGCGGACGCCCCTTTTGTTTTCTTCCGGCAACACCTGTTCAATCCTCGTCAGTGGCGAACTGGGCGAGCATCCTGCCCTTGCCTCTGGCGCGCAGGTAAAGCGGCAACACCACAGCGAGGAGCGCAAGCACCCAAAGCAGGATGGCGATCCACGAATGGAACAGGGCCATCGGATCGCCCTGGCTGATCTGCAACGCCTGCCGCAGGCTTTTCTCCGCCATCGGCCCGAGGATGAGCCCGACGACGACCGGCGCAATCGGATAGCCGAAACGGCGCAGCCCGTAGCCCAGCACGCCGAACAGCATCAGCAGGAGCAGGCCGAAGGACACGGGTACAGGTCCGAGGAAGAAGGTCGAGCCATCGGCACCGATGGTGCCGAGCGTGGCGAACACCAGAATGCCGGCATAGAGCCAGGGCTTGGGGATCGACAGCAGCTTCACCCACAGGCCGATCAGCGGCAGGTTGAGCACCAGCAGCATGAAGTTGGCCACCAGAAGACTTGCGATCAGGCCCCAGACCAGCGACGCGTTGGTGGCGAACAGCAACGGACCCGGCTGAAGGCCGAACTGCTGGAAGCCGGCCAGCATGATCGCTGCGGTCGCCGTCGTCGGCAGGCCAAGCGTCAGCAACGGCACCAGCGTGCCGGCTGCCGATGCGTTGTTGGCCGCTTCGGGCCCGGCCACGCCTTCGATGGCGCCCGTGCCGAATTCCTCGGGGTGTTTGGAGAAATTCTTCTCCGCCGAATAGGAGAGGAAGCTCGACACATCGGCGCCGCCCGCGGGCATGGCCCCGATCGGAAAGCCGATGGCGGTGCCGCGCAGCCACGGCATCCATGAGCGGCGCCAGTCCTCGCGGCTCATCCACACCGATCCCCTGACCGTCTCCACCTTGTCCTCGCCGGTCGCGCGCTGGGCGACGACCGTGAAAGTTTCGCCGATGGCGAACAGCGCGACCGCCAGCGTCGTCACCGATATCCCGTCGAAAAGATTGGGCATTCCGAAAGTGAGCCGCGCCTGCCCCGTCAGCTGGTCGATGCCGATGAGGCCGAGCGCCAGACCGATGAACAGCGAGGTAATGCCCCGCAGGGTCGATTCGCCGAAGGCGGCCGAAACGGTCATGAAGGCCAGCAGCATCAGCGCGAAATATTCGGACGGGCCGAAAGAGAGCGCGAACTTCACCACCGAGGGCGCGATGAAGGCGAGCCCCAGCGTCGCGAGCAGGCCGGCCACGAAGGAGCCGATTGCGGCGGTGGCGAGCGCCGGCCCGGCCCGGCCGGATTTGGCCATCTTGTTGCCTTCCAGCGCCGTGACGATGGAGGCGCTCTCTCCCGGCGTGTTGAGCAGGATCGAGGTGGTCGAACCGCCATACATGCCGCCATAATAGATGCCGGCGAACATGATGAGGGAGCCGGCCGGATCGAGCTTGTAGGTAACGGGCAGGAGCAGCGCCACGGTCAGCGCCGGCCCGATGCCCGGCAGAACGCCGACCGCCGTTCCGAGCGTGACGCCGATCAGGGCATAGAGCAGGTTGGATGGCTCCATGGCCACCAGCAGGCCCTGTGCGAGCAGGCTGAAGGTATCCATTGCGGGCCTCCGTCAGAACAGCCGCTCGAGTGGACCGGCAGGCAATGTCAGTTGCAGGCCCTTGGCGAACATCAGCCACACCAGCAGCGCGAAGACCACGCCGGCGGGAAAGGTCTTCCACAGGGCACCCCTGCCGAATGCCCGCGCCGTGGCAGCAAACAACAGGCCGGTGGAAAGGGAAAAGCCGATCGTCTTCATGGTCAGCATCTGCGCGACCAGACCGCCGAGCACCCACAGCATGGGCGGGAAATCCTGCGGCTCCCGCTCGGGAAAATGTCCGCGCATGGCCTCGATTGCCGTCAGGATCGACAGGATGAAGAGACCGCCGGCGATGATGTAGGGAACGGTCTTGGGGCCGACCGGGGAATAGCCGGCCACGCCGCCCGCCTGCGATGTGCTCCATGCGATGACGATGGCGACGGCAGCCAGAGCTGCCGCGATGCCCAGCGCCGCCCTGTCGGGACGGCGCCGGGTGTTACGCGAGCCCGACTCGCTCATTTGACGAGGCCGATCTCTTTAAGGATGGCCGTCGTCGCCTCGGTGTCCGCCTTGAGCTGCTCGGCGAAGGCGTCACCGGCCAGATAGGTGTCGGCCCAGCCCTTTTCCTTCAGGGTCTTCTGCCAGCTCTCGGACTTCGCCATCTTCTCGATGTCGGCCAGGATCGCGGCCTTCTGCTCGTCCGTGATGCCGGGGGCTGCGGCGACCATGCGCCAGTTCTGGATCGAGACGTCCACCCCGCCTTCCTTGAAGGTCGCTGCATCGATGCCTTCGGCACGCTCGTCGCTGGAGATGCCAATGATGCGCAGCGTGCCTGCCTCGATCTGCGAGGCGAACTCGCCGTAGCCCGAAATGCCGACGGTGACCTGATTGCCGAGAATGGCGGCCAGCGCCTCGCCGCCGCCTGAGAAGGCGATGTAGTTGACTTTTGTCGGATCGACGCCGGCAGCCTTGGCGATCAGACCGGCGGTGATGTGATCGGTGCCACCGGCCGATCCGCCAGCCCACGAAACGCTGCCGGGATCGGCCTTCAGCTTTTCGACGAGACCGGACATATCCTTGATGTCGGAAGCGGCAGGCACGACGATCACCTCATATTCGCCCGTCAGCCGCGCGATCGGCGTCACCTGATCGAGCGTGACCGGCGAGTTGTTGGTCAGGATCGCGCCGACCATGACATAACCGCCGACGATGAGCTGCGAGGGATCGCCGGATGACTGGTTGACGAACTGGGCAAGGCCGATGGTGCCACCGGCACCCGGCACGTTCAGCACCTGAACGCTGCTGGAAATTTTCTCGTCCTGCAGCGCCGTCTGCATGGAGCGCGCGGTCTGGTCCCAGCCGCCGCCGGGCGCGGCCGGAGCCATGATCTTGTAATCTTCGGCCATGGCCGGAAGGGCCATTGCACCGGCGATGATGGATGCCCACACGAACTGCTTCACTGGATTTCCTCCCTTGGAGCCCGCCCCTGGGCGGGCTGAACAATGCCGGCTCCCGTGCCGGCCGGCTCATCGCTGAACCTCAGGACACAACGTGGCATCAGATGCAAAAGGGCGCAAGCACCCTCATCCTAAGGCCCAAGATACAGATAACAGAAAGGATTTCAGGCGCGCCGGAAGGTCAGGTAGGCCGGGGGGCGCCCTTCGCGCACGGCCTTGGCCTCATAGCGCGTGCCGGGCCAGCCCTCATAAGGCGTGTGCCAGTCCGCCGCCTCGCCCGCCTGCCACTCGAAAGCGCCATGCGCGCGGCAATGCAGCAGCGTCCAGTTGACATAGGTGTCGATATCGGAGGCGAAGCGGAAACGCCCGCCCGGCTTCAGCACCCGGGCGAACCGGTCGAGGTTGGCCGCATTGACGAAGCGCCGCTTCCAGTGCCGTTTCTTCGGCCAGGGATCGGGATAGAAGAGATCGATGCCGTCGAGCGAAGCCGCAGGCAGCCAGTCAAGCAGCAGCGTGGCGTCGTCGTTGAACAGCCTGATGTTGGCGAGCGGCTGACGCTCCAGCGCAGCCGTCATCTTGGCCATGCCGTTGACGAAGGGCTCCACCCCGATGAAACCGGTCCCGGGATGGGTTGCCGCCTCATGCAGCAGGTGCTCGCCGCCCCCGAAACCGATCTCCAGCCGCAGTTGCGTCACCTCGGCGGAAAACAGCCGGCGCAGATCGTCCGGCGCAGGGCCGGAAAGGTCGAGACCCAGCGTTCCCAGCCCGGAGGCGAGCGCCTCCGACTGGCCGGACCGCAAGGGCTTTCCCTTGCGGCGGCCGAAAAAGGCTTCGCTGGTGCGGCCGGATCTGGTTTCCCGGGGAGACACGACTTCAGACACCCCGCTCAGCCGGCAACGGCTTCCTTGAGCGCCTTCACCAGATCGGTCTTCTCCCACGAGAACGAACCGTCGCGGCCGGGCTTGCGGCCGAAATGGCCGTAGGCGGACGTCCGGGCATAGATCGGCTTGTTGAGGTCGAGGTGGCGGCGGATGCCGCTCGGCGACAGGTCCATGACCTTGCGCAGGGCTTCTTCCAGAACCGATTCCTCGACCTTGCCGGTGCCGTGCAGGTCCACATAGATGGACAAAGGCTGGGCGACGCCGATGGCGTAGGAGAGCTGGATTGTGCAGCGATCGGCCAGTTTCGCGGCCACCACGTTCTTGGCGAGGTAGCGCGCCGCATATGCGGCCGAGCGGTCGACCTTGGTGGTGTCCTTGCCGGAAAATGCGCCGCCGCCATGCGGGGCCGCGCCACCATAGGTGTCGACGATGATCTTGCGTCCGGTGAGGCCGGCGTCGCCGTCCGGGCCGCCGATGACGAACTTGCCGGTCGGGTTGATGTACCAGTTGCAGTCCTTCGCGATCTTCAGATCGCCCAGCGCCTCGCGGATATAGGGCTCCACGACTTGGCGGACCTTCTTCGAATCCCAGCTGCCGTCGAGATGCTGCGTCGAAAGGACGATCTGGGTGACTTCCGTAGCCTTGCCGTCCTCGTAACGGACGGTCACCTGGCTCTTGGCGTCGGGACCGAGCTTGCCGACATCGCCCTCGCCCTTGTGGCGGGCGGCGGCCAGAAGTTCCAGTATCTTGTGGCTGTAGTAGATCGGAGCCGGCATCAGGTCCGGCGTCTCGCGGCAGGCATAGCCGAACATGATGCCCTGATCGCCCGCCCCCTCTTCACCCTGACGGTCGGCGGCGCTGTCGACGCCCTGCCCGATGTCGGGCGACTGACCGTGCAGCAGCACGTCGATCTTCGCCGTCTTCCAGTGGAAGCCGTCCTGCTCGTAGCCGATGGCCCTGATGGCCTTGCGGGCGGCGGCGCGGATCTTGGACGGATTGATGACGGCGTGGCCGGAGGCATCCTTGAGGATATTGCCGTCCCTGTCCTTCTTGAGGAGCGTATCGGGCACCCGCACTTCGCCGGCGATGACAACGCGGTTGGTGGTCGCCAGCGTCTCGCAGGCCACACGCACCTTCCAGGGGTCCATACCGCTCTTTTTCGCCTCCCGGTAAACGAGGTCGACGATTTCATCGGATATGCGGTCGCAGACCTTGTCGGGATGCCCCTCGGATACGGATTCCGAGGTGAAAAGGTAGTTCAGACGGCTCACGGGATGTCCCCTCTGGAAATGCCGGAGCTCCAGCCCCGGCGTTGCGTCGATATGGCGCGCAACGTGTTAGCGGGGCAGTGCGCGAGTCGTCAAGCTGTGGGAAGGCGGCAGGGAAAGGACTTTCCCCGGCTAGGCCCGGAAGAGCATTTATTGGTCGTTATCGTCGTCCGAAAGAGATTTGACGAGTTCCAGAATGCGGCGGCGCACCTTGGGATCGCTGATCTTGACGAAGGCGCGATTGAGCTGGATGCCTTCCGCGCTGGAGCAGAATTCCATCACCGACGTCATGGAGGAATCCTCGGACAGGCCTCCTGTGGGCGTGTGCTCGTCAGTGGGCGCATTCTCGAAAAAAAACGCGGGGGGAACCTCCATTATGGAGGCGATGGCCTGCAAACGGCTCGCACCCACACGGTTGGTGCCCTTCTCGTATTTCTGGATCTGCTGGAATGTGATGCCGAGGCTCTCGCCCAGCTTTTCCTGGCTCATGCCAAGCATGTTCCTGCGCATGCGGATGCGACCGCCTACATGCGCGTCAATTGGATTCGGCTTCTTTTTGTTCTGTTCTGCCATTCGTTCCTCGCCGAATTCCTTCGGCTTTCTCTTGAGTATACGACTTATTGCATCGGCCTGCACGAGGCCCGAATGGTTCCAAAGCCTACTTCGAAATTGGTATTTTCGTACAATATGAAATTCTAATATACGAACTGTCAATTCGATTGTAGGCTTTGCCTTACATTCACGACAAGTGCCGCTGTCACAAGAACCAGCACCACGATTATGCCAATTATGCGACGGTGGTCGTAATCTATGGTTTCCGCAAGGTAAACGGGCAGGCGGGCATCGATAACGCCTTGCGCATTCACAGCCAGCGCATCGACGACAATCCCGTGCTGCTCGACGATGCCCGAAACGCCGGTGTTGGCCGCCCTCAGCAAAGGTAAGCCATTCTCGACGCTGCGTATCTGGGCCTGCCGGAAGTGCTGGTAAGGCCCGGCCGTGTTGCCGAACCATGCATCGTTGGTGACATTGATCATGATCTGCGCGGCCGCGGAATCACGGGCGACCAGTCCGGGAAATATGACTTCGTAACAGATGAAGGGTGCTGCCTTCGCGCCACCGGGAAGCTCGATATCCTTGCGGTGGCTGCCGGCTTCGAAATTCATCGGACCGGCGACGAGCTGCTCCACGCCGAAGGCCGCAAACAGGTCTGCGAAAGGAATGTACTCCCCGAACGGCACCAGATGCACCTTGTCGACGGCGTCCACGATCTCGCCACGGTCGTTGATGGCGACGATGGAATTGTAATAGCGCGTGCGGGTCCCCGGTCCGGAAGCCGCCTCCTCGCGAACGATGCCGGCGAGCAGCAGTTGCCCCTCCTGCAACATCTCTCCGATCGCGGTCAGGGCGTCGGGGCGGTCGGTGAACAGAAACGGGACGGAGGTTTCCGGCCAGATGATGAGTTGTGGCCGCTCCCCTTCCCCGGCAGGCGCGCGCGATGAAAGGGCGAGCAGCGAGGCGAAGATACGATCGCGGACGTCCTTGTCCCATTTTTCGGTCAGGTCGATGTTGGGCTGAACGATGCGGACGCTGATATGATCATCGGTTTCCGGCGCAGCTCTGGTAAGCCGATAATAACCGAAGCCGGCATGGGCGATCAGCAAACCGGCAAGCAGGGCCGCACCGGCCCGTCGTCCCGATTTGTCGACAAGAAGGGCCGGCAACGCGAAGGTGAATACGGCAAGCGCGTTCATGCCATCCATGCCAACGACGGAGACGCTTTGCATCAGCATCGTCACCGGCATCGCCGCGTAGCCGATGGCGTTCCATGGAAAGCCGGTGAAGATGAAGCCCCGCAGCCACTCGGCAAGAGCGAAACCCACTGCAAGCGCGGCGATGCGGCCGATGCCGCTGCTCCACATCGCGCGGGCGACCGCCGCCGCGAATCCGTAGAAAAAGGCCAGCAGCAGCGGAATGCCGACCATGGCAAACGGCAACGCCCATGCGAAGCTTTCCGCCTCCACCAGAAGCGCGGTTCCGATCCACCACAGGCCGCCGAGGAAATAGCCGAAGCCGAACCACCAGCCCACAGCGAATGCAGGCTTCAGCCGTCCGATGCGGCTTGACGATCCGTCGCCGGTGGTGCCGTCGAGCAGCCAGACGAGCACGGGAAACGATATGAAGCATGCCGCTGAAAAATCGTAGGGAGCCTGTCCAAGAACGGCGAGCATTCCGGCAAGGAAGGCGACCAACGCCCGCCGCCATCCCCAGAGCAGCACTATCCGGCCGGCAAGGCGTTGCATAAGACCTTCCGATCAACACGAATCACAGGCAAACCTAGAGCAATTCCAGCAAAAGTGCGAAGCGGTTTTGCGTTGGGGGGCTTCGCCAAAACAAGGAGTTAGAGCGTTCTCACATTTCAGAGAAAACGAAGATGCTCTCATACCCGTGTGCTGGCCGCAAAAGCCTCCACCCGAACGGCGCGGTAGCGCTGCACGGGCATCCGCATTGAGGCAGGATAAAGCACTCTGACCGATCTCAGCCAGCGTGATGCCTGTAGTGCGGTTTCAGAGGAAGTGCGGCGGAATCGGGCGGCGCCTGCATCCGTCCGGGTAACGGGAGCCGGGGCAGTTTCTGGCCCCGCCTGCCGCATTCATGCCTGCTCGGCGCGCGCCACGCGCTTGCGGCGGTCGCCCTTCGAAAGCTGCACGATACGCACGCGCTTGACGCGGCGCGGATCGGCGTCCAGCACATGGAACTCGAAGCCGGGTATCGCCTGCACCACCTCGCCACGCGCGGGCACGCGGCCCAGCGTGTTGAAGATCATGCCGCCGATCGTATCGACGGATTCGCCATGCTCGCCGGGCGCGAAGTCCTCGCCGATCATGGCCTGCACGTCCTCGATCTCGGCCTTGCCGTCGACGATGAACACGCCGTCGCCCGCCTTGGTGATGAGCGCCTCCTCGTCGTCATGCTCGTCCTCGATGTCGCCGACGACCATCTCCACGATGTCCTCCAGCGAGGCCAGCCCGTCGGTTCCGCCGTATTCGTCTATGACCAGCGCCATCTGGATGCGCCCTGCCTGCATACGGCCCATGAGGTCCGAAGCCAACATCGAGGGCGGCACGAACAGAACCGGCCGCATGAGATTGAGTTCGCCGATGGTGCGCGAAAGATCGACCTGGGAAAGGTCGAGTTGGGCGCCCAGCGGCTGCTTGCGGGTGGTGCGTCGTTTCTTGCCGCGGGCGCTGCGCGTGATGTAGCCCAGAAGGTCGCGGATATGGACCATGCCGCGCGGGTCGTCGAGCGTCTCGGAATAGACCGGCATGCGCGAGTGGCCGGACTGCTCGAACACGGTCAGGAGATCGGCGAGCGTGGTGCCGATCTCGACAGCCTCGATGTCGGCGCGGGGAACCATCACGTCCTCGACGCGCACCTCACGCAGCCGCAATATGTTGTTGAGCATCGCCCTTTCGCCGGGCGAAAAGCCTTCGGCGTCGGCGCCGGTCTCGGCAAGGGCGTCGGCGATTTCCTCGCGCAGGCTGGTGCCGTTTCGCGGCCTGAACAGCGAGATCAGCTTCTGGACAAGGCCCGGTCCGGCATGTGCAGCCTCGGCTGGCTGGGCGCCGGTCGCGCTACTGGGACTGGGCTCCTCATCGGAATTCCCGGGAATGTCCCGGGAAGGGCCTGCCTCATTGTTCTGGGCAGTATTTGGCGTCTCGTTCATCGTCGTCCGGTCTGGTTTTCTGAGTAATTATGCATAGGGATCGGGAATGGCAAGCCTTGCCAGCGCCCTGCGCTCGACTGCTTCCATCTCCTCGGCCTCTTCATCGGTTTCGTGATCGTACCCCAGAAGATGCAGAAATCCATGAACGAGGAGATGGACGATATGGTGCGCGAGCGGCTTGCCTTCCAGTTCGGCCTCACGCCCGACCGTCCCGGCCGCAAGCACGATATCGCCCAGCATGGGTGGCTGGAAGCCTTCCTCCACCTCGAAGGCGGGGAATGAAAGCACATTGGTGGGCTTGTCCTTGCCGCGCCACCCGGCGTTGAGTTCCCGGATACGGGCATCGTCGCAGAAGACGACACTGAGTTCGCTGCTGCCCGTCCACGCTGGCTGCAACTCGTCCAGCACGGCGCCGACGGCCTGCTCCACCAGACGAAGAAGTTCGTCCTCCGGCGGCCAGTCGCCTGCCTCGACAAGCAGGTCGATCTCCACGGGAAGCGGCGCGGAAGCCGTCGCGTCACGATTTTCAGCGGACATTGAGCGAACCGTCAGCCTTCCAGCCCGCGCGCGACCTTGCCGTCACGGTCGTAGGCCCTGACAATCTCGGCCACCAGCGGATGACGCACCACATCGACATCGTTGAAGCGGACGGTCACGACACCCGAAACGCCATCCAGGACCCGCAGCGCCTCGACGAGCCCGGACTTCGTGTTGGGCGGCAGGTCGATCTGGGTCGGGTCTCCGGTGACGATCATGCGCGAGTTCTCGCCAAGGCGCGTGAGAAACATCTTCATCTGCATGGACGTGGTGTTCTGCGCCTCGTCGAGGATGACGGCTGCGTGCGAGAGCGTGCGGCCGCGCATGAAGGCCAGCGGCGCAATCTCGATGACGCCCGCGCCGATCGCCCTTTCCACCTTGTCGCCCGGCATCATGTCGTAGAGCGCATCGTAAAGCGGGCGCAGATAGGGGTCGACCTTCTCCTTCATGTCGCCCGGCAGGAAGCCCAGCCTTTCGCCCGCCTCCACCGCCGGCCGCGACAGGATGATGCGCTCGACCATGCCGCGTTCGAGCAGCATGGCGGCATGCGCCACCGCCAGATAGGTCTTGCCCGTGCCGGCCGGGCCGACGCCGAACACCAGTTCTGACCGCTCCAGCGCCCGCATATAGGCATCCTGATTGAGCGAACGGGCGTAGATCGTCTTCTTGCGGGTGGAAATCTGCGCGGCGGAGACCTTGCCCTTGCGCTCCATGGTCGGCAGGACGAGCTGATCGTCCGCCGCAACGGCCATGCGCACAGCCCCGTCGACGTCGGACTGGCTGATGTCGACGCCCTTCTGGAGAATGCCGTAGAGGCTGTCGAGCGCCCGGCGCGCCTGTTCGGCCGCTACCGCCGAGCCGCGGATGGTGAGCTGGTTGCCGCGCGAGCGGATATCGACGCCCAGCTTCTGTTCCAGCCGCGCCAGATTCTCGTCGAACTGCCCGTACAAGGCGCCCGCAAGCTTGTTGTTGTCGAAAGTGAGCACGATGTGGGCCATATCGGAGGCGCCGGACGGAGCATTCGGAGATGGGCCTCCGGGCGACTGGCCGTCGGGGCTCGTATTCGTCAGGTCGGTTGCGCTCAACCGTCTCTCCAGATCTGCCGGGGCCGGATCATACGGGTCATCCGCGATCAGACCGGGTCGGCGAACAGGCTGTTGAAGCC
>JAIPUZ010000026.1 GCA_022833215.1 Mesorhizobium sp. | reverse complement strand
GTGGTGGATCCGGCAGGCGATCACCCGCTCGATCGCCGATCAGGCGAGGACGATCCGCATTCCGGTGCACATGATCGAGACGATCAACAAGATCGTGCGCACCTCGCGCCAGATGCTGCACGAGATCGGCCGCGAGCCGACGCCGGAGGAACTGGCCGAGAAGCTGGCCATGCCGCTGGAAAAGGTGCGCAAGGTGCTGAAGATCGCCAAGGAGCCGATCAGCCTCGAAACCCCGGTGGGCGACGAGGAGGATAGCCATCTCGGCGACTTCATCGAGGACAAGGGCGCCATCCTGCCGATCGACGCGGCCATTCAGGCGAACCTGCGCGAGACGACGACGCGCGTGCTGGCCTCGCTGACCCCGCGCGAGGAGCGCGTGCTGCGCATGCGCTTCGGCATCGGCATGAACACTGACCACACGCTGGAGGAAGTCGGCCAGCAGTTCTCGGTGACGCGCGAGCGTATCCGCCAGATCGAGGCCAAGGCGCTGCGCAAGCTCAAGCATCCGAGCCGTAGCCGCAAGCTGCGCAGCTTCCTCGACAGCTGAGCGGCATCACGATTTCAGAAAAAAAGCCGGGCATTCGCCCGGCTTTTTTGTTTGTGACGCAGGCGTCAGGCGGGCCAGAGGTCCATCGCCGTCATGGCGATGCCGCCGGCGGCGACGATCAGCAAAAGCACGCCGGAGACGCGCAACATGGTGCGGTGAACGGACGGCCTGAGGAGCCGCGCGACCAGCAGGTAGATGAGAAACAGCGTGGCGAAGTCCAGCACGATCCACAGGAGCGTGAGCAGGGCGATGCTGGTGTTGGTGTCTGGCGTGATGGCGAGAAACTGCGGGAAGAAGGACGCGAAGAAGATGATGTCCTTCGGGTTCGAAATGGCCATGATAAAGCCTTTCGAAAACCCGCCGACCCGCGGCTGCACGGCAACCGGCCCCTGATCGCCGGTGCCGGATTCGCGCAGGATCTCCCAGCCGATCCAGCCGATATAGCAGGCACCGGCGAGCTTCAGCAGGCTAAACGCCGTTTCGTTGACGGCGAAGATGCCCTTCACCACCAGCGCCGAAAGAAGGATGAGGACCAGAGAGGCGGCATTGGTGCCGGCAATGGTGTGGAAGGCTTTTTTCGCGCCGCCGGCCAGGCCCGCGCCGGTGACGAGCACCGCAACCGGGCCGGGAACCGCAATCATGGTGACAACCGTCACCATGTACAGAGCAAGAATGCCGAAATCGATATGCATGTGATTGTTTCCGTTGGCGCTGCGACAAAGCACGGAACAGGGCGCGATGCCAGACCGGTTTTTCCGGCGCCGCGACGATGTTCGCGGTGATGTGGATGCGTCGCGGCCAGGCTGTCGCCTTCATGGCGCTGCAACGGCAGCGAGCGATGGTGTGCCGGCCGCGGGGGGGTGCCCACCGCGGCCGGAACAGGAGCGCTCAAACCGGGC
Organism: Mesorhizobium sp.; assembly: GCA_022833215.1. Taxonomy (GTDB): domain Bacteria; phylum Pseudomonadota; class Alphaproteobacteria; order Rhizobiales; family Rhizobiaceae; genus Mesorhizobium. The sequence goes on along the minus strand of JAIPUZ010000026.1, from coordinate 6,229 downwards.
GTTCAGGGAGCCGGCTGGCAGACCCAGCCAACGATGCGGCGCACGACGGGCAGCACCAGCAGCAGGGTCGGGAAGGCGACGAGCCACGACAGGCCCCATGCAGGCCCCCACACGGCGATGAAGTCTGGCCGCAGGCCGACCCCCTTCAGCGTGGAGATCAGCGACACGATGAAGGTCATGAGCAGGGAGAGAACGAGCGGCGTGACCAAAGGCGCATAGCGCGCCGGCAGCCTTGGGCGTGTACGTTGGAAAGGCATGGCAATTTCCTGAGAAAAGCCGGTCCGGGGCATGACATCCTTATCGCCTTGCGGCGTTGCCCGGAGACCGGGAGTGGATGCGTTGCCTGACGTCACACGCTTACGGCGCGCCGGAAGCGCACGCGATGCCTATACCCGCATGCTTTCCGGAATTCCAGAGCGGAAGCGTATTTTGCAAGTGCGCGCCTGTCTGCGATAGTGTGGAGACCATATCCGGATCATGGGCAGGCGGGATCGTCCCGGCGCCGGACCCGCCTTCTCCCGCTTCGCGGCGCCGGAGGGAGGTGACACATGACCACCTACATCATGCTGCTGAACTGGACGGACGCGGGCGTGAAAACCCTTCGCGACTCGCCGGCTCGGCTCGACAAGGTCAGGAAGCAGCTTGTCGAAATGGGCGGCGAGATGAAGGCGTTCTACCTCACCATGGGCGAATACGACATGGTGGCGGTGTGCGAGGCGCCAGACGATGCGGTGGCAGCGCGTTTCGCCATGCAGCTTGGCATGGGCGGCAATGTGCGCACGCGCACGCTCAAAGCCTTTCCCGAAGGCGCCTATCGCGAGATCGTCGCGACGCTGGCCTGAAGGAGGGGTGTGCGAAACGGGAAGTTCGCGCCGGCCGGCGGCGGGCCTGTGCTGTGTTGGCCAGTTTCGTTCGATCTATCTTAAGATATATCTTGAATCCGGCTTCCTGTGGGTCTAATTAAGATATATCTTAAGATAGTACGAAAGGAATTCACATGCGTGGACATCATTTTTGCGGGAGCCGCGCGGAGCGTGCGCTATGGCATGCAGCGGAACGTTTCGGCCGTGGGCCGTTCGGCTCCGGGACGCGGGGCGGCGGCCCCGGGGGGCGGCGCGGCGGACCGGGCGATTTCCTGCGCGCCGGCCGCATGTTCGGCGACGGCGACCTGAAGCTGGTGGTGCTTTACCTGATGGCCGAGGCGCCGCGCCATGGCTACGACATCATCAAGGCACTGGAAGAGCGTTCGAGCGGCTTCTACAGCCCGAGCCCGGGCGTGATCTATCCGACGCTGACCTTCCTCGAAGAGGCCGGCTTTGCCGTTTCGGCCCCCGAAGGTGCGAAGAAGGTGTTTTCGATCACCGAGGCGGGAAGCTCCCATCTGGCGGAGAACCGCGACATGGTGGAGCGGGCGCTCGAACAGTTGGAGCGTTTCGGCCGCAAGATGGCAAAGGCGCGCGAGTGGTTCGGATGGGACGACGATGCGCAGGAACGGCGCGGCGGGCGCAAGGATGACGAGCTTCGCTCCGTGCGCCGCCGGCTGAGGGCAGCACTTGCCGAAATTCTGGACGGCCCGGAAGAACGGCGCGCGGAGGCGGTGAACATCCTGAAGGGCGCGGCCGAGGCTCTGGAAGCCCTGAGCCGGGACTGATCCGGTTGCCCTGCCATGCCGGAGAAGTGCCTTCGCGCCTCGCCGGTATCGACTGCGGCTATCGACTGCGACCGGGCGGAGCGTTTTTCGGCGTTCCGCCCGGTGCATATTATGGACTGGCAGTTCCGATTCAGGGCCACCGCAGGCCGAAAAGCGATTTCCCTTTGCGGCCCGATGTTCTAGTTAGACCTGTGCTGCGGATGTGGGCCGGCGGGGCGGTGTTCCCGTATTGGCGCCACTGCTCACGCCAGTCGCTTCGCGATGTTTGCTGGAACTGCCCAAGGAGGAACCCATGTCTTTCCTGAAACGTCTTTTCGGCGGCGGAGCGTGCGAAACGGCTGCGGAACCGACGCCTGCCAAGCAGGTCGAGCACAAGGGCTTCACCATCGTCGCCATGCCCTACAAGGCCGACGGGCAGTACCAGACCTGCGGCGTGGTCTCCAGGGAGATCGACGGCGTGGTGAAGGAGCACAAGTTCATCCGCGCCGACCGCTTCGCGGGTATCGAGGACGCGGCCGAGGTGTCGATCCGCAAGGGCATTCAGCTCGTCGATGAGCAGGGCGAGCGCATCTTCGACCGGGACTGATCTGCCGGGCAGGCGTCACGGCTGCGGCAGGAACAGCCCGCCGACGAGGGCGCCGAGGGTCTCGACGACATCTTCCTGCGCCGCGCCGGCTTCGATGGACAGGGCGGCGCGGTCGAAGGCGGCGGAAAGCAGCACGGTCAGCGCATCGAGCGGCACCGGCTTCATCGAGCCTTCGCGCATGGCCGCCTCAAGTCCCTCCCGCAGGGTGCGGGCGCCATGCCTTGCGTCGATTTCGTCCATGGCTGCGCGGCCAAGCACGGCAGGCCCGTCCAGCAGCAGCAGGCGGGTGCGGCCTGGCTTCGCCATCGCCGAGAGGAAGGCCAGACCGCCATCGAGAAGGGCGTCGCGGGCGTTCTTCGTATCCGGCGTTGCATGCCCGATTCCGGCTGCGACCGCCGCCGCTTCCTGCTCGACCACGGCACGGAACAGGGCCTGCTTGTCGGCGAAGTGGTGATAGAGCGCGCCGCGCGTGACGCCGGCCGCCGCGACGATCTCCGGCGTCGCCGTTTCCGCATATGATTTTTCGATGAACAGCGCCCGCGCCGCCGCCATCAGCGCGGCGCGGGTCGCATCGGTGCGTTCGCGGTTGGAGCGGCGGAGGTTTTCCTGTTGCATGCATACAGCCTGTATGTTAATTAAAAACATGCAGACTGTATGTTAATTGAAGCCCGGAGGGAAGCCATGAAAACCACCAGCTACTATCCGGTCATCATGACCGGCGACGTTGCCGCCACGGCGGACTTCTATGTGAAGCACCTGCGCTTCCGGGCGCTGTTTTCGAGCGACTGGTATGTCCATCTGCAATCGCAGGAGGACGAAGGCGTCAATCTGGGCATCGTCGACGCCGGCCACGAGACGGTGCCGGAGGCGGCGCGGGGCAGGGGTGCGCAGGGGCTGCTGATCAATTTCGAGGTCGAGGATGTCGACGCCGTGCATGAGCGGATCGCGGCGACGGGGCTTCCGATCCTGCGCAGCCTTCGTGACGAACCGTTCGGCCAGCGGCACTTCATCTTCGCCGATCCGAACGGCGTGCTGATCGACGTGATCACGCCAATCCCGCCCTCGGAGGAATTTCTGGCGCAGTACGAGCAAGGCGCGGCAGCAGGCTAGATCATCAGGTTTGCCGGAAACAGGCCCTTCACCCTTACCCTCTCCCCGCAAGCAGGGAGAGGGGAGGCGTCGTCATTGCGGACCATTCTTTGCCCATGGGCGCGGAGAGAAGGTCCCGGCAAGGGATGAAGCGTGCACGGTGGTTGTCTGTGCCTTGCTTCGACTGCGGAGAGGTGAAAAACCAACAGGCTTGACACATACCGACTAAAAGGTATGTATAAAGAATGTCCAGACCGACAAAGCAATCGCCCGAACGCGGCAATGCCAGAACCCGGCTCCTTGAGGCGGCACGCGACGTCGTTCGCGCCAAGGGCTACGCGGCGGCCACGGTCGACGATCTTTGCCGGGCGGCCGACGTCACCAAGGGGGCGTTCTTCCACCATTTCGCCAGCAAGGATGCGCTGGGCGTGGCGGCGGCCGAGTTCTGGAATGAGGAAACAACGGCCTTCTTCGAGGCCGCGCCTTACCATCAGCCGGCGGATGCGCTGGAGCGGATTCTTGCCTATGTCGCGTTCCGCAAGGCGATCATCGTGGGCGAGCCCCCCGAATTCACCTGCCTTGCCGGAACCATGGCGCAGGAGGTCTACGCCAGTTCGCCCGACATTCGCGACGCCTGCGCCCTCAGCATCTTCGGCCACACCGCCACGCTGGAGGCCGATATAGAGGCGGCGCGGCGCGAGCGCGGCATTGCCGGCGACTGGACGGCGGCAAGTCTGGCCCGGCACACGCAAGCCGTGTTGCAGGGCGGGTTCGTGCTGGCCAAGGCTGGCAACGACCCCGAACTGGCGCGCGAAAGCCTCGACCATCTGGACCGGTACATCCGGCACTTGTTCCACGTCGCAGAGGAGGACGCACAATGACCGGGACCACGCAGATCGGATGCGCATGCGGGCGCACGCGCCTCGAGGTAACGGGGCGGCCAATCCTCGTTTCGGAATGCCTGTGCGACAGTTGCAGGGCGGCGGCAGACCGTCTGGCCAGGCTGCCCGGCGCAAGTAACATGCTGACGGCCTACGGCGCGACGCCTGCCGCCGAATACCGCAAGGACCGGGTGCGGATACTTGCCGGTGAGGAACATCTCGGCGAATTTCGCCTGTCGGCCGACGCCGGCTCGCGCCGCGTCGTGGCGGCCTGCTGCAACACGCCGATGTTCCTCGAACTTAAGGGCGCGCACTGGCTGAGCGTCTATCTGCATCTGTGGCCGCAGGAGACGCGGCCCAGGCCCGAAATGCGCACCATGACCGGCGACCTGCCGGACAGGTCCCGCCTGCCGGACGACATTCCCAACCTGAAGACCCATACGATCTCATTCTTCGCCAGGCTTCTGGCGGCCTGGGTGGCCATGGGATTCCGGAATCCGAAAATCGCGGTGAAGGGAACGATCGATGCCTGACGACAAGATCGAAATCGAAAGCATCACCACGCCCGGCCGGATCGAACGGGTCAACCGCGCCAAATACATGGCGATGCGCGACGCGCTTCTGGCCGTGCTGCCCGGCGAAGCGCTGGGGCTGACGGTGGCAGACGCCAAGGAGGCGCTGCTGCCCCACCTGCCCGAGGCTCTGTTCCCGCAGGGAAGCACGGCCGGATGGTGGCTGAAGGCGGTGCAACTCGACCTTGAGGCCAAGGGCATCATCAGGCGCGCACCCAGAAAGCCGGTTCATCTCTACAGGGCCGGATAAGGGGGCAGCGCCGGACTTTCGTACCTTACGTAAACGTAACTTTTCTCCGGTGGGCTTGCGCGGGACGGGCGATCCGGGCATGGATCGGTCGTGGAACGCCGTGCGTTCATCCGGACGCACAACGGACGCTCCAGCACTTTGATCGAGCATCGGAACAAGCCGAAACCCGGCCGGTCCGACGCTCCAGATAAAGAGGAGGCCGGACATGTCCCTTAAAGGAAAGACGCTGTTCATTTCGGGCGGATCGCGCGGCATCGGGCTGGCGATCGCGCTGCGCGCGGCCCGCGACGGGGCCAATGTCACCATCGCCGCCAAGACGGCCGATCCGCACCCGAAGCTGCCGGGCACCATCTACACGGCGGCCGAGGAGATCGAAAAGGCGGGCGGCAAGGCGCTGCCGGTGCTGTGCGACATCCGCGAGGAGGAGCAGGTGGCGAGCGCCGTGGCCCGCACGGTGGAGACGTTCGGCGGCATCGACATCTGCATCAACAATGCCAGCGCCATCCAGCTTTCAGGCACGCTGGACACCGACATGAAGCGCTTCGACCTGATGCACCAGATCAACACGCGCGGCACCTTCCTTGTCTCGAAACTGTGCATCCCGCACCTGAAGAAGGCGCAGAACCCGCATATCCTCAATCTGGCTCCACCGCTGGACATGAGCGCCAAGTGGTTCAGAAACCACGTCGCCTACACCATGGCCAAGTTCGGCATGTCGATGTGTACGCTGGGCATGAGCGCGGAATTCGCCGGCGACGGCATCGCGGTGAATTCGCTGTGGCCGCTGACTGCAATCGACACGGCAGCGGTGCGCAACGTGCTGGGCGGCGAATCGATGGCCTCCATGAGCCGCACGCCCGACATCATGGCCGACGCCGCATATGCGATCTTCAACCGCCCCTCGCGCGCGGCGACCGGCAATTTCTACATCGACGAGGAAGTGCTCAAGGCCGAGGGCGTGACCGACTTCACCCCTTACGCACCCGGTGCAACCGGGCCGCTGGTGGCCGACTTCTTCCTGCCGGACGAAGTGATCGCGCGTTCACAGACGAAGCTGGCGGGGATGTTTTAGGGCGGCGATTTTGGGGGTGGTGAGCGGAATGGCGGCTTTCGGAAGGCAGGTAATAGAAAGCGGACTTACCGGCCATCGACCCCGCGAGCGATATCTGAAATTGGCACGAGCTCAATCTCAGGGTGCCT
>JAIPUZ010000025.1 GCA_022833215.1 Mesorhizobium sp. | reverse complement strand
TCGCCAGCGCGACCGAGTATTACAAGGCGGGCCGCTTCGATGAGGTGCTGCTGCGTGCTGCGGAGCGTTTCGACGACATCATGAAGGTGATGCTGCCGACGCTGGGCGAGGAACGCCAGGCGACCTACAGCCCCTTCCTGCCGATCTCGCCGAAGACCGGCCGTGTGCTCTACGTGCCGATGAAGCATGTCGATGCGAAGGCCGGCACCATCACATTCGACGACGAGGACGGCACCGAGACCACGCTCCCGGTAACCGGCGGCGCGGTGAAGCTGCAGTGGAAGCCGGATTTCGGCATGCGCTGGGCAGCCCTCAACGTCGACTTCGAGATGTTCGGCAAGGATCACCAGACCAACGCCGCGATCTACGACCGCATCTGCGAGATCCTCGGCGGTCGCGCCCCGGAACATTTCGTCTATGAACTGTTCCTCGACGAGAACGGCCAGAAAATCTCCAAGTCGAAGGGCAATGGGCTCACCATCGACGAGTGGCTGATCTATGCGCCGACGGAAAGCCTCGCGCTCTACATGTTCCAGAAGCCGCGCGTGGCCAAGAAGCTCTTCTTCGACGTCATCCCGCGCGCCGTTGACGAGTACTACCAGTTCCTGTCGGCCTATCCCAAGCAGGACTGGAAGAACCGTCTCGGCAATCCGGTCTGGCACATTCACAGCGGCAACCCACCGGCCATCGACCTGCCGGTGCCGTTCGCGCTGCTGCTCAATCTGGTCAGCGTCTCAAACGCCCAGAACAAGGACGTGCTGTGGGGCTTCATCTCGCGCTATGCATCGGGTGTGACGCCGCAGACGCATCCCGAGCTGGACAGGCTGACCGGCTATGCGATCCGCTACTTCGACGACTTCGTGAAGCCGTCCAAGGTCTATCGCGCGCCGGACGAGGTGGAGCGCGACGCGCTGGCCAAGCTGTCGCAGGCGCTGGCCGCTTTGCCTGAGGGTGCTGACGGCGAGGCGATCCAGAATGCGGCGCTCAATGTGGCGCGCGCCACCGAGCGCTATCAGGACCACGCCAAGAAGAGCCCCGAGGGCGGACCGGGCGTCTCGGTCGCCTTCTTCCAGATGATCTATCAGGTTCTGATCGGTCAGGAGCGCGGTCCGCGCTTCGGGTCGTTTGCCGCGCTCTACGGCATATCCGAGACCCGGGAGCTTATCGGGAAGGCGCTGGAGGGCCGTCTGGCGGCATAAGGGGTTCAGGCCCGGAAGGGTCGGGCAGCTCGATGATGCTGTCCGGCACTGCCGGAATTTGTGAGCCTCCTGAAGGCGGTGGCGGCGGCAGGCCCGAAAGGTCCGGCGCGTGGCCATATATGCCCTTCCTGCCTTTCTGCGCCTTTTCCGCTGCCTGCGCATAGGGGCCGTTCGCATCCGCGCGCGCCCAGCCATTCGCCACCAGCCATTCGCCGATGTCCTGCCTGCCCATCCTGCAGCGTGCGGCGAGATCGCCGCTGCCCGCATCGTCCGGGATGTCGCAGACCACCGCACGGCCGCGCAGGAAACCGCGGAAAGCGGTTGTGGCGCGGGTGCCGCACGGCCATTGCCGGTCCTGATCGGTGCAGGTTTCCTCCGGCCCGACAAGTTCGATTCCGGCGATGGTCACGGTCCGGCCCTGCACCCTGATCTGTCCAGCGCCGGTGGCGAGGGGACGAAACAGCGTCGTGCCTTTCCACTCGGCATCGGGTTTGGGTGGGGGCGGAACGGCCAGGGAGAGATCGCTCAGCGGCGCGCGCGGAGGCAGGCGCTCGAGTTCGGCCGGATCCAGTTGTGGCGGGGCGATGATCTCCGGTTCGATCGGCCGCAAGGCGGGGAGGGAAGGCCGCTGCTCCGGCAGATCCCGGGAAGCGCCGGTTTCAACGTCTTCCGTCTCCGGCTCGGGAAACACATCGCCGATATCCGTGTCGAAGACGATGCCGCTTTCGGATTGCGGCCCGGTGTTGTCGCCGCGCGGATTGAGCCTGTTGCCGCCCGCAATGACCAGAACGCCCATGGCCAGCAGGCAGAACACGGCGAATCCGGCATGAAGTGGCGTCATGCCTACTGGCTCGCCCACACGATCCGCGCCATCCACTCCACCTCATGGACGGGAAATTCGCGGTCCGGATGCTCCGGATTGAGCGAGACGAGCGAGATCGTTCTGGCGCTCTGGCGGCTGAGCACCTTGGCCATGACCTCCCCGGAGGTGGTCCTGACCACCACGCGGTCGCCCTTGCGGACGCTGGCGCCCGGCTCGACGATCAGCACGTCGCCGTCGCGGTAGAGCGGCAGCATGGAATCGCCCTGCACCTTGAGCGCATAGGCGGGGCCGCCGGCAGGCGCGGGCAGCTCGATCAGATCCCAGCCATGGCCGACCGGAAAGCCGGCATCGTCGAAGAACCCGCCCGCGCCGGCCTGCGCGAAGCCCACCAGCGGCACGGTGGGTTTCTGTGCCGGCAGCGCATCGGAGACGGCTTTCCTGCCGTCGATCAGCGCGATGAACTCGTTCAGCGACGAGCCGGTCGCCTCGATGATCTTGGCCAGCGATTCGGTCGAGGGCCAGCGTGGTCGCCCGTCGGACGACAGGCGCTTCGACTTGTTGAAGGCCGTGGAATCGAGGCCAGCGCGCCGGGCAAGGCCGGACACGGAAAGAGAATGACGCTCGGCAAGCGCGTCTATGGCGGCCCATACGCGTTCATGCGAGAGCATGCGCCCTGAAACTCCCGAACAGGAAAAAATACCTGTCGATTTTTATCCGCAGGTCCCCGGCTTGTCCACCCACGGGAAAGCGTCCTGTCAGCTTTGCGCCCGCGCTGCGGAACGCATTGCCGTATGCGAGGCCATGAAGGCGCTCTCATCCTCGTCGAGAGGGCGGGGCCGGGCATCGCTGCCGAGGGCGGCGACCACCTCGCCAATATCCAGGAAGCGCCGCCCCGGCCTGTCGTAGACGCCCGCGGTGGTCATGACCGTCGCCGCGGTCTCGCCGGTTTCGAGCACGAAACGGTGCCGCCCGAGCACCTGCGTGCCCTGCCATGTCTCGATGGCGGAAAGAACATGGAAGCGCTGCCAGAGACGGATCTCACGCACATAGACGCTCTGGATGCCGCCCAGCATCGGCGCCCATTTGCGTTCGCGTATCATCTTTCCGAGGCCGGCGCGCATGAACAGGTCGATGCGGCCGACATCGGCCAGCATCATGTAACGTGCATTGTTGAGATGCAGGTTGAAATCCACGTCGGTTGGCAGGCAGCGGAAGGTGAGGCGGCTTTCGGTGCCGACCTGATAGTCGCCGCGCGCTTTCGCCGTGGCCATCATCCGCGCCAGTCGCGCCCAGACATACATCGCGTTTCACCTTCCGGTGTGTGACCGGGTCGGATGGCTGCGGGCGCAGTGCATTGCACCACGCCCGCAACCGGTTCAGGCAAAGCCGCCCAATGGCCTCAGGCGGCTTTCTTCGCCTCCGTGCCCGCATAGGGGTTGAAGCGCTGGTAGAAGGTCTCGCCCTTGTCCGCCATTTCAAGCAGCAGCTTCGGCGCCTTGAACTCGGCTCCGTATTTCTTCTGCAGCTTTTTGGCGA
>JAIPUZ010000024.1 GCA_022833215.1 Mesorhizobium sp. | reverse complement strand
TGAACCGCGCCGGGATTGCCGGAGGCTCCCCCTCTTGAGAGTAAGGAGCCATCATGACGAAACGGAACGGCAATACCTATTCACCTGAAGTGCGCGAGCGCGCGGTTCGAATGGTTCTGGAACATCGAGGCGAGTATGCTTCGGAATGGGAAGCGATCAATTCGATCGCCTCGAAGATCGGCTGCACCGGCGAGACGCTTCGCGGTTGGGTGCGCCGTGCTGAGCGCGATGCAGGCATGCGCCCTGGGCCGACGAGCGCGGAGCTGTCGCGGATCAAGGAGCTTGAACGGGAGGTTCGCGAGCTTCGTCAGGCCAATGAGATCCTGCGCAAGGCGTCGGCTTATTTTGCGATGGCGGAGCTCGACCGCCCACTGAAGCGATGATCGCCTTTATCGACGCTCACCGCGATGCGTACGGGGTCGAGCCGATCTGCCGTGTGCTGCCGATCGCCCCGTCGACCTGGCACGAGCATGCCGCCCGGCGGGCCGATCCTTCCCGATTGCCAGCCCGTGCAAAGCGGGATGAGGTCCTGAAGGAGGAGGTTCGGCGGGTGTTCGACGAGAACTTCGGCGTCTACGGCGTACGCAAGGTCTGGCGGCAGATGAAGCGGGAGGGCTTCGACATTGCCCGTTGTACTGTCGCCCGGCTGATGAAGAGCATGGGCTTGCAGGGCGTGATCCGCGGCAAGCCGTTGAAGACCACCATCAGCGACAAGGCGGCACCTTGTCCGCTCGACAGGGTCAACCGGCAATTCCAGGCGCCGGCGCCGAACCGGCTGTGGGTAAGCGACTTCACCTACGTGTCGACCTGGAGAGGCTTTGTCTACGTGGCCTTCGTCATCGATGCCTATGCCCGCCGGATCGTCGGCTGGCGGGTGAGCAGAACGGCGCATGCGAGCTTCGTTCTCGATGCGCTCGAACAGGCGCTGCATGATCGCCGTCCGATCCATGGAGGCGGTCTGGTGCATCATTCGGACAGAGGCGTCCAATATGTGTCGATCAAGTATACCGAGCGCCTGGCCGAAGCGGGCATCGAGCCCTCCGTCGGCAGCATCGGCGACTCTTACGACAACGCTCTCGCCGAGACGATCAACGGCCTGTACAAGACCGAAGTGATCTATCGACGCGGGCCATGGCGCTCGTTCGAGGCCGTCGAGTTCGCGACGCTGGAATGGGTCGACTGGTTCAACAATCGCCGGCTGCTGGAGCCCATCGGCAATATCCCGCCGGCCGAAGCCGAGGAGCGCTACTACGCTATGCTCGAAGAGCCGGCCATGGCAGCGTGACTCAAACCAAAATGCCTCCGGCAATCCCGGCGCGGTTCAAACGTTTCCAAACGGACTCTGAGCACTCCAAAATCTTTTCGTCCCGCCGCGCCATAAACGCTCAGCTCTCGCCACCCACATTCATCGGATCCGCGCAATGGCGCGGTGGAAAACTATGACCGGCGCAACTTCCTGAGTTAAATTACACGCCTCTCGTCCGCGCGCTGCTGATACAATGTAACATCGTCGCCCGACCGGACATATCCATACGTCCTATCGGCTAGCTCCCGCCCATGCGCTTGGTTGCTGCGGGATCGGGATTTGGGGAGCGTTGTACGAGACGGACATCGACCAGGCAACTCTGCGCCGTGCAGCCTTGGCCGAGCACCGACGTGCCGACATCCCTGGTCAGAATATTTGGGTTCGAGCCGCGGTCGAGTTGCGATACAGGGTCAACGGCGCGCCTTGAACCGAGATAGTCAGCACCCGGCGGCAATCGCACCACGCCTTCACAGAGGCCGGGATCAAGCGCCGCGACCGCCATGCACACGCCGCGATCGTTGAAGACCTCGACCACATCGTCATCGGCAATCTCGCGGTCGCGCGCGTCTTTCGGGTTGATGCGCAGAATCTCGTATCCGTTCCGGCGGTGCGCGCCACTCGCTGTGGAGAGCCCGCCCTGCGAATGGAGTCGGCCCGGAGGCTGCGGCGTCAACAGATGCAGGGGATAACGGCTCGCGAGAGCGCTTCCCAGGTACTCGTCAGCTCCGAGCCAAGCGGCATGCGGCGGAAGCCCCTCCTCCCCTACCTGTGGAAGAGAGAGCATGATGCGTCCCGTCGCGGTTTCGACAGGATTGGCTTCAGGATCGGCGCGGAAATCCTCGAGGCGGGTCTTCATCCGTTTGGGTTCCGGCATGCGGAAATAGCCCTGCTCCCAGAAAGTCTCGAAATCCGGCGTGTCTATGCCGCGGCCGGCCAGGGTCGCCCGACTGCGCTCCCATTGTCGTTTCACCCAATCGTCGGTTGTACGCCCCTCCGTGAAGGTTTTCCGGTAGCCGAGACGCTCGGCAAGAGCGGCAAATATGTCGTAGTCGTTGCGCGCGTCGCCCATCGGATTGATGGCGCGATGCATTGCCAGAATGAACGGGTCACGCGACGAGCCGCCGATGTCGTTTCTTTCCAGGGCAGTCGTGGCAGGAAGAACGATGTCGGAATGCCGCGCGGTGCCGTTCCAGATGATCTCATGGACGGCCACAAAGTCGGGCTTCCTGAATGCGGTGGACAGTCGATTGAGATCCTGATGGTGGTGGAAAGGATTACCACCTGCCCAATAAATCAGGCGGATATCGGGATAATGCCGGGTCTGGAAATTGTAGCGATAGCCTTGGCCGGGATTCATCAGCATATCCGTGATACGAGCGACCGGAATGTGGCTGGTGACAGGATTGGGCAGCGAAGGCACGCCGGACAGCGGGGTTTTGTAGCCCGCATCTCCCATGCCATTGATCGACCCGTAGCCGAAACCAAAGCCCTGACCGGGCAGCCCGATACGACCGAGCGCCGAAGCAAGCGAAATGATCGCCCAGAAAGGCTGCTCGCCATTCGCCGCGCGCTGAAGACTCCATGTCGCGGTGATCATACTTGGCTGTCTAGCGAGGTCCCGTGCGAGCCCCGCAATCATTTCGGCGGGAATACCTGTTATCGCGGAGGCCCAGGCGGGCGTCTTCGGCACCCCGTCGGAGGTGCCCATGACATAGGCTTCCAGGGTTTCGAAGCCACTCGTATAGGTGGCGAGAAATGCCCTGTCGTGCAGATTTTCCGTGATCAGAATATGGATCAGGGCGAGGATCAGCGCGCAATCCGTAGTGGGCCGGATGGAGATGAATTCGGCACCGGGAATATCCGGGCTGTCATCACGGAACGGCGAGACCGTGATCACCCGTACGCCATTTTGGGTAAGCGTATGCAGATGGCCGGACAGGGCATGAACGCCGGAACCGCCGGACTGGACCTCCCAGTTCTTTGCCGGCAGACCGCCAAAAGCGAGTATTATCCGTGCGTTTTCCGCCACCTGGGCCAGCGGAGTGAGAGGGGAGCTCATCCCTTCGCTTTTACCCACAACATGGGGAATGAAGGCCATGGCAGCACCGTAACTGTAGTTGGTTTCCTGCCCCGTGAAACCGCCGCCTGCCGCCAGGAAGCGGTGTAGCAGGCCGCGTGCATGATGCACGCGGCCTGCGCTCGCCCAGCCGTAGGACCCGCCGAAAACGGCGGCGTCGCCGTATAGCTTCCTGGTCCGGGCGAGTTGCGCTGCAACGATGTCGAGCGCTTCGTCCCAACCAATCTCGATGAAATCGTCTTGCCCGCGACCCGCACCGCCGTCTCCTTTCAGCCAGCCAGCGCGAACAGCAGGTTTGAGCACGCGATTTGGTGCATAGACCATCTCCACAGCGTTTCTCAAAAGAGGACTGGGCGCCGGGTCGAACTCGAAAGGCGCGACATCACGAATAACGCCTCGGTCCACTTCAATGCGAAACGCACCCCAATGGCTCGCCGAGCGGAGTTGACGGGGAGATTTCATGTTACGAGCCTCCTTGGGCACGGTCGAACATGACGGAATTGTCAAGTCCTAGAAATCAGATCTCGTAGCGTGCGGGGGCTTGGGAATTGTCGTTCCGATCGTCGCATAAATCGGCCCGGCGAGGCGGCACACCGGATTCAGCGACATGGTGTCGATCTTGCCGTTGGTAATCAGATCATCGCGCACATGGAACATCTTTACCTCGCCAACCATAAACTCGCTTCCGCGTCGGCCAAACGTCACGTGCTGCACGAAATTGCATTCAAGTGCGACCGGCGCGGCGGCGATCCTCGGCACGGAAACGACGTCACCAGGCTCAATGGCAAGGCGGAGCACCTCGACTTCGCTCACGTCATGGGGAAAAATGTCTGACGACGCATGCACAGCATTCACCAGCCCCGCGTCGGCGATATGAATGATATATTCACCGGTCTCGTGAATGTTGCGTGCCGTATCTTTATATTCGCCCCCGCGGCGGCTGACGGTAAAGCCTACCATCGGAGGCTCGGAAGACACCATGGTAAACGCGCTGAACGGAGCCACGTTGACAACGCCCGCAGTCGACCGCGTGCTTATCCAGGCGATTGGCCGCGGCACGATTGCCCCGATCAGCAAGCGATACCCTGCAGAATAATCAAGTTCATCTGAGCTTATCTTCATGGTTTCCTCGGTTAAATATAGTTAAGATATCCAGTTATTTATGTATATCATCTGTACACAACAGAAATATCGCTGTTCTCAACTTGTATAATTCAGTCTAAGTGACAAGCGGAAAGGTGGCGCGCGGAAATTTCCCTGGGAGCGGGCTCCTCCTTCCTGCAACGGTCGAGTGCGAATGGGCAGCGCGTATGAAACCGGCAACCCGACGGAATATTGATGGGGCTCGGCACGTCCCCTTTCAGTGTAATGCGTTCCCGTTTGACCATTGGATCGGGAAGCGGCACCGCCGACCGCAACGCTTTGGTGTAGGGATGGTGAGGCTTCGTGAAAATCTGCTCGCGCGTGCCTATCTCCACGATTTTGCCGAGATACATCACGGCCACGCGATGCGTCATGTGCTCGACTACTGCCAGATCGTGGCTTATGAACAAAAGCGAGAGTCCCAGATCGACCTGCAGGTCCTGCAGCAAGTTGACGATTTGCGCCTTCACCGAAACGTCGAGCGCGGACACGGCTTCATCACACACAATCAGATCGGGCTGGGCGGCCAGCGCCTTGGCGATGCCGATGCGCTGTCGCTGCCCCCCGGAAAACTCGTGCGGAAACCGTCCGCCGGCGTCGCTCGGCAGCCTCACTGTGTCGATGAGCTTGGAAACCTGCGCATTCAACTCGGCGGAGGAGCGGGCAAGTTTGAAGTTGCGGATCGGCTCGGCGACAATGTCGCGTACCCGCATCCTTGGATTGAGGCTGGAGAACGGATCCTGGAAGATGACCTGGAAGCGTCGACGCAACGTCCTTAGCCTGGCTCCCGAAAGGGTATCTATGCGTTTTCCGTCGATGAGAATGCTTCCCGATGTGACCGGAACGAGCCGTAGAATCGCCCGCCCTATCGTCGACTTGCCACATCCAGATTCCCCAACAAGGGAAAGCGTCTCTCCCGCGCCGACATCGAAGGATACGCCGTCGACCGCCTTCAGGGTGTTGTTGCCCTTGAGGTAGTAGTGCTTGGAGAGGTCGCGGACCTCAAGGATGGGAGCAGTCATGCCGTTGGTCCCCTGGGAGAATAGTGGCATGCGGCCATGTGGTTGCGCGCCTTCACCTCGAGCGCCGGCGCCGTGTTCCGGCACGGATCGCGTGCAATCGGACAGCGTTCCGCAAAGACGCACCCCTTAACGGCTTTGCGCAGATCAGGCACCGTGCCCGGGATTTCCATCAGCCGCGATCTTGTCTGCGCCTCAGAGGACCCCAGTTTCGGAACCGCGCCTAGCAGCCCCTTGGTATACGGATGGAGAGGTTGCGCGAAAATCTCCTCGACGGGCGCTTCCTCGACTTTGCGGCCCGCATACATGACGACGACCCGCGACGCGACCTCCGCGACCACCCCAAGATCATGCGTGATCAACACAATCGCCGCCCCCACCTGGTTGCGCAGATCCTGCATCAGCTCGAGAATTTGTGCCTGGATCGTGACGTCGAGCGCCGTCGTCGGCTCATCTGCGATCAGCAGTTTGGGCGAGCACGCCAAGGCCATCGCGATCATGACGCGTTGACGCATGCCCCCTGAAAGCTCGTGCGGATAGCTTTTCAGGCGTTTCTCGGGCTCGGAGATGCCCACGAGGCCAAGCATTTCTACGGCCCGGCGCCCAGCCTCCGTTTTTCCAAGCTTCTGATGAAGCTGAAGTGTCTCCGTTATTTGTCGGCCTATCGTCAGAACCGGGTTCAGACTTGTCATCGGCTCCTGAAAGATCATCGAAATCTCGTTGCCTCTGACGGTACGCAGCTGCTTTTCCGTCAGTTGCAGCAAGTCTCTGTCTTCGAAACTGATGCTTCCGGCCAGCTTCGCGGGAGGTTCGGGAACGAGCCGCAGGATCGAATTCGCGGTGACCGACTTGCCGCACCCCGATTCCCCGACAATCGCCAGGGTTTCGCCGGAATCCACGTAGAACGACAGCCCGTCGACCGCGCGGTTAATCCCGTAGGGAGTACGAAAATGCACCTGAAGATTTTCGACGGAAAGTATTCTCATCAGCCTTTTCCGCCCATTCTCGGATCGAGCCTGTCACGCAGGCTGTCGCCCACCAGATTAATCGCCAGAACGGTCAGCGACAGGAACACCGCAGGAAAGAACACAATGTGCGGCTTCACCTGCCAGAGTGCCCGTCCGTCCGCCATAATGTTGCCCCAGGAGGGCACGCTGGGGGGGGTGCCGGCGCCGATGAACGACAGGACCGCTTCGATGATCATCGCCGACGCGCATATATATGTGGTCTGGACCGACAGCGGAGCGAGTGTATTCGGCAGGATATGCCGCCAGATGATCATGGGCGTCGTCGTGCCGGCGGTGATCGCTCCCTCGACGAAGGCCTGCTCACGCAGGGACAGGACCACGCCTCTGACCAATCGTGCGACTCGGGGAACCTCAGCGAATGTTATCGCGGCAATGACATTGGTCATGGAACTGCCGGCCAGCGCCATCAGCGCGATCGCCAGCAGGATGGGCGGAATTGACATAATCCCGTCCATTACCCGCATCAGGATGGAATCCGTCCAACGGACGAACCCGGAAAACATGCCGACGATCAAGCCGAGGACCGTGGAAAGCAGTGCGACCAAAAATCCGACGATGAGCGAGACGCGCGCCCCGTATACCACGCGGGAATATAAGTCGCGGCCGAGCATGTCTGTCCCGAACCAGTATTGCAGAGACGGGTCTCGATTGCGCGCGATCGGCGACAGCCTTGCCGGATCGATGGCGCTCAGATAATCGGCCATCACGGCCATGAAAACGATGGCCAACAATATGGCTACGCCGATCGAACTCCCCGGACTACGGGCGATCAGCCCTGCCAGCCCACGGCGCCGATTTACCGGCGGCAGGATTGCCGGCAATTCGGGTGCGGCTGCAAATTCGCCCTCGTGGCCCGCGCCTGACATATGCGCGGCCATCAATATCTTATCCTTGGATCGACTATCGTATACACGATATCGACGATCAGATTTATTATGATGTAAAGAAACGAAAACAGAAGTATCACGCCCTGTATCACTGGATAGTCTCTCTGCAAAATCGCATCGACGGTGAGCCGCCCGAGGCCCGGCAGTACGAAGACACTTTCCGTCACCACCGCCCCTCCGATCAGAAGGGCAACACCAATACCGATGACGGTCACGACGGGAACGGCGGCATTCTTGAGAGCATGATGGAAAAGGATGGGAAACTGGTTCAGCCCCTTGGCCCTCGCTGTCTTGATATAGTCCTGATTAAGCACCTCGAGCATCGTCGCGCGCGTCGTACGGGCGATGAGCGCAACGTAGACGCATGATAGCGCAAGCGCGGGAAGCGTGAGGCTTCTCAGCCACGGGCCGATTCCCGAAGACAAAGGCGCATAACCCTGCACGGGAAACCAGCCGAGCTTCAATGCCATCACGTAAGCCAGCAGATATCCGATAACAAAGACCGGAATGGAAAAGCCGAGCACGGCGAATGTCATGACCGCGCGGTCAATCGAGGTGCCCGCCTTCCAGGCCGCGAGCACCCCCATCGGAACGGCAATGAGCACGGAAAGTATCAAGGTATAAACCATCAATGAGACGGTAGGCTCCAGACGCTGGACGATGAGTTGCGTCACGGGTATCGAGCTGAATACCGACACGCCCAGATCACCACGCATGATGTGCCAGAGCCACTCCCCGAAGCGGATGAGGTAGGGACGATCGAGCCCGAGTTGCTCGCGGATGCGTTCGATGTCGGCGGCGCTCGCCTGCTCCCCGGCAATCACAGAAGCAGGATCGCCCGGCGCAAGATAGAGCAGGCTGAAGACAAGAAACGCAACGATCCCCATTACCGGAACAGTCGACAAAACACGGCGAAGTATATAATGGAGCATTTGTCGACCTTCATCCCAGACAGGCGAATATCACCGCTCGATCTTCAGATTGTAGAAAATGGGGATGTGTCGCGACACGCCCGTGAGGCCCTTCCGGTAGGCGGTGGGAGTCGTCCAGCGCCCGGCGGGGACATAGGGGAGATCCTGTATGGCCTGAAGCTGCATCCGTCGGCAGATGTCGGCTCGGGCCGCCTCGTCTGGAGACTGGAGCCATTCGTCGCGAAGGGACTCAAGCCCGGGCGACGTAGGCCAGCCCGGCCACGCATCACCGCCGTTTCCGCGCAACGCGATATGCCCCGCCGGGTCCCAAAGCTCCTGCCCTGGAAGCAGCGTGGCGACGAGATTCCACCCGCCATTCTCCGGCGTGTCGCGATTGGTGCGCCGCTGGGCCCAGTTGGCGTAATCCAGCGCCACCACATCAACATTCAGGCCGGCGCGCTTCATCTGGTCCACAAGCATCGACGTCAGCGTATGGATGCGATAGCTGCTCGGCGGATCGAGGACCGTTATCTTCTCACCCTTGTAGCCCACCGCTGCCAGACTCGCCTTGATCTCCGCGAAATTGGGTTCCGACTGCGCGATCGGCAGTCCTTCCATCGAAGCCATCGGCGACTCGGGCGTGAAGAAGCCGACATTATCGTCCCAGGTCCGCCCCGCCATCGCCTGCATCATCTCCGTCTGCGACACCATCTTTGCGAAGGCGCGCCGCATCTCGGGCCGATCGAACGGCGGCTGCAGGTGATTGAAGCGGACGATGCCCATGTCGCCGAGCTCGCCGATCGTGTCGATGACGATGTTCGGGTCAGCCTCGAGCAGCGGCAGGAGATCGACAAGCGGCGCCTCCCACCAGTCGATCTCATTCGCCTGCAATGCGGACGCCGCCGTCGATTGATCCGGGATCCAGCGCCATTCGAGGCGATCGATATGCGCGATCTTCGGACCAGAAGTGAAATCCGACACGCCATCGGCCCGTGGCTGATAGTCGGCAAACTTCTCATAGACCGTCAACTGCCCCGGCACCCTCTCGCTATGGATGTAGCGGTAGGGTCCGCTCCCCACGGGGTCGCTAATCAGCTGCGACCGACTTTGCAAAGCCTGCCGTTCCGGCATGATGACAGGGACGTAGGTCGAGCTCTTGCCAAGCGCGGCCGGAAGCAGCGGAAATGGTCGGCTGAGACGGAAAACGATCTCCTTGTCGGAGGCCGCCGTCAACTCGTTGGTCACCGCCATCAGCGCCTGGCCGAAGGCGTCCGCCTGGCCCCAGCGCTTGATACTGGCGACGCAGTCGCGCGCCAGAACGGGCTCTCCGTCGTGGAACTTCAGGCCGTCGCGCAAGACAAGCCGCCACAGCTTCCCGTCGTTCTCGACGACGTAGCCATCCACCATCTGGGGGTGAGGATTGAATTTCGTATCCTGGCCGAACAAGGTATCGAAAGCCAAGTTCGCATGGTAGCAAGTGACGAATGCCGACGAGGCTAGCGGATCGAGGACCGCCAGGTCCGCACCCGGCATATAGCGAAGGACCGATGCCGGCCGGGCGATCACCACCTTGGGCAGGGCCAGCGAAGCGGCACCCAAGGCCACACCCTTGAGAACGTCACGACGGCGCATGCAAACCTCCCATTTTATGTGCCCTTGATCGAAAGCGGAATGGCGAAGGCATCGGTCAGTAGAGGAATCTGTCGCCCACGCCGCCTCCCCCACGTAGGTTTTCCCTGACCCAATCACACATGCGGCCCACAAGCCTCCTGCTATTGGCCGGTTCAGTTGAGAACACACACCACGACGCGAACGATGTCAATGTTGATCCCACAACATGTTTTCTAATTTTTTTCGAAATCTTGATAAAATGTTGATTTATCATGATAATTTTTTTACTATTCACATACCTGTTTAACGAATTACGGAATGGGAGATGAAAGCGCGCAAAAAATCGACTTTAGAAACAAGCACCCCCAGTTGGTGAACATCCATGACTGGGCCTATCGCACAACATTTGGCGGCTTCCTTCGATGCAGGGAAGGGCCATAGCAGCGGGCTTGGGATCGCAAAGCCTCGCTCCGAAACGCTGGCGCTGATCCGCGCGAGCTTACAGGGGCGGCTCAACCTCGAAGCTATGCGCGGGCGTTTCCGCTGAAATCGGTAGGATATTCTCCCGCTCGAAGGACAAGCCCACGGCGCTTGCCGCGAACGGCCGCGACATGGGTCTTGAGCCGCAGGTCTGTGACAATGCCGAGGACACCGTTCGCGACACGGATATCGTCGTGTCTTCGATTTCCGTATTGTTCGGCGTGAAGCCGTTCCTGATTGTCGCCTGGTTGAAGGCCGGCGCATATGTATCAACCGTCGATCTGCCCGGGCGGCTGCGACCTTGGCGAAGCGCTTGCGGAAAACGTGCCGATCCCTCGAAACCCCGGTCATCCTGTTGCAGTCCGGGGGCTGCGCGGGCGCGTTCGGCATGGTTGCCGCGATTCTTGAGCATGTCACGCCATCTTGAGGCAAGCCAACACGGCGATGCATGAGGTTGCCCTGCAAGCAGCCTTTCAGTAGTTGTTCTGGGTCAGATAATCCGGCTCTCCTGCATACCATGGCAAATTCTCAGGCTCCCAAAACAAAAAGAACACAAAAATACGAAGGAAGGCAGGAAGAGATTCTGCGGGCGGCCGCGCGGCTGTTCAACAAGAAAGGCATCAACAGCACCTCGCTGGCGGAGGTCGCCGAGGCCGTGGGACTGGTGACTAATTCCGTCACTTATTACTACCGCCGCAAGGACGATCTTGCTGCTGCCTGCTTTCTGCGGTCGCTCGACATCTACAATGCACTTGTTGATCGGGCGGAGGGAAAGCCTTCCCCCCAGGAAAAAGTATCAACGCTCGTACGCGACTTCTTCGCCCTCTTGGCCGAAGTTGCGGAGGGCACACAGCCTGAGCCGGTAGCGTTCCTGGAGATGCGGTCGCTCGTCGGCGTCCAGTGGGAACAGGTGTCGCACGCCTATAACGCATTGTTCCGCCGCGTCCGCGACTTTCTGGCAGATGCCGTCGACGACCGGCAAATGCTGAATGCACGAGCGCATCTGCTTCTGTCCATTTTGCACAGCCTCAGGCTGCTTGCCGTCAACTACGCTTCCGAAGACTATCCGCGGATCGCCGAAGAGGTCGTGGACATCGTTCTTCACGGCATTTCCTCCACCAATCCGCCAGATATAGACAATGACGGCATTTCGCGGGTGGCGGATGTTTTCGTTAGTCGGGCAACCGAAAGCGCTGACAGCTTCCTGAAAACCGCCACCGTCCTCATCAACGAACAGGGCTATCGCGGCGCCTCTGTAGAAAAGATCTCCTCGCGCCTCAACCTGACCAAGGGGGCGTTCTACCATCACAACGAGAACAAGGGTGATCTCGTCGCCGACTGCTTCAGCCGAACCTTCCTGATCATGCAGGCTGTCCAGCAGGAGGCCGCCGGTGAGCATTCCGGCTGGGCCAAGCTCATGCGCTCGGTTCTCGTTCTTGCACGGTTCCAATTGTCCGAGGCCGGGCCGTTGCTGAGGCGCACGGCGCTCGCGGCCTTGCCGCTGGCGCTGCGCCAAGACATCCAGTTGAATGGCAATCGCATCACCAACCGGTTCACCGGCTTCATCATGGACGGCATCCGTGACGGATCCATCCGGCTTGTTGACCCAGCCATCGCGGCGCATGCGATCAATGAACTGGTCAACGCCCTGTCTGATATCCACTACTGGACCCGCGAGGTCGGCCCCGCCAACGTCGATCAGGTTTTCGCATATCCGCTGTTGAAGCGTGGCATCCTCTCGCGGTGAACTGCCCACCCTCGGCCAGCGGTCGGGAAGACGGTAACGATGAAATGGTCATATGGTTCAGCCTATGACCGCATCGAGGGCTTGAACGAACCTGCTGACTCAGCAGATTGCGGATCGTCATGTCCTCGATCATGCGCCGGCGAAGCGGCGTTTCATCTCGGCCATCTCATTGCGCCCGTTCGCAAGATTGCACTTCAACAGCCGTAATCCTTCAAAACAGGAGCCTCACCCGCAATCGCCCTGCATCTGATCATCGAAAACTTCAACAAGCATGGCAGGGGCAGAAAGCCCGCTCGCGAGCGCATCGAGGCGATGCTGGAGCTTGATTATCAGATGCAAAAGACCGGTAGCTGCGATTACTTGCTGACCATCGCCTATGACCGCGAGCCCGATAGCGTCAGCCTGGATGATGAAATCGAAAATCTCCAGATAGAGATGTTCAACATCGCCGAGATCTACAGGTGCTCCATCGAGGTCGATATCCACGAAATCGGCGGCGAAGAACGGTCCTGGTAGGCATGAACGTTCAACATTCGTTCTTCAACTTGGCCAAAATCGCAGCTTCGGGCCGATTGGGCCAAGAGATGGTCGACCGCAGCCCGGCCGCCAATCCCGGCTTTCGCAACGTTCCTGCCCTGAGATGGGAGGAAGAGGCGGTCCGCCATTTCGTCGAGACCGCAGATGGCCTCGACCTGCCCTACGATCCCGCCCTGCGCATCGGCTTCGACCGGGCGATGGCCGGCCCGCTTGCCGATGCCTGGCCCCTGTTCGAGGGATGTGCAGGGATGCCGCTGGCGT
>JAIPUZ010000023.1 GCA_022833215.1 Mesorhizobium sp. | reverse complement strand
CCCGAAACTTTCCTGACCAATCCGCCGCCGTGCCATCGCTGCCCTCAATCTCTCGTTCAAGGAGAGCGAATCACAAATAGAAAATGCCGTCCACAGCTACCCGCGCACAGGTCTCTTAGACCCGCTCAGTCGTTGTCGTCGGGAATATTGAGGATATGGCCGCACGCCTTGCAATGCACGGCATCGGGCTCATGCCGCTGCAAACCGCAGCGCGGACAGGGAAAAAAGACCTTGTTGGGCCGGAACAGCGCCCGCGCCAGCCGCACGAACAGCGTGATGCCGATGATCATGGTGACGATGGCGGTCAGCTTGCCGGCAACGCCAGGCAGCACGATGTCGCCGAAGCCGGTCGTGGTTACCGTCGCCACGGTCACATACATGGCGTCGACATAGCCTTCGAAGCCCGAACCGTTGCGGAAGAAGAAGGTGTAGACGAAGCCGGTGACGACGAACAGGAACGTTACCAGATTGACCACGGCATGGCTGGCCTCGCGCCATGGCCGCAGCCGCTTCATCTCGAAATGCCGCCACAGGGAACCGCTGCGCGACAGCGACCACAGCCGCAATATGCGCAGGAAGGCGAGATTGGCCAGCGCCTGTGGAAACAGCAGCGTCAGCAGGATGAACATGTCGATCCATGAGGTCGGCCGGCGGATCAGGCGCATCATGTCCGTTGAAGCGAGCAGCCTGCCGGCCATGTCGGCGGCGACGAGGGCAGCGACCAGATAATCGATCCACAGGAAAGTCGGCGTTTCCTGCAACACCGGCGTCAGGATGAAGAAGACGATGATCGCCAGGTCGATCAGGATCGTCGCAATCTGGAAGCGGAATGCCGCGGGCGAATTGCCGTGATAAAGCTTTCGCAGCCGGTCCCTCAGCGCTGCTATCCCGCTCAGTTGCTTTTCTTCGGCATCCTTGCTCATCGCCAAGCGATAGCGTGCAGCGAGCGAACCGTCCAGTGAAGCCGGCTTACACCAGCTCCACCTCGACCACGCCCTGAACCGCGCCGATTGCGGAAGCGATGCTGGGGTCGATGCGGTAGCGTTTCGGCAGCGTCACCTCGACTTCCCCCTGCCCTTCTTCCTTCAGGACGACAATGCTGACCTGTCCTTCGCCGCTTTGCGAAAGGCGTGTCGCGACCGAATCGATGGGCGCAGCCCCGCGCACGAAGATGCGCAGCATCTTCTGCACCTGACTGGCTGCGTCGTCCAGCGACTTCACCGCCTGGATGCGCAGGTTGACCCCTTCCGGCCTGTCCTCCGCGCCCACCTCGATCACCACGGATTTGCCGGCTTCCAGAAGATCGCGATATTGCGCCAGCGTCTCGGAGAACATCACAGCCTCGAACTGGCCCGTGGTGTCGGACAGGTTCACCACGCCCATCTTGTTGCCGGTGCGCGTCTTGCGCTCCTGCTTGGAGGTCACCGTGCCTGCCAGCCGCCCGGCGGATGCACCGCGCTTCACAGCGGCCGAGAACTCCGCCCAGTTCTGCACCCGCATCTTTTCCAGAACCTGCTTGTACTCATCGAGCGGATGCGCCGACAGATAGAAGCCCACCACCTGGAACTCGCGGTGCAGGCGCTCTGCCGGCAACCACGGTTCGACCACCGGCAGATGCAGCGCATTCGACTGCGCGCCAAGCGAGGCGCCAAAAATATCGCCCTGCCCCGAGGTCGCATTCTGCTGGGAAAGCGCGGCCAGCCCCATCATGCGCTCCACGCCGGCCATCATAGCCGCGCGCTCGTGGCCGAAGCAATCGAAGGCCCCGGCCATGATCAGGCTTTCGAACACCCGCTTGCCGACGATCTTGGGGTCGATGCGCTCGCAGAAATCGGCAAGGCTGCGGAACTGGCCTTCCTTGCGCTGTTCCACGATGTGATCGACGGCGGCTTCGCCCACGCCTTTCAACGCCGCAAGCGAATAGAAGATCTTGTTTTCGCCAACCTCGAAGTCGCGATAGCTGGTCAGCACCGAAGGCGGCACCACATCGATGCCGAGCCGCATGGCATCCTGCCGGAAATCGGCCAGCTTGTCGGTGTTGTTCATGTCGAGCGTCATCGACGCCGCCAGGAACTCGACCGGATAATGGGCCTTGAGGTATGCCGTCTGGTACGACACCACGGCATAGGCGGCGGCATGCGACTTGTTGAAGCCGTAGTCGGCGAACTTGGCGAGCAGGTCGAAGATGAAGTTGGACTGCTGCTTGCTCACCCCGCGCTCGACCGCGCCGGAGACGAAGCGCTCGCGCTGCTTGTCCATCTCGGCGCGGATCTTCTTGCCCATGGCCCGGCGCAGCAGATCTGCTTCACCGAGCGAATAGCCGGCCAGCTCCTGCGCGATCTGCATGACCTGCTCCTGGTAGACGATGACGCCTTGCGTCTCCTTCACCAGATGGTCGATCCTGGGGTGGATGGAAGCCGTTTCCTCCTCGTTGTGCTTGCGGGCGTTGTAGGTGGGGATGTTCTCCATCGGGCCGGGGCGGTAGAGCGCAACCAGCGCGATGATGTCCTCGATGCAGTCCGGGCGCATGCCGATCAGCGCCTTGCGCATGCCCGCCGATTCCACCTGGAACACGCCGACCGTCTCGCCGCGCGAAAGCATCGCATAGGTCGGCTGGTCGTCCAGCGGCAGCTTGGACAGGTCGATGTCGACGCCACGCCGGCGGATAAGCCTCACCGCCGTTTCCAGCACGGTCAGCGTCTTGAGGCCGAGGAAGTCGAACTTCACCAGCCCCGCGTCTTCCACCTTCTTCATGTTGAACTGGGTGACCGGCATGTCCGAGCGCGGATCGCGATACATCGGCACCAGTTCCCACAAGGGACGGTCGCCGATGACGATGCCGGCGGCGTGGGTGGAAGCGTGACGGTAGAGCCCTTCCAGCTTCTGCGCCATGTCGAGCAGAGTCTGGACGATGGGCTCCTTCTCCACCTCCTCGGCAAAGCGCGGCTCGGCCTCGATGGCGTCCTTGAGCTTGACCGGATTGGCCGGATTGGCAGGCACCATTTTGCACAGCCGGTCGACCAGACCGTAGGGCATTTGCAGGACACGACCAACGTCGCGGAGGACTGCACGTGCCTGAAGCGTTCCGAAGGTGATGATCTGCCCCACCTGCTCGCGGCCGTATTTGCCCTGCACGTAGCGGATCACCTCTTCGCGCCGGTCCTGACAGAAATCGATATCGAAGTCCGGCATCGACACGCGGTCGGGGTTGAGGAAGCGCTCGAACAGCAGCGAGAAGCGCAGCGGATCGATGTCGGTGATGGTCAGCGCATAGGCGACCAGCGATCCCGCACCCGAGCCGCGGCCCGGTCCCACCGGAATATCCTGCGCCTTCGCCCATTTGATGAAGTCGGCAACGATAAGGAAGTAGCCGGGGAACTTCATGCGCTCGATGACACCGAGCTCGAACTCGAGCCGCTCACTGTAATCCTCGACCGTATGGCCTTTGGTCGGCCCGTGCGCCTCCAGCCGGCGCGCCAGTCCCTCGCGCGCCTGACGTTTCAGCTCCTCCGCCTCCGCCCTTTCGGCAGCCTCCGGGTCCTCGACATCGGCACCGGCGAAGCGCGGCAGGATCGGCTTGCGATTCTTCGGATA
Organism: Mesorhizobium sp.; assembly: GCA_022833215.1. GTDB lineage: Bacteria > Pseudomonadota > Alphaproteobacteria > Rhizobiales > Rhizobiaceae > Mesorhizobium. Next base: position 116,916 of record JAIPUZ010000023.1, on the reverse strand, counting down.
GTAGGAGCAGCGCATGGCGATCTCGACGGTATTGTCGAGCGCCTCCGGCAGGTCGGCGAACAGCTTCGCCATCTCCGCCTGCGATTTCAGGTAATTGTCGGGCGAAAGACGGCGACGGTCGTCGACCGCGATCACCGATCCTTCGGCGATTGCAATCAGTGCGTCATGGGCCTCGTAGTCGTCGCGCTTGAGGAAAAAGGCTTCGTTGGTGGCTACCAGCGGCAACTCGTGGCGATAGGCAAGATCGATGGTGCGCTGCTCGACGCCACGGTCGTATCCGCCCACACGCTCAAGCTCGACATAGAGCCGGTCACCGAACATGCCCTTCAGGAACAGGAGCCGCGATTCGGCAAGTTCGTACCGGTCGGCCTTGAGCGCACCGCCGATCGGCCCGCGCGGCCCGCCGGTGAGACAGATCACGCCTTCGCGATATTGGGCCAGCATCTCGCTGGTGACATGCACCGGCTCGCCGGCAGGCGTGTCGAGATAGGCATGGCTGACCAGCCGCACCAGATTGGCATAGCCTTCCTCATTGGCGGCGATCAGCACCACAGGCGCCATGTCCGGCCCGGCCTTGCGCCGATCGCGCGGCCCCTCCGATGTCTCGCCTGCAAACGACAAATCGATCTGGCAGCCCATGATCGGCTGTACGCCGTCCTTGGTGGCCTTCTGGGCAAATTCCAGCGCACCGAACAGATTGTTGGTGTCGGTAACGGCCACCGCCGGGCAATTGTCCTTGAGAGCGTGGCCGACGATGGCGCCAAGCTGCAACGCACCTTCCAGCAGCGAATAGGCCGAATGGACGCGCAGATGGATGAACATGCGCCCGGAATTTGCAGCCGGCAGGGCCATCATCTTTTCGCTCACGGGTTGATCGTCACTCATATGTTGCAAACCGGGGATTCGTTCACAGAGCTTTATAGTCGGGATCGGGACGGCGCGAGTCCAGCCCACCCCTGTTCACAACCTGTATCGGGCAAGCGGCGGAATGCCCCACAGTCACGCGGCAGCTTGCACACCCGCCTCGTGCTGCTAGTTTGGCGACAATCATATTCGCATTGCAGGGAGGAAACTTCATGAAAACCCGCGCCGCCGTTGCCGTTGGAGCAGGCAAGCCCCTTGAGATCATGGAAGTGGACCTCGAAGGGCCGCGCGAAGGCGAGGTGCTGGTCGAAATCAAGGCAACCGGAATCTGCCATACCGACGAGTTCACCCTGTCGGGCGCCGATCCGGAGGGCATCTTCCCGGCCATTCTCGGCCATGAAGGCGCGGGCGTCGTGGTCGATGTCGGCAAGGGCGTGACCAGCCTGAAGAAGGGCGATCACGTCATCCCGCTCTACACGCCCGAATGCCGTTCCTGTCCCTCCTGCCTCAGCCGCAAGACCAACCTGTGCACCGCCATCCGCTCCACCCAGGGCCAGGGCCTGATGCCGGACGGCACCAGCCGGTTCTCGGTCGGCGGGGAAAAGATTTTTCACTATATGGGCTGTTCCACCTTCGCCAATCACACGGTCCTGCCCGAGATCGCGCTGGCCAAGGTCAATCCGGATGCGCCCTTCGACAAGATCTGCTACATCGGCTGCGGCGTCACCACCGGCATCGGTGCGGTGATCAATACGGCCAAGGTCGAGATCGGCGCAACGGCCGCCGTGTTCGGTCTGGGCGGCATCGGCCTCAATGTCATTCAGGGACTGAGGCTCGCCGGCGCCGACATGATCATCGGCGTCGACATCAACAACGACAAGAAGGCGTGGGGCGAGAAGTTCGGCATGACCCATTTCATCAACCCGACCGAGGTTGGTGACGTCGTGGCCGAGATCGTCAACATGACGAAACGCGGAGCCGATCAGATCGGCGGCGCCGACTACACCTTCGACTGCACCGGCAACGTCAAGGTCATGCGTCAGGCACTGGAATGCGCTCATCGCGGCTGGGGCGAATCGATCGTCATCGGCGTCGCGGGCGCGGGTCAGGAAATCTCGACGCGCCCCTTCCAGCTCGTAACCGGACGCACCTGGAAGGGAACGGCCTTCGGCGGCGCACGCGGCCGCACCGACGTGCCGAAGATCGTCGACTGGTACATGGAAGGCAAGATCCAGATCGACCCCATGATCACTCACACCATGCCGCTCGAAGACATCAACAAGGGCTTTGAACTGATGAACACGGGCAAGTCCGTTCGCGGCGTGGTGATTTACTGAGGAACGGGCATGGCGCCGGTGATCTATGTCGATGCCGACGCGTGCCCAGTCAAGGCCGAAGTCCTCCGGGTTGCCGAACGCTTCGACCTTGAAACGGTCTTCGTGGCCAATGGCGGGTTGCGCCCCTCGCGCGACCCGAAGATCCGCAACGTCGTGGTGCCGTCCGGCGCGGACGCGGCCGATGACTGGATCGTGGAGCATGCGCAGGCGAACGATGTCGTCATCACCGCCGACAGCCACCTGGCCGCCCGCACCGTGGCGCTTGGCGCCCATGTGCTCGGCCCGACGGGACGTCCCTTCACGCCCGAAACGATCGGCATGGCAGTCGCGATGCGCGATCTGAAACAGCATTTGCGCGAAACGGGCGAAAGCAAGGGCTACAACGCTTCCTTCGCGCCGCGTGACCGGTCGCGCTTTCTTGGCGAGCTCGACCGCATCGTGCGTGTTGCCCTGAAGTCGGGCCCATCCACATGAACGCGGCGCAGCCACGGTCAGGCTGGCTGCCCATTCACCGGCATGCACTTTTCGGGCTGTCGGCGCTGATCGGTCTCGCTGCCCTCGTAACGGCCCTTCTTCTGCGAGCCGACCTCGCCTATTCGATCGGCGCCAACGCCTTTTTCGCGGTCTACAGTGCGCTGGTGCTGGCGGAAATGCCGTTGCTCAGTGCCGACTATCTCAGTCGCAACGCACGCGCCACCGACCAGCCGCTGGCAGTCATCTTCATCATTACGTTCATGGTGGTCGGCGTGGCGGTTGGCGCCCTGTTCCAGATCATAAACAGCCCGGGAACCGGGCCTGCCGGGCTTGTCTTCGTGCTGGCTTCAATTCCGCTCGGCTGGTTCACGATCCACGCCATGACAGCGCTTCACTATGCTCATGTCTACTGGATGGACGGTGACGGCCAAAGCGGCAAGGACAAGAGGGGAAAGCCCGCCGGCGGCTTCGAGTTTCCGGGCACCGAACGCCCGCAAGGCTGGGATTTTCTTTACTTTTCGACCGTCATCGGCATGACGGCGCAAACCTCCGACACCTCCGTCACCACGGCGCATATGCGCCGCATCGTTCTTGCCCACTCCATCGTGTCGTTCTTCTTCAACACGGTCATCGTGGCGGCGGCCGTCAATCTTGCTGTCAGCTTCGGAAACTGAAGCTGATCTTGCGAGGATTCATAACCGCAACGGCATCGGGAAATCTGTCGCGAATCCCGGACATTTCCTTTTCATCCGCCGGGTTCCGATCATCAGCGACGCTGATGAACATGTCGATGTCGCCGGACCCGAGCCAGCCGAGGCTCCCCGGGCTGGCGGGGCCGCACTCCACCACAACCACATCAAAAGTCGAGACAAGCGCCTGCAAGATTGCAGGCAGACGCGCGGCGAATCGCATCGCCGATGCCGGATCGGCCGTGCCTACGGGAACGATGCCACAATCGCCACATCGATCCGCATGAATGGCATGGCTGGTCTCGCCCGTTCCGGCAAGCAGATCGGTGATGCCCGGCAGTGAAACCGTGCCGAGCATTGGCAGGGAAACCACGCCCGCGACGGTCAGATCGACGAGCACCACCCGAAGTCCCAGTTGCGACAGTTCGCGGGCGACCGGCAAGGAAGCGGTCGGCGCGGCGACGCCTTCCGGGGAGACGAATGCGGCACAGGCGGTTCCGGTCTCGATGATCCGGTATACCGCCGACCCGATACTGACCGGCTCCATTCGCAATTCTGCCACGCGCCCTGTTCCGGTGATGTCGAAGCCGGCCTGAAATCCCGTGTCCTGCTGCCTTACCACGCCGTATTTCCTCCCGAACGACAAGCGAAGGAATGGCTTTACCGGCCATTAACCCTAATAGGATGATAACGGAACAGGTCCGAAAGATCGCACGGCCTAGATGGTCAAAATGTCGAGTCGTCCATGAAGAGCCCCGCCGTCCTGTTGAGCGCCGTGATCGCCGTTTCCGCGATCCTGTCGGGCTGCGCCAGCTATCGGCCCACACCGGCTGCCTTTCATGAAGTTCTGGACCAGCCCTATCAGCTCGGCGCCGGGGACCGGGTGCGTATCACCGTGTTCGAGCAGGAAGGACTGACCAACACCTACAGTGTCGACCAGTCGGGCTACATCTCCTTTCCGCTGGTCGGCGTCATTCCCGCCAGGGGGCACACGGCACAGCAGCTTGAGAAACAGATTGCCGCCAAACTGCGCCAGGGCTATCTGCGCGATCCCGACGTCTCGGTCGAGATCGACCGCTACCGCCCTGTTTTCGTGATGGGCGAAGTCGGCTCCGCGGGACAATACTCCTACGTGCCCGGTCTGACCGTGCAGAAGGCCATAGCGATAGCCGGCGGCTTCTCGGCACGGGCAAATCAGGAAAATGTCGACATCACCCGCGACATCAATGGCAAGGTCATCACCGGACGGGTGCTGACCTCGGACCCCATTCTGCCCGGCGATACGATCTATGTGCGTGAACGGCTGTTTTGACAGACCGGCACGACACAGCCTGTTCTTGCCTGTGCGATAGCAACAAACTAGCTTTCGACCTGAACGGTTTCTTAGCTCTCGCTCGCTAAGCAGTTTGGGAACCGACAGGCTGATCATGAACGATATCGATCCTGCCAAACGCTTCTCGCCGGAAGCAGCGCAAGAACTCAGGGCATCCCCTGCCGGGGAGCGGCCGTCCGTGCTGAACGAAACGGCGAGACAGGTGGCCTCTCAGCTCGGCAACGATACCGTTACCCCGGTAATGGTGAGCGGCACGCTGCGCATACTTGAATTTGCCGTCCTGATGCTGTCGGGCCTTGTCGTCTACTGGTTCCTTGTCGGGCCCTTCGATCCCGCAGACTGGCAATATTACGTCGTCATCGCAGGTGGGTCGGCGATAGCGGTTGCCTTCCTGGAGTTCAGCGATTGCTATCAGGTGGTGGCGCTGATGCGCCCCTTCGCCACCTTCTCCCGCATTCTCCTGATATGGGCCGGCACTTTCGCGCTGATGGCGCTGACTGCCTTCATGCTCAAGGTGGGCGCCGATTTTTCGCGCCTGATGTTCGGCGTGTGGTTCGTGACGGGCTTCGCCTCCAGCTTCACATTGCGCCTGATAGTCGCGCGGCTGATCCGTCGCTGGGCGCGCAATGGGCGCATGGAACGCCGTGCGGTCATCGTCGGTGGCGGCAAGGCCGCCGAGAATCTTATCCGCGCAATCGAGCAGCAGCCCTATAACGACATACGAATCTGCGGCATCTTCGACGATCGCGACGACAAGCGCTCTCCGCCCATTGTGGCGGGCTATCCGAAGCTCGGTACGATTTCCGAACTGATCGAGTTCGCACGCATCGCACGCATCGACCTGCTGATCGTCTCCTTGCCGATAACAGCCGAGCAGCGGGTCCTGCAACTGCTCAAGAAACTGTGGGTTCTGCCGGTCGACATCAGGCTTTCGGCCCAGTCCAGCTCCCTCCAGTTCCGGCCCCGGGCCTATTCCTACATCGGCTCGGTGCCCCTGCTCGACATTTTCGACAAGCCGATCAACGGCTGGGATTCGGTCGCCAAGCGTGCCTTCGATATCATCTTCAGCCTGATCGGCATCCTGTTGTTCTCACCGATCATGATCGCCACCGCCATTGCCATCAAGCTGGATTCGAAGGGCCCGGTGCTGTTCAGGCAGAAGCGGCACGGTTTCAACAACGAGGTCATCGAGGTCTACAAGTTCCGTTCCATGTATGCCGACCAGTCGGATCCGTCCGCAAGGAAGACCGTGACCCGCAACGACCCGCGGGTGACCCGCGTCGGCCGCTTCATCCGCAAGACCTCGATCGACGAATTGCCCCAGTTCTTCAATGCCCTGCTGGGATCACTCTCGCTGGTGGGACCGCGCCCTCATGCCGTTGCCGCCCAGTCGCACAATCTGCTCTACGCGGAAGTGGTGGACGGCTACTTTGCCCGCCACAAGGTCAAGCCGGGGGTCACCGGCTGGGCACAGATCAATGGCTGGCGCGGCGAGATGGACACGGACGAGAAGATCCGCATGCGTACGGAATTCGATCTCTACTACATCGAGAATTGGTCTCTGCTGTTCGACCTGAAAATCCTGCTGTTGACGCCGATCCGCCTGCTCAATACCGAAAACGCCTACTGAGCGTCGCCACGTTCGCGGCCCTTCTGCATCGATCCCGGCAGCACTGTCCGGATAGTCGCCACATTTTCCGGTCAGGTGTCCTGTTCCGCAGGCATTTTCCAACCGTGCGCCCGTTCGTTGCGATTGCCTCGGCCAGAAGCCGACCGAAGGTTTTACAGTGCCGCCCATGCAGAATGCAGCTTTCCTTCTGGCCCTGAGGTTTTACGGACGTATCCTGTTGTCTGTGCTGGCGGTGACAGGGGTCGCATGTCTCATCGCCATGCAGGCGGGCTGGCTTACGACAAGGACGAATGCCGAATCGAACCCGGTCGCCGAAAAACAGCTTGCTACAGACAGCACCGGAGTCCTGTCCGGCAGCGGTCCAACCATCGTCACGTCGGGAATGATACCCGTGGACCCTTCCCTGACATACGACCTGTCTGGCGAGATACGCAGCTTCGCCTCGAACGGGGACGAGGCGGCCGGCGCTGTTACCTATCTGGGTGTAATCGGCTATGATGAAAGAAAGGAAAGGCTGACTTCAAAACCCGGTCCCAACCGGTACGCGGCAGCCAACAACTATTACCTCGTTCCCGCGCGCGGATGGGCGACGGTGTCCGGCGTGATCAGCGGACAAGGCAACGAGAACCACAACCAGTTCCATCCTGGCACCCGCTTCGTTCGGGTGGTGGCGCTGCTGAATTACAGGAACGAGACGATGAAAAGCGAGATTCGCAATGTCCGCTTCGCACCTCGTGTCGAGATGAAGACCAGATAACTGTTTGCGTCGCCGGAACATCGGATTTGCAGAGCCCCATGTTTCATGCCTGCGACTACAGCTTATCCCATGGCGACGACGGCTTGCAGGTTGTGGACCGGCTGAAATTCAGCGGCACCGACCGCAACGCCCTGCGCTGCGAAACGCGCAATTCACTGCAAATGATCGGCTTATGTTCTTTTGAGGCGTTTTAGCCCTTGCGCGCCAAGTGCGCAGAATATAAGGCTTCTCCCGGTTCGGAGTGTAGCGCAGCCCGGTAGCGCACTTGACTGGGGGTCAAGGGGTCGTGGGTTCGAATCCCGCCACTCCGACCATTTTTTTCAAAAATGCCATTATGACAGGTCCGGCCGCCGAAGCGGCCGGAATGGATAGTTCATCGCCTTCCAAAAAGCAGCGAGGCGGCGAGACCGATAACGATCAGCCCCACAGCCGCTGTGGCCGCCGGATGCTCGCGTGCGGTGTTTTCGATGACCCGCGCCTTCCTGCGCAGATCGGGCATGTGGTCGCCGATCCGTCCGGAAATCTCGTCGTAATAGTCGGAGATCGTATCGCGATAATCGGCCAGCGCCTCGCGACCCTCCTCATAGTAATGGTGACCGCGCTTCGAAAGCTGCTTCTTCAGGGAAGCGAGCTCTTTGGAGAGTTGCGCAACCTGCTTCTCGAGGTCCTTGTCGGATAGGGACGAAAACGACGCCATGCTGTTTCCTTCTTTCACAAAATCAAAGAAGGAAAACGGTGAGCCGGCCTTTTGGTTCCACCGCCATACGCGGTTCAGGCAGAGCAGATCGCCCAAGCACCATGGCAACGGCAAGATGCCACGAAACGCGGGGTCTGCCTGTCAGCGCACCTGATCCAAGAGCCGCTTGCATTCCAGCAGATCGAAGAGCGCCTCCTGCAGCAAGGCGCGGTTGTCGCGTGACAGCCTGCCCCCGTCGGCCTGAACCGGCCCTTCGTCATCGGCCTTGCCGAGGCCGAAGAAGCGGCGGCTGGGCTTGGCCCTGGGCTGGCCCACAAGTTGCTCCTCATCACCCGCGCGCGGTTGTGCAGCGGGGGTAAGCTCCACGGCGTCGGCCTGCCTGCGCTGCGCAATGGCTTCCACTGCGGCAAGATCGCCATTGCCGATCGCCACCAGAAACTGGTTGCCGTTCTCGCGCAGCAGCTTCTGCACGCCCTTGATCGTATAACCCTGATCGTAAAGCATGTGCCGGATGCCCTTTATGAGCTCGACATCCTGCGGCCTGTAATAGCGGCGGCCGCCGCCGCGCTTCATCGGCTTGATCTGGTTGAAGCGCGTTTCCCAGAAACGCAGGACATGCTGCGGAAGGTCCAGTTCTTCCGCGACCTCGCTGATGGTGCGAAAGGCGTCGGGGCTCTTTTCCATGGCCGATCCTCGCAAAAACACGTAAGCGGACAGGATGCGCGACGATGGCGCTATCCGGCGTTCAGGCAGCCACGCGAATCGCCTTGGCAACGGGCACCTGAACCGGGACTTATTTCAGCCGTTTATGAGCCAATATTCAAGTGTGCCGCCGGCAACGGGATCCCTATCCGGAACTTTCGGGTCCGACAGCCCTATTTGCCGCCTTTTCCGCGATTCTGGTGCGAACGCAGAATGCGGTTCTTCAGCACATTCGATGCCTTGAAGGTCATCACCCGGCGCGGAAGGATGGGAACCTCCTCTCCGGTCTTGGGATTGCGGCCGATCCGCTCGTTCTTCGAGCGCACCTGAAAGGTGGCGAAGGAGGACAGCTTCACGGTTTCACCGCGCACGATCGCCTCGCAGATTTCATTGAGAACAGCTTCGACCAGCTCGGCCGATTCGGTCCTCGACAGGCCGACCTTTCGGTAAACAGCCTCAGCAAGGTCGGCGCGCGTAAGCGTCTTTCCCCCCATGCGTCCCGTCCAATCCGTTAAAACAATGACCACCAGAAACGACGGCGGAGCCTAAGTAATTGATCCGTAAAGGTCAAGACCGTTTGGATCAGGCAATTGCACGGTCTACCAGCGCACCAGCACCGCGCCCCAGGTGAAACCGCCTCCCATGGCCTCCAGCAGGACAAGATCGCCACGCTTGATGCGCCCGTCTGCGACGGCCACGGAAAGCGCCAGCGGCACCGAAGCAGCCGAGGTATTGCCATGCTGGTCGACGGTGATGACAACCTTTTCCTCGGCGATGCCGAGCTTCTTCGCCGAAGCGTCTATGATGCGCTTGTTGGCCTGATGCGGCACGAACCAGTCGATGTCTTCCGCGGTGATTCCAGCCTGTGAGAACGTCGCCTCGATCACGTCGGTGATCATGCCGACCGCATGCTTGAAGACCTCACGGCCTTCCATCTTGAGATGACCCACGGTGCCGGTGGTGGAAACGCCTCCATCGACATAGAGCTTTTCCTTGTGCTGTCCATCGGAGCGCAGCGCCGCGGCCAGCACGCCGCGATCGGCGATGGTGCCCTCGCCGTTGTCCGCCTCGAGAACGATGGCACCGGCGCCATCGCCGAACAGAACGCAGGTCGTGCGATCGTTCCAGTCGAGCAGGCGCGAGAAGGTCTCCGAACCGATGACCAGCGCCCTTTTGGAAAGCCCGCCGCGAATGTAGGCATCCGCCGTGGTGACGGCATAGACGAAGCCGGAGCACACGGCCTGCATGTCGAAGGCGAAGCCGTGATGCATGCCGAGCCGGTTCTGGATTTCGACGGCCGTGGCGGGAAAGGTGTTGTTCGGCGTCGATGTCGCCAGCACGATCAGGTCGATATCGTCCGCGGTGAGCCCTGCACTGGCCAGCGCCGCGCGGGCAGCCGCCTCGCCCAGCGAGGCCGTCGTCTCATCCTCCGCGGCAATGTAGCGCTGTCGGATGCCTGTGCGTTGTGCGATCCACTCGTCGGAGGTTTCCAGCCTACCCTCGAACTCGGCATTCTTCATGACGCGACGGGGCAAGGCCGAACCGGTGCCGCGCACAACTGATCTGATCAAGGTCTTATCCTTCTTCGTCGGTCTTTACGACATTGGCCTGCGTCGCCTGGCCTTGCGGGTTGCGTGCGTGGAAAAGATCTATGTCGGCCTGAACACGGTCGAGCAGCTTGTTGCGGACCATGTCATACCCAAGCTCGACGGCTGCCGCAAACCCCGCCGAATCAGCGCCGCCATGGCTTTTCACCACGATGCCGTTGAGCCCCAGGAATACGCCGCCATTGGAGCGGCTGACATCCATTTTCTCGCGCAACTGGTTGAAGGCCCCCCTGGCGAAGATATAGCCGATGCGCGCCATCAGCGTTCGCCCCATCGCGGCCTTCAGATAGCCGGCGATCTGGCGGGCCGTGCCTTCCGCCGTCTTGAGCGCGATGTTGCCGGCAAAGCCTTCGGTGACCACCACGTCGACCGTTCCCTTGCCGATGTCGTCGCCCTCGACAAAGCCGCGATAGTCGAGCGAGGAAAGCCCGGCCTCGCGCAGCATGCGCCCGGCCTCCTTGACCTCTTCCTGTCCCTTGACCTCTTCGACGCCGACGTTGAGCAGGCCCACGGTCGGGCGCTCGATGCCGAACAGAGCGCGGGCCATTCCGGTGCCCAGAATCGCAAAATCGACGAGTTGCTGGGCATCGCCGCCAATGGTCGCTCCGACATCGAGAACAACGCTCTCACTGCGAACATTGGGCCAGATCGCGGCGATGGCCGGGCGGTCGACGCTGGCCATGGTGCGCAGGCAGAATTTCGCCATCGCCATCAGGGCGCCGGTATTGCCGGCCGAGATGCAGGCATCCGCCTGCCCGTTCTTCACTGCCTCGATGGCATTCCACATCGACGACGTTCCGCGTCCATGGCGCAGGGCCTGGCTCGGCTTGTCGTCCATCTGGACCGCGACCTCGCAATGAACGAACTCGCTGGAGCCGGACAGGGCCGGAAATTTCGCCAGCTCCGGACGGACGGCATCCTCGCGGCCATAGATGATGAACTTGATTTCCGGACGCCGGGCCGCCACGGCTGCCAGCGCGGGGATCACCACGCTCGCGCCATGATCACCGCCCATCGCATCGATCGAGATTCTGATCACGCCGTCTTTATCTCACTGCTGGTTTGTCGGCTGGCCGAAATTCCGGCGAAAATAGCGGTTTTGCTCCGCCGCACAACTGGCTTTTGCGATATGGCGCGGCTTTCAGACTTTTCCGAGAAGGCCGCGCAGTTTTTTCTGGAACTCGTTTTCCTCCGGCCCGTCCAGCGAGGAGGTGTCGAGAGTGGCGCCGGCCTTGCGCGGATAGGGATCGATGGCGAGGCCGAAAAATTCCTCCGCCAGCGCACCAACGTCAATGGTGTCGCCGGTGAACACCTCGGGGCTGTCGGGCCCTTCCGCGTCGAGCAGCATCTCTCCGTTCTGATCGAAGCGGGCAAGTTTGGAATCCTGTGGCAGGAATACGCCCTCGACCGCCTCATCGATATGAGCGACCACAGGCTCGAGCGTGACCACGCATGACTGCGTGATGTCGGCGACGACACGGCCCGAAACCTTCACGCCGCTGCGCTTCCAGGCCGTGACCAGCATCTCGGCCCTGAAGCTTTCGACGGAAAACAATCCGTGCGCCGCAGCCAGTGCCCTGCGCTGCGCCTCATCGGCCTCGACCACAACAGGCAGCCCCTTCTGCGGCAGGCGCGCGACATGGACCTCGAAGGAAACGGGGCTCCTGGCTTCGGCATCTTTCATCTTATTGTCCTTGCTCGCCGGGGCGCGGGAATTTCACCGAGCCGGCGCAGATGGCGTCCAGATCCTGCGCGGAGAGATCCTGGACGACGGCCTTTACATAGGTGGCAAGCCGGGTCGATTCGAGCCATTCCTCGTCCGGACGTATGTTGCGGCCGAGCGCAGCCACCAGCGCTCCATCGTCCTGACGCTCCAGAGCGTCCGCGTAGGCTGCGGTGCGCCCGTAATACATCTTGGCCAGCCGCTTCATGCGTTTCGGCACGCCGACGTCGCTGATGCCGAGCTCGCGCAGCGAATGGTCGACATCGAGAAAAAACTCATCGATCAGCACCTGGGCGACGTCATGCGCCTGCCCCTGCGTACCGTGCAGGCGGTGCTGGAGGAGGAACATGTGCAGCGAAAGCATCTCGAAGCGCCCAAGCGGGGTGTCGGGAACATTCCAGTGCGAATAGAAATATGGCTGCCGCGCGGCTGCCACGATTTGCTCGTAGAGCGCATCGGTGGCTTCGCGGTTTGTCTGGCTCCTGGCGCCGAACAGACGCTTGAACATGAAAAAGTGGTCTCCCACGGCCCCGGCAGTTTGGGCCTTGTTTGTTGAATGGCCGTGTTGCATCGGCGGCTAAGCTGGTTTACCGCTTTTGCGGCCCCGTGCAAGCGGGCGTGCAAGGCTGATTGGATGGAGTTGTCGTTGCGCGTGAAGAGATTCAAGTCGTCATTTTCGTCGCGCCCCGTCGGGCTTGCGTCGCTGATTGCCGTAACGGCAGCCCTTTCGGCCTGCAACAGCTCGAAAATGATCGGCGACCTCAACCCCGGCGAGACGCTGCATCAGGGCTATGTCGTCGACCAGCAATCGCTGGACATGGTGCCGGTGGGTTCGAGCCGCGAGCAGGTGCTGCTGGCGCTTGGCACCCCCTCCACCACGGCGACATTCGACAACGAGGTGTTTTACTACATCTCGCAGACCCGCAAGCGGCCGGTTGCCTTCGCCAATGCAAAGGTGGTGGAGCAGAGCGTGCTTGCCGTCTATTTCGGCGCTGACGGCCGCGTCAGCAACATCGCGAATTATGGCCTGAAGGACGGCAAGGTCTTCGACTTCATCAGCCGCACCACGCCCACCAGCGGCAAGGACCAGAACTTCCTCGCTCAGGTCATCAGCGGCGCCGGCAAGATGAGCCCCGGCCAGGTCGGCAACATCATCGGCGGCGGAAACTGATCCGGTCCCGAGAAAACGTCTTCCCCAAATGAAAACCCGCGAGGATCGCTCCCCGCGGGTTTTTCCTTTTCCGGAAAGATCGAATCAACCCTGGGCCAGAACTGCCAGCAGCAGCAGCGCCACGATGTTGGTGATCTTGATCGCCGGGTTGACCGCAGGGCCGGCCGTGTCCTTGTAGGGATCGCCGACCGTATCGCCCGTCACCGACGCCTTGTGCGCTTCGGAGCCCTTGAGGTGCTTCACGCCATCCTTGTCAGTGAATCCGTCCTCGAAGGATTTCTTGGCGTTGTCCCACGCGCCACCGCCTGACGTCATCGAAATGGCAACGAACAGGCCGTTGACGATGACGCCGAGCAACGAGGCACCGAGCGCCGCGAAGGCCGAAGCCTTGGAGCCGGAGATCAGCAGAACGCCGAAATACACCACCAGCGGCGCAAGCACCGGCAGAAGCGAAGGGATGATCATCTCCTTGATCGCCGCCTTGGTCAGAATATCCACTGCCCGCGCATAATTGGGCTTGGACGTGCCCTGCATGATGCCGGGATCCTCACGGAACTGCCTGCGCACCTCCTCCACGATCGAGCCCGCCGCGCGACCGACCGCCGTCATGGCGATGCCGCCGAACAGGTACGGGATCAGGCCGCCGAAGATAAGTCCAGCCACCACATAGGGATTGGACAGATCGAACGACACCGTGCCGAGATCCGAGAAGTAGGGATACCTGTCGGCATTATCGGCAAAATATCTGAGGTCGTTCGAGTAGGCCGCGAACAGCACCAGCGCGCCGAGGCCCGCCGAACCGATCGCATAGCCCTTGGTCACGGCCTTGGTGGTGTTGCCGACCGCATCCAGCGCGTCAGTTGACTGGCGCACTTCCTTCGGCAATCCCGCCATTTCGGCGATACCGCCGGCATTGTCGGTAACCGGACCGAAGGCATCGAGCGCGACGATCATGCCGGCGAGACCAAGCATGGTGGTCACCGCGATCGCTGTGCCGAACAGGCCGGCAAGCTGGAAGGTGGCGATGATGCCGCCGACGATCACGATGGCCGGCAGCGCCGTCGATTCCAGCGACACCGCGAGCCCCTGGATGACGTTGGTGCCATGGCCGGTCACCGACGCCTGGGCAATCGAGTTCACCGGGCGCTTGTTGGTGCCCGTGTAGTATTCGGTGATGACCACGATCAGCGCCGTCACCAGCAGGCCGATCAGGCCGCAGGCAAAAAGGTTCCCGCCGGTAAGCACCATGTCGTTGGCAGTGCCCACCTCGCCCCAGCCGATGGTCAACTGGTTGGCGATGGCGAGGCCAGCCACCGACAGCACGCCGGTCACGATCAGCCCCTTGTAGAGTGCGCCCATGATCGAACCGTTCGAGCCGAGCTTGACGAAAAAGGTGCCGACGATCGAGGTGATGATGCAGGCACCGCAGATCGCCAGCGGATAGAGCATCAGGTCGCCAAGGTTCGGCGCATCGCCGAAGAAGATGGCGGCGAGAACCATGGTGGCGACCACGGTGACCGCGTATGTCTCGAACAGATCGGCGGCCATGCCGGCGCAGTCGCCGACATTGTCGCCGACATTGTCGGCGATGGTGGCCGGGTTGCGCGGATCATCCTCCGGAATGCCGGCTTCCACCTTGCCGACCAGATCACCGCCGACATCCGCACCCTTGGTGAAGATGCCGCCGCCGAGACGCGCAAAGATCGAGATCAGCGAAGCGCCGAAGCCGAGCGACACCAGCGCATCGACCACCTCGCGGCTGGCCGGCGCATGGCCAAGCGGGCCTGTGAGAACCCAGTAATAGACAGCGACGCCAAGCAGCGCGAGGCCGGCAACCAGCAGGCCGGTGATCGCTCCCGACTTGAAGGCGATATCGAGACCCGCGGCGAGGCTGTTGGAGGCGGCCTGCGCCGTGCGCACATTGGCCCGGACCGACACATGCATGCCGATGAAGCCGGCAGCGCCCGAAAGCACGGCACCGATCAGGAAACCGAACGCGGCGGTCGCGGACAACAGCCACCACGCGAGCACGAAGACGACGACGCCAACGATGGCAATGGTGGTGTATTGGCGCGCCAGATAAGCCTGTGCGCCCTCGCGGATGGCCGCGGAGATTTCCTGCATGCGTGCATTGCCCTGGTCGGCGGCAAGCACCGACTTGGTCGCCCATATGGCGTAAAGGACAGAAAGCAGGCCGCAGGCGATGACGACATAAAGCATGGTCATTGCCGGATATTCCTCACATTGTGGCCCGCAAGAACCCTCTCTCCCCGGGCCGTTGCAACCAGGCCGCACCGCATTGTGCAGTGCGACCTATTGTAGCGGCTTAGGCGAAACCTGTGAGCAAGGTCAAGATATTGTTACGTTTTTGCCCCGATTTCGCCAGAAAGTAGCATTCCGCGCTGCAAAAGCCCGTATCTTCAGCTCTGCCTGAGGTCGCGGTCGGGCTGGATCACGTAAATCAGCACCGCCAGCATGGTCATGTAGAACTTGAAGGCGGCTTCCTGTCCGTTCCATGTGCTCGACTGCCACATGGCGAACCACTCGCCGCCGACGACCATGAAACCGAAATACCAGACCAGGAAGCCCAAGGTCGTGCCGATGATGACGAACTTCTTCGCCTCGTTGAAGGTTTCGCCGCTGGCATTGCGCGCCTGCCACAGCTGCCAGGCCGCGATCAGGAACAGCACGCAGGTCAGCCCTTCGCCGATGATGATAAGCCAGTAGCCGGCCGTCCACAGCGCCGGGCTGGTGATGGCGCGATACATCAGCTTGTTATCGGGAAAGGTGGTGTCCATCGACAGCACATGCTGGACAAAAGCGTAGTTCGATCCATAGTCGGTGATGTTGCCGAAGGCCACGAGGAAGGCGAACGCCGCAAGACAAAGGCACATGATGATCTTGGAAAGCCGGGAGGTCATGGCAAAAGCTCCTTCAGATACCCCAACGGGGAGCATGAAAGGCTGAGTCCACCACAACAGGCAAGAGAGTGCGAATGAAGCTTGTTCTTACCCGATCCGCACGTCTGGAAGCGGAACGCGCCGGCATCGCAACGCGCATCGAGGCGGTGACCTTGCCCGACGAATGCGCGACAGGCGACCTCGTCTCGCTGAAGGAGGGCACAGCGGATCATGATTTCATCGTGATCCGCCGGCGCTGGATCGTCACGGAAGAAGGCGCAACGCTCGAACTTACGCTCGACCACCCTCCCCGGCCGGTCAGCCGCTGATCAGGCCGCGGCCCGCTCGCGACGGTCGGCGACGCCCTGCACGACCAGCATGACAAGGCACAGGCCGGAGAAGGGGAAGAGTATCCACGCGAGCATGTCCCAACCCCAGGCATTGTAGACCGCCCCCGACATCAGCGAGGCGAAAGCGACGCTGGAGAAAAGCACGAAATCGTGGAAGCCCTGCACCTTGCCCTTTTCTTCCGGCCTGTAGCACCCGGCCACAATGGCCGTGGAGCCGATGAAGCCGAAGTTCCAGCCAAGTCCGAGCAGAATCAGGGCCGTCCAGAATTGCCACAGCTGGATGCCTGACAGGGCTACGAGCCCGCAGCCGATCAGCAACACGAAGCCGATCGCCACCATGGTCGGCGCGCCGAACCGGCTGATCAGGCGGCCGGTGAAAAAGCTCGGCGCGAACATCGCCATCACATGCCAGGAAATGCCGAGCGTCGCCTCGTCGGACGTGAAACCGCAACCGACCATGGCCAGCGGCGCGCCGGTCATCACGAAAGTCATCAGCGCATAGGAGCCGACTGCGCAGATCAGCGCGGTGACGAAGCGCGGGCGGGTGACGATTTCGATCAGCGGACGGCCGGTCGGTACGGCCTCCTCCACCTTCTCCGAAACCGGACGCGGACGCAGTTGCGCCAGCACCAGCGCGCCGATGCCGGCCAGAATCACGAGCGAGGCGAAAGCACCGGCGAACGCGACGGGTTGCAGCAGGTCCTTGGTGAAGATCACCACCTGCGGCCCGAGCATTGCGGTGAAGACCCCGCCCGCAAGCACGAAGGAAATGGCGCGCGCCTTGAAGGCAGGGGGCGCATTGTCGGCTGCCGCGAAGCGGAACTGCTGCACGAAAGCGCCGCCGAAACCGACCACAAGCAAGCCGAATGCAAAAAACCAGAAGCTCGACTGGTAGAGCGCGATGGTGGCGATCACCCCGCCAAGCGCAGTCAAACCGGTTCCCACAAGGAACCCCTCACGCTGGCCAAGCCGGCGTATGATGGCCGCAGCCGGCAGCGCGCCGACCGCAACGCCGACATTGAAGCCGGTCAGCGGGGCTGTCGCCAGCGACTTGTCCATGTCGAGAAGGTAGTGCCCGGCGAGCGCGCCAAGCGCAAAACAGATCGGCGCGGCAGAGCCGATGATGGCCTGAGCGGTAGCGAGGATCAGCGCCGTCCTGCGCGCCTCCCGCTCGACAGCGGGTGTCTGCGCGCCGGCAGCGGCCTGTCCTGATGCGCTCATAATGCCTCCTTGCCCCTGCCTCTCCCCTCGCCGCGCACACGGCGGGAAATGCGATCGAGCACTGCATTGACGAGCTTCGGCTCGTCCTCTTCGTAAAATGCCTTGGCGATGTCGACATACTCCGAAACGATCACCGCGACCGGAACGTCGGCGCGCATCATCAGTTCGTAAGTGCCGGCGCGAAGGATGGCGCGCAGCGTCGAATCGAGGCGCGACAGGGGCCAGTCCTCGGTCAGCGCCTGACGGATGATCGGATCGAGCGTCTTCTGCTTTTCCACGACGCCGGCAAGAATCGCGCGGAACCACTGCGCATCCGCCTCGCGGTAAAGTGCGCCGTCCACTTCCTTGCCCAGCCGGAAGGCTTCATATTCGGCCGTGATCTCCAGCAGCCCGCTGCCGGCGACGTCCATCTGGTACAGCGCCTGAACGGCTGCGAGGCGCGCCGCGCCACGCTTGTTGGCCTGCCTCAACGGAGGGTTGGTTTCTTCAGGCCCAGTCACGAACGTCCAGCTCCAAGCCTCTCCTGAACCGCGATCATGGTCAGCGCCGCCCGCGCGGCAAAGCCGCCCTTGTCGCCTTCGCTGCGGCGCGCACGCGCCCACGCCTGCTCCTCGTTTTCCGTGGTGAGGATGCCATTGCCGATGCAGATCGATTCCTGCACCGAAAGGTCCATCAGCGCACGCGCCGACTCGTTGGCCACAATGTCGAAATGATAGGTCTCGCCGCGAATGACGGTGCCGAGCGCCACGAAGCCGTCGTAGCCTTGTCCTTCGTCTTCCTCTGCGTCGAGCGCGAAGGAAATCACTGCGGGAATCTCGAGCGCGCCGGGCACCGTCACCACGTCATAATCCGCACCCGCCTCATCCAGCGCAACCTTTGCGCCTTCCAGCAAAGCGTCTGCGAGATCGTCATAGAAACGGGCCTCGATGATGAGCAGCTTTTTCTTATTGTCCTGAGTCATGGTCCTTGCGTCTCCGAGTGAGCCGGTCAATAGGCCCAAGCGTGCGAGACCGCAAGCCTCACGCGACCGGGACAGGTTGGATCAGTGAAAGCCAGTCAGTAACCCTGCGCTGCCGCTTCCGCAAGCCGTGCAGCATAGCGCGCCATCGTATCGATTTCGAGGTTCACCAGATCTCCGGCCTTACGCTCGCCCCATGTGGTCACCTGCAGGGAATGGTGAATGAGCAGCACGTCGAAGCGCCTGCCGTCCACCTTGTTGACGGTGAGCGATGTACCGTCGAGCGCAACCGAGCCCTTGGGCGCGACAAAGCGCGCAAACTCCGCCGGAACTTCCAGCGTAAAGCGGACGGCGTCGCCCTCATCCTGCACCGCAACGATCTCCGCCGTGGCGTCGACATGCCCCGACACGATGTGCCCGCCCAGCTCGTCCCCGATCTTCAGTGCGCGCTCGAGATTGATGCGCGTGCCGGATTTCCATTGGGCGGCAGTGGTCAGGCGCAACGCCTCCTCCCACGCCTCGACCTCGAACCAGCGCGCATTGGATCCGCTCTCCGGCAAGGCCGTGACGGTCAGGCACACGCCGGCACAGGCTATCGAGGCGCCGATATCGATGGTTTGCGGATCGTAGGCGGTATCGATGCGCAGCCGCACGCCTTCCCTGAGCGGCTCGACCGCAGCAACCTTGCCGACATCGGTGACAATACCCGTGAACATCAGACCGTCCTTACCCACTCTGCGAATCCGTCCTGATCGAACCGCATCTCGCGCAGCTTGCGAAAACCCGGCGGAATCCGGTCGGGGGCCATGGGGGCGTCAATGCCCTGCGCGCCCACCTCCATCGGTCCGTGAAACAGCACGATCCGGTCCACCAGCCCCTCGTCGAGGAAAGACCGGGCCACGGCCGCGCCTCCCTCCACAATGATGCTGGACATGCCCAGCGCAGCCAGATCGTCGAGCAGCTCCGGCAGGGCAATCCTGCCGTCATGCACCTCCGTGCCGATGAAGCGTACGCCGCGACGTTCCAGTTCCAGACGCTTCTGCGCCTCGGCTTCGAGATTTGCAGCGACATAGAGCGGCACGCGGTCGATGCCGGACACAAGCCGCGCATGCGCAGGAAGCCTGATGTCGCTGTCCAGCACGATGCGTGCCGGCGACCTGTTCTCCAGTCCCGGCAGCCGAACGGTCAGCTCCGGATCGTCCTCCAGCGCCGTGCCGATGCCAATCAGGATCGCATCGGCTTCCGCCCGCATCAGATGCACTTCGCGACGAGCCACCTCGCCGGTGATCGGAACCTGCCCCTCGCCCCGGGCGCCGATCTTCCCGTCGCTGGAGAGCGCCATCTTGAGCGTGACCTCGGGACGTTTCCTCAGAGAACGCATGAGATAACCGGCGAGCTGGTCCGATGCGTCGGCAGCCAGAACACGCTCCGTTACCTCGATGCCAGCCTCCCGCAATATGGCATAGCCCTTGCCGGAGACGCGGGGATCGGGATCGCTGGCCGCGCCGACCACGCGCCTGATGCCGGCGGCGGCGAGCGCTTCCGCGCAGGGCGGTGTGCGCCCGTGATGCGCGCATGGCTCCAGCGTCACGTAGGCTGTCGCGCCACGTGCCAGTTCGCCGGCTTCGGTCAGCGCCTCGGTTTCGGCGTGGGGCCGCCCGCCAATGGCGGTCACACCGGTGCCGACGATCATCGGCCCCGCCCCGTCATCGCGCACGATGATGGTGCCCACGGACGGGTTGGTGGATGTCCGGCCCAGATTACGGCGTGACAGGCGCAGCGCGGCTGCCATGAATCTGCGGTCGAGGGCTTCCTGTTCGGGATCGGTGGAGCGGCTCATCGATCAGTCAAGGTCCTCGTCGCCCTTCAGCTCGCCAAGGACATCATGGAAATCCTTGGCTTCGCGGAAATTGCGATACACGGAAGCGAAGCGCACATAGGCGACATCGTCCAGCGACTTCAGCGCCTCCATCACCAGCCGCCCGACTTCCGCCGAGGGAATCTCGGTCTCGCCAGAGCTTTCGAGCTGGCGCACGATGCCCGTAACGGCCCGGTCGATGCGCTCGGGATCGACGTTGCGCTTCCGCACCGCGATCTCGACTGAGCGCAGCAGCTTGTCGCGATCGAACGGAACCTTGCGTCCGGTCTTCTTTATGACGACAAGATCGCGCAACTGCACGCGCTCGAAAGTGGTGAAGCGCCCCCCGCAATCGGGGCACACGCGTCGCCTGCGAATGGCCGAGCCATCTTCCGCAGGACGTGAATCCTTCACCTGCGTATCTTCAGACTGGCAATAAGGACAACGCATGAAACCCCACCCGATTCTCTACTGGCACAAGGCTAGAGATTTTCTTCCAAGGTAGGAAGCACCAAGGGGGAATTGCAATGCCGCTTCTTTGCTGTCGATAGCGCAGTCCGTGCCCCGGCAAACACAACGGCCGCCGCGATCCAGTCGCGACGGCCACCTGCAACCGTAAACGAAACAGCGCTTATCCGAGATAGGAATAGAGCGGGAAGCGTTCCGTCATCTCGACCACCCTCTGCTTCACCGAAGCTTCGACGGAGGCGTTGCCCTCATCGGAATTGGCGGCCTTCAGACCATCGAGAACCTCGGCGATAAGCTTGCCGACCTCGCGGAACTCAGCCTGCCCGAAGCCGCGCGTGGTGCCGGCGGGCGTGCCCAGACGCACGCCGGAGGTCACGAAAGGCTTTTCGGGATCGAACGGTATGCCGTTCTTGTTGCAGGTGATGTTGGCGCGGCCAAGGGCGGCCTCGGCGCGCTTTCCGGTGGCGTTCTTGGGCCTGAGATCGACCAGCATCAGATGGTTGTCGGTGCCGCCGGAAACGATATCGAGCCCGGTTTCCTGAAGGCTGGAGGCCAGCGCCTTGGCGTTGGCGACGACGTTGTGCGCATATACCTTGAAGTCGGGCTTCAGCGCCTCTGCGAAGGCCACGGCCTTGCCGGCGATGACATGCATGAGCGGACCGCCCTGAAGGCCCGGGAACACGGCCGAATTGATCTTCTTGGCGATGTCCTCGTCATTGGTCAGGATCATGCCGCCGCGCGGACCGCGAAGCGACTTGTGCGTGGTCGTGGTCGTCACATGCGCATATGGCACAGGCGACGGGTGAACGCCTCCTGCGACCAGACCGGCGATGTGGGCCATGTCGACCATCAGATACGCGCCGACCGCGTCGGCGATCTCGCGGAAGCGCTTCCAGTCCCAGATGCGCGAATAGGCGGTGCCGCCAGCAAGGATCAGCTTCGGCTTGACCTCATGCGCCTTGCGCTCGACCTCGTCCATGTCGATCAGGTGATCGTCCTGACGCACACCGTAGGAAACCACGTTGAACCACTTGCCGCTCATATTGACCGGCGAGCCGTGGGTGAGGTGGCCGCCCGAATTGAGGTCCAGCCCCATGAAGGTGTCGCCCGGCTGCAGCAGCGCCAGGAACACGGCCTGGTTCATCTGGCTGCCGGAATTCGGCTGCACATTGGCGAACTTGCAGTCGAACAGCTTCTTGGCGCGCTCGATGGCGAGTTCTTCGACAACGTCTACATACTGGCAGCCGCCATAATAGCGCTTGCCGGGATAACCTTCGGCATATTTGTTGGTAAGGACCGTGCCCTGCGCTTCCATGACGGCGCGAGAAACGATGTTTTCCGAAGCGATCAGCTCGATCTCGTGACGCTGACGACCGAGCTCGTTACGGATCGCGCCGAAGATTTCCGGATCGGCATCCGCGAGCGTTGTTTCAAAGAAAGATTCCAGCGAACCGGATGCTGCCGACTGTATCGCCATTGCCTGAAGTTTCCCTAAGTGGAGTGAACCCGCAGGCGCCTTAGCACAGTTGACCTGCCCTATCCACTTTCAGGGCGAAATAAGCTGGCCCTATTGCGCCAGCCATTGCTGGCCCAGACAATTGGCGCAGTTTTTCTCCATGCAATGCAAAAGGGCCGCCTCAGGGCGGCCCTCATGAAGTCCGGTGCGTTCCGGCTCAGAAAGCGGAGGAAATCTTCAGTTCGTCAACGCCGTCCCAGCCATAGATGTCGTCACGGAACTGCACGACGCCATCGCTTGTCGACCATGCGGATACATAGAGGAAATGCACCGGCACCGGGTTGGCGACGGCGACGGGTACCGTCTCGCCGGCCTTGATCGCCGCTTCGAACTGCTGACGGGACCAGCCGGGGGTGTCACGCAGGATCCAGGTCACCAGATCGCGAACGTTCTGCACACGCACGCAGCCCGAGGAATCGAAGCGCATCATCTGCCCGAACAGGCTCTGCTGCGGCGTATCGTGCATGTAGACGCCATCCGGGCTCGGGAAATTGATCTTCACCGACGCCATGGCGTTGTTGGTGCCCGGCTCCTGACGGAAACGGTATTTTGCCGCCTCGTCCGTCGACCAGTCCACCATCATCGGATCGACCTCGCTGCCGTCCGGCGCGAACAGGCGAATCTTGCTGTCCCGGAGGTAGTTCGGGTTCTTGCGCATCAGCGGAATGATGTCCTTGCGCACGATGGAGGTGGGGGCCGTCCAGTACGGATTGACGATAATCTCGTTGATCCGCGAATTCACGATGGGCGTCTGCCGGTCGATCTTGCCGACGATTGCCGTGTGGCGCAGGACGACACGGTCGTTCTCCACCGCCTCGATCTGCGCGGCGGGAATATTGACCAGCACGTAGCGGTTGCCGAGCGCACCGACCTTCTCGCGCAGGCGGCCGAGATTGGTTTCGAGCTGGCCGAGGCGGGTCTGGGCGGAAACGTTCATGGCCAGATAGCTGTACTTGCCGAGCACGCCGTCCGCCGGCAGGCCATGGCGCATCTGGAAACGCTTCACCGCGGCATCGACATAGGAATCGAAGGACTGGGACAGACCCGCATTCTGGGGAAGGTCGCCAGATACCATCAGACGCTTGCGCAGCGGCACCACGTCGGGGTCGATGACGCCCAGCTTGAGCTTCTTGGTGTCAGGCACGCGCTCCCAGCCGCCCTGCCCAACCAGATTGTGATACTGGCCGATGGCCTGTTCGGTATAGGCAATTGTCTGCTGGCTGAAGATCGGGCGCGTGGACTGGACCTTGGCGCTGCCGCTGGCGCGCGCATCGAACGTATCGCGCCAGCCGCCCTGCCCCGCGGCCCGGAGAATATCGTCAACAACGTCCTGGGCACGCGCGCCACCGGCCACGAACGATGCCGCAAGAGCCGAAGCTCCGGAAAGAAACAAACGACGACTCGTCATCATGGGCGTTCCAGACATATCCAGTCAATGTTCAGGCAATGCAGCCGGGCACTCTAGGTCTGCGACCTTAACAATTCGCCAACCATGCCGGGGTTCCGGCATCGGGCCCGCGTCGCGCCTGAACGGGTTGCTCATCGTCGGACATTCACGACCGATCCCGCATCCTCGCTTTCATCCGAATATGGCGGCAACGTGGCGCCTGCCGGCTTTCGGCCCCGCCGCATGCGACAAAGGCCGGGCCTTGTGCCTTTCAGGCACCGCCCGGCCAGTCAAAGTATCATATATCCGCGCTGCGACCGGAGCCTTACATGCGATAGGCGATGGTGTCGTTCCAGAAGCGGTCCAGACGCTGGAGGGCGCGGTTCATCTGCTTGAACTCGTCGGTGTTGATGCCGCCGACCTGCTCGATGGAGCCGATGTGCCTCTCATAGAGACGCGCCACCACGTCCGCTACGTCCATGCCCTTGTCGGTCAGGCTGATGCGCACCGAGCGACGGTCGAGCTTGGAGCGCTCGTGGTTGATGAAGCCCAGATCCACCAGCTTCTTGACGTTATAGGACACGTTCGAACCGAGGTAGTAACCGCGCGAGCGGAGTTCTCCGGCCGTCAGTTCCGCGTTGCCTATATTGAACAGAAGCAGCGCCTGGATGGCGTTGATGTCGGAGCGGCCGGCCCGTTCGAACTCGTCCTTGATCACGTCAAGAAGACGGCGATGCAGCCGTTCAACAAGCTGAAGCGATTCCATGTACAGCGAACGGATAGCTTCCTGGCTCTCATTCGATACATTAGCGGGCTTCGCCGCCGAGCGCTGGTTGTTCATTGTCTTTGCCTCTCGTTTGTCGCCTGGTGATTTTTTGTTTTTCTCACCTTGATCGCGACACTATCGAATACTCATAAAATTCGACTTAAACACCAAGGCTAACAAGAGCTTACCAGCGAGAGCCGTCGAAGACGCTTAACGAATGGTCACGTCTTGCGGGACAATTAACCTAAAAAAAGAACTAATAGATTTGAAGAAGACCGGGAAGAACCGGCAGTATCTACCGAACGGCTTGCGGCCGCCTGCGCATCTGCAAGGCGGCACGCAGGCCGCAATAGGCCGCGGCGACGATCGCATGCGAGACGACAACGGAAGGCTTGTGGCCGAAATACTGGGGAAAGCCGGCATACATGGCGATCTCGCCGGCCGCGCACAGGAACCAGATGACCGGCCCCCACGAGGCGAGCATCCACAACCCGGCGGCGGCGAACGGAAACAGCACCGCAAGCGCCGAAGCCGCGATCTGCCAGTGTACCGGCATCAGATCGAAGCGATAGAGATCGCCGGGGTAATAGCCGATCAGCCTGATCCAGTAGAGGACGCCCTGAACCAGACACAGGCAGGCGACGCAACGCAGGAACACGGCGAACGCAAGATCGAGCGTATCCGGGACGGGGACGGACCGGGTTGCAAGTCCTCCGGTCACAGCACCAGTTCCCGCTCGCCGAGCGGCGCGAAATACGCTTCTGCGGCAGCATCGCTCACAGCTTCCAGAGCCGGCGGGTTCCAGACCGGCGTCGAGCCCTTGTCGACAAGCGCGGCGCGAATGCCTTCATAGAAGTCGTGACCATCCAGCATGCGGTTGAGCACCCTGAACTCCATGCGCATGCAATCGTCCATCGAAAGCCCGGCCCCGCGGCGGATCTGGCGCCAGGTGACCTTTAGGCTGGTCGGGGACCGGGAGAGCATGGTCGCGAGCGTTTTTGCGGCGAAATCGTTCCCTGCTTCGGCTTCCGCCTTCAGGCTGGCCAGAACCGATTCCAGAGATCCTTGCGAGAAGTGGCGCTCAATGGAGGCAAAAGTCGTAGCGTCCGTTTCCGGCGGCACATCGACATGGAAACGGCTGAGAACCGCATCCACCTCGCCTGACGCCGTGAAAGCGTCGATGAGGTCCTGCTGGCTTTCGGCCCGGATGGCCTGCGTTGCGAGCCCGACCGCCAGCGCATCGCCATATCGCACGCGGTTGCCGGTCAGCGCCATATACATGCCAAAACTGCCCGGCAGCCGCGACAGCACATGGCTGCCGCCGACATCGGGAAAGAAGCCGATACCCACCTCCGGCATCGCCACGATGGCGTTTTCCGTCATGACCCTGTGCGAGCCGTGAGCCGAAATACCGACGCCGCCGCCCATCACGATGCCGTCTATGAGCGCGACATAAGGCTTGGGGAAGCGCGCGAGCTGCGCATTCATGCGGTACTCGTCGCCGAAAAAGCCGACGTGGCGTTCGCCGGCCTTGCCGGCCCGATAGACATCCATGATGTCGCCGCCGGCGCAGAAGGCCCTCCCCTCGCCCCTGACGAGCACGAGGCGGATCGCATCGTCCTTTTCCCACGCATCGAGGGCAGCCGCCAGCGCATGGACCATTTTCGCGGTCAGGGAATTGAGCGCTTTCGGACGTGTGAGCGTCACCACACCGGCCTGACCCACGATCTCGAAGCGAATCTCCTCGCCGCCGCCAAAATCCATCGCCACAGATTCCCTCTCCTATGATCTCCGGCAAAAGTGCTAAGTGCGCCAACCAGCTACGTCAATGGCACGAAATCATTGCGACATTGAGCGAAACGGCCAGCGGAACAATGATGTCGCATTGGTCAGCACGCCGGGTCATGTTAGAAAGCCTCCAGAATGCGGCTTCGCAGGAAGCCCGGAAGAGTGTGCACAAATTAAGGACCGGGAATGGCGGATGCAGCCATCCCGCGGAGTTGGCCATGAACAGGTTCGCACCCACCAAGGCGGCAGGTACACGCACCGTAGACGAAGTCACCGGCTCCCGACGCCTCAGGCGCATGCGCAAGGCTGCATGGTCGCGCCGTCTGGTGCAGGAAAACCACCTCACCGTCGACGATCTCATCTGGCCGATCTTCCTTGTCGACGGCGAGAATGTGCGTGAGCCCATTGCAGCCATGCCCGGCGTCTTCCGGTTCTCCGTCGATGTGGCCGTGCGCGAGGTGGAACGCGCCGCAAGGCTCGGCATTCCGGCCATCGCCACTTTCCCGAATGTGGACCTGTCCCTGCGCGACGTCACCGGATCGCTGATCCTCGATCCCGACAATCTCACCAACCGGGCCACCCGCGCCATCAAGGAAGCGGTTCCGGAAATCGGTGTCATTACGGACGCCGCGCTGGATCCTTTCACCAGCCATGGTCACGACGGCGTGCTCCGCAACGGCATCATCGTCAACGACGAGACCGTCGAGCAGGTCGCGGCCGGCGCCGTGCTTCAGGCGGCTGCGGGAGCCGACATCATCGCACCCTCCGACATGATGGACGGCCGCATCGGGGTCATCCGCTCCGCGCTGGACGACAACGGCTTCCAGGACGTGGCCATCATGTCCTATGCGACCAAGTTCGATTCGGCCTTCTACGGCCCCTACCGGGACGCGATCGGAACGGCCGGCCTGCTCAAAGGCGACAAGAAGACCTACTATATCAATGCCGCTAATTCCGCCGAGGCCCTGCGCGAGACCGAGCAGGACATTCTGGAAGGCACCGACATGGTCATGGTCAAGCCGGGCATGCCCTATCTCGACATCATCCGCCTTCTCAAGGATACCTTCGCCCTGCCCACCTTCGCCTATCAGGTCTCCGGGGAATACTCGATGATCAGGGCAGCCGCCGCCAATGGCTGGATCGACGGCGAGCGTGCGATGATGGAATCGCTTCTGGCCTTCAAGCGCGCCGGCGCCGACGGCATTCTCACCTACTTCGCGCCCACCGTGGCGGAAAAGCTGAAAGGGTGAGCGGCGCAAGCCCAACCGCAGAGACAGCCAGCCAGCCATCCGAACAGCCGCAGGAAACGGGTTACGACCGCCACTGGCGACGTAACCTCGCCGTCTGTTTCGCCGGTTCCTTCGCCACCATCGTGGCAATGACGCTGCTTCTCCCCTTCCTGCCGCTCTATGTCGAGCAGCTCGGCGCCAGCAGCCATGCCAGCATCGTGCAGTGGTCGGGCATCGCCTATGGAGCCACATTCTTCGCCGCCGCGCTGGTTGCACCGCTGTGGGGCCGCCTTGGCGACCGCTACGGGCGCAAGCTGATGCTGGTTCGGGCCAGCCTCGGCATGGCCGTGTGCATGTCGCTGATGGGCATGGTGCAGAGCGTGGAGCAGCTTGTCCTGTTGCGTCTTCTTGTCGGCCTGGCCGGCGGCTATGCATCGGGCTCGACGATCCTCGTCGCCATGCAGACACCGAAAGAACGGTCCGGCTGGGCGCTGGGCGTTCTCTCTACCGGGATCATGGCCGGAAATCTCGTGGGCCCGCTCATTGGAGGTCTGCTGCCGCCCCTGATCGGCATCCGCTCCACGTTCATGCTTTCCGGCGGAGCCATTTTTGTCGCGTTTCTGGCCACCGCCCTCTTCATCAGGGAAGAGCACCGACCGGGGAAGGCCACCGGCAGGAAACGAAGCGGCGCATGGGCGGCCATTCCGGACAAGCGGCCGGTTGCAGCCATGCTGGCGACCGGCATGCTGCTGATGTTCGCCAACATGTCGATCGAGCCGATCATCACAGTCTATGTCGCGCAACTGGTGGACAATCAGGCGCACGTCACGCTGATGGCCGGCGTCGTCATGTCCGCCGCCGCGCTCGGCAGCATTGTGTCGTCCGCCTGGCTCGGCAAGCTGGCAGATCGCGCGGGGCACTGGAATGTGGTGATCGGCGCGCTGGGAGCGGCCGCCCTTCTGCTTGTGCCGCAGGCGTTCGTCACCGCCGGCTGGCAGCTCGTCGCGCTGCGCTTCCTCATGGGGCTGGCGCTGGGCGGCCTGCTGCCGTCGATCACCAGCATCATCCGCCACAATGTGCCGGACGGGGTTGGCGGCAGCGTCCTCGGCTATGCGATCTCGGCCCAGTATGTCGGACAGGTGGCGGGGCCGGTGCTCGGAGGCTTCGTCGGCGGCCATATCGGAATGCAGGCCGTCTTCCTTGGCACGGCGGTCCTGCTTGGCGCCGGCGCCCTGTGGAACTGGCTTATCCGCAGGGACGATTTGCCAGATTGATTTATCGAAGCCTCACCTCGTAGCTGAACGGCGAAACGATCCTTTCAGATTCCGATTCGTACCGGGAGCAGCCACCGATGAACAATCGCATTCTCGTCCTCGTCGCCGGGCTCGCCGGCACGGCAGGTGTCGCTCTTTCGGCGGCGGCCTCGCATGGAGGCGGCACCTTCACCGCCACGGCCGCATCGTTCATGCTGATGCACGCGCCGGTGCTGC
The DNA here is from genome assembly GCA_022833215.1 of Mesorhizobium sp. Lineage (GTDB taxonomy): Bacteria > Pseudomonadota > Alphaproteobacteria > Rhizobiales > Rhizobiaceae > Mesorhizobium. The sequence goes on along the minus strand of JAIPUZ010000023.1, from coordinate 88,001 downwards.
TCGCCATCGGCCTGCTAACCGCCAACCGCATATTATACGCCGCCAGCCTGATCCTGATCGCAGGTCTTGTCCTGTTCTGCGGCGATCTGCTGATGCGCGATTTCGTCGGCACACGGCTGTTTCCCTTCGCTGCGCCGGCCGGCGGAACACTGCTCATGGCCGGATGGCTGGCCGTTGCCCTTGCTGGGCTTCGCCCGGGAAAATCCGCGGATTGAGCGGAATTTCTTGAAAATCCGCCGGCATGCACCATCTGAAGCCTGAAGGAACCCGTAACCGAAAGGCTTAGAACCCATATGAACGCTCGCGTTCTCGACGGCGAGATCATCACCAGCCGCCTCGACGATATCCGCGCCTATGACGGCGTGCGGACCCGGCGTGTGCTGGCCTTTGCGATCGACTATCTCATCATGGGCCTGCTTTCGATCCCGTTCGCCGTTCTCGTGCTTCTGCTTGGCCTCATCACATTCGGCCTCGGCTGGGCGCTGTACGGCTTGCTGTTGCCCGTGGTCGCGCTCACCTATGTCTGGTTCACGCTGGGCAGCACGGATCAGGCCACCACAGGCATGAAGCTGATGAACCTTCGCCTTGAACGGCTGGATGGCCGTCCGGTCGACGGCATCTTCGCGATGGTGCATTCGGTGCTGTTCTGGGCCGGAAACGTCATCCTGACGCCGCTGGTGCTGCTGCTCACGCTGTTCTCGGACCGCAAGCGCACGCTGCACGACCTGCTGCTCGGCACAGTCGTGGTGCGCACCGATCGCTGACAGACCTTGCGCGCACCGCGCGCAGGGCTTAGTCTAAAACGGATGGGGATGGAGCTCCCCGAAACCGCCTGAAATGGCTGATGGCTCCTGTCGCAACGAAATCGCGGCAGGGGTGCGTCTGGAAGAGACCCCGCCGCATGGCGGGTTTTTTGTGCCCGCGGGCCAAGAAGGAACTGAAAACGATGTCGTTCACGTCCTGCCTCGCAGTTGCTTTCGGGGGCGCGCTGGGAAGCCTGGCCCGCTACATGCTTTCGGTCGCGGCCCAGCCGATCAGCGGCTCCCTGCCATGGGGCACGATCATCATCAATGTTCTCGGCTCCTTCATCATCGGCCTGTTCGGCACGCTGACGCTGGCGCAGGGCCGCTATCCGGTTTCGGAAAATGTGCGTCTGCTGGTGATGGTCGGTATATGCGGCGGCTTCACCACCTTTTCCTCCTTCAGCCTCCAGACCCTGGACCTCATGCGCACCGGCGCGATGGGACGGGCCGCGGTCAACGTCATCGCCTCGGTGGTGCTGTGCGTCAGCGCGGTCGCGCTCGGCCATTTCACCGCCACATGGTTCAACCGCGACGTGCGCATCGTCCAGCTCGCCATCGAGGAAGAAAGCGGACCTGCGCAAACATCTTGAATTTTTCGGAGAACGGGCCAAGCTATCAATTGTCGCGGAGTTCGCTTGCCAGATGACGCAGCACCTGACCCAATCGCCGCAGTTCTTCCTGACTGCGCCTTCGGCCTGCCCCTATCTCGAGGGCCAGTTCGAACGCAAGGTCTTTACCCATCTCGTCGGCAACAAGGCTGCGGAAATGAACGACCTGCTGACGCAAGGCGGCTTCAGGCGCTCACAGAACATCGCTTATCGTCCAGCTTGCGAGACCTGCCGGGCCTGCGTGTCGGTGCGTATCCTCGCGCAGGAATTCGAGGTCAGCCGCAATATGCGGCGGGTGCTGCAACAGAATCGGGATCTGGTGAGCACCATGACCAATGCCCAGCCCTCGACGGAACAATATTCCCTGTTCCGAACCTATCTCGATGCGCGCCACCGGCTTGGCGGCATGTCCGACATGACGGCCCTCGACTATGCCATGATGGTCGAAGATACCCATGTTGACACCAGGATCATCGAATACCGCAGACGGGGGCCCGACAGCTTCATCACCGGCAAGGGCGAAGGCGAGCTGATTGCCGTCGCCCTCACCGACCGCATGGCCGACGGCCTGTCCATGGTCTATTCCTTTTTCAACCCCGACATGGACGAGCGCTCGCTGGGGACCTTCATGATCCTCGACCACATCGAACGCACGCGCGCCATGGGCCTGCCCCATGTCTATCTCGGCTATTGGGTCAATGGCTCGCGCAAGATGGGCTATAAGATGCGTTTCCAGCCGCAGGAGCATCTCAACCCCAAGGGCTGGGAGCGCTATCAGGCCAAATAGGGCGCGAACTGCCCTCGACGGGGCGATGAGCCCGGCTGCGGGCCAAGCTGCCGCACATTTTATCCCGTTCCCGCCGCCTGCCGGAGTTATTGCCTTGCCCAAAAACATCGATCAGCACACCAGGGGCTTGTTGCTGACAGCTCTCGGGGGCATGGCGCTCACCATCGATATTCCCCTGATCAAGCTCGCCGGCGGCGATTCGTGGTCGATCCTTTTCGTGCGAAGCGCCACGACCTTTACGGCCGGCCTGCTGATGTGGGCGATCTGGCGTTTCTTTTCCGCGGATGCGCCGAAGCTTGTGCCGGGTCGAACCGGATTTGTCGTGGCCGGGCTCTACGGCCTCAGCTCGATCATGTTCATCACCGCCGTCTTCAACACCTCGACGGCGGACCTCGTCTTCATCCTTGCGTTCAACGCCATGTTCTCGGCGCTGTTGTCATGGCTGTTTCTGCGTGAGCGCCCCCGTCCGCAAACCCTGCTTGCCATGGCGCTGATGATCGTGGGGATTTCGATCATCGTCGGCTCGTCGCTGGGAACCGGCAACCTGTTCGGCAACCTGATCGCCATGTTTGCCGCCTTCCTGCTTTCCTGCGCAATCACCGTTTCGCGGGCGAGCGGCAAGGACATGGGTTTCACCGCGCTCGTGGGTGTCATACTGCCATGTCTCGTCGCCGGCTTCATGGTCTCGAAAAACGGCCTGCATATCGCCGAGCCCGGCTGGATCATCTTCAACGGCGCCGTGATCATGCCGATATCGTTCTTCTGCCTCGCCAATGGCCCAAGGTACATTTCCGCACCGGAAGTGGCGATGTTCTATCTTCTGGAAACGGTTCTGGCTCCCGTCTGGGTCTGGATGATCTTTTCGGAAACCCCCACCCGCAACAGCCTGATCGGCGGCGCGATCCTCATCCTGACCCTGGCAGGACATTCGTTCTGGCAGTTGCGGGAAGGCCGCAGGCGGCGCGCCACACTGGCCCTGCGTCATCCCGCCTGAAAAAGCGGAGCGGCGTCCGGACTTAAAGCGTGTCGCGATCTTTCAGATTCGCGCCCTACGCTTCAAGTTATTGTTTTTATGCATGTCGTTATCCCGACACCGGTTCCCACTTTCGGGCGACATGCTTTAGCTTTCGGCCGGTGCAGTCTCGCCCGTCTTGTAGCGCGCGGGCGAAGAACCCTGGGGCGCCTCGACCACGGCTTCCGCCGTCACGACGGGCACGACGGCCGTTTCGGTAACGTCGACCTCATGCTGCCACTCACGCCAGATGGCAACGAGCAGCGCCATCAATACGGGGCCGACGAAGAGGCCGACGAAGCCCATGGTCTTCACGCCGCCGACCAGACCGAAGAAGGTCGGCAGGAACGGCAGCTTGATCGGCCCGCCGACCAGTTTGGGGCGCAGTGTCTTGTCGACGATGAAAAGCTCGATGGAGCCCCACATGAACAGGCCGATGCCGGCAAGCGGCGAACCGCTGGCCACGAGGTAAAGCGAGACGAGAGTGAAGGAAAGCGGAGCGCCGCCGGGAATAAGGGCCATCAGCCCCGTGAGCGCGCCGAGCGTGACCGGCGACGGAACACCAGCAAGCCAGTAGGCAATGCCCAGCACCACGCCCTCGCCTATCGCGATCAGCGTCATGCCGGTGACGGTGGAGCTGATGGTGGCCGGGACGACGCGCGAGAAACGCTCCCACCGCGCCGGCAGGATGCGCTCGCCGATGCGGTCCACCTGCACCGCGAAGGCTTCCCCATCCCTATACGTGAAGAACAGCGCGATCAGCATGAACAGCAGGGCGAGCAACAGGCTGAAGGCGCTGCCGCCTGCAGCCACGACGCCACGGTAGATGCTGCCGATATTGGCGCCGCTGACCAGCTGGATCAGCTCTCCGATGCCGCCGGGATGATCGATGGTAACCGACCATTGCTGCGCCAGCCATTCTCCGATCACAGGCAGCGCCGCGATCCATTCGGGCACCGGCGCACCGTGACGGTTCGCCTCGACTGCCCACACGACCCAGTCGTGGATTTCGTTGAACGCATACATGCATGCCAGCACGATGGGCACGATGATGAAGGTGAGGATGAGCAGCAGCGCCAGACTGGCGGCCGTCGTCCTGTTGCCGCCGACTGCCGCCAGCAGGCGACGGTAGAGCGGCCAGCTTGCAAAGGCGATGACCAGCGCCGCCAGAACCGGCACGAGGAAACCGTGAAAGAAGTAGACGCCGGCAGCGACGATCATGATCAGCAGCCAGCGGGCCGCCGACAGCGGCTGGATCACCGCTGACCTGATCGGCGCGGCGCGCCCCATAAGGCGCATCTCACGGCCGTTCGTCTGACTATCCTGTTCTTTCAAACGTCGCGCCTCCAGCCGACTCGGTCTGTCGGAGTCTCACTATGCATCAGCATAGTGCAGCAATCATTACGACAATCCAATCACGACGAAGATGCAGAAAATATTGTCGGAAGCGTGTTCACAACCCCCTGCCGCCCGGCGAAAGGCTGGCAGAATCCGTTGATTCAATTCCGCAGCGAACAAGGCCGACCCGTTGAAAACAAAGGGGAAAGCCCTATCCGAATTTCCCCGTGCGCGGGAATCCCTTCGGGACCATTCGCCCGGCGGATGCGCGCGCGCCGATCCATTCCGCAAGTTCCGCCTGCGTGCGGGTGAAGGTCCGGTCGGCTGAATCCTGCCAGGTCAGACCCGCATCCATCGCGAAAGTCTTCAGATCGAGCACGCCGCCGGACTTGTATTTCTGAAGCCGGACGCCCTTGCCGCGTGTCATCTCCGGAATTTCAGACAGTGCGAATACCAGCATCTTGCGGTTCTCGCCGACGATGGCGACATGGTCGCCCGTCGCGGGAATGCAGAATCGCGCTTCGTCCGGGATCTTGACGTTCATCACCTGACGGCCCTTGCGGGTGTTGGCGACGGCCTCATCCTCCGAGACAAGGAAACCATTGCCCTGATGCGAGGCAAGCAGCAGCCTGCGCTTAGGCTCGTGCACGAAAGCGGTGACGATGTCCTGATCGGTCTCCATGTCGACCATGATGCGGATGGGCTCGCCATGGCCACGGCCTCCCGGCAATCTGTCGGCACCGATCGTGTAGAACTTGCCGCCCGTCGTGAAGATGAGGATCTTGTCCGTCGTCTGCGCGTGGAAGGCGAGCTTGAGGCTGTCGCCCTCCTTGAAGGAAAGCTGGCTGTAGTCGCCGAGATGCCCCTTCATGGCTCGCAGCCAGCCTTTTTCCGACACGACGACCGTGACCGGCTCCTTCTCGATCATCGCCTGCGCGATATCGGTCAGGTCGTGCTCCGGCGCCTCGGCGAAGGTGGTGCGGCGCGGACCGAGTTCCTTGTTCTCCTCCGGGCCGAAATCGCGGCGGATGGTCTGGATTTCCCAGGCGATGGTGTTCCACTGCTTCTGCTCATCGCCGAGCAGAGCCTCGATCTGGCGCTTTTCCTCGGTAAGAGCGTCGAACTCCTTGCGGATTTCGAACTCCTCCAGCTTGCGCAGCGAACGCAGGCGCATGTTGAGGATGGCTTCCGCCTGCGTGTCGGTCAGGTCCCAGCGCCCCATCATGACGGGCTTGGGCTCGTCCTCCTCGCGGATGATGCGGATCACCTCGTCTATATTGAGATAGGCGATGAGGTATCCGGCCAGTATCTCCAGCCGCCGCTCGATCTCGGCCAGCCGGTGGCGGGAACGGCGCAGCAGCACCTCGCGGCGATGGTCCAGCCATTCGCGCAGCACGCTTTTCAGCGACAGCACGTTCGGCACCTTGCCGCGCGACAGCACGTTCATGTTGAGCGAGAAGCGGCTTTCAAGCTCGGTCAGCTTGAACAGCGACTCCATCAGGATGCCGGGATCGACCGAGCGGCTCTTGGGCACCAGCACGATGCGGATGTCCTCCGCGCTCTCGTCGCGGATATCCTCCAGCAGCGGCAACTTGCGCGCGATCAGCAGTTCGGCGATCTTCTCGATCAGCCGCGATTTCTGCACGCCATAAGGGATTTCGGTGACGGCGATGACCCAGGTGCCGCGGCCCTGATCCTCCTGATGCCAGCGCGAGCGCACGCGGAACGAGCCGCGGCCGGTGCGGTAGGCTTCGGCGATCGAGGCACGGCTGTCGATGACGATGCCGCCGGTCGGGAAATCCGGCCCCTGCACGAAATCCATCAGCCGGTCTTCGGAGACATCCTGTCGGGACTTGATGCCGTCGATCAGGCACAGCGCGGCATCGCACAGTTCGGCAGCGTTGTGCGGCGGGATCGAGGTCGCCATGCCGACCGCGATGCCGGAGGAGCCGTTGGCCAGCAAATTGGGGAACGCGCCCGGCAGCACGATCGGCTCCTCGTCCTCCTCGTTGTAGGTCGGGCGATAGTCGACTGCGTCCTCAGTGATGCCGGCAAGCAACTCGGTCGCCACATCGGTCATGCGCGCTTCCGTGTAGCGCATGGCAGCGGCGTTATCGCCATCGATATTGCCGAAATTGCCCTGCCCGTCGACCAGCGGGTAGCGCATCGAAAAACCCTGCGCCAGCCGCACCAGCGCGTCGTAGATCGACTGGTCGCCATGAGGGTGGAACTTGCCCATGACCTCGCCGACGATGCGCGCGCATTTGGCGAAACCCTGATCCGGGTTCAGGCGCAACAACCGCATGGCATGCATGATGCGCCGGTGGACGGGCTTGAGGCCGTCACGCACATCCGGCAGGGCGCGATGCATGATGGTCGACAAGGCATAGGCGAGATAGCGCTCCTCGAGCGCCCGCTTCAGGTCGACCGGTTCGATATGATCGCCGCCATCACCGGGCGGCAAAAGGCTCTTTCCCATGGGGGTTGACTAAACGAGGCGCCGATTCGCGGCAAGGGCAAGAGAAGCGTCAAGACCTTTTCGATCACCGAAAAATGCAACCGTGTCCGCTATTTTGACGTGAATTTCTACCAATGGATCAAGATTGGCCTTGCTCATGCCCTGCTGCTGCGGGCAGATGCAGGAATATTTCTCTCAAGATATCTCTGGAGCCCATGATGAGCTTTCAACGCAAGAACCGGAACAGGCTGTCACTTTCTACCTTCCTGTTCGCGCTGGCCATGGGTCCGGCATCGGCTCAGAGCATCGATGACGTGGCGGCGCGCCTGAAGTCGACGTTCAGCGAGCAAGGCGTCGAAATCGACTGGTCCGGCGTGTCCGGCGACACCTCGTCGATGCTGCTTCAGGGCGTGAAGTTCAAGCCGGCCGGCGTTGAAAAGCCCATGGACATCGGCGATGTGACGCTGAAAGGCATAAGCGAGGCGAACGGCGACTACAGGATCGCCACGGTTTCGACAAATGCCTATTCCCGCAACGAGGGAGAACTCGCCTTCGAAATGAGCCCGTTCGTCATGCGCGACGTGGTTCTCTTTGCCGACGGCACCAACAGCCCGTTCGGCGGCATGCTCTATTACCGCGCGGCCAATCTCGACGACCTTGCCGTCAAATCGGCCGGCAAGACGGCGTTCTCCGCCTCCGGCATCGCGATCGAAATGTCCGAGTTCGACGGCGGCAAGCCCGTTTCCATGACGGCCACCGTTCCCGCGTTCACCAGCGATCTGACGCTGGTCGAGGACCCCAGGTACAAGGACGCCATCAACGCTCTGGGCTACCAGAACATCAAAGGCTCCATCCAGATGGACGGCAGCTGGAACCCGGGCGACGGCAAGATGGACATTACGAAATATGACATCAAGGTCGATGACGCCGGCACATTCGGCATGACCTTCAGCATCGGCGGATACACCGTCGAGTTCATCAAGTCCGTTCAGGAATTGCAGAAGCAGATGGCGGCCATGCCCGAAGATGCCGACAATTCCGCGCAGGGCATGGCCATGCTGGGCCTGATGCAGCAGCTCAGCTTCAACAGCGCCTCGATCCGCTTCACCGACGATTCGCTGACCAACAAGATCCTCGACTATGTCGGAAAGCAGCAGGGCATGTCCGGCAAGGATGTCGCCAACCAGGCCAAGGCCATCATTCCGTTCGGCCTCGCCCAGTTGCAGAACCCCGATCTGACAGCGCAGGCTTCGGCGGCTGTGAACCAGTATTTCGACAATCCGCGCAGCCTCGAAATTCTCGCCGGCCCCGCCTCGCCCGTGCCGTTCGCCATGATCATGGCAGACGCCATGGCCAACCCGGCCAATCTCACCAAGACGCTGGGTGTCGCGGTCAAGGCCAACCAGAACTGACCTGCAAAGCCCGCAAACAAAAAGGCCGCAGCGGAAACGCTGCGGCCTTTTTCATTTGCTGAACTTGATGCTTTTTCAGGCCGGCTCCAGGACGGCTTCCCGATACCCGCGGCCGGCCGCAAGCACGCCCACCGGCATCAGCGGATCGAGATGGATGGTGCCGAGCGTTTCCCCATCCTCGAACACCAGCTTGGCATTGTAGCGCCGCGCAAGCGCCCGCATGGCAGCGTTCTGGGGGTGGGTGGTGACCAGCAGCTTGGTGTAGCCGAAGTCCCTTGCCTTCTCGATAAGGCGCTCGAAAAGCTTGCCGCCGAGCCCGCGATGCTGGAGATGACGTTCGACGCTGAAGGCGATCTCGGCTGTCGGCTGGCTTTCCTCGGCGCGCTCGTGAATTTCGGCTGCGCCCAGCACCTTGTCCCCTTCGACATAGCCGATCACCGTGGTGCCGGCGGCGAAGGAACGATAGGCATAGGCGGAAATGAATCGATCGTCGGCAAAGCCGTTGAAACGGTCACGCCGGCTTTCAGCATCGAGCCTGAGAAGATGCTCGCGGAACCTCGGCAAATCCGAGGGCCTTAGCTGGCGTATGGTCCCCGTCAGGCGAGCGGGGCCGTTGAAGTTCTGCTCCATGTCGCACTCCTCTGGGTTCCTCCCTGAGTCGCTTCCGACACGCCTAATATTGTGCAATGCAGCATAATTATCAAGTGGTTGAGGCCCCTCACAAACCGTCAGGAACGGGAGGCTGCCATGCGAAATCGGATGGCTCGCGGTACCGGTTCCGCACTTTGAGCGACTTACCCAAAGATAAAGCGTGCATTGCCACATCTGGCGTCATAAAACTGCGCCCATAAAGGTGACAAGAAAAATCATAATTTTTATCAGGCTTGTCTAGAATTATTCCAGGGTATAGGCCATATATAACGCAAAGCTTCCTGCGAGGATGAACCATGCGACTCACGCGCCAGACCAATTACGCCATACGTATCCTGATGTATTGCGCGACCAATGACGGCCAGCTGAGCCGTATCCCCGAGATCGCCGCAGCCTATACGGTCTCGGAACTCTTCCTGTTCAAGATCCTTCAGCCGCTCGTCGAGAACGGGCTGGTGGAAACCGTGCGCGGCCGCAATGGCGGCGTTCGTCTCGGCAAGCCGGCCGAGGAGATCACTCTGTTCGAGGTCGTGCGCGTCACGGAAGACAATTTCTCGATGGCCGAATGCTTCGACAGCGATACCGCCGATTGCCCCCTCATCGACAGCTGCGGGCTCAACGCCGCGCTGCGGGAGGCTCTTGGCGCGTTCTTCGCGGTTCTGGAAAAGCACACGATTGCCGATCTTATCGCTGCCCGCCCCAATATGCGCGAGGCGCTCGGCATCGACAACATTCCGCCCCGCAAGGTCGCTGCGCGCAAGGTCCCAGCCGAGCACAGGGCGCCCGCAGCCTGACCTGACAGCAGACCGGGTCCCGGGTCCTGCAAATAAAACCATCGACGGCCGGCCTTGCCGGCCGTTCCCGTTTCAGATCGCAGATTGCGGCAGAACGAACGGCATATTGCCGGCGGGCACGGCACCGACGCGCAACTTGCAGCCGAAAACGCGTTCGATCAGCGCATCGCTGAGCACGTCCTTCGGAGCACCCACCGTATCCAGCGTGCCCCGATGCATGACATGGATGCGGTCCCCATACATCGCAGCCAGATTGAGGTCGTGCAATATGGCGACCACCCCGCCTCCGGCGCGCGCGAAATCGCGTGCAATGTCCATGATGATGAGCTGGTGCTTGATATCGAGGCTGGAAACCGGCTCATCGAGGAACAGGTAACGCGGCCGCCCGTCCAGAACCGGCATCCACACCTGGCACAGCACCCGTGCAAGCTGCACGCGCTGCTGCTCTCCGCCGGAGAGTTCCTGATAGAAGCGGCCGGCGAAACCGTCCAGATCGACGCGCGCCAGAGCCCGCTCGGGCAGAAGATCCGCTTCCGGCCCAATCACCCCGGATCGCCCTCCGATAAGTCCCATCTTGACGATTTCACGGACTGTGAAGGGAAACGACAGCACCGTCGCCTGCGGCAGCACGGCGCGGATGGCGGCAGCTTCCACGGGCTTGAGGGACTGCAGATCCCGGCCATTGAATGTGACGCGGCCGGAATAGGAAAGCTCCCCGCATAAAGCCTTCAGCATCGTGGTCTTGCCCGAGCCGTTCGGGCCGACGATGGCGACGAGTTCGCCGGGACCGGCCGAGAAGTCGACGCCATGGACGATGCGTTTCGTGCCGATATGAACGGAAATGCCCTGCGCTTCGATCATGACAGCCTCACAGATCGATGACGCCGCGCTTGCGCAGCAATATCCACAGGAAGAAAGGCGCACCGGCAACGGCCGTGACGATCCCGATCGGCAGTTCTGCGGGTGCCACGATGGTGCGCGCCACGGCGTCCGCCAGCAAAAGCAGCGAAGCGCCCAGCAGCGCCGAGGCCGGCAGCAGATAGCGGTTGTCCGGTCCCATCGCCAGCCGTAACAGATGCGGCACCACGATGCCGACGAAGCCGATGCCGCCGCTGACCGCCACCGAGGAGCCGACCGATGCCGCCACGCTGACGATGGCGATGTATTTCAGTCTCTGGACCGGGATTCCAAGGTGGGTAGCCGTCGCCTCGCCCAGCGCCAGCGCATTCAGGCCACGCGCCAGAAAAGGCGTTGCAGCCATGGCAAGAACCATGATCGGCGCCACCGCGCCGATCTTGAGCCATGTAGCGCCCGCCAGCGAGCCAAGCTGCCAGAATGTCAGGTCCCGCAATTGCCGATCGTCGGCCACGAACACCAGAATGCCGGTGAGTGCGCCCGCAAGTGAGGCAAGCGCAATACCCGCCAGAAGCATGGTGGCGACCGATGTGCGCCCCTGGCGCGTCGCCACCTTGTAGAGCACGAGCGTCGCCGCAAGACCGCCCAGAAACGCGGCGATGGGCAACGAAAACGTATCCAGCGCCGTTGTCAGCGGCGCCAGCACGGTGCCGCCGAGAACAATGATCAGCACCGCGCCGAGACCGGCGCCGGCCGAAACGCCGATCAGGCCGGGATCGGCCAGCGGATTGCGGAACAGGCCCTGCATCACCGCGCCGGAAACGGCCAGCGAAGCGCCGACAAGAGCGCCCAGCACAACCCGTGGCAGGCGTATGTCGTTGATGATGATGCGGTCGCGCACGCTCAGCGCGTCTTCGCCCGCACCGAAAAGCCAGCCGCGCGCAACCGAGATGGCCGACGCATCGGAGGCCCCGGATGCAAGGCTGAACAGCATGGTCAGGCCAAGCAGGACGACCAGCATGACGATGACCAGCCGGGCAAGCGCCGAGCGGTCACCGGCGGCAACAGCGTTTCTGAGGCCGGAGCTTCTTCCGGCGGCAATGTGATTCGTCATTCAGGTCCGCGCTCAGTCGGCGATCTGGTCGCCGTATAGCGCAACCGCGACATCACGAACAGCATCGGCGGTGCGTGGGCCGAAGCCGAGCATATAGGCGCCATCCATTCGCACGATCCTGCCGGCCTTTCCGGCAGGCGTGGTTGCGATGGCCGCATGATTGAGGATTTCGTCGTCGTTCGCCGTATGCCCGCCTCCCCGGTCCATCATCAGGATGACATCGGGGCGCGCCTCGACGATCGCTTCTTCCGTGAGTTGCTTGTAACCGGAATATCCTTCGATGGCGTTTACCGCGCCGGCGAGGGCGATGATGCCGTTGGCAGCCGTATCGGCCCCGGAAGCCATGACCTTGCCGCCCTGCATCGACAGGATAAAGAGGACGCGCTTGCGCTCCTTCACATCCTTCGTACGCTCTTCGGCGTCCCTGAGCTTCGCATCGACCTCGTTTGCCAGAACATCCGCTTTCTGCCCGACGCCGAGCGCCGTGCCAACAGCATGGATCTTCGCGATAATGCCTTCACGATCGAAGCGTTCCGCCACCTCGATATAGGGCACGCTCGCCCTCTTCAGGACATCGATGGTTTCCTTCGGCCCGCTTCCCTCGAGGGCCAGGATGCCGCCCGGGCTTACCGAAAGCACGCCTTCCGGCGAAAGCTGGCGCATGTAGCCGACATCGGGAAGCGCCGTCGCCTCGGGCGGAAACACGCTGGTGGTGTCGCGCGCGATGAGGCGATCACCTTCCCCCAGCGCGAAAACGATCTCGGTGATCGAGCCGCCAATGGCCGCGATCCGGGAAGGATCGTCGAATTTCCCATTCGCCTCATCGGCCTGAGCGGAAAACGGCATGGGCGCGGCCAGGCAAAACAGCACGGCCGCGCGCGATGCGAAACGGGAGAGAATTGTCATTGCAACACCTTCAAGCCGGAATCGAAACCGGCACCTTGGGAAGATTTTCGGCAAGGAAGCGCCAGTCGTCACGCTCCATTTCGCCTTCGTGGCGCTCACCGAAAAACTGGATAATCATCCTGCCCTGGGAATCGTAGGCTTCTATCGACGTCACAAAACCATCTCGCGTCGGTTTGCGAACACCCCACACCTCGGCGATATGGTCGAGGCGCAAATGCAGGTGGAACGTCTCGTCGAGGACGTTCAGCCACGGTCCCATCGGCTTCACCGAGCTGATCGGACCCGTATGTATCTGGATGCAGCCGTGATTGCCGACGAAGCACATGATCGGCAAGCCATCGGCCGCGGCATGATGCATCAGCGCGGCAACCGCATCCTCGTCGACCCTCCACGCATAATCCGTGCCGACCATGCGCATGGCCTGAAGGCGGCTGATCTTCAGCGCACGCAGCATTCCGAAGAACTGATGCACATCCGTGAGCGCACCCCAGCGCTCGCGCAAATCCTCGACATCGGCCGACGCCCCATCCGGAGAAGGTGGAGCAGGTTCGGAAGCCGGATCGATGTCGATATGCAGTCCCTGATCGGCGCTGCGCAATTCCTCGACCAGCTTGTGAAAGGCATAAAGATTGGAGGCGTTGCGCAGATGGATCTTGTGAACGGCATGGCCGGCCCGGTCGAAGAACTGCAGGCTGTGGCGCAGTTCGTCGCCGGTGCGCTTTTCCACCGCAAATCCATGCGTCCACGTTTTTGGGAAAATGCGCAGGTCGATGTCGCGGCCGAGCACGATCGCATTATGCTCGCCAGCCGAAATCTTGTCGTAGACGCCGATCTTCTCGTGCACGGCGCTCTCGTTGCGGGTCAGCGCCATCACTTCGCCCACCCCGCGCAGGCCGCTGAGAACGGCCGCGACCCGGCTGTCGATGCGCACGACCTCATGGCCGCAATGCGCCGCCAGAAGCTCGGCCTCCGAAATGCCGAGCTGTGCCGACAGGTCGCGCTCGCGCATCCTGGGATTTTCGGCCCGAGCCCGCCTGATCTCGAACGGGCTCGGCTTTACGCGCTGGTCCATGGCTCCACCTGTTGAAAGGCGACGCTTACTTGTTCAGGATCAGTTTGCCCTGACGGGTGATCTTGAGTCGGTAGAGCGCACCGTGATGCTCGATGCCGATCTCGTGCTCGCCCTGGAACAGGCTGTTGGAAGAAAGCGTCCTGACGGAAAATGGCGTGTGCTCGACCCGCACCGGAACAGGCTGGTCCGCGCGGCGGATGCGATAGCGGAAGTCGTTGGGAGTGTGCGCAGTCATCGGTCTCGGTCCCTCTCGTTGGGTGGCTAGGGCTGCTCGACATGACCATTTCTTGACTGTAATGATCATGTTTTATAACCACTGCAATACCGGACCAAATTAGTCAACATTAAAGGTCGGCGCCAGAACAAAAAAGCGGCGGATGAAAGCTGCCGTGCGGATTTTTCACCCACAGGGAATATCTCCGCCGCGACTGCCGTCATCGAGCCAGGCCGCCAATCGGCGGCCAAGGTACGGAGGCACCGCTATCATCCGACTTTTTTTGGCAAAACAGCCGGGTTTGGGCTCTCGACAATCGCCATGCGAGCATGCAGGACTTATAACATGCCAGAACGGTTCAAGTTTTCAATTCCGGTCCGGTATCCGGTGAAACGCGGCCAGCGTGCTGGTCAAACTGCATACTGAACGGCAAGAAAGGTGACGACGAAGTGAAACGCCCTGCCCTTTTCCAGATCGCGATGCTGGCATCCGCCTGCCTTATGGCTTCCCCGAGCTTTGCGCAGGACGCCGCGCCTGAACGAACTTCTGCGCTCTCGCTCGAACTCAACGCGGCCCAGCCGTCCGACAAGGGTTGCAGGCTGACATTCGTGGTCAACAACGGCCTCGGCTCTGACCTCACCAAGGCATCTTACGAGATCGCCCTGTTCAATGATTCGGGCGTCGTGGACCGCATGACGGTCCTCGACTTCAAGGAACTGCCGGCCGGCAAGACCAAGGTAACGCGCTTCGACCTTTCAGGCACGGACTGCACGAAGATCTCGCGCGTTCTCGTCAACGGTTCAAACGATTGCGCCGGAGAAGGTATTGAGCCATCAGCCTGCATGAAGGCGCTCAAGCCCAGTTCGAAGACCGACATCAGCTTCGGCCTGTGAACCGGTTTCCGTTAGGGCATTTCCGCTTCTCCCCGAATTGCAGAAAAGCTCTAACCTTTTGTTTTTACGCAATTCCGAACGCAAAACCGCTTCGCACTTTTGCTGGAATTGCTCCAATCTGAGAGGATAGTCGATGTACATTGCCATGAACCGTTTCAAGGTCCTGAAGGGCTCGGAAACGGATTTCGAGAACGTCTGGAAAAACCGCGATTCGAAGCTGCACGAGATGCAGGGCTTCCGCACCTTCCACCTGCTGCGCGGGCCGGTGAATGAAACCGAGGGTTACACGCTCTATGCCTCGCACACGGTGTGGGAAAGCGAGGACGACTTCATCGCCTGGACGAAGTCGCAGAACTTCCGCGATTCCCACAAGAACGCCGGGACCGGCAAGGTATTGACGGCTGGGCATCCCCGGTTCGAAGGATTCTCGGAGATCGAGGGCGCCTGAGCCCCCTTTGCCACGACCTTTCTACCTTCATGGTGATGGCGGCTCCGGGACCATGTCCCGGAGCCTTTTTTTGCATCATACGCTCGCAAGCAGGCTGGCATTGCCTCCGGCCGCGGTCGTATCGACACAAACCGCACGCTCATGCGCGTAAGCCACCGGATAGATCACTTCGGTGACCAGCGGCACAATCGGGCCTGTCCGTTCGGCCAGCGCGCGACGAATGGCCCTCGCCTCGTCCGCAGCGCCCGAAAAGGCAACGACGTCGACCGGCAGCGACGAGAGCTGCGCCTCGTCGGGACGCGCATCCAGCACGGCGATGGGCAGCCCCTTGCCGGTCAGTGCCGAAAGTGCGGCAGCAGCATCAGGGGCGGCGGCCAGCACGGCATTTCCGGCCGCCAGAGCCTGAATGGCCTGCGCCAGAAGCGTGTCGGCATCTGGACCGAGGACGAGCACGCGGCCGCGAGGCGTCAGCGCCAGGGTGTTCGCCTCGCCGGTGGGGCCGGGCAGGTCGACCTGACCGAAATCGACGCCCGCAGCGGCGGCAACCGCAGCCGCTCCCTTGCCCCGCAAATGCTTGCGCAGGATGGCGATACGATCCGGCCGCGCCGCCCAGTTGCCGAGCGACGGATCGGGCATGTTGTCCTTCAGTTCCTTCGCCGTCGCCACGCGGGGCGCCGCGAGCGCCCCGCCCGCTTCCGCGCTTTTGCGGAACCGGCGCAGATAATGCGGCCCTCCGGCTTTGGGACCTGTGCCCGACAGCCCCTCCCCGCCGAAGGGCTGCGACCCGACCACGGCACCGATCTGGTTGCGGTTGACATAGATGTTGCCGGCATGGATCCCGTCCACGAAGTGCTGGGCGCGGCCTTCGATGCGGGTATGCAGGCCGAAGGTGAGACCATAGCCGCGTGCATTGACCGCTCCGATCACCGAATCGAGCTTGTCGGCATCGAATGCCGCCACATGCAGCACCGGGCCGAACACCTCGCGCTCGATCTCCTCTATGCCACGCACCGAGATGACATGCGGTGCGACGAAACGGCCGCCTTCCGGCGCGTCCAGCTTTGCCACGACCTTGCCGCGCGACGCCATATCGCTGCAGTAGCCGCCGATGGCTTCCTGCGCTTCAGCGTCGATGAGCGGGCCGACATCGGTGGAGATCGACCATGGATTGCCGAGCCGCAGCTCCTCCATGGCGCCGACGAGCATTTCCCGCACCTTCTTTTCCACGTCCTTCTGAACGTAGAGGATGCGCAGTGCCGAGCAGCGCTGGCCCGCGCTCTGGAAGGCTGAAGCCAGAATATCGCGCACCGCCTGCTCGGGCAGCGCAGTGGAATCGACCACCATGGCGTTGAGGCCGCCGGTCTCGGCAATGAGCATGGCATCGGGTTGCGCAGTTTCGGCAAGCTGCTTTTCGATCAGTTTTGCGACCTCGGTCGAGCCTGTAAAGCAGACGCCGGCTATTCGCGGATCGGCGGTCAGCGGAGCCCCGACGGAGGGACCGTCACCCGGCACAAGCTGGATCACATCTTCGGGCACGCCCGCCTCGCGCAGCAGTTCAACGGCACGGCAGGCGATCAGCGGCGTCTGCTCGGCCGGCTTGGCGACGACTGCATTGCCGGTAACGAGCGCCGCCGCGATCTGGCCGGTGAAGATGGCGAGCGGAAAATTCCATGGCGAGATGCAGGCAATCACGCCGCGTGCTTCCGTTCCCGCTTCTGCATTTTCGGCTTCGGAAGCATAATATCGCAGGAAGTCCACTGCCTCGCGCACCTCGGCCACGCCATCGGCCAGTGTCTTTCCCGCTTCGCGCGTGGCCAGAGCGAAAAACTCGGCTGCATTGGCTTCATAAAGATCGGCCGCACGGCGCAGAATATCGGCCCGCTCGGCAACAGGGCGCGTGGCCCAGCCAGGCTGCGCCTTCACGGCAAACCCAACCGCTGCCTGCACCTGCGCTTCACCGGCCTCAGTCACGGTTCCAACCACCTCGCCGATAACGGCGGGGTTGATGACATCGCGTGCGCTGCCCTTGCCTTTGGCACGGGTGAGCGGCTTCGCCTGCCATCTGTACGGGGCGGCGAAGGGTGCCCGCTCCTGTTCGATTGCATCGAGCGTCACGACGTCGGTGATGTCCCAGCCTCTGGCGTTGCGGCGGTCTGCACCGAAGATTGCCGCTGGCTTCGCGATATTCGGATTGGCCGCCGGCCCCTGCGTCTCAACGATTTCCAGCGGATCGCGGGCGATTGCCTCAGGCGGCACCGCCTCGTCGGTGAGCTGGTGCACGAAGGAGGAATTGGCGCCGTTCTCCAGCAAGCGGCGCACCAGATAGGCAAGCAGATCCGAATGCGCGCCGACGGGCGCATAGATACGGCAACGCGTGCCTTCCGCCTTGCGCACCGTCTCGTGCAGCTGTTCGCCCATGCCATGCAGCCGCTGGAATTCGAAGCAGTCCCGGTCCGGGGCCATGGAGAGGATCGCGGCGACCGTATGGGCGTTGTGCGTGGCGAACTGCGGATAGATGCGGTCGGTCATCGACAACAGCTTTTTCGCGCAGGCCAGATAGGACACGTCCGTATTGGCCTTGCGGGTGAACACCGGATAGCCGGAAAGCCCCATCACCTGCGCCCGCTTGATCTCCGTATCCCAGTAGGCGCCCTTGACCAGCCGCACCATGATGTTGCGGTCGAGCTTCTCCGCCAATGCATGAAGCCAGTCGATGGCGAAGGCGCAGCGCGGCCCGTAAGCCTGCACCACGACACCGAACCCGTTCCATCCGGCAAGGCGTTCATCGGCCAGAACCCGCTCGATGACGTCCAGCGACAGGTCGAGCCTGTCGGCTTCCTCGGCGTCGATATTGAGGCCCATGTTAGCCTTCTTCGCCGCCAGCGCCAGCGACAGCAGCCGCTCGGCCATCACCGGCAGCATGGTTTCCCTCTGCGCCACCTCGTAGCGTGGATGGATGGCAGACAGCTTGACCGAAATGCCGTGGTTCCGGCGAATGTCGGGGCCGTTTGCGGGCGTGTCCAGCGCGGCAATGGCGTCGGCATAGGCCTTGAGATAGCGCAGGGCGTCCGCTTCGGTGCGCGCCGCCTCGCCCAGCATGTCGAAGGAATAGAGATATCCCTTGTCGGTCATCGACCTGCCGCGCTTCATCGCCTCTGCGATGGTGCGGCCAAGCACGAACTGCTCGCCCATTTCACGCATCGCCGCAGCCACCGCCTTGCGGATCACCGGCTCTCCCAGACGGCGCACCATGGAGCGCAGCGTCTTTTCGATTGTGCCCTCGCCCTCGTCCAGAACCCGCCCGGTCAGCATCAGCGCCCATGTCGAGGCGTTGACGAAGATGGACGAGGACGAGCCCGAATGGGCCGACCAGTCGTGCGGGGCGATCTTGTCGGCGATCAGGTCGTCCATGGTCTCGGCGTCCGGCACGCGCAGCAGCGCTTCGGCCAGGCACATCAGCGCGACGCCCTCCTTGGTGGAAAGCCCGTAGGCTGAGAGGAAGACCTCCATCAGGCGCGGGTCGGACGAGCCGCGCACGTCCTTCACGAGTTCGACGGCCCGTCGGGTGATGCCCCTGCGCTCTTCGGGAGAAAGGGCGACGGTCTCGACCAGCCGTTTTACGGCAGTGTCCTCGTCGGGCAGATAATTGGCGCGAATTTGCTGGCGGATGGAGGCAAGGGTGGGCATGGCGTTCCTGTCGAAACAAAAGCAAATCTCAACGGTCTGGCGGCCGCCACGACCGATAAGGAAATCCTAGCACGGGCCCCGAACTTTATCCGGTCCAAAAAAATCGACAAATCAGCTCATATGAACTAATTATTTTGCAATTTTCCACTCAAAGGAATTTCATAAGCGCATATGGAAGATCATCTGGACCGCATGGATCGAAGCATCCTTGCCGCGCTGGGGCGCGATGGCCGGCTTTCCATGGCGGAACTGGCCGCAAGGGTGGGGTTGTCGAAAACGCCGGTGCAGGCGCGCGTGAAGCGGCTGGAACGCGACGGCTTCATCCGCGGCTACAGCGCCATCATCGACCGCGAGCGCATGGGCGAAGGCCATGTCGCCTTCGTGCAGGTGAAACTGTCGGACACCCGCTCGGCGGCGCTCGACGAGTTCAATCGTGCTGTCCAGAATGTGCGGGAGATCGAGCAATGCCACATGATGGCGGCGAGCTTCGACTATCTCCTGAAAGTCCGCACCAGTGACATCGCCAGCTATCGCCGCGTGCTGGGAGAGCGCATTTCGGCCCTGCCCCACGTCGCGCAGACTTCGACCTTCGTGGCGATGGAGACCGTAAAGGAGCGGTAGAGCATTTTGCAGCCAGGTGGAATCCCCTGACGTCGCACAGATGCGGTGAAAACAGACAGATGGAGCGGCAGCCCCGGTCTGCCCGGGCGTCCGCCGCTCTAACGTCGATTCTTCAATCCATCACAGGACGATGTTGAAGACCACCGTATCGGTTCCCGCAGCCGCGAATATCCATAAGCGTAACTGCCACCAGCCGGGAACGGAGAACCTCACGCCTTCGATCCGGTAGCGCCCGTCGCCCAGATAGCCTGTCGCCTGCGGGCTGGTCGGCAAGCCCAGATTTTGCTCGGCCATCCCGCCGGAAACGTGCAGCGCGGCGTTCTCCACCGGCTGCCCATCTTTCGATTTGACCGTGACCAGCCACGACTGGGTTTCGCCTATGCGAATCGCGCCCTTTTCCGGCTGCATGATGACGCTGAACAGGCCATTCTCGCTCTGCTTGGCCTTGGCGATGTCCTGCCTGGTCTTGTCTGCCCCCCAGAAATAGACGGCGGCAAGAATGACGATAAACGCCGCCGTGATGCCGGCGGAGATGAGAAGATTGCGCCCCAAGGATGCCAAAACGTTGCCCCGGCCGGAAATGGAACCTGATCGCCCGGCAAACCGGATCATGATCGGATTATATGGGTTTCATGGTCCTTATGACCAGAGTCCGTTGTCTCCGGAAACGAAAAAGGGCGCGCCGAAGCGCGCCCTCATTTCAGGGGACCAGAGGTCCCGCATCAAAGGCCAAGTCCACCGATGCAGACATATTTGGTGTCGAGATAATCGTCCATGCCCTGATGGCCGCCCTCGCGGCCGAGGCCGGATTCCTTGACGCCGCCGAACGGCGCTTCAGGCGTGGTGATGATGCCTTCGTTGACGCCGACCATGCCGTATTTCAGGCCCTCCATGACGCGGAAGGCGCGGCCGAGATCGCCGGTGTAGAAGTAGCAGGCCAGCCCGAACTCGGTATCGTTGGCCAGTGCGACGGCCTC
The DNA here is from genome assembly GCA_022833215.1 of Mesorhizobium sp. Classification (GTDB taxonomy): domain Bacteria; phylum Pseudomonadota; class Alphaproteobacteria; order Rhizobiales; family Rhizobiaceae; genus Mesorhizobium. The sequence continues at coordinate 67,351 of JAIPUZ010000023.1, read as the reverse complement.
TTCCTCGGTCTCGAACCTGAAGACAGGTGCGAGCGGCCCGAAGATTTCCTCCTTCATGAACTTCATCTGCGGGGTCGCGCCGGCCACCACGGTGGGCTGGAAGAACGAACCGCCCAGCTCATGGCGCTTGCCGCCGGTGACGACCTTGCCGCCCTTGGCAACCGCGTCCTCGATGAATTCCTCGACCTTCTCGACCGCATTGACGTCGATCAGCGGACCCTGCTGCACGCCTTCGTCAAGCCCCGGCCCGACCTTCAGCGAGGCGGAAGCCTCGGCGAGTTTTTCCACGAAAGCGTCGTAGATGCCGGCCTGCACGAAAAAGCGGTTGGTGCACACGCAGGTCTGGCCGGAATTGCGGAACTTCGCGGCAATCGCGCCCTGCACCGCGCGGTCGATGTCGGCATCGTCAAAGACAAGGAACGGCGCGTTGCCGCCGAGTTCCATCGACACCTTCTTCACCGTCGAGGCGCATTTTTCGATCAGCATCTTGCCGACTTCCGTCGAGCCGGTGAAGGTCAGCTTCTTGACCAGCGGATTGGCGCAAATCTCATCGCCGATAGCGCCGGCCGAGCCCGTCACGATGTTGACGACGCCCTTCGGGAAGCCGACTTCCTCGCATAGCGCACCCCATGCAAGACCGGAATAAGGCGTCTGCGAAGCAGGCTTCACGACAGCGGTACAGCCGGCGGCGAGCGCCGGCCCGAGCTTGCGCGACAGCATGGACGAGGGGAAATTCCACGGGGTGATCGCGGCAACCACACCGACCGGCTCCTTCGTGACCAGCACGCGGCGGTCGGCCCATGGAGAAGGCACCACATCGCCATAGGCGCGACGCGCTTCCTCGGCGAACCACAGCACATAGGCGGCGGAAGAGCCGACTTCACCCCTGGCCTCCGTCAGGGACTTGCCCTGCTCCATGGTCAGCAGTTCGGCCAGCGCATCCTGATTGTCCATGATGGCGTCATGCAGCTTGCGCAGCAATTTCGAGCGATCCAGCGCCGAAGTCCTGCGGAACGACTGAAACGCCTCTTCGGCAGCCGCGATGGCGCGGCGGGTTTCGGCAGCGCCCGATTTCGGCACGGTGCCGATCTTGAGGCCCGTGGCAGGATTGATCACGTCGACGGTCTGGCCGGAATCGGCCTGCACCCATTCACCGTTGATGAGATTGGCCTGCTTCATGAAATGGCTGGTCTTCTGGAGCATATGCTTGCCTCCGCTGGGCGCTGTTCCAGCGCCGCTGTCAGGAATTCGTGAAACGACGCGCCGGGAAACACGCGCGCACGCCGCTCTTATCGCAGGCAAACTACACGGATCAACCGCTTTCGCCTATCTTTGCGCTGGTCCAGTGCGGCGCATTTCATCCGGATATGTGCCCGGCCACAACCAGCCACAGCGATGCCGTCACCGTCGCCATCAACGTGGACAGGGCCTGGTTCGAGGCAGCCCCTGCCCGATCAGGGACGACATGCAACTCCACGTCAATACACGCCAGCAGCACGCTTCATCGCAGCGGGACAGGGAAGGAAGGGTTCGTCAACGAATAGTTGATTCGTCCGCAAACCCCGCCTTCTTGTTTTTCAAAGGGCTTTGGCGTCCCTATATGCCTCGAATCGAAACGGGAATGCTCATGCTCCGATACCTCACCGTGCTGCTCGTCCTGCTCTTTGCTCTGCCCGCCAGCGCCACGGATGCAGGTTGGGCGGCATTGCGCGAAGGCGGGCATGTCGTGCTGCTGCGGCATGCCATGATCAGCGGCAGCGCCGAGCCCGCCAGTTTCGACATCGGGCAATGCAATACACAGCGGAACCTGTCGGATCGTGGCAGACAGCAGGCGCGAAAGATCGGTGCGCTGTTCGGCGCGCGCGCCGCCCGTATCGAAAGGGTGCAGTCGAGTCGCTATTGCCGTTGCCTGGATACGGCGCGCCTTGCCTTCGGCAGCCAGCCCGAAGCTCTCGACGCACTGGACCCGCTGAGCGAGAACGCAGAAGAACGGTCCCGGCAGATAGAAGCGATTCTCGAAGAAATCCGCACCTATTCGGGTTCGGATCTGCTGGTGCTCGTCACCCATCTGGAAAATATTCAGGAAATCACCGGCGTTTCCCCCCGTGAGGGCGAGGTTGTCATCGTCGCCCCGCAAGGCGACGGCGTGCGGGTGCTGGGGCGTGTGACGTTCTGAAGCCGACGTGCGGCCCTCACGCCTCCGCTGCGACGAATCTCAGGACGCCGACGATGCCCGACCCGCTGCGCTTGCCGTCCGAAGGATGGTTGATGCCATCCGTCACCAGCACTTCCCCGAAATCGAACGGGCTCACGCCTTCGAGGCAGGCCGCATTGACACCGTATTCATTCGGGTTGGAGCGCCTCTGGTGATGGGTGTAGATGCCGCAGACCGAGCAGAAATAGTGCTTCGCCGTGTCGGTGTTGAACTGGTAGAGCGTCAGCTTCTGCTGCCCCTCCAGAATTTGCAGGTCGCCGAGTTCGGCGGTCACCGCCACCGCGCCGCGCATGCGGCAGTAGGAGCAGGTGCAGCGCCGCGCCGAGCGCAGCCCGTCGCGCAACCGCACATGGAACCGAACCGCCCCGCAATGGCAGGCGCCATTGGCTTCGTTCATATCCGGATCGGGCATCGCAATCTCCTTCATTTGAGCCGCTGCGAGGCTACCATGAAATGCGGTGCATATACGTCAGCAGGGCGCCGCCGCCCGCGCTCGTGGCACATTCGGCCTTTTCCTGCCGGCAAAAACCGATTAGACAGCGGCCAAACGCTTGAATACAGCTTTCGCCGGAAAACCGAAGGAAAAGCCCTTGTCTACCACGTTCGATAAAGTCGCCAAGATCATCGCCGACACCAGCGAGATCGACCTTGCCACGATCACGCCCGACAGCCACACCATCGACGATCTGGGCATCGACAGCCTCGACTTCCTCGACATCGTGTTCGCCATCGACAAGGAATTCGGCATCAAGGTTCCGCTCGAAAAGTGGACCCAGGAGGTCAATGACGGCAAGGCATCCACCGACGAATATTTCGTCATGAAGAACCTCTGCGCCAAGATCGACGGTCTGATCGCCGCCAAGGGCGCCTGAGCCCTCCGGACAGGCAGAGGATCGTCAAAATCATATGAGCGCTCGCGACGTCGTCATCACCGGCATCGGTCTCGTCTCCTCCCTCGGCGAGGGTGCCGATACGCACTGGCAGAAGCTGTCCGCTTCCGGCACGAAGCCGGTGATCGATGCAGAGCGCTTCGCGCCCTACGCGATCCATCCGCTGCCGGAGATCGACTGGAGCCTCCAGATCGCCAAGCGCGGCGATCAGCGCCAGATGGAAACGTGGCAGCGCCTCGGCACCTATGTCGCCGGGCTCGCACTGACCGACGCCGGCATCAAGGACAATGAAGACCTTTGCGCCACCATGGACATGGTGGTGGCGGCAGGCGGCGGCGAGCGAGACGTGGCCGTCGATTCCGACATTCTGGCCGCTTCCGTGCAGCGCGACGACTTCGACGTGCTGCTCAACGAAAAGCTGACCACGGAGTTGCGCCCCACCCTGTTCCTGGCCCAGCTTTCCAATCTGCTGGCAGGAAACATCTCCATCGTCCACAAGGTCACCGGCTCCTCGCGCACCTTCATGGGCGAGGAAGGCGCCGGCGTTTCGGCTATCGAGACGGCGGCCGCGCGCATCCGGTCGGGCCAGTCTACCCACATGCTGGTCGGCGGCGCGTTCCAGACCGAGCATCCCGACATGCTGCTGGGCTACGAGCTTGCCGGCTACCTGCATCGCGGCGAATGGAAGCCGGTCTGGCAGCGACAGGGCGCGGAAGGCGGTGGCATCGTTTCCGGCTCCGGCGGCGCGTTCCTCGTGCTGGAGAGCCGCGAGCACGCCGAAAAGCGCGGCCAGCGCATCTATGCCACCCTCGGTCCCGTTGCCTCCGGCCGTGCCCGCCGTGGCAGGGATGAACTGGCGGCCGGCATCGGGAAGCTGCTCGATACGGTCGATGCCTCCGAAAACGGGCTGCTCGCCATTTCCGGTGCATCCGGCGCGCACAAGGCGACCGCGACCGAAAAGGCTGTAATAGACGCCCGGACCGATATCGCAGCGCGCGCCTTCTCGACGCTCACCGGCCATCTCAAGGAAGCGCAGTTCCCGTTCGCCGTGGCCCTCGCCGCCCTCGCCGTCGCCAACAAAGCCCCCTATCCGCCCTTCGAGGCCGCTGAGAAGGCTTTCGACGGGCCGCTGAAATCCGTTCTGGCAACGACCATCGGCTATCACCATTTCGAGGGCATGGCGCTGGTCGGCGCATCAGATTGAAGCCGGAGCCTGACATGACGAAGTTCACGGATCATCTTGGACGTCCCGTCGTGGCCGTCACCGGCATTGGCGTGGTGACCTCGCTCGGCGTCGGCAAGAAGGACAACTGGGAAGCGCTGACTGCCGGCAAGTCCGGCATCCATCCGATCACCCGCTTCCCTGTCGATCAGCTCAACACCCGCATCGCCGGCACGGTGGACTTTCTCGCCTCCAGCTCGAAGGGCGCAAGCGCGCTGACCTACGAACTGGCCGAGACTGCTGCCGGGGAAGCCATCACCGAAGCGGGCTTTACCATCGACGATTTTGGCGGACCGCTATTCCTCGCCTCCCCGCCGGTGGAACTCGACTGGCACGACCGCCTCGCGCTCTACAAGGGCGGCGATCGCGAACCGGCCTCGGACCGGCTGCTGGAGGTTGCACGCAACCTCAATTCGCTGGAGATGTTCGATTCCGCGCAGTTCGCCTCCATCGCCGACCGTCTGGCCGACCGTTTCGGCGCGACCGGCCTGCCGATCACGCTTTCCACGGCCTGCGCATCCGGCGCGACCGCCATTCAGCTCGGCGTCGAGGCGATCCGGCGCGGCGAGGCGCAGCGCGCGCTCTCCATCGGCGCGGACGGCTCGGCCACCGCCGAGGCGCTGATCCGCTTCTCGCTGCTGTCGGCGCTCTCGACCAGCAACGACGCTCCGGAAAAGGCTTCAAAACCCTTCTCGAAGGACCGCGACGGATTCGTTCTGGCCGAGGGCTCGGCGGCGCTCGTGCTGGAATCGCTGGAATCCGCCACAGCCCGCGGCGCGACGGTGCTTGGCATCATTCAGGGCTGCGGCGAGAAGGCCGACGATTTCCACCGCACCCGCTCCAAGCCGGACGGGTCGCCCGCCATTGCCGCCGTGCGCGCGGCTCTGGCCGACGCGGGACTGGGCGAGGATGGCATCGACTACATCAACGCCCATGGCACCTCGACGCCGGAAAACGACAAGATGGAGCATATGTCGCTTTCGACCGTGTTCGGCGAGCACATCAACCGTATCCCGATCTCGTCCAACAAGTCGATGATCGGCCACACGCTGTCCGCCGCCGGCGCCATCGAGGCCGCCTTTTCGCTGATGACGATGCGCGAGGGCGTCATCCCTCCGACCATCAACTACGACAATCCCGATCCGGCGATTGCGCTGGATGTCGTGCCCAACGTGAAGCGCGAGGCCAGTGTGAGGACGGTACTCTCCAACTCCTTCGGCTTCGGCGGCCAGAACACCTGCCTTGTCATGGCACGGGAACCTGTCTAATCCCCCTGTGGTGAAACTGAATGCACGGACGGGACGGCCCTGCCGCCCGTTCTTTCGTTGATATGGAGCGTCGTTCGATGCGCGCACTGCAACTCATCGAGGATCGCCGTCTGGAGACGGTTGACATCGCCCCGCCGCCCGCCCCCGGACAGGGCGAGGTGACGCTGCGCATCAAGGCCGTGGCGCTCAACCACATCGACGTCTGGGGCTGGCGCGGCATGGCCTTCGCCAAGCGCAAGCTGCCGCTCACCGTCGGCGCGGAAGCATCGGGCGAGGTCGAGGCGGTCGGCCCTGGCGTGTCGAATCTCCTGCCCGGCCAGCTCGTTTCCATCTACGGCGCACGCACCTGTGGGCTGTGCCGCGCCTGCCGCGAAAAGCGCGACAATCTGTGCGAGCATGTTTCCGGCGTGCACGGCTTCCACCTCGACGGCTTCGCGCAGGAAAAGATCAACCTGCCTGCCCGCCTCCTGGTGCCCGCTCCGCCGGGCGTCGACGCCATAGGCGCGGCCGTCGCGCCCGTCACCTTCGGCACGGTGGAGCACATGCTGTTCGACAATGCGAAGCTCCAGCCCGGCGAGACGATCCTCGTCCATGCCGGCGGCTCCGGCATCGGCTCGGCCGCCATCCAGCTTGCGAAGAAGATGGGCTGCACGGTCATCACCACGGTCGGCTCGAACGACAAGATCGAGAAAGCCAAGGCGCTGGGCGCCGATCATGTCATCAACTACCGCGAAGATCGCTTCGAAGGCGTCGTGCGCAAGCTGACGAAGAAGAAGGGCGTCGACGTGGTGTTCGAGCATGTAGGCAAGGACACATGGGCCGGTTCTATGCTGAGCCTCAAGCGCGGCGGCCGTCTCGTCACCTGTGGCTCGACCTCCGGCGTATCGACCGAAGTGAACCTGATGATGCTGTTTCAGCAGCAGTTGAAGCTGCTCGGCTCCTTTGGCTGCCGCATGGAGAACATGGCCGATGCCATGCAGAAGATGGCCGCGGGGCTGGTCCATCCGGTCATCGACACTCAAGTCGATTTTGACGGCATCGACGCGGCGCTGAAGCGCATGGAAGGCCGCGACGTGTTCGGCAAGATCATCCTCAACGTCGGCTGAGGGATTTTTCGCCTTGGCCTCCGGTTCGACCGGCAACTGGCGGCGCGAGCTGAAATTTCGCACCGCCCTGCGCTTCCGCAAGATGCGGCATTGGCTGGTGGCGAAGCTCGCCATCGGCGTCATGTCGGTGCTGCGCCTTCTGCCGCCGGACAGCGCGCTCAACTTCGCGGGCCGTGTCGCCCGCCGCATCGGCCCGCTGACCGGCCGCCATCGGCTGACACTGGACAATCTGCGCCACGCCTATCCCGAAAAGAGCGAGGCCGAGATCGAAGCCATCGCCCTCGACATGTGGGGCAACATGGCGAAGCTTGGCGCGGAGTACATCTTCCTCGACAAGCTGTTCGATCTCGACCCCTGGTCGGACAAGCCCGGCCGCATCGAAGTCTCGAAGGAAAGCATCGCGCTGTTCGAGCGGATCGCTGCAGATAGTCATCGCCCGCACATCATCTTCACCGGCCATCTCGGCAATTTCGAGCTGCTGCCGGTGGCTGCAGCGACATTCGGCATGAAGGTGACGGCGCTGTTTCGCCCGCCAAACAATCCCTACATCGCCGAATATATCCAGTCGATGCGCGCCTCGAACATGGGCGCACTGCTGCCCTCGCTCAGCGGCGCGTCCTTTGCGCTCGCCTCGATCCTCGATCAGGGTGGCAATGTCGGCGTGCTGGTCGACCAGAAATTCATCAGCGGGCTGGAAACGACCTTCTTCGGCCGCACCTGCCAGACCAATCCCCTGCTCGGCATGCTGGCGCGCCACTACGACTGCGACGTCTATCCGGCGCGTTGCGTGCGCCTTGCCGGCAATCGATTCCGGCTGGAAATCGAGGAAAAGCTCGTTCTGCCGCGCGGCCCCAGGGGCAATGTCGACGTCAGGGCGACCACCCAGCTCGTCACCGACGTCGTGGAGCGCTGGGTGCGCGAGGACCCCGGCCAGTGGATGTGGTTCCACAAGCGCTGGCAGCTCAGCGGCCGCCGCCGCACGATTCGCGGACGCAACTGACGCACCCCCGGAATCCGGTCATGAAGTGCCTTTGCGTCACTTCACCTTTCCGCACGATATGTTACACTATTTGTATGATGTTCGTGAGGGAGGCTCATATGAAGACGACCAGGGACAGCAACCGCCCCCCGATGCTCTGGACCCCCTGGGGAGAGCAGAAGATCGCGCAGCCGGGTGAGAAGTTCGCGGCACTGCGCCGGCTCGCCCTGAGACTGCGCAAGTCGCGCCAGTTCAAGCTTGCCCAGCAGAAACCGGCGGCAAACTGAACGCCACGCGATACGGCAGTTCGCCAATCACATGGAACCGGCAGGGAGGAACATCCCTGCCTTTTTGTTATCCGCCATAGTAGTTCATCACCGCATGGCGGGCTTCGGCGAAAAACAGCCACCGCTCCGCCAGAAGCCCGGTCGCGAAGGCGAGCAGCGCAAGGCCGGCAATCGACGCTCCCGGCATACCGCCCTGTCCCGACACGATCAGAACCAGCAACAGCAGGGTCGGGAGCACCGCCCCGAATGATACTGCGATCTTCCAGAGTTTGGCGGCGTGCTTGCGCCCGACGCGAAAGCCCATTTCACGGGTAAGATAATTCTCCGTCATATGCGGACGCTCGAACAGGCGCACGCTGCCGAGATAGCCAAGACCCGTCGCGCTTTCCTGCGTGGAGAGCGGCGCAAGCTCCCGCATCCGCATGCGCCATTTCACCTTCACCGCCCACGCTGCCGCCAGCGCAGCCAGTGCGCCTGCGGGCAGCAATCGGTCGACCGCACCGGAACATGCGGCAACGAAAACAGCGATCATCAGCCCTCCGGCTATCGCGAAAAGGAGATAGCAGGTCGGTGTCAGCCTTGTGTGCCATGCCTGCACGGATTTGAGCGATGCATAGATCATGGCCGTGCAGAATACGGTGAGAAGGCTCATTGCCGTGCCCAGAAGCCCCGGCAGCCAGAAATAGCGGCCCTCGATGACCGCCAGCCAGGCCGACCATGTGAGCGGCACGAAGGTGGCGATCGCCATAACCCCCTCGCGCGACAGCCAGCTCGAGCGCCACTGGCTAAGCGCCCTCCAGGCGCGCTGTGGGTTGCCGAGATGTGCGGTTGAAGACAACAGCCCCCCCGAGATCAGCGCCAGCGCAACGACATGCGCGAGTTTCGTCGCTATGTGGGCGGGATCGAGCAGACCGAGACCGAGCATCGCTGCCAGCCCATAGCCAAGGCCGGACAGTGTGGTGAACAGGATGATCGAAGGCGCCGGATGCAAATTTCAGATCCTGTCCAGCATCTTGTCCAGCCATCCGAACAGACCGGTGGCGTCGCTTGTGTCTTCCGGCAACAGGCCCGCGCTTGCCGAAAGCGGCTTGCGCTGGCGCGGCGGCAGATATTTGTTCACCGGCCGGGTTCCCTGCTCCGGCATCAGATCGATGCCGCCGCGCTCCGCGACCAGTTTCGACACCTCCGATTCCGGATCGCCAAGGTCGCCGAAATGGCGCGCATTGGCCGGGCAGGTGCGCACACAGGCAGGCGTCCTGTCAGTTTCCTCCAGCGTCTCATTGTAGATGCGGTCGATGCACAGCGTGCATTTCTTCATCACGCCGGCGGCGAGGTCCATTTCCCGCGCACCATACGGACAGGCCCAGGCGCACAGGCCGCAGCCGATGCACTTGTCTTCCTCCACCAGAACGATGCCGTCATCGGCGCGCTTGTAGGAAGCGCCGGTAGGACACACGGTTACGCACGGCGCATTCTCGCAATGCAGGCAGGATTTGGGGAAATGCACGATGCGTGCCTCGCCCGCTTCGCCCACCACCTCCCCATCCGGAACCACTTCGAAGGAATGCACGCGGTTCAGCCACGCGCCTGAAACCTCCGCCCCGTAAGGGTCCTGATCGGAAAGCGCTGCACCATAACCGCCGGTGTTCCATTCCTTGCAATTGACCACGCAGGCATGGCAGCCGACACAGGTGTCGAGATCGATGACGAGTCCGAGCTTTTTCGGCGTCGGCAGGGCGGGAAGCGAGGTCATTGCGCCCACTCCTGTCCATAGCGGAGTTCCGATGGATGGGGTTCAGGCTCCGGCTGCGCGACCGGCGTCAGTTGTGGCTCGCTGACCGGACCGGCATCCGCCTTCTCGATACTTACGCGCAGATCGTACCAGGCTGCCTGTCCGGTCACCGGATCGGAGTTTGAAAGCCGCAATCCACCCTCACGCGGTGGCAGAAGTTCCGAGATCAGGTGATTCAGCAAAAAACCTTTTCTGGCTTCGGGAACGTCTCTGTCCAGCGCCCATGTCCCGGCCCGCTTGCCGATGGCGTTCCAGGTCCACAAGGTGGACGCGTTCACCGCCTCCATGCGGGCCACCTCGACCTTGATGCGGCCGTGATGCGAACTCACCCACGCCCAGTCGCCGTCTCTGAGGCCAAGCTCGTCGCAGATCGGTCCCGGCACGTAGAGCGGGTTGCGCGTGTGGATCTGGCGCAGCCATGCATTCATCGATCCCCATGAATGGTACATGGCCGCCGGCCGCTGGGTGATGGCGTGATAGGGGAACTCCTTCTGGTCCACCATCGCCTCGCCGAATGGCCGGTACCAGTCCGGCAGCGGGTCGAAGGACTGCATGATCCGCTCGCGATGCGTCTCGGGCGCGACCGGTTCGCGTACCCCTTCGGCCGAGAGCCGGAACTTTTGCAGGGATTCCTGATAGAGCTGGAAAGTCACCGGCTGCGGCGTGTCGAAGAAGCCCATGCGCACGGCGAAATCCTGATAGGCCTGGTTTGCGTGCTTGAAGAACTGCGCTTCCATCGGGATATGCGCCGAAAAGAACGCGCCGTTTTCGATATAGCGCTGCAATTGCCCCCGATTGGCCGCGCCCCTGCCCGCCTTGTCGCCTTCCCGTCCACGGAACCCGGCCAGCGGCCCGATGCCCGGCCGCCGCTCATGGCGCACGATGTAGTCGGCGTAGTCCTTGTAGAGCGGCCTGCCGTGGCCGTCGGAAAACCCCGGCAGATTGAGCCGCGCGCCGATATCGAGCAGCACCGTCTGGAACGGCCGCACGTCGCGGTCCGGCTCCAGAACCGGCCAGCGGATGGCGTCCTGCACGGCATCCGGCTCGGAAATCGGCCGGTCGAGCAGCGAAATGCAGTCGTAACGCTCCAGATAGGTGGTGTCGGGCAGCACGAGATCGGCATAGGCAACCATCTCCGAGGCGTAAGCGTCCGAATAGATGATCTTCGGAATGCGGTATTCGCCGGTCTTCTCGTCCTTGTCCTCCAGCATCCTGATGGTGCCGGCCGTGTTCATGGACGAGTTCCACGCCATGTTGGCCATATACATGAACAGGACGTCGATCGGATAAGGGTCGCCGGCATGGGCATTGGCGATCACCATGTGCATCATGCCGTGCGCCGCGAAAGGCGCATCCCATGAAAATGCCTTGTCGATGCGCGCCGGCCTGCCGTTGGCATCGATCAGCAGGTCTTCCGGCCCGCGCGGGAAGCCCAGATGCGGCCCGGCCAGCGGCGTGTTCGAGCCGAAATGCTCGGCCTTGCCGTGCGGTGTCGGGTGCGCCGACATCGGCTTCGGATAGGGCGGCTCGAAGCGGAAGCCGCCGGGGCAATCCACCGCGCCGATCAGCACCTGAAGCATATGCAGCGCCCGCGCCGTCTGGAAGCCGTTGGAATGGGCCGAAAGCCCGCGCATGGCGTGGAAGGATACCGGCCGCCCGACATAGCCCTGATGGCGCTGGCCGTTCATATCCACCCATGGCTGCCCGATGAAGATTTCCTCCTCGAACGCCACGCGGGCGATCTCGCCCGCCAGCCCGCGGATCGTCTCGGGCCGCACGCCGGTTTCGGCCGCCACCGCCTCCGGCGCATATTTTTCATCCAGATATTTTTCGGCCAGAAGCTGGAACGACGGCACCGCAAAGCGCCCGTCACCGAGTTGCACCCGGCCAGACAGCGCCGCCCGCGCGCCCCTGGTTCCAAGCGGCACCACCCTTTCCGTCACCGTTTCATGGATGAGCGGCCTGCCCTCGCCGTCGCGCGCGAACAGGCCGTGCTCGGCAGTGCCGGGCGCATCGATCACAAGCCATGTGGCGTTGGTGTAGCGCACCAGATAGTCGACATCGATCCTGCGCGCTTTCAGCAGTTCATGCACCACCGACAGGATCAGCAGCCCGTCCGTGCCTGGCCTGATGCCGATCCAGTTGTCGGCCACCGCGGAGTAGCCGGTGCGGATCGGGTTGACCGAGACGAAGCGCGCGCCCCGCTTCTTCAGCCTGGCGATGCCCATCTTGATGGGATTGGAATCATGGTCCTCGGCCACGCCGAACATGACGAACAGTTTTGTCCGCTCCCAGTCCGGCGCACCGAACTCCCAGAACGCCCCGCCGATGGTCATGATGCCGGCCGCCGCCATGTTGACCGAGCAGAAGCCGCCATGGGCGGCATAGTTGGGCGTGCCGAACTGCTGCGCCCAGAAACCGGTCAGCGATTGCGACTGGTCGCGCCCGGTAAAGAAGGCCAATTTCCTCGGGTCGTTCGCACGAACCGCGCCCAGCCATTCGGTGGCCGTTGAAAGCGCCTCCTCCCACGATATTTCCTGAAACTGCCCGGAACCGCGCGGCCCGACCCGCTTCAGCGGCGCGCGCAGCCTCGCCGGGGCATAGTGCTGCATGATGCCGGCCGAGCCCTTGGCGCACAGCACGCCCCTGTTCACCGGATGATCGCGATTACCCTCGATGTAGCGGATCTTGCCGTCCTTGATATGGACGTTGATGCCGCAGCGGCACGCGCACATGTAACAGGTGGTCTTGCGCACCTCATCCGCGACCGGCCTTGAAAGCGCGACACGCTCTCTGGGTTTCATCGGCAATGCTCCTCGCCACCAGTGGTAGCCGGGCCCGGCCGAAAAGGAAACTCCGGCGCTCAGCCATCAAGAGCAAAATGAATCCGGTACGCCTTCGGTTGCCTTGTCAATTGGTGACGATGATGCGGGTGTTGTTCATGCCGGCTTCGCGGACCAGCGCATAGAAAGTCGCCGCATTGCCGGTCTGCAGGCGGACACAGCCATGCGAGGCGGGACGGCCAAGCTGCCTGACGGCGCCGGTGCCATGTATGGCGTAGCCGCCATGGTAGAAAACCGAATAGGGCATGGGCGACATGTCGTATTTGCGCGAATGCCACATCTTGTGCATGCGCTTCGGCCGCCATGTTCCGCGCGGCGTGACATACCCCTTGCGCGCCGTGGAAACCTTCCATGTGTAGAGCACGCGGCCATGCTTCCTGACCGTCATGGTCTGCGAGGAGATGCTCACCTTCGCCTCAAGCACTCCCGCACCGGCCGCAGCGATCGGTCCGAGCATCATCGCCAGCAACGCGGTTACGACAAGTATGGTTTTCTGCATCGGACAGTCCCCTTTTTCAGCCCCCGCTGCAATCCATTCTCGGCATTTTCTTGCCATGCCAACACTGGCTTTGGATGATCTTCTCTATTGATTGAGATTTTACTGACGTAAAGCGTGGCATTGATACCTTTCGCCTTGCACAACATACGGCTTGCCAAAGACACTCGTTCCTTGCTCAACTGACGGCATGCAAGATCGACCCTCCCTGCCTGAAAAACTGCTTGAAGCCGTGGAAGCGCGCCGCGACGAGGTGACGGTGCTGACAAGGGAGCTGATCCGCTTCCCGACCGTCAATCCGCCGGGAGAAGCCTACACCCCATGTGCCGAATTCATCGGCAATTACCTGAAACGGAATGGCTTCGAGGTCGAATATATCCGTGGCGAAGGCGCGCCCGGCGACACCGACCGCTATCCGCGCACCAATGTGGTGGCCCGGTTCGACGGGCGCGTGCCCGGCCCCACCGTGCATTTCAATTCTCATATCGACGTTGTGGAAGCCGGCGACGGATGGACGGTCGATCCTTTCGAAGCTGTCGTGAAGGACGGCCGCGTCTATGGCCGCGGCGCCTGCGACATGAAGGGCGGCCTCGCCTCCTCCATCGTTGCAGCGCTCGCCTTCATGCAGGTCTATCCGGATTTTCCCGGCGCCATCGAGATTTCAGGCACAGTGGATGAGGAATCCGGCGGCTTCGGCGGCGTCGCCCATCTGGCGAAACTCGGCTATTTCTCGCCGCCGAAGGTCGATCACGTCATCATCCCCGAACCGCTCAACAAGGAACGAATCTGCCTTGGCCATCGCGGCGTGTGGTGGGCGGAGATCGAGACGAAGGGCGAGATCGCGCACGGCTCCATGCCCTTTCTCGGCGACTGCGCCGTGCGCCACATGGGTGCGGTGCTGCAAGCCTTCGAGGAAGAACTGTTCCCGGCGCTGGACGCCAAGCGCACGGCAATGCCGGTGGTGCCGGAAGGCGCGCGGCGCTCAACCATGAACATCAACTCCATCCATGGCGGCCAGACCGACGACTTCCGCCCCGGCCTGCCCTCGCCCAATGTGCCCGACCGCTGCCGCCTCACCATCGACCGCCGCTTCCTGCTGGAGGAGAAGATCGACGAGGTGAAGGGCGAGGTCGTTTCGATTCTCGACCGGCTGAAACGCGACCGTGCAAAGTTCGACTATGAAATCCGCGACCTGATGGAAGTTCAGCCGACCATGACCGAGCGCGACGCGCCGGTGGTAAGGGCCGTTGCGCATGGAATCATGGCGCTGTTCGACCGAGAGCCCGACTATGTCATCTCGCCCGGCACCTACGACCAGAAGCACGTCGCGCGTCTCGGGCATCTCTACGATTGCATCGCCTACGGCCCCGGCATTCTGGATCTTGCACACCGCCCCGATGAATGGGTCGGCATCGACGACATGGTGGACGCAGCCAAGGTCATGGCAATCGGCCTGAACGTGCTGCTGCGCGGCGGCGCACATTGACGCGCCATACCGCAATGCACAAAAAGCGCGACAAAGGCGATTTACTCACGGGCGATTCCGCGCTTTGATCCGCCGCATCGGGAGACAGGGAGAAGACCGATGAAATCCTGGACATCTTTCCTTGCAGCGGCAGCCGTGGCGACGGCGTTGAGCCTGCCGGCCTTCGCGGCCCGCACCGACCTCGTCATCGGCATTCCGCTGGAGCCGCCTCATCTCGACCCGACGGCTGGTGCCGCCGCAGCCATAGACGAAGTGCTATATGCCAACGTGTTCGAGGGCCTCACCCGCATCGGCCCCTCCGGCGAGGTGTTACCGGCGCTCGCCGAAAGCTGGGACATTTCCGAAGACGGCACCGTCTATACGTTCAGGCTGCGCAGCGGCGTGAAATTTCATGACGGCAGCGACTTCGACGCGGAAGACGTGAAATTCTCGCTCGACCGCGCCCGCGCCGAAGATTCGGTCAACGCCCAGAAAATCCTGTTCGAAGCGATCGACAGCGTCGAAGCCGTCGATCCGGCTACGGTGAAGATCACGCTCAAGCATCCGCAGGGTGCCTTCCTCTACAATATGGGCTGGGGCGACGCGGTGATCGTGGCGCCGGAATCGGCAGATACCAACAAGGAAAAGCCCATCGGCACCGGCCCGTTCCGCTTCGAGAGCTGGGCCAAGGGCGCGTCCATAAGGCTGGCCAAAGCCGACAGCTATTGGGGCGAGCCGGCTTATCTCGACAAGGTCGAGTTCCGCATCGTGCCCGATGCCGCCGCCGCCGTGCCGGCTCTCCTTTCGGGCGACGTTCAGGCATTCCCCTTCTTCCAGCCGGATGGCGTCGCCCAGATCGAGGGCGATTCGCGCTTCAAGATCGAAGTGGGCGCGACCGAGGGCGAAACGCTGCTGACGATGAACAACAAGAAGGAGCCCTTCGACAAGTTGCAGGTGCGGCAGGCGATTTCCTATGCGCTCGACCGGCAGGCGATCATAGACGGCGCTTCGGCCGGGCTCGGAACTCCCATCGGTTCGCACCAGTCGCCGGCATCCAAAGCCTATGTCGATCTTACCGGCACCTACCCGCATGATGTCGCCAGGGCGAAAGAGCTGCTGAAGGAAGCCGGGCTGGAGAACGGCTTCAAGACCAGCATAAAGCTGCCGCCGCCCTCCTATGCGCGTCTTGGCGGCGAGATCATCGCCTCGCAATTGCGCGAGGTCGGCATCGAGGCCGAGATCGTCCCGGTCGAGTGGGCGCAGTGGCTGGATCAGGTCTTTACCCGCAAGGACTACGACCTCACCATCGTCTCGCACACCGAGCCGAACGACATCGATATCTATTCGCGCAAGGATTATTACTTCAACTACGACAATCCGGCCTTCGACAAGGTGATCGCGGAGCTGAACCTCACCTCCGACGAGGCCAGGCGCAACGAACTGCTCGGGCAGGCGCAGAAAATCCTCGCCGACGACGCCGTGGTCGGCTTCCTCTACGAACTGCCGAAGGTGGGCGTATGGGACGCGAAGCTCGAAGGCTTCTGGAAGGACGCTCCCATTCAGGCCAACGATGTGACGAAGGTGCGGTGGACCGACTGAGCGCCATACCACGCGCCGGATCGCCGATCCGATGACGGCCTATCTCGCGAAACGCCTCGCCATCGCCGCCATCACGCTGGCGCTGGCTTCCGTTGTGGTGTTCGCGATGCTGGAGATCGTGCCGGGCGATCCGGCCCGCGTCATGCTCGGCATGAACGCCAGCGAAACGCAGGTCGCGCAGTTGCGCCAGCAGATGGGGCTCGATGGGGGACCGGTACAGCGTTACCTGCATTGGGCCGGCAATCTTCTGTCGCTCGATTTCGGACGCTCCTACACTTATTCCGTGCCGGTCATCGATCTGGTTACGGAACGGCTCGCCGTTTCCCTGCCGCTGGCGCTGATCGCGCTGGCGCTTTCCACCGCCATCGCCATTCCAGTCGGGCTTTACGCCGCCTCGCGGCGCGGCAAAACCGGTGACGTCATCTCGATGGGCGCTGCGCAGCTTGGCGTTGCAGTGCCCAATTTCTGGTTTGCGCTGCTGCTGGTCTACCTGTTCGCCGTGTGGCTGCGCTGGCTCCCCGCCGGCGGTTTTCCGGGCTGGGGTGCCGGCATCTGGCCGGCCCTCAAGGCGCTGCTGCTGCCCGCGCTGGCGCTCGCCCTGCCACAGGCTGCCATCCTCGCCCGCGTCACCCGCTCGGCGCTGGTCGATGTGCTGTCGGAGGACTACATCCGCACCGCCCGCGCAAAGGGCATGCCGTGGCGCAGGGTGCTGTGGGGCCATGCGCTGCGCAATGCACTCATCCCCGTGGTCACCATCATGGGCCTGCAATTCGCCTTCCTTTTGGCCGGCACCATCATCATCGAGAACGTTTTCTACCTGCCGGGCCTCGGCCGCCTCATCTTCCAGGCGATCACCCAGCGCGACCTGATCGTGGTCGAAAGCGTGGTCATGTTGCTGGTCGCCACCGTCATTGCCGTCAACCTGATCGTCGACCTGTCCTATGCGCTGGTCGATCCCCGGCTCAGGAGCCGCGCTTGATGGGGAACCGGGCATGAAGGCGCTCGCCAACCGCTCCCTGCTCGCCGGCTGCCTCATTACCGGGCTCGTCGCCCTGATGGCGCTCGTCTCCTTCCTGTGGACGCCCTATGACGTGACGAAGCTCGTCGTGGCAGACCGGACGCAGGCCCCTTCCCTGATCCACTGGTTCGGCACCGACCATTTCGGCCGCGACATCGCCTCGATGATCATGGTGGGCGCGCGCAATTCCATTGCAGTGGCGCTGGTGGCGGTCGGCATCGGCATGGGGATCGGCGTGCCGCTCGGCCTGTTCGCGGCGGCGCGCGGCGGCCTTGCGGATGAAGCGCTGATGCGGCTGAACGATCTCGTCTTCGCCTTTCCCGCGCTTTTGTCGGCGATCATGATCACCGCCATTTTCGGCCCCGGCGCCATCAACGCCATCATCGCCATCGGCATCTTCAACGTGCCGGTCTTCGCCCGCGTGGCGCGTGCCGGCGCGTTGTCGGTCTGGCCGCGCGAGTTCATTCTCGCCGCCCGCGCCGCCGGCAAGAGCCAGACGCTGATCACCGTCGAGCACATCTTGCCGAACATCGCCAACCAGTTGCTTGTGCAGGGAACGATCCAGTTCGCGCTCGGCATATTGGCGGAAGCCGGCCTTTCCTATCTCGGCCTTGGCGCACAGCCGCCCATGCCGAGTTGGGGGCGCATGCTGTTCGATGCCCAGACCCGCATGACCGTCGCGCCGTGGATGGCGCTGTTTCCCGGCATGGCCATCGTCATCACCGTGCTGGGGCTGAACCTTCTGGGCGACGGCATTGCCGACCTGCTCGATCCGAAATCGAGGCGGCGCCGATGAGCCTGCTCGAGATCGAAAACCTTTCGCTCTCCATCGGGGCCGTGCCTGTTCTCAGCGATGTCGACCTGTCGGTTGAACAGGGCGAGATCGTGGCTCTGGTCGGCGAATCCGGCTCCGGCAAGTCGATGACCGCGCTCACCGTCATGCAGCTTCTGCCCCATGCCGCGCGCACGTCAGGACGTGTGCTGCTGGACGGAACCAATCTGCTGGAAGCCAGCGAAGAGCATATGTGCACGCTGCGCGGCGACGACATCGGCATGGTGTTCCAGGAGCCGATGACTGCGCTCAACCCGCTCAAGACCATCGGCGAACAGGTGGCCGAGGGCATACGCTGGCACACGCGCGCCAGCCGTGCGGAAGCGGAGGAGCGCACACGTCGGATACTCGACCGCGTCGGCCTGCCGGAGGCGAAATTCCCGCTCTCGCGCTATCCCCACGAATTGTCCGGAGGCCAGCGCCAGCGCGTGGTCATCGCCATCGCCTGCGCGCTGAAGCCCCGGTTGCTGATCGCGGACGAGCCTACCACGGCGCTCGATGTGGTATTGCAGGCGCAGGTGCTGGACCTGCTGCGCGATCTGGTGGCGGAAAACCGTATGGGCCTGCTTCTGATCTCGCACGACCTCGCGGTCGTGGCCGACATGGCGGACCGCATCACCATTCTGCGCAACGGACAGGTGATGGAGGATGGCGAGGCCGCACAGGTGCTCTCAGTACGGACGCATCCCTATACGCGGCAACTGGCGCAAGCCTCGACCCATGTGCCGGAAATCCGCGCTGCGGCTGCACACAACACGCTCGACAGCCCGCAAGCCCCGCTGCTTGTCGTCCAGAACCTCACCCGCGACTATCCCGGCCGGCGGCTTTCCCTGCTCCGGCGCGGCGCGCCCACCCGCGCCGTGGACGATGTGTCGTTTTCCATCGCGCCCGGCCGCTCGGTGGCGCTGGTCGGCCGTTCCGGCTGCGGCAAGTCCACGCTGGCGCGCATGATTCTGGCGCTGGACCGGCCGACCGCCGGTGAAATCCGCTTCCGGGGCGAAACCCTCACCGGCAGGAGCGAGGCCGAACTGAAGCCGGCAAGGCGCGATATGCAGGTGGTATTCCAGGACCCCTACGGCTCCTTCGACCCGCGCCAGAAGGTCGTAAAGCTGGTGACGGAGCCGCTGCATCTGCTGGAAAAGCCACCAACGGGGACAGAGCGCCGCGATATGGCCGCCGCCGCGCTGGCCGAAGTCGGCCTCGGATCCGACGCGCTTGAAAAATATCCGCATGAGTTCTCCGGCGGCCAGCGTCAGCGCATTTCGATTGCCCGCGCCATCATCACGAGGCCCAGGCTCGTGGTGGCAGACGAGCCGGTTTCCGCGCTCGATGTATCGATCCGCGCCCAGATTCTCGATCTTTTCGCCGATCTGAACGCACGGCTCGGCATCGCCTATCTGTTCATCACCCATGACCTGACCGTCGCGCGCGCCATCACGGATGAGGTGATGGTCATGGAGGAAGGCCGCATCGTCGAGCGCGGTCTCACACATGCGGTGCTGGACGATCCGCAATCCGGCGCAGCGCGGGAACTGGTTTCCGCGGCACCCGACCTGAAGCGCGCGCTTGAAAGACGGCTGCGGGAACAGGGGTAAGCTTAATCCCTGCGCTTCACCACATCGGCGGGGTCGACATCCAGAACTTCGAGGGTACGTTTCAGCAGCCTGATCTCGGTGTCGGCGAGGCTGGCGTCGGCCTTCGCGATCTCGGCCATGTGGCCTGCCAGAACGCGCCGGCGCTCGACCGGCAGATCGCGGAACAGCGCAATCGCCTGCGCGCCGGTCGTCTCGTAGCCGGACTCGTTGAGATACTCGATCACGCTGTCGATGCTGGACTCGGGAATGCCGAAAGCGTCCCGGCAGATGCGGCGAAACGTTTCCATTTCGCTGTCGCTGACGGAGCCGTCGGCCAGGATCATGCGAAACAGCATCAGCAGTTCCGCCGACAGAACAGGGTCGTCGGCAACCTTGCGTACGCCTGGATCGCCCTCGAACATGCTGCGGATATGGTCCAGAAACGCAAACGCCATGACAAGCCCCCTTATGCGGCAATGGCGACATAGTTAGAGCATCCCGGCGCAAAGGGGAATCCCGCTTTCACCCTCATGCATCAACACAAGGTCGGGTGTGGCCATTGCGCAATCCCGCATCATGTGATCGAAGCAGGCTCCACCCCCGTTCTTCCTCCCGCCGGTGCAAAATGTTCGAACTTGCCGCCGATACCGTGGCCCTTCTGGCGCTGGCCGCCTTCTTGGCCGGCATCATCGATTCGATTGCCGGCGGCGGCGGTCTCATCACCATTCCCGCCCTGCTGCTGGCCGGGATGCCGCCGGTCGAAACGCTGGGCACCAACAAGTTGCAGGGCCTGTTCGGCTCCGGCTCGGCAACGATCGCCTATGCGAGCAAGGGCCATGTCGACCTGCGCCGGCAATTGCCTGCCGCGACATTCGCCCTGATCGGCAGCGCGCTGGGTGCGATAGCTGCCACCATCGTGCCGGCCGAAATCATGCAGGCGGCACTTCCCGTCCTGCTGATCGCCATTGCGCTCTATTTTGCGCTCAAGCCCAATATGGGCGATGTGGACCGCACCGAGCGAATCTCGCCTTTCCTGTTCGGACTGACCGTGGTGCCGGCCATCGGTTTCTACGACGGCCTGTTCGGGCCCGGCACAGGCTCCTTCTACATGCTGGCCTTCGTGACGCTGGCCGGCTACGGGGTCCTGAAAGCCACGGCCCACACCAAGCTGCTGAATTTCGCCACCAATATCGGCGCTTTCGGCGTCTTTGCGCTCGCCGGCGTCATCTACTGGAAAATCGGCCTGATCATGGGTGTCGCCCAGTTCCTCGGCGCACGGCTGGGAGCGATGCTGGCCATGCGCATAGGCGCGGGCCTCATCAAGCCGCTTCTGGTCGTCGTCTGTCTGGCGCTGGCGGTGAAACTGCTTGCCGACCCCGCCAATCCGCTACGCCTTCTGCTTGGCGTTTAGGGACTATCTCGCCAGCGCGAAAATGGCATCGCAGTCGAGGCAGGCTTCGAGTTCGGCCGCGATATCGTCCAGCGCCCGCTCCACCTGCGCGCGATAATCGAGGCCGGAACCCTTCAGGCCAAGGCTTTCAAGGAAGCGTGCCCGAAAACCATCCGCGCCGAAAAGCCCATGCAGATAGGTGCCGAACACCTTGCCGTCGGACGATGTCGCGCCGTCATCGACGCCGTCGATCATGGCAACCGGCCGGCCGCAATCGGGGCCGGACGTGCGTCCGAGATGGATTTCGTAGCCGTCCAGAGGCAGATCGAATGCGACCGAGCGGGCGCTGACATTGCGCACCGTCTTTTCAGGCTCCAGCACCGTCTCGACATCGAGCAGGCCAAGTCCGTCGGCTTCCCTCACCCCGCCTTCGACACCGCCCGGATCGCGCACTTTGCGGCCCAGCATCTGGTATCCGCCGCAGATTCCGACGACATGCCCGCCGCGCCTGCGATGCGCCTCCAGATCACGGTCCCAGCCGTTATCGCGGAACCGGATGAGATCGCCGATGGTCGATTTCGAGCCCGGAATAACGACCAGACCGGCGTCCTGCGGCAGGCTCTGGCCGGGCGGCACGAACACCACCTCGACCTCAGGTTCGGCGCGCAACGGATCGAGATCGTCGAAATTGGCGATGCGCGACAGCATCGGCACCGCCACCCTGAGCGCCCGCCTCTCGCCTGCGGCAAGACGTTCCAGCATGACCGAATCCTCGGAAGGAAGCCGCGACGCAGCCTTCAGCCACGGCACCACGCCAAAGCAGGGCCACCCGGTAAATTTACCGATCGCATCGATGCCTTCGCTGAAAAGGCTGACATCGCCGCGAAACTTGTTGACGATATAGCCGGCCACCATGCTGCGGTCTTCTTCCGGCAGGATGAGATGCGTGCCTGCCAGCGATGCAATCACCCCGCCGCGGTCGATATCCCCCACCATCACAACCGGCACATTGGCGCGGGTGGCAAAGCCCATATTGGCGATGTCGCGCGCGCGCAGGTTGATTTCAGCCGGCGACCCGGCCCCCTCGACGATGACGAGATCGGCTCCGTCGCCAACCTTCGCCCAGGAGTCCATCACCGCATCCATCAGTTGCCCCTTCAGGGTCTGATAGTCGCGGGCGCGCGCTTCGCCCTTCACCTTTCCCTGCACCACGACCTGCGAGCCGATATCGGTCTGCGGCTTCAGCAGAACCGGGTTCATGTGCACGCTTGGCGCAACCCCGCACGCCAGCGCCTGCAACCATTGCCCCCGGCCGATCTCGCCGCCGCCGGCCTCGCCGGGAATATCGGCCACCGCCGCGTTGTTCGACATGTTCTGCGGCTTGAACGGCCTCACCTTCAACCCGCGCCGGTGCGCCACGCGGCAGAGTCCGGCCACCAGAACGGTCTTGCCGACGTCGGAACCGGTACCTTGCAGCATCACCGCCCGAGCCATCAAAGGGCAGTCCTCCGGCGAAGTGGCTCATGCATTTGTGCCAGCATGCGCTATCCCGATCTTCAAATTTTGCACAGCCGCTCCGCTCATCGTCGGGTTGCGCGACCTCTTCATTGGTCTAGAGTGTCCTGCATCCATAGCCAAGCATTGCCGGCGAGCAAAATGATGGCCCGCCGATTGACCGGAGGACGCGATGGACGGCGCTGTTTCGACACATGGCAACCAGTTCGAGCTCACCGAGGATCAGCGTGCGATTCAGGAAATGGCGCAAGCCTTCGCGCAAGACCGCGTCGCCCCGAACGCGCTCGACTGGGACAGGCAAAAGCACTTCCCCGCAGACGTGATCCGCGAGACCGGGCCGCTCGGGCTTGGCGGCATCTATGTGCGCGACGATGTTGGCGGCTCCGCCCTTTCGCGTCTGGACGCCGTGCTGGTCTTCGAAGCGCTTTCGCACGCATGCCCCGCCTTCTCGTCCTTCATTTCCATTCACAACATGGCCGCCTCGATGATCGACCGCTACGGCGACGACGAGCAGCGCCAGCGCTTCCTGCCGAAGCTCACCTCCATGGAATGGCTGGCGAGCTACTGCCTGACCGAGCCCGGCTCGGGCTCCGACGCGGCGGCGCTGCGCACCAGGGCCGTGCGCGATGGCGACGACTATGTGCTGAACGGCGTCAAGCAGTTCATTTCCGGAGCCGGCGACAGCGACATCTACGTGGTGATGGCGCGCACCGGCGAGGATGGCCCCAAGGGCATCTCCACCTTCGTGGTCGGAAAGGACACGCCCGGCCTCTCCTTCGGCGCCAACGAGCACAAGATGGGCTGGCACATGCAGTCCACCCGTCAGGTCGTCTTCGAGGATTGCCGGGTTCCGGCCTCCAACCTGCTCGCTCAGGAAGGCAAGGGATTCTCCATCGCCATGTCCGGGCTCGATGGCGGCCGCCTCAACATCGGCGCCTGCTCGCTAGGCGGGGCGCAGTCCGCACTCGACAAGGCGCTGGCCTATGCGGGCGAACGCAGGGCCTTCGGCAAGAGCATCGACCAGTTCCAGGCGCTCCAGTTCCGCCTTGCGGACATGGAAACCGAGCTCCAGGCCGCGCGCATCTTCCTTTACACCGCAGCTGCGAAAATGGACGCAAAGGCCCATGACACGTCCAAATGGTCGGCCATGGCCAAGCGCTTCGTCACCGACACCGGGTTCAGGGTGGCGAACGACGCGCTCCAGATGCTCGGCGGGTACGGCTATCTGCACGACTATGGCATCGAGAAGCTGGTTCGCGATCTGCGCGTCCACCAGATCCTCGAAGGCACCAACGAGATCATGCGCGTGATCGTCGCAAGGCACATGATCGGAAGGCAATAGGGCGGCATCTTCTGACCGTTTTCCCGATTTGCCTTTCTGCCTGCTTCCCTGCCGCCCCAATTCCGGAGGAAACCACCATGACCACCATCGCCTTCATCGGCCTCGGCAATATGGGCAACCCCATGGCCGCCAATCTGGTCAAGGCAGGCCACAGCGTCACCGGCTTCGATCTGATGGCGGAAAATCTTGCCACGGCGCGCGAACATGGCCTGTCAATTGCCGCCGACGCCAGGGAAGCGGTGAAGGATGCCGATGTTGTGGTGACCATGCTGCCCGCAGGCAAGCATGTGATCGCCGTCTACGAAGAGATCGCACCCGCGGCGAGACCCGGCACGCTGTTCATCGATTCCTCCACCATCGATGTGGAAGCGGCGCGCAAGGCCCATGCGCTGGTCGCCGACCATGGCCATGTTTCGGTCGATGCCCCTGTTTCAGGCGGCACAGGCGGCGCGGCCGCCGGCACGCTGACCTTCATGTGCGGCGGTGCCGAAGGCGCCTTCACCCGCGCCGAACCGATCCTGCAACCCATGGCCGGACGCATCGTGCATTGCGGGGGCGCCGGCGCCGGTCAGGCCGCCAAGATCTGCAACAACATGATCCTCGGCATCTCGATGATCGGCGTCGCGGAAGCCTTCGTGCTGGGTGAGAAGCTCGGCCTGTCGCATCAGGCGCTGTTCGACGTGGCCTCCACCTCCTCCGGCCAGTGCTGGTCGCTCACGACCTATTGCCCGGTCCCCGGCCCGGTGCCGACCTCGCCCGCGAACAATGGCTACAAGCCGGGTTTCGCCGCCGCTCTCATGCTGAAGGACCTGAAGCTGGCGCAGGAAGCTGCACAAGGCGCCGGCGCACCGACGCCGCTCGGCGCTGAGGCCGCACAGCTTTACGCCCTGTTCAATGCCCAGGGTGGAGGCGGTACGGATTTTTCCGGGATCGTCGAGTTCCTTCGCGGCAAGATCGCCTGAATCCGAAACCGTCCGGATGTCGTTTTTGCGCCTCCGGGTTGCAGTCCGGGATGGCTTTGCACGCCCTGCGTTAGGGTCTAAGCCTTCAGGAAATATCGCAAATTTAGGTTTGCTTAAGCACTTGCTAACCGTCCGGTAACGATGTCGCGGTAAAACCACATTCGAAGGCGGGCGACCGCCCTGAGCTCCGGATCAGGTGTTGCGTACCGGAGCGTATAGTTTGAGTGAGCGTACAGGTTTCGCGGTGTTCGAGTAGCGAAACCGCCTGGCGTATCCGGCAATGCCGCGCCCCGAAAGGAGCGCGGCTTTTGCTTTACGGGGCTCGCGGATCAGCCGAAAAGATCTTTCTCCGCCAGATCCAGCGCCTTCACGATACGGTCGCAGGCGAGGTCGATGGTCTCGCGGGTCCAGATCAGCGGCGGCGACAGGATCATGGTGTCGCCGGTGGCGCGCAACATCAGCCCGTTGGCGATGGCATGGTCGCGCACCACGACAGCCGCGCGGCCCTCGCCCTCGAAGCGCTCCCTTGTCGCCTTGTCCCTGACGATCTCGATCGCGCCCATCAGGCCGAAGGAGCGCACCTCGCCCACCAGACGATGATCCGCAATGCGTTCGCGCAGCGCCTGCGCGAAATAAGGGCCGGTATCGTTCTTCACCCGGTCGACCAGCCCTTCCCGCTCGATGATGTCGAGATTGGCGAGCGCCACCGCGCACGCCACGGGATGACCGGCATAGGTGTAGCCATGGTAGAACTCGCCCCCCTTCTCCACCAGCGTCCTGGCGATGCGGTCGCCGACCAGCAGCGCCGAAAGCGGCTGATAACCGGAAGTCAGCGCTTTGGCCGTGGTGATCGTGTCCGGCTCGATCCCGAAGGACTGCGCCGCAAACCACTCGCCTGTACGGCCATAACCGGTGATCACTTCGTCCAGCATCAGCAGCACGTCGTATTTGCGGCAGATGCGCTCCACCTCGGGCCAATAGCTCATCGGCGGAATCTTGACGCCACCCGCCCCCATGATCGGCTCGCCGATGAAGGCCGCGACCTTTTCCGGACCGGCTTCGACGATGGCGTCCTCGACCGCCTTTGCCGCACGCAGACCGAACTCATGGTCGCTCTCGCCCGGCAGCGCCAGTTCATAGGCATAGGGCATCATCACATGCACGATGTTGGGAACCGCACCGCCGAGCTGCTTGTGCATAGGCTCCATGCCGCCCAGCGATGTGCCGGCCACGGTGGAGCCGTGATAGGCATTCCTGCGCGAAATGATGCGGTTCTTCTCCGGCTTGCCTTCCAGCGCCCAGTAGTGGCGCACCAGGCGCAGCGCCGTGTCGTTGGCCTCCGAGCCGGATGAGCCGAAGAACACCTGATTGACGCTCTTCGGCGCCAGTTCCGCCAGTCTTTTGGCCAGCAGCACCGGTGTCGGCGTCGAGCACTTGAAGAAGGAGTTGTAATAGGGCAGCTCCTTCATCTGCCTGTAGGCGGCCTCGGCCAGTTCGTTGCGGCCATAGCCGACATTGACGCACCACAGGCCGGCCATGCCGTCGAGAATCTCGTTCCCTTCCGAATCGTAGATGTAAGGCCCCTCGGCACGCGTGATGATGCGTGAACCGGCCTCGCGCAATTCCTTGTGGTCGGTGAAGGGATGAAGATGGTGCGCTGCGTCGATCTGCTGAAGCTGCTTCAGCGAATAATTCTGATAGGTCATGATGTTATCCCTGTTTCCTGAATCTGTCCGGCAAGCTGGCCGGTGGCGGATTTCAGGTCAGGATGTGCGGCGAATAGCCGATGCGCGCGCACAGGCGCAGAAGTTCGGCATGGCGCGTGCGCGGCGACGGTGTCGCCCCGACGAGCCCCATCGCAGAATGGTTTACAGCCGAGCACATGCCACAATCCTAGCAAAGCGCATTGCGAAACGCCAGTTTGGAGCGCGCCGCGCGCAGGCAAACGCCTGTCGCAACCTGCGCCGCGCGCAGGCAAACGCCTGTCGCAACCTGCATTGACGTAACCGCCCGTGAATCCTTATGTCTGGGGAAACAGACGCCGAAGGCAGTTCTCCATGACAAATCCGATCGAGGCCCTGATCGCCGAAAAGGGCGTGCTGCTTGCCGATGGCGCGACCGGCACGAACCTGTTCGCCATGGGCCTGCCCGCAGGCGAAGCGCCCGAACTGCTCAACGATACCGCGCCCGACACCATTGCCGCCCTGCACCGGAATTTCGTCGATGCCGGCGCCGACATCATCCTCACCAATTCGTTCGGCGGCACACGCCACCGGCTCAAGCTGCACCATGCGCAGGATCGCGTTCATGAACTGAACAGGCGAGCGGCCGAAATAGCCCGCTCGGTTGCCGACAAGGCAGGCCGCAAGGTTATCGTTGCCGGTTCGGTCGGCCCCACAGGCGAATTGCTGGTTCCGCTGGGCGCCCTCACCTACGAGGAAGCAGTTGACGCCTTTGCCGAGCAGATGGAGGGGCTCAAGGCGGGCGGTGCGGAAATTGCATGGATCGAGACCATGTCGGCGCCCGATGAAATCCGCGCGGCGGCCGAGGCGGCCATCCGAGTGGGTATGCCCTATGTCTACACCGGCTCGTTCGACACCGCCGGGCGCACCATGATGGGCCTTCTGCCGAAGGATATCCATGGAGTTGCAGACGGTTTGGAGCGAGCGCCGCTCGGGGTCGGAGCCAATTGCGGCGTCGGCGCCTCCGATATTCTCGCCTCGCTGCTCGACATGACCGGGGCGAAGCCGGAAGCGACCGTCATCGTCAAGGGCAATTGCGGCATTCCCGAATTCCATGGCTCGGAAATCCGCTACTCCGGTACACCCGAACTGATGGCCGATTATGTGCGGCTTGCGGTCGATGCCGGGGCAAGAATCATAGGAGGTTGCTGTGGTACCTCCTTCGCCCATCTGGCAGCCATGCGCGAAGCGCTGGACAGTCACAGCAAGGCTGTCCGCCCGACCATCGAAACCATCGTCGAACGCATCGGCCCCCTCCGCAACAAGCCGGCAAGCCCCAATGAAGCTGGCGAAGGCAGGCGCGAACGACGCCGTTCAAGAGTCTGATTTAAAGCGTATCGCGATCTTTCAGCTTCGCCCCTTACGCTTTAAATAATTGTTTTTACGTATGTCTTTGTCCCGAAACCGGTTTCCGATTTCGGGCGACATGCTTCAGAACTCGCTATAGCTGGAAAGCACCGACGCCTGATCCCTGGCCGCGCCCTCGCCGCCGCGCATCATCATCACGGCTTCGCTGGAGCGTGGATCGGAAATCCGCTCCAGCATGGCCCCGAAGCGTTCGTTATGAAGCGCCGACAGCGCCGTCTGGCGTGCCGCCTGCACCGCGCTCATCATCTGTTCGGAATTGCTGCGATTGCCGGCAACACTCTCGCGCGCCGCGTAAGCGCCAGATCCTGCATACCCATCGACGCGCATCCAACGAGCCCCCGTGTCTGAAGCACTCACCATAGTGTGCAGGGATTTCGATGCCGTCTTTCAGATTGGTTGCATTTTAACGATCCGGAAAAAACCGGCGACAGCGTCGCCGGTTTGCAAAGGAAACCGTCAGTTCCGGTCAGACAACGCCTGCGCCAGGCGCACCAGCGCCAGGAACTCCGACCGGTAGCCGAACGGATCGGCCCCCCGGGCTTCGGACGCCATTTGCAGGATGCGATCATAGCCGAAGCCGGCGAGTTCTCCCTCCTGGCGCAGTTTCTGTGCGAAAGCCGCAACGGCCACGGAGAAACGCTGATCCACGCTCGCCGCTTCGGGTGACATGACCTCATCTGCGGCTGTCACCGGACGGGTGATGAGTTTCGATGCATCTTCGTCCGGCAGCTTGTAGCGGATTTTCACGAAAGCATATTCCTGCACACCGGAAACCCCGCCATTGTCGGTCGATGCCTCGCCATAGCGCAGCGGATCGATGCGCTGGGCCGCGCCCCTGGGCGTGATTTCATAGATTGCCGTGACCGAGTGGCCTGACCCGATGTCGCCGGCATCGACGCGGTCGTTGTTGAAATCCTCGCGGGCGAGAGCGCGCGTTTCGTAACCGATCAGCCGATATTCCGACACTTTCTGCGGGTTGAACTCGACCTGGATTTTCACATCGCTGGCGATGGGAAACAGGGTCGATGCCGATTCCTGCACCAGAACCTTCTCGGCCTCCGCCAGTGTGTCGATATAGGCGGCAGTGCCGTTTCCGTTCTGGGCAATCGTCTGCATCATGCGGTCGTTGAGGTTTCCCCGCCCAAAGCCCAGCACCGACAGGAAGATTCCGGACTTGCGTTCTCTTTCGATCAGACGCTTGAGGTCACCGTCATCGGTCTGGCCGACATTGAAGTCGCCATCGGTGGCCAGCATGATGCGGTTCACGCCACCTTGCACGAAAGACTGTTTCGCCAGCCGGTAAGCCTCGCGGATGCCCGCCTCCCCGGCCGTCGATCCGCCTGCCAGCAATCCGTCTATGGCGGCAAGGATCTTCGCCTTATCCGATGCCTTCGTGGGTTCGAGAACCGTTCCGGCCTCGCCCGCATAGGTGACGATGGACACTGTGTCGTCCGCCTCCAGCCGGTTCACCAGCAGGCGGAAGGCCGATTGCAGCAGCGGAAGTTTGTCCGGCTCGTTCATCGAGCCGGAAACGTCGATGAGGAAGACGAGATTGGATTTCGGCTTTTCGGCCGGCTGCACGTCATAGCCCTTGATGGCGACATGCATGAGCCTGTGCTCGCCATTCCACGGCGCGGGCATCACAGTGACATCGGCGTTGAATGGCGTCTCCGTCGATTCCGGCCCTTTCCAGTCGTAAGGGAAATAGTTGACCATTTCCTCGACCCGCACGGTATCGGCCTGCGGCAGCATGCCTTCCCTGAGCGAGCGGCGCACATAGGCATAGGAAGCCGTGTCCACATCGACGGAGAAGGTCGAGACCGGCTGTTCGGCGACAGAGCGCACCGGATTGCTGTCGAAATTGCCGATCCGGTCGCGGTTTGGGCTGGCAGGCACATAAGGCTCCGGCATGGGAGGAGCCAGAAGCGTGCGCTGCATCGGAGCGGCGCCTCCCCGCCCGACCTGGGCCTGCAAAGGCGCATTGGTCCGGGCTGCGGGTGCCTTCGCGGATGTCGGCGCGGGCGCGGCCTGCGGCACCGGCGCTTCGGCATCGGCGAAAGCCTCGCGCACTCTGTTCTCCGATGTGCCGGTTTTTGCATGGGGCTGGCTGGCGACCTGATCGGCCGCCTCCCCGACGGCATCAGGAACTTGCCGGCCCGCCCCGAACGGCAATTCCTGCAAAAGATAAAGCGCCGTATAACCGGCGATCGGCAGGGCGACGAGGCCGGCCAGGGCCGGAACGGCAATCAGTTTTTTCTGCATCACGTCTCTCCAGAGCTTGCGTGCTCGATCGGTAAGACGTTGCCTGCTGTCCATTCCTTGGGGTGCGCCCGAAATTTCCTCGCTCGCGTCGAAAGCCTGCATGGACGCGTGCAGGGCGCGCACCTTCGCTTCCGGGCTCGCGCCGGGTGCGGGCATCCTGCCAAGCCTGCCGAGTTCCTTGTCATCGACCATGGTCACACTTCCCCGGCCTGGCGCATCAGCACCTTCAGCCGCTTCTTCGCTTCATGGATGTGCCAGGATACCGTCGCTTCCGAGATCGCCATGGCTGCGGCGGCCCCGGCGTGGGTCAACCCCTCGCCATAGACGAGAAGCACGGCATCGCGTTGCCTGTCGGGCAATGCACGAACGCAATGCCACAGGGTCTCCGACGCCTCGTCCGTCATGCCGTCGGCCTCGGCCATCGTAAGGAGTTCGGCGCCATAAGCCTGCGCCTTTGCCGTCTCGCGGGCGTTCTTGCGGGCCATATCGCGCACCGCGTTCAACGTCATGGCATAGAGCCATGTGGTGAACGCGCCATTGCCCTGATAGGACCGGATCGAACGACCGATGCGCACGCAGACCTCCTGGGCGATGTCTTCGGCGTCTGCGCGGCTGCCACTCCAGCGCCAGGCCACACGGTGGACGAAATCATAATATCTTTCGACCAGTGCGCCGAAAGCCGCTCTGTCCCCGTTTCTCGCCCTGCCGATCAGCTCGGCATCCGCGGTATCGCCGTCATCCAGCATCATAGCCATCATCGTGCCTTGGACGACGCGGTTTGACCATTCCTTGGGGTGCTGCGCAAAAAAATTATGGCGCTCTGGATTTGCGGCCTTCGAGGCTCACCGTGCGTGCGCCGACATGCAGGGCCCTTCCCGCGCCGGCGCCGGCCACCCCGGCACCCACCCCGAGCGCGACGATGAGCAGCGCTGCCGCATCGAAGCTGCCGGTCCAGCTTCGGATCAGCCCCAGCAGCAGCGGTCCGATGGCCGCCAGAACATAGCCGACACCCTGCGCCATGCCCGAGAGATGGGCTGCAACATGCGAATCCGAAGAACGCAGCACGATGACGATCATCGCCGCCGCGATCAGCCCGCCCTGCCCTATGCCCTGCAAGATGGCCCACAACAGCACAGACCACATCGGGGCGAACATCATGCCGAGCAAACCTGCCGTCGCACACAGCACCAGCACGACGTTGACGCCGCGCTGATCCCTGCAGCGAATGGCGAAGGACGGCACGCCAAGACATGTCACCACCTGCACCATGACCGAGAGCGATACGATGCCGCCGGCCACCGTCGGCTCGAAACCCCGCTCACGCAGCATCGGAGCCAGCCAGCCGAACACGCAATAGGCCAGCGCCGATTGCAGCCCGGTGAACAGCGTCACCTGCCAGGCCAGACGGTCGCGCCACAGGCCCTCCACCCGAAAGCCGGTATGAGCGGCCTGCGGCTTCACCCGCATGGCCTGCGGGATGAAGAGCAGCAGCACCGCAAACGCGGGCACGGCCCATGCGGCAAGCGCAGCGGGCCATGAGCCCAGCACATGTTCGAGCGGCAGGGTCAGCCCGGCCGCCGCCGCCGATCCGGCGCAGAGCGCCATGGTGTAGAGACCGGTCATGATGGCTGCGCGCTCGGGAAAGTCGCGTTTCACCACGCCGGGCAGCAGCACGTTGGAAACAGCAATGGCCGCCCCGGCGGCAAACGTGCCGAAGAACAGCAATTCGACCGAATCGATGCCCCGCAGGGCGGTTCCGGCGGTCAGCAACACCAACGTAGCCATAAGCGTCCGCTCCGCGCCATATCGCTGCGCCAGCCCCGGTGCGAAAGGCGCGAAAAGCCCAAGGCAGAGCACGGGAAGCGTGGTCAGCAGGCTGGCCCCGACCGTGGACAGGCCGGTGTCGCGGATAACTTCCGGCAAAACGACGGAAAGCGAGGGAAAGATCGGCCTCAGGTTGAAGGCGATCAGCACGAGACTGATCGCAAACAGCAGACGCGCGGCCGGGGTGGCGAATTTGGGCGGAGCGGGCGGCGGCAGGCTGTCGACCTCTGCATCGACCAGTTGCTCTTCGAGCGCATCGGGCACGATATGAGATCCCGATGAGCCGGAGGCGGATGTATTGACGGTCATTTGGAGAGAAGCCTATCGAGTTGGAGAAGAACAGGCGTCATGAAGGCGCGAACGGATGCGGCCGCCCTGTCCGGGTCGCCGGATGCAACAGCCTCCACGATCTCCGCATGCGCCTGATCGCTGGGCTCGGGCAGATCGCCTTGCAGCGTCGAGCCGATCACATCCGTGATGGCCGCCGTGAAGAAATCGTAGATTTCGACCATCGCCTGATTGCCGGATGCGCCGACCACGGCACGGTGAAAGGCAAGATCGCGCCGGATGAACGCCTGGCGCCCGCCATCTGCAACCGTGCCCCGCTCCAACAGCAGCCTGCGCAGGGTCGCGATATCCGCTGGCGTGTGCCGCAGGGCGGCAAGCCGCGCCGCCTCGACATCGAGAAGCGCACGCGCCTCCCATTGATCGCGCAGGCAGGTCTGCCTGACGCGGTCGAGGGCGGCCGCAGGATCCGCCGTCGCCAGCACATAGGTTCCGGAGCCCTGCCGGGTTTCCAGAAGCCCCTGCGAGACCAGCGCGCGCACCGCCTCCCGCACCGTTCCGCGGCTGACGCCAAGCATTTCCACGAGCGTCGCTTCATTGGGAATACGCTCGCCGACAGGCCATCGCCCCGCAGCGATTTCGGATCGCAGGCTGGTCGCCGCACTCTCGGTAAGGTTGGTTCGTATCGCTTGCTTCATGAGTCATCAAATCATCTGATGACTTTTAATAGACCTGACGGACGACAGAGTCAATCGCCCGGACGGGAACCGTCACATGCCGTGCGCAGCTTTCATGCCGGAGAAGCAAAAGCAGCCATATGGAACGCCTGCACCTCTGCCGGATAGCGATAAGCCCCACCATACGGACACGCATTGCGATCGAGGCAGCCGCCTTTCCTGCAAGCATCGCCCAGCGGGCCCCGCACATGCGAAAGGCAGGCACGATAGTCGAAGCCCTGCACCGAAAAGGCATCGACCGGGCATGCATTCATGCAAGGTTTTCCGATACATGCATCGCAGAGATGAATCGTCTTCTCAGGCACTTCGACCGCAATCTCATGATCGAACAGCATCGCACCGCGATAGGCATGCCAGAGCCCGTATTCGGGATGCATGAGAATACCCAGCGGCGATGGCTTCAACCCCTCGGCCCTCATCGCCCATTGCTGGAACGGCAGGAAAGGCCGGTCGCTGGGCGAAACGGCTCTGGCTCCGAAACGTGCGGCGACAGAGGCAATGACCTCGCGCGACCAGATATCGAGCGGATTTTCCTTCACTTCTGGCCGTTCGCGTCGCCAGCGCGTGAAATGCGGCCATGACCCGGCCCCGGCCTGTCCCACGAGGAGCACGGCCCGCGCCGGCCTTTCCGTCGACCCGGATGGAGCATGCTCATCCGGCGTGAAATTGAGGCCGCCACGTATCAGAAGCCCGTGCGCCCCCAGGGCGTCGGCTATGCGCTGCTGCCAGACCTCGCCCCACACGCTGCTGCCGGACATGGCAATCATTTCCGGTCCGGCCCGGAGAAGGCGCTCCGCCAGACTTCCTTGTGTATGATGTTGGCCACTTTAGCCCGGCCTGTCTCGGGCTCCTTTCAGGTGAAGGCGTCCGGCATGGATTCCTTCTTGCGGGCGATGAAATCCTTCAGGCCGTCATCGATGCCGGGGTCTAGGAACGGCGCCTCGTAGCTTTCCAGCCACTGGCGGGCGATCTGGTTGGCGCGTTGCGGCGCTGTCTTCTCGCCCTCGGCCAGCCACTGCTCGTAGGAATTGTTGTCGGCGATGCTGGACCGGTAGAATGCGCTCTGGAAATTGGCCTGCGTATGGTCGCAGCCGAGGAAGTGGCTGCCCGGCCCCACCTGGCGGATCGCATCCATTGCCTGCCCGTTCTCGGACAGGTCCACCCCTTCGCAGAACTTCTGCTGCATGCCGAGCTGGTCGATATCCATCATGAATTTCTCGTAGCAGGAAGCCAGACCGCCCTCCAGCCAGCCGGCGGCGTGCAGCACGAAGTTGGTTCCGGCCAGAACCGTGGAATTGAGCGTATTGGCGCTTTCATAGGCCGCCTGCGCATCCGGGATCTTGGAGGCGCACAGCGACCCGCCCGTGCGGAACGGCAGGTTGAGCCGCCGCGCAAGCTGCGCCGCGCCGTAGGAAACGAGCGACGGCTCCGGCGTGCCGAAGGTCGGCGCGCCGGATTGCATGGAGATGGACGAAGCGAAGGTGCCGAACAGCACCGGCGCGCCGGGGCGTACAAGCTGGGTGAAGGAGGCGCCAGCCAGCACCTCGGCCAGAACCTGCGTCAGCGTGCCGGCGACCGTCACCGGGCTCATGGCCCCGGCAAGAATGAAGGGCGTGACGATGCAGGCCTGGTTGTGGCGGGCATAGACCTTGGCCGCGCCCAGCATGGTCTCGTCGAACACCATCGGCGAATTGGCGTTGATGAGGCTGGTGAGCACCGTGTTGTTTTCGACGAAATCGTCGCCGAACACGATCTTGGCCATGGCCACCGTGTCCTCGGCGCGCTCAGGCGCGGTCACCGATCCCATGAACGGCTTGTCCGAATAGCGGATGTGCGAATAGACCATGTCGAGATGGCGCTTGTTCACCGGCACATCCACCGGCTCGCACACAGTGCCGCCCGAATGGTGGATCGACGGCGCCATATAGGCGAGCTTCACGAAATTGCGGAAATCCTCGATCGTCGCATAGCGGCGGTTTCCGTCGAGATCGCGCACGAAGGGCGGGCCGTAGACCGGCGCGAACACGGTGGCCTTGCCGCCGATCTGCACCGAGCGCTCGGGAACGCGCGCATGCTGGGTGTAGGTGGACGGCGCGCTCCTGAGCAGCGACCGGCACAGCCCTTTGGGGAAATGCACGCGCTCGCCGCGCACGTCGGCGCCGGCCTGCTTCCACATCTCCAGCGCCTCGGCATCGTCGCGGAAGATGATGCCGGTTTCCTCCAGCACCGTGTCGGCATTTTTCTCGATCAGCGCCAGACCTTCCTCGTCCAGCACCTCGTAGACGCCCATCTTGCGGGTGATGTAGGTGAGCTGGGTGCCCGGCCCTCCGCCCGCACGCGCCGCCCGGCGGGCGGCCGCGCCTCCACCGGCACCTCGCCCTGCTCCGCGCCCCCGGCGACCGCCTGCCGCTTCCTGATCGACTGCCGCGCTATCGCTCATGGTGCTTTTCCCCGAAAACCGATCCTGGCGCGCATGCGCCGCTCCTTGCCGGATCGTAGCCATGCATCGATCCTGAAACGGCTCCACAGCGCCAGCCTCTGTCGCAAAATCGACAGAGGTCAAAGCCTTATGCCAGTCGCTTTCCCATTGCAGGAAGTCGCAAATCAGCCATGGCCGCAAACGCGCCTTATGTACCTATTGTGGAGCGATCGTTGTCCGCAGCAAAGGCGGCAACCGGGACGCGGCAACCTGGAGTGGGATTATGGCCGACGACGACGAGATCATCCTTTCCGAACTTTCCGACGACGAACTCGTCCAACAGATGCATGACGACCTCTACGACGGCCTGAAGGAAGAGATCGAGGAAGGAACGCAAATCCTTCTCGACCGTGGCTGGCTGCCTTACAAGGTGCTGACCGAGGCTTTGGTGGAAGGCATGCGCATCGTCGGCGAGGATTTTCGCGACGGCATCCTGTTCGTGCCGGAAGTGCTGCTTTCCGCCAACGCTATGAAGGCCGGAATGGCCATACTGCGCCCGTTGCTGGCGGCTACCGGCGCCCCCAAGCAGGGCAAGCTGGTGATCGGCACGGTCAAGGGCGACATCCACGACATCGGCAAGAATCTCGTCGGCATGATGATGGAAGGCGCGGGTTTCGACGTCATCGACCTCGGCATCAACAATCCGGTCGAGAAATATCTGGAAGCGATCGAGGAGCATCAGCCCGATATTGTCGGCATGTCGGCCCTGCTCACCACGACCATGCCCTACATGAAGGTCGTCATCGACACGATGAAGGAAAAAGGCATCCGCGACGATTATGTGGTGCTTGTCGGCGGCGCGCCGCTGAACGAGGAATTCGGCAAGGCCGTGGGGGCGGACGCCTATTGCCGCGACGCGGCCGTGGCGGTCGAGACCGCCAAGGATTTCATGAACCGCAAGCACAATCTGCGTGCTTCGGCCTGAGGCATATACGGAAA
The DNA here is from genome assembly GCA_022833215.1 of Mesorhizobium sp. GTDB lineage: Bacteria > Pseudomonadota > Alphaproteobacteria > Rhizobiales > Rhizobiaceae > Mesorhizobium. Next base: position 30,920 of record JAIPUZ010000023.1, on the reverse strand, counting down.
AGGCCGCTCCTTGCGGCGCGGCCTTAACGTTCCCGGAACGGGAAAAAGGGTCAGTTGACTGTATCCTCGACGGCGTTGGCGGTCGACTTCACATCCTGACCGACACCGCGGACGGTGTTGGCGCAGGCGGCCAATGCAAGGGCGCAGACGAGAACGGCAACAGGCGCAAGACGTGACATGAATGGTGTCTCCCTCGTTCGGTAGTTTCGCCTGAATGCAACGAAAAGCGGTCGTACTGGTTCCATGGCAACCGCGCAAAAACAGGAAAGAACGCCTCCCACCCGCCCCGAACGGGTGCTGGTCATCGCCTGTGGCATGATCGCGCGCGAGGTTCTGGCCGTAAGGCAACAGCTCGGCTTCGATCACATCGACCTCACCTGCCTGCCTGCGGAATATCACTTCTACCCGGACCGCATCGCACCCGCCATGGACAAGGCCATCGAGCAGGCGAAGTCCGATGGCTACCGGCATATCTTCGTCGGCTATGCCGATTGCGGCACCGGCGGACTGCTCGACCGCATATGCGAAAAGCACGGCGTCGAACGCATGGCCGGACCGCACTGCTTCGCCTTCTATCAGGGGCTGGAAGCCTACAGGAAGGTCGAGGATGCGGACATGATGTCGTTCTACATGACCGACTTCCTCTGCCGCCAGTTCGACGCGTTCTTCATGAAGCCGCTGGGTCTCGACCGCCATCCGGAGCTGATCCCGGACTATTTCGGCAACTACGAGAAGCTGATCTATCTCGCCCAGACCGACGATCCGGCTCTGGATGCGGTTGCCGAGAAGGCCGCAAGAATGCTCGGCCTCGCCTATGAACGGCGCGCCACCGGTTATGGCGATCTCGTGCCGGGTCTTGCGCGGGCGGTGCCTCCTGTCCTGTAATGGGTGACGCATGGGGCGTACCGGACGGACAGCCATGAAACTTGCCATCGTAACGCTTGCCTCACTTCTTGCCGCAGCGCCCGCCCTGGCCGACGGCGAGGTCCACAAACTGATCACTCCCGCCGACGCGGCCCGGCTCGAAAGCTATGAAAGCACGCGCAAGGCGGCGCTTGATGAAGCCCGCGGGGGCAATCCGGAAGACGTCGCCGTTCTGGACCGGATCCTTGCCCGCCCCGCCGTCGCCTTCTCCGACAACGACCTGACCGGAGACTGGCGATGCCGCACCATCAAGGCTGGCGGGATCGGGACGCTGGTTATCTACGACTGGTTCCGCTGCAAGGTCACCGATGACGGATCCGGCTGGCTGCTGGACAAGACCAGCGGTTCGCAGCGCACGCGGGGACGGCTTTACGACAACGGCGACAAGCGTGCGATTTATCTCGGCTCGCTTCGCTACAACGACGATCCCGCCAGCGACTACGCCGCCGATCCGCAGATGGATCAGGTGGGCTACGCCTTCCGCACGGGCGCTGACGAATGGCGCATCGAATTTCCCCGGCCGCAGCGGGAATCCCTGCTCGACATACTTGAATTGCGGCGCTGAGCCCTTCGCTTTTCTTTTTGCGGCATCGCCCCGGCAAATGTCGCATTCAGCGTCGTTTTTGAATGGTCGCGCGTCGCCCCATGAGAAGCGGCACCCCGGTGGTTGCGGCAATGCTCCAGACCAGAGCATGTCTCCCGAAAGCGGGAACCGGTTTCGGAAGGAAGACATGCACCTCTTGTGAAGAGTGCAGCTCATGGCCGATCTGGTTGTCCTCTACTGGCGCGATATTCCCGCACAGGTGATCGTTCGCAAAGGGCGGCAGAACGCCAAACGCGAGCTGTCTCTGCGCTTCACCGAGGCCATAGACATGGCCGCGATGCGCTCCGGCGCGGCGCACAGCGACGACTACCTCGCCGAATGGCGCAAATCCGAGCCTGTGGGAGTGGGCGACGACCTCGAAGCGGAGGCGGAAAAGGCGGCAGCCGAACTTGAAGCGCAGTATGACCGGGAGCGGCTCGTCGCTCTGGCCAAAGCCGGCGGCAAGGAAAATGGCTGAGATCCCGACCCCGCCCGTATCGGCCACAGGGGCCGGCGTCCCGCCGGGCATCCCCCCGGCCGCAACAGGCACGACGACGCAGGCGACGGCGGTCAGGAAAAACGCGCCGAAGAGCGACTACAAGCCCGCCGACGTGTCGCCGCAGCGGCGCATGCAGCGCTCCTGGTCGGTGCGGCTGTGGTCCGTGCGCCATTCCCGCCTGCTGGAGTGGGTCTACGCCCGTCTGGCCGAGACTTTCCTCGCCTTGCATCCGCTGTGGAAGGCGATCGGCTACGGCCGGGTAGAAGCGCCGGTCAAGTTCGTCGAGAAACGGGTGAAGGGGTTCATGTTCGACTGCCGCATGTGCGGTCAGTGCATCCTGTCTTCCACGGGCATGTCATGCCCGATGAACTGCCCCAAGCAGTTGCGCAACGGGCCCTGCGGCGGCGTGCGCGCCAACGGCAATTGCGAGGTCGAGCCGGACATGCCCTGCGTCTGGGTCAAGGCGTGGGAAGGCTCGCGCAACATGGTGAAGGGCGATGCCATCCTCAACGTGCAGAACCCGGTCGATCAGTCGCTGCGCGAGACCTCCGCCTGGCTGCGCGTCACCGCACAGGCAGCAGCCGCGCGCGAACAGGCGAAGATCTCGCCAGATGTCGGAGCCGCCGCATGAACGCCGCGCAGCAGCGACATCCCGACGAAAATCCGGCAGGCGCGCACCTGCCGCTGGAACCGCTGCCCGGCCATTTCTCGCGCGGAAGGCTGGAAAGGGTGTTGCGACGCGGTGAGTTCGCGATCACGACCGAGCTCAACCCGCCAGACAGCGCCGACCCGGAAGACGTCTACAACCGGGCAAGAATCTTCGATGGCTGGGTGGACGGCATCAATGCCGTGGATGCCTCCGGCGCGAACTGCCACATGTCCTCGGTCGGTATCTGCGCCCTGCTCACCCGCATGGGCTACGCCCCGATCATGCAGATCGCCTGCCGCGACAAGAACCGCATCGCCATACAGGGCGACGTGCTGGGCGCCGCGGCCATGGGCGTGGCCAACATATTGTGCCTGACCGGAGACGGTGTGCAGGCGGGCGACCAGCCCGGCGCCAAACCCGTGTTCGATCTCGATTCCATGTCTCTTCTGGAGACGATACGCGTCATGCGCGACAATGGAAAATTCCTGTCGGGGCGCAAGCTGACCACGCCGCCGCAGGTCTTTCTCGGCGCGGCCGTCAACCCGTTCGCCCCGCCATTCGACTTTCGCCCCATCCATCTGGGCAAGAAGATCGCAGCCGGCGCGCAGTTCGTGCAGACGCAATATTGCTTCGACGTGCCGATGTTCCGCGACTTCATGCAGCGGGCCCGCGACCTCGGCCTGACGGATAAGGTGTTCATCCTGTGCGGTGTTGGTCCGCTCGCCTCGGCCAGGACCGCGAAATGGATTCGCTCCAACGTGCCGGGCATCCACATCCCCGATGCCGTCATCAGCAGGCTGGAGGGCGCGCAGGACCAGAAGGCCGAGGGCAAACGCCTGTGCATCGACATCATCGACGAGGTCAAGGAAATCCCCGGCGTTTCCGGCGTGCATGTCATGGCCTACCGGCAGGAGGAATATGTTGCCGAGATCGTCGACGAATCGGGCGTCCTGAAGGGCCGCCGTCCGTGGAAGCGCGAGGCGCGCCCCGACGATGCGCTGGTTGCCGAACGGCTGGAGCACATTCTCGGCGAGGACGTGACCGAAAAGCAGGTGGACATGGTCAGGAGCGCGCATTGAAACCGCCGGCCCCCGCGCCCGCCAGCATGGGACACAACGAAATTCTCTCTATCAACGGAGACATTGCATGACCCGCACGATCGTCGCCTCGGCGACCAGGGAAATCGTCATCGGCTTCGACCAGCCATTCTGCGTGATCGGCGAGCGCATCAACCCGACAGGGCGCAAGAAGCTGGCTGCCGAAATGATCGAAGGCAATTTCGAGACGGTGAAGAAGGACGCGCTGGAGCAGGCGGCAGCCGGCGCCACGATGCTCGACGTCAATGCCGGCGTCACCGCCGTCGACCCCAACGCCACCGAGCCCGGCTTGCTGGTGCAAACGCTGGAGATTGTGCAGAATCTCGTGGACCTGCCGCTGTCGATCGACTCTTCGGTCACCGCTGCGATCGAGGCGGCGCTGAAGGTGGCGAAGGGCCGGCCGCTGGTGAACTCCGTTACCGGCGAGGAGGAGAAGCTGGAAGCCATCCTGCCGCTGGTGAAGAAATACGACGTGCCCGTGGTCGCCATTTCCAACGACGAGACCGGCATTTCCATGGACCCGGACGTGCGCTTCGCCGTGGCGAAGAAGATCGTCGAGCGCTGCGCCGACCATGGCATCCCGGCCCATGACGTGGTGGTCGATCCGCTGGTGATGCCCATCGGCGCGCTGGGCGATGCCGGGCGTCAGGTGTTCGCCCTGCTGCGCCGCCTGCGCGAGGAGCTGAAGGTCAACACCACCTGCGGTCTTTCCAACATCTCCTTCGGCCTGCCGCATCGTCATGGCATCAACGCCGCCTTCATCCCCATGGTGATCGGCGCTGGAATGACCTCGGCGATCATGAATCCGTGCCGCCCGCAGGAAATGGAAGCCGTGCGCGGCGCCAATGTGCTGGCCGGAACGGACAGGGACTGCACGACATGGATCAAGACATACAAGGACTACAAGCCGGGTGTGCATGCGGCGCCCGCGCCGGTGGCGGTCAACGCGCCTTCGGCCGATGGGACAGCATCCGCCGGCAATGGCGGACGCCGGCGCGGCGGTCGCGACGCACGCCGGGCGGTGTTGGGATAGAAAATCAGTCCATGCGGGCTCTCGCGGAACCGGTCCGCAGGAAGCCCGGGTGAGGAGCATCCGGTAGCAGGCAGGCAGGAATTGAACGCACCGCTCGACAAGACCGACCCGCTCGTGCTGTTCATGCCATCGGGCAAGCGCGGGCGTTTTCCTGTCGGAACCCCTGTCCTCGACGCCGCGCGCCAGCTCGGTGTCTATGTGGAAAGCGTATGCGGTGGGCGCGCCACCTGCGGCCGCTGCCAGATCGAGGTGCAGGAAGGCAATTTCGCCAAGCACCAGATCGTTTCCGCCGCCGATCACATATCGCCCAAAGGCCCGAAGGAAGAACGCTACGAGCGCGTGCGCGGCCTGCCCGCAGGAAGACGGCTTTCCTGCTCAGCCACCATCCAGGGCGATCTGGTGGTGGACGTGCCTCAGGACACGGTCATCAACGCGCAGGTGGTGCGCAAGGCCGCCGTCGACCGGCACATCGACCGCAACCCGGCCGTCCAGCTCTGCTATGTCGAGGTGGACGAGCCCGACATGCACAAGCCGCTGGGCGACCTCGACCGCATGAAGCTGGTACTGGAGAAGGACTGGGGCTGGAAGGACCCGCTGATCGCCGCACATATCGTGCCGCAGGTGCAGGACATACTGCGCAAGGAGAACTGGGGTGTCACCGTCGCCATCCACCGCGACATGGACATCTCGCGTCCATTCATCGTCGCCATGTGGCCGGGGCTGAAGAACGAGGCCTACGGCATCGCCTGCGACATCGGCTCGACCACCATAGCCATGCATCTGGTGTCGCTGCTGTCGGGCCGCATCGTCGCCTCCTCCGGCGCACCGAACCCGCAGATCCGCTTCGGCGAAGACCTCATGAGCCGCGTTTCCTACGTCATGATGAATCCCGACGGGCGCGAGGCCATGACCAAGGCCGTGCGCGAGGCCGTGAACGGGTTGATCGGCAAGGTGTGCGCGGAAGGCGGGGTGGACCGCAACGACATTCTCGACGCCGTGTTCGTCGCCAACCCGATCATGCACCACCTGTTCCTCGGCATCGACCCGACAGAGCTGGGCCAGGCCCCCTTCGCGCTCGCCGTATCCGGCGCGATGCACTACTGGGCGCATGAGCTCGACATCGACATCAATCGCGGCGCACGCCTCTACACGCTTCCCTGCATCGCCGGCCATGTCGGAGCCGATGCGGCCGGTGCTGCCCTTTCGGAAGGGCCGTATCGTCAGGACAGGATGATGCTGCTGGTCGATGTCGGCACCAATGCCGAGATCATCCTCGGCAACCGCAAGCGCGTCGTCGCCGCGTCCTCGCCCACCGGACCGGCCTTCGAGGGGGCGGAGATTTCATCGGGCCAGCGCGCCGCCCCCGGCGCCATCGAGCGCGTGCGCATCGACCCGCAAACGCTTGAGCCCAAATTCCGCGTTATCGGCGTCGACAAATGGTCCGACGAGGAAGGCTTCGAAGAAGCCGCCGGCGCGGTCGGCGTCACCGGCATCTGCGGCTCGGCCATCATCGAGGTGGTGGCGGAAATGTATCTGTCGGGCATCATCTCCGAGGACGGCGTCATCGACGGCGACATGGCCGCACGCTCGCCGCGCATCTTCCAGAACGGCCGCACCTTCTCCTACCTGCTACGCGACGGCGAGCCCCGCATCGCGGTCACGCAGAACGACGTGCGCGCCATCCAGCTTGCCAAGGCGGCGCTCTATGCCGGCGTCAAGCTTTTGATGGAAAAGCAGGGCATCGATCATGTCGACCTGATCCGCTTCGCCGGCGCGTTCGGCTCCTTCATCGACCCGAAATACGCCATGGTGCTCGGCCTGATCCCCGATTGCGACCTTGCCGACGTCAAGGCAGTGGGCAACGCCTCGGGCACCGGCGCGCTGATGGCGCTGCTCAACCGCGACCACCGGCGCGAGATCGAGGACGAGGTGACGAAGATCGAGAAGATCGAAACCGCGCTGGAGCCGCATTTCCAGCAACTGTTCATCGACGCCATGGCGCTGCCGAACAAGGTCGACCCCTTCCCGAAACTTTCCGAAGCGGTGAAGCTGCCGCCAAGGAAGGTTGTAACCGGAGACGGGCCGGAGACTGGCGCCAGCGCCACGCCGCGCCGCCGCTCCCGCGAGGAACGCGCCGCGCGGCGGCGCGGATAAAGCATGCCGCCCGAAATCGGGAACCGGTTTCGCGACAATGATATGCGTGAAAACATGAACTTAAAGCGTAAGGAGCGAATCTGAAAGATCGCCACACGCTTCAGGCGTCAGAACTTTCCGGTCTGGCGCAGCACCTCAAAGGTCGCACGGATATGGTCCGCCACCGCCTTTACCGGGGGGCTGGCTTCGGGTGACACCACCATGGCCAGTGAATAGTCGCCAATATCCGGCATGCCGTCTGCCGGCCCCAGTTCAACCATGTCGCAGCCGAGGAAGGATTTGGGCAGCGGCGCGACCGCGAGATCGGACATGATCGCGGCGCGCTGGCCGGCCGTATGCGCGCTCATATAGGCGACGCGGTAGTTGCGCCCTTCCCGCCCGAGCGCCTCCAGCGCGCCGGCGCGCCAAACGCAGCCTTCTTCCCAGATCGAGACCGGAAGCGGCTCGCGCAGATGCGCGCCCCCACCTTTTGCGCCGGCCCAGACGATCGGCTCGGTCAGCAGCACCTCCGCCCCGTCCGCGACGGCTCTGCATGAATTGGTGAGCAGCGTGAGGTCCAGCGCCCGGTCGTCCATGCGCCTGCGCAGGTTGACACTCTGATCGATGGTCACATCGACGGCGATGCAGGGATGGGACTGCGCAAACCGCTTCAGCACATGCGGCAGCACCCGCTCGCCGAAGTCATCCGGCGAGCCGAGGCGGACCACGCCGACGATATCGGGAACGATGAACTTCGAAACAGCTTCGCGGTTGATCGCCAGCAGGCGCCGTGCATATCCAAGCAGCATCTCGCCGTCGGTGGTCAGCTTCACCGAACGCGCGTCGCGCGAAAAGACCGAGCGGCCGAGAATGTCCTCGAGCTTCTTGATCTGCATCGAAACAGCCGAAGGGGTGCGGTAGACGGAACTGGCGGCCGTCGTGAAGCTGCCGGTTTCGGCAATCGCCACGAAGGTTCGCAGCACGTCGAGATCAAGAAGCGGAAGAGGATGATTGAGAGGCGCGTTCATCGTGCTTGCCTTCATTATTTCTGAATATAAAGCTCATTCCATTTCGTTTGATTGAACATCAAACCAGCCTCATAGTCAATGTCATGGAAAGCAGAGAAGGCGGAACCGATCAGCGTTCGCCGGTTATGAAGGAAGGAACACGTCATGTTCGCCGTGCCTTTTTTAAGTGAGACGATGCACAGGATTGGCGAGGCTCGCGCCCGTCACAAGACCGAACGCCTGCTGCGCTCGTTGCCGCTGGAAATACAGAAGGACATCGGCTGGCCGGAGGTCACCGAACAACGACAGCAGTCGACCGGGATCGCCGCGTGCAACAATCCCGGCATCCTCCCCGGGCATGCCTGAAAAGCCTTGCCCGCCAAGGGGTCCGACCCCGAAAACATTGTATTTTCCACCTCGCCGGCCGGCCAATGAGGGCGGGCCGGCAAAATATCTCGTTACCGACACCCTACCCGATTGACAGGAAACAATTTTCCTGATGACGCTATGCTGTAAGCGACGTTCCGCACGCGCCTTGGCACCGGGAGGGTACCTTGAACGCCGTAAAGCAGCCGATCAAAAGATCGTTCGTCTTTTTTCTGGTTCCCGACTTCACCATGATCGCCTTCGCGACGGCGCTGGACCCGCTGCGCTCGGCCAACCGCATGCTGGGCTACGAGGCTTATAGCTGGCGTCTTGCCAGTCTGGACGGCAAGCCGGTGCGCGCCTCGAACGGTGTGCAATGCGCGGTCGATACTTCCCTTGAAGACGAACGCAGGAAGATGTCGGGGCCCGAGCGGCCTTCCATGGCCATCGTGTGCAGCGGCCTCGATGTCGAGAAATACTACAACAAGTCCGTGTTTGCCTGGCTGCGCGAGGAATACAATCGCGGTGTCGCGATCGGCGGCCTGTGCACCGGCGCGCACATTCTGGCGGCGGCGGGGCTGTTGTCGAACAAGCGTTGCGCCATCCATTGGGAGAACCTGCCCGGCTTCTCGGAAGCCTTCCCAAGGGTGAACGTGTTCGCCGACCTGTTCGAGGTGGACCAGAACATCCACACCTGCGCCGGCGGCACCGCCGCGCTCGACATGATGCTCAAGCTGATCGGCGAGGATTTCGACGAGAACGTCGTCAACCGCGTCTGCGAGCAGGTTCTGACCGACCGCGTGCGCAGTCCCACCGACCGTCAGCGCCTGCCGCTCCGCGCGCGGCTCGGCGTGCAGAACTCCAAGGTCCTGACCATCATCGAACTGATGGAGGCCAATCTTTCCGAGCCGCTGTCGCTGATCGAGATCGCCGACCATGTCGACCTGTCGCGCCGGCAGATCGAGCGCCTGTTCCGCTCCGAGATGGGGCGCTCGCCTGCGCGCTACTATCTGGAAATCAGGCTCGACCGCGCGCGCCATCTTCTCATCCAGTCCTCCATGCCGGTGGTTGAGGTTGCCGTGGCCTGCGGTTTCGTGTCTGCCTCGCATTTCTCCAAATGCTATCGGGAGCTTTATGCCCGCTCTCCGCAGCAGGAGCGCGTCGACCGCAAGCAACTGGTCGCGGCATAGTTCTCGTGAAGGCGGGCCGCGCCCTTACTGCGCGTCCATCATCCAGTAGCGGTTGCGCCACATCTTCTCGCCGGCGAGACAATCGCTGGCCGACATCGCCTGGGCCAGTATCACGGGCGGATTCGAGGATTCGGCATGGTCCGTCAGCGGCGGTGTTGCCGCCAGTTCCAGCACCAGCTTGCGGCGCACCGCCTCCGGGAACTGCGTCCAGTCGTTCACCGGAATCATGAAAGCGCCCGGGCCGCCAATGACGCAATCGGCATAGTATCGGTCCAGATTGGCGACGTCATAACCTGAATCGAAGCCGCCATTGGTCATCAGCGGCAGCCCGTTTATGGTGATGCCCTGCCCGACCAGCCGGTCACGCACCCCGGTGACCGGCGCGCCCTGATTGTTGGGCCCGTCGCCCGAAACGTCGATCACCCGCTTCACGCCCTCGAAGCCGCTTTCGGCAAACATGTCGCCGCCAAATTCAAGAGCCGCGGAGATGGACGTCCGCCGTGCGCTGTTGGGCGGATGCGCAGAAAGCTGTGCCGCAACACGCTCGGCGTCTTCCTTGCCGGCGATGACCGTCCACGGCACCACGATATGCTGGGTGGTTATCCCGGCCCATTCGACATAGGAAATCGCAATGCGTCCATGGGCACCGTCGGCGATGGCCTGCAGCACGCTCTCATGCGTAAGCGCAGCGGCATAGCCGCGCCGCTGAATCTCCAGCTCTGAGGGAGACATGGAAAGCGATACGTCGACCGCCAGAACGAGTTCCACATCGACAGGTTCAGCTCTCGCAATCCCGGCGCCGCAGAAGCTTGCGGCCACCAGCGCCATGCCGGTCGCCCAAGCATGTCGCGCGTTGCTCCACAAGGCAGACATGGGTTGACACTACGCCAGATTGCACCGGGGTAAAAGAAAGCCCCCTATCCGCCCCTTCACATTTTTGCGAGCGCAGCGAAAACCGTGTCGCCTGTGGAATTTACCGTCCACGCCAGAAAGCCCCTTCCGTTTCGACACAAAGGCTTTATAGGTATTTCATGAATAAAAGAGTCATATTTATGCCTCTTTTTTTCGACGCGAAACCGATTTCGCGGACGAAGGGGATCGTCTTGCGGAAACGGTATTCTAAGGTGGGGTGAAGTCCGGCGGTCAGCGCCGGATCGCGCGCGAACGGCATCCGGCCGGATACGGGCGGTGCATCCACCTCCAAAACCGCAGCCAGTCAGGAATTGACCAGCCAATAACGCACCGGACACGGCCGGGGCCTTCTTTCGGCTGCGCACATGCGTCTCCAATAGCGCATCGCGGCCTGCAACCAAGGATCACGGTTGCCGCCAGGCGCCGTGATGAGGGACAGGAGTGGATACCAATGCATAAACTCGGGCGCGGCGCGGTCGGCGGTCTGGCCAGTCTTCTTTTGCTTTCGGCATCGAGCGGGGTCTTGGCGCAAACGACTGAAAACACGGAAGAAGAGGAACAGACGACCGTCCTGAAACAGATCGTCGTGACCGCAAGTGGGCATGCCCAGACCCTGCCGGACGCGCCCGCGACGGTGACCGTCATCAGCGGCGAGAAGATCGCCTCGAAGCCCTATGCGAGCGTCGCCGACGTGCTGCGCGATGTGCCCGGCGTCATCGTCAACACACCGTCCGCCCGCTCCGGCGCGGCATCCATTTCCATTCGCGGCATGAGCGAGGGCTACGTTTCCATGCTGGTCGACGGCAGACCGCTCGGCAACTCGTCGGAAGCCACCTACAACGGTTTCGGCTCCGGGCTCGCCACGGGCTATCTGCCTCCGCCCGGTGCGATCGAGCGCATCGAGATCATTCGCGGCCCGATGTCCTCGCTTTACGGCTCATCAGCGCTGGGCGGCGTCATCAACATCATCACCAAGCCGGTTTCGGACGTGTGGACCGGCACGGTGACGACCGGCTTCACCGCTTACCGGCACGACGACGCCGGCGACACCCATGAAGGCCGCTTCTATCTGAGCGGGCCCATCATGACCGACAGGCTCGGCCTCACGCTCTGGGGCTCCCTGCACAATCGTGACGGCCACGGGCTGACGACGGGCGCTTCGCAGGACATGTCCCGCAAGAGCCTCGGCGGCCGGCTGAGCGCGCGCATCACCGAGAATCAGGATTTCTCTCTGGAAATTGGCCAGAACCGAAGCAACACGAAGACGACAGCGGCCAGTGTCAGCGGCATCGATGTCGATCACATGAACTACGCCGCCGTTCACAAGCTGCGCTGGGGACAGGATTATGAAACGACCTCCTTCCTGACCTACGAGGACGTCGATTTCGAGAACGGCACCAATATCTCGGGCTACAACCAGCTCAACTTCAATACGAAGACGAGCGCCACCCTCGGCAACCATGACCTGATCGCGGGCTTCGACTACAAGGCGGAGGAAACCCGCCATGCGCCCAATCGCGTGCCGGGGGATGTCGATCCCAACATGGAGCGCTGGCACTGGGCGCTGTTCGGCGAGGACAACTTCCACATCACCGAGGACTTCACGACGACGCTCGGCCTGCGCTACGATCAGAACGAGCGCTATGGCTCCCATTTCACGCCGCGCCTCTATGGCGTCTACCATCTGACGCCGGCGCTGACCTTCAAGGGCGGCGTGAGCGGCGGCTACAAGGTGCCGCAACTCAAGCAGGCCGACGATAACATCCTCGAGCCCTCCGGCGGCGACGGCATGGCAAGGGATCAGGGCAACACCAATCTGAAACCAGAGGATAGCACCAACTACGAGATCGGCCTGGTTTGGGAAGGCGACAATGGCTTGCAGGTCGGGCTGACCGCATATCACACGCGCTTCAAGAACAAGATCGCCAAGGACAGGAGATGCGTGGGCGCGCAGTTACCCGGCGGCGGCTGGGATCCGGCCGTTTGCTACGGCTACAAGTGGCTCGACCAGTACGTCAATCGTGATGCGGCTGAACTCAACGGCGTCGAGGCGACCGTCGACTTTCCGGTGGGCGACGTGGACGTGTCGATGAACTACACCTATGCGCGCAGCAAGATCACCAAGGGCGCGAAGGTGGGCGAACGCTTCAACAATCTGCCCGAGCATGTCGCCAATCTGGGGCTGGACTGGCATGCAACCGAAGCACTCACGCTTTGGGGCAAGGCGCAATATCGCAGCCAGACATATGATACGGGCAATTCCCGTATCGGCTCGCACGCCATCTTCGATGTTGGCGCCGAATATCGCTTCAACGACAATTTCAAGGGCACTGCCGCAGTCTACAATATCGGCGACAAGCGATTCGACAACGACTACGAGGATGGACGCCGCTTCTACCTCGGGCTGACGAGCAGCTTCTGATCTGCAAAAAAGCCCCGGTAATTGCCGGGGCTTTTTCTGGAGCCTTGCTCCAATCAGCTTCGCGGCTTGAGGTTTTCCGGGTCATACAGCGGCTTGTAGCCGACCGCGACGACCTCGACCGGGTAGGTTTCGCCAAAATATTCGACCGCCAGTTCACGGCCTTCCTGACAATAACTCCACGGCAGCCAGGCAAGTGCGATGTTTTTGCCGATCGTCGGACCATAGGCGATCGAGGTGGTGTAGGAGCGGCGGCCAAGGTCGTCGACAAGCACCTCCCCGGTCGCCGGGTCGATCACCGGCATATTGCCGACCGGATAGCGCGCCACGCCTGTGGCATCGACATTGGCGGTCATCACCAGCGTGCACAGCATGGCCGGCTGGTGCTCGCGCGCCTTGTATTCAAGATGCTTCGCCTTGCCGCAGAAATCCGCCTCCTTGACCTTCGGGCGGGCAAGATCGGCCTCCAGCAGATTGTATTCGGTCAGCAGATCGGCGTTCTGCAGGCGCAGGCTCTTCTCCATACGGCGCGTATTGGCGTAGGTCTCGACACCCACGGCGATCACCCCCGTCGAGCGCAGCGCATCCCATACGGCCAGTCCGTCCTCATAGGCCATGTGCAGTTCCCAGCCCTGCTCTCCGACATAGGAGATGCGGAAGGCGGTCACATCCTTGCCGGCGATGCGGATCGGCTTGATGGCGGCAAAGGGGAAATTCTGCTGCGAGAGCCCGTCCGGGTCTTCCACCACCTTTTGCAGGGTCACGCGGGCATTCGGCCCCCAGATGCCCAGCGTGATGTATTTCTCCGTCACATCGGTGACGGTAACATCGAACCCCTTATCCTGCGCCACCCGCTTCATATAGTTGAAGTCGCGCGGCCCGGCATCGGCGCCATCGACCACCCGGCAGCGGTCGGCCATGCGGAACACCGTCAGATCGGCGCGCACCATGCCTTCCTCATCGAGGAAATGGGTGTAGATGCCCTTGCCGATATTGCCGTCGCCGCCGATCTTTGCCGCGCACAGCCATTCCATCAGCGCCACATTGTCGGGACCTTCGACATCGTACATGGCGAAGTGCGAGAGGTTGATGATGCCGCAATCCTCGCTCAGCGCCAGATGCTCGGCATTGGAGACGCGCCAGAAATGGCGATTGTCCCATTCGTTCTCGCGAACCGGAACGCGCTCGCCATATTTCTCCAGCAGGTGCTCGTTGGCGGCATAGCCATGGGCGCGCTCCCAGCCGCCCAGTTCCATGAAGTAGCCGCCAAGCTCCTTTTCACGCTCATAGAAGGGCGAGCGGCGGACATTGCGGCCACCGGAGAACGGCTCACGCGGATGAACGGCAGGATTGTAGACCTTCATCGCCGTTTCGGTGCAGCGCGCGGTGATGAAGTCTTCTTGCAACTGGAACGGCTGGAACCTGCTGTAATCGATGCGGTTGTGGTCGATGGAGGTGCGGCCGTCCGTCATCCAGTCGGCGATCAGCTTGCCCATGCCGGGACCGTCCTTGACCCAGATGCCGACGGCATACCACAGCCCCCGCACCTTCTGGCTCTCGCCCATGGAGGGGCCGCCATCGGTGGTGACCTGAAGCAGGCCGTTGAAGGAATGGCTCTCATTGTAGCCGAGCTCGCCGAGGATCGGCGTCAGTTCCATGGCCCGCTCCAGCGGTTCCATGATCTGGTCCATGTCGAGGTCGCGCTGCGAGGGCGAAAGCCGCGCCTCTTCTTTTTCCAGAAGATCGCGCGGATGGACGAGGCGCGGATTGGTCTCTTCGTAGTAGCCCCACTCGATCTGGCCGCCCTCTGCGGTTTTCGGATCGCCGGTGTCGCGCATATAGGCCGAGTTGCCCTGGTCGCGCAGCAGCGGCCAGCCGATCTCCTTGCCCGTGCCCGCGAACTCATTGTAGGGGCCGAAGAAGGTCAGCGGATGGTCGATCGGCATGACCGGCAGGTCCTCGCCCGCCATTTCGGCGATCAGCCTGCCCCACAGGCCGGCGCAGACCACCACATGATCGGCCATGATCGTGCCGCGATCCGTCACCACGCCCCTGATGCGCCCGTCCTCGATCACCAGCGAGCGCGCGGAAGTGTTGGCGAAGGCTTGAAGCTTGCCGGCGGCCACGCCCTGATCGACCAGCTTTCCCGCCACCGTCTGCGAGCGCGGGATGACGAGGCCGGCATCGGGGTCCCACAATCCGCCCTGCACCATATCCTCCTCGATCAGCGGGAATTTCTCCTTGATCTCGGTCGGCTCGATAAGGCGCGCGCGCGTTCCGAAGGCACGGCCGGAAGTTACCTTGCGCCGGATTTCATCCATGCGGGCATCGTCACCCACGCGCGCGACCTCAAGCCCCCCGACGCGGGCATAGTGCCCCATCCGGTCGAAGAACTCGATGGAGTAGAGCGTCGTCCAGCAGGACAGGAAGTCATGGCTCGTCGCGTAGCAGAAGTCGGACGCATGCGCGGTCGAGCCGATGTCGGTCGGAATGCCGGACTTGTCGATGCCGACGATATCGTCCCATCCGCGCCCGATCAGGTGATGCGCGACCGAAGCGCCCACGATGCCGCCAAGACCGACGATGACGACCTTCGCCTTTTCCGGAAACCCTGCCATTGACCGCGACTCCAAAGTGCTGTTGCGACCGGACTATAAGGCGTGAGGGCGACGGGACCGCAGCCTGTTTGCGACACGCCCGCCATACAGCGCGACGGAAGCGGACCGGCTCTTTCCAGCGCGCGTTCAGACAGGAAAAAGGCCGGACTGGGAGCCCGGCCTGCGTTCCAGAACGTCAATTCTGATGGGGACGCGCCTTATTTCACGCGAGCCACGCCACCCGAGATCTCGATGGTTTCGGAGCCGGTCAGCGCCTCGAGGTCGCCGTTGGGCATGGTGACGAAACAGCCGCTCGGGCAAAATTCGACCGTCTCGCCCGGACCAAGCGTCATTTCCCGCTTGCTGCTGCCCTCCGTGACGATCAGCGTACGCGGATCGGAGTCATTGTTCACGGCGCTGGCGGCCAGCGCACTGCCGGACACCGACAGCAGGACCGACACGGCGATCAGTGATTTCCACATTGCGTTTCCGGTGTCGCCACCGCCCCTGTTTGCCATTGCAAGGCATTCCCGCCAATGCAGGCAGCTTATAGGAGAACGAAGCTGAACCGCAACTGAATGCCTCATTCATGTCGCAATGGAATGCAGCGGCTGGTTCGCCTTATGCGGGGTCGTTCCGGCCCGGCTTGCGTCGTCCTTTCCGCGCCTTCTCTTCCTCTTGCGCCTTCATCCGCTCCCGCTCGGCAAATTCCGCCTCGGTCTTGTCGTCGTCATGCGGCCAGGGTTCGAGTCTGGGCGGCTTGTATTCTGCGCGAGGCGTCGACGGTATCTCGATTCCTTCCCGATTGAAGGCATCGATGATGGCAAAGCGGATATCGTTCTGAACGCCGCCGCTGCTGGTTATGTCAGCGAGGAAGAACCTGATCTCGAATTCCAGCCCTGCGGGACCGAAATTCGAAAGCTGGACGAACGGCTCCGGATTCCTGAGCACCGCCGGATGCCCCCGCGCGATCTCCAGCAGGATTTCCTGCGCACGCCTTGCATCGCTGTCATAGGCGACCCCTACCCTGATCTCCACCCGCCCAAGCTTGTTGCGGTGGGTCCAGTTGCCCACGGCACCGTTGATGAGATTGGAATTCGGCAGGATCACGGTCTGGCGCTGGAAGGTTTCGATCTCGGTCGCGCGCACGCTGATCTTGCGCACCGTGCCGCTGACATCGCCGGCCACGATCCAGTCGCCCACCTTGAATGGCCGCTCGGCCAGCAGGATCAGGCCCGAAACGAAATTCGAGACGACATTCTGCAAGCCGAAGCCGATGCCGAGGGAAAGTGCGCCGGCAACGAGCGCGAGGCTGGAAAGATCGATTCCGGCCGCGGATATGCCGACCAGCGCGGCGACCGCGATGCCGGCATAGCCCACCGCAAGCCGGATCGAATTGCGCACGCCGGCATCGACCTTGCCGCGCGCCATCACCGATCCGTCGAGCCAGCCCTGGAACCAGCGGGTCAGGAAATAGCCGACCCCGAAGACGAACAGGCCACTCAGGATCCCTATCAGCGATATGGTGACAGAACCGATGCTGAACCCCGTCGCCAGCTTCTGGGCCCATGCCTGAATGTCACCCGGCTGGAACCCCCACATGAACAGGGTTAGCGGCAGGAAAATGAGCAGGATCAGCATGTTGAGCAGGACGCTTACGCCAAGCCCGATCTGGTCCATCGAGCTTTCGTCGGCATAGCCGCGGGCCATCATCCAGCGACCGAGCCATGAGCCGCCAAGACCGCCTTCCGCACCGATTGCACCCGCGCAGAGGAAACCGATATAGGCCGTCACCAGAATGGTGCCGGTCATCACCACCTGCAACGAGACGAAGATGGCAAAGCCTATGTAGCCGAACAGGGCCGCCGCGATGGTGAGTGCCCCGATTGCGAACAGGCTGTAGCGCAGCCAGACCGGCCACGGTTTCCAGTTGCCCTCCTCGCCCCTGAACGGCTTCACCATGCCGATCAGGATCAGGATGATTCCGACGATGAGCGATGCGACGAAGCTGCGCGTCACCGTTAGCGAAAGCGGCGACGACATCTGGTCGGCCACCTGCGAGAGGAAATTGTTCAGTGCGACCGCGACCGCCATGGCGGTCGCCAGCCGCACCAGCCAGCGTGCGGGACGGGATTCGACCGGCACCAGCCGCCATTGCGGAAGCTTCGGCGCCAGCACGGCATTGGTCAGCCTGTTGACCAGAAAGACGCCGAGCACCATCAGCATTGCCGAGCGCAGGTAGAGCCCGATGTCGCCGCGCAGCACCTGATTGGAACTGAAGAAGAACCAGGTCGCGGCAAAGAAAACGAAAAGCGCCGCCGTTGGCAGCAGCGTGGACCAGAACGCCACCGAAAGCCGGGTGAGATAAGGCGGCTCCTCGACCGCGGGATCGGCCCTGAACAGGCCGCCCACCAGCCGCCGGCCGCCGAACATCAGGACGAGGGCCGCAATGAGCGCCATGAACGTCGCTGCGACCATGGCATTGAACTTGAACTTGTAGGCGAATGTGGCCCACGAAGAGACGGCGCTGCTGAACTTTTCGAACTCGCTGGCCGCATCCGACACGACCTTGCCGTTGAACGTCTCGGCCAGCGGATAGCGTCTTGTCAGCATGCTGCGGAACAGGTCACGACGGATCACCGCTATCTGCTCGATCAGCTTGTTGGATCGCAGCGACAGATTCTGTGCGGTTGCGATTACCGCATTGATCCCGGCCTTCTCCGAGGCCAGCGCCTCACGCTCTTCCCTGATGGTTTCAGCCTCAGGCGGTTGGCCGTCTGCCGGCGGACTGCCCAGTTGCTCGAGACGGGTATTGATCTCGGCAAGCCGGGGCTTGAAGGCAAGTGCGCTTTGCAAGGACTCGGTGGATACCGCTTCAAGCTTCAGACGAAGCCGCACCAGATAGGCATCGTCGTCATCATGGGCCGCGATGTCCTTCTCCAGCCCCTCAAGCGTCGTGGTCAGCGTTTCGAGCTCGTGCCGCTGTTCTTCCAGCAGTTGAGCCGCCTCGGCGGCCGCCATGTCCTGCGCAGCGACCGGACAGGCGGCTGCGCCAAGCACGATAAGAACGGCAAGGAAATAGCGGGCAATACGCAAGAGCATGATCTGGTCTTGATCCCGTTGACACATTCGCCGCGACTGCCTTGTCTGGCAATCGCAGGAACGGTCATAGATAAAGAGGCGCCACTCAGCCGGCAAGCTGCCAGCCATGGCCAAACGGCTGGTGTGCGCTGGCCGCTCCCAAAAAGCGAATCTTTGCGGTAGAAGCAGCCGATCAACCCACAAGTCGGGCGGGTTTTCCTCTTGCAACCTCGCCTGCACACAGCCTCGAAGAGTGGAAATGCCCCTGCCTTCATCCCGAATCACCGGCATCTCGCCATCCGGCAAGGATGGCTGGGAGGTCCACGCCACCGCCATGGCCCGGCGCCACGCAGGCGAGGACATAATTGTCCTTTCCGTCGGGGATCATGATTTCCACACACCAGCCGACACGGTCGAAGCCTGTGTGCGGGCCGTTCGCGAAGGCTATCATCATTATACGCATCTGGCCGGCATACCGCGGCTGCGCGCCGCCATGGCGCATCTGTCCACCCGCAGTTCGGGCCTGGAAACCCCGGTCGGACAGGTGATAGCGACGCCGGGCGGACAGGCAGCGCTCTACGCGGCCGTTCAGGCGACCCTCGATCCGGGCAGCCATGCCATCGTCGTCGCGCCCTATTATGCGACCTATCCGGGTACATTCCGGGCCGCCGGCGCAGAGTTCACCGTAGTCGAGGCTCGGGCCGCCGACGGCTTCCAGCCGGACGCCGGCGCAATCGAGGCTGCCGTGCGCCCCAACACCCGCGCCATCCTCATCAACACGCCGAACAATCCGACCGGGGCAGTCTACACGCGGGCGACCCTCGAAGATATCGCGGACCTGTGCAGGCGCCTCGATCTGTGGCTGCTGTCCGACGAGGTCTACTGGACGCTTGGCGCGTCCGAGCACATGTCGCCCCGCGCCCTCCCCGGCATGGCAGAACGCACCGTCGTGATCAATTCCATGTCGAAGAGCCACGGCATGACCGGCTGGCGCATCGGCTGGCTGACCGCACCGGAATCTCTGGTCGAACTGCTCATCGGCTACAATCTGGTGTCCACCTACGGCCTGCCGGATTTCATTTCCCATGCAGCGGCGGAGGCCATGGAGAACGACTACGGCGTGGCGGAAATCGCAGCCCGCTATGCCGGCAGGCGCACGATCTTTCTCGACGCCATAAGCGGTGCCGAGCGGTTGCAGGTGCGCGGGTCGGAAGGCGGCATGTATGTCATGCTCGACATTTCGGCGGTCGAGCCGGACGACGAGGCCTTCGCCTGGGCCTTGCTCGAAAGCGAGATGATGAGCGTCACGCCCGGCTCCAGCTTCGGCGAGGCGGCGGCAGGGCACATACGCATCAGCCTTTGCAAGCCGGAACCTGTGTTGCGGGAAGCGGCGGCACGTCTGCTCCGTTTCATGTCGCAATACCGAAGCAAAGCCGCGTGAATGCCCGCAACACCCTCGCATCGACAGGCACCGCCGGAACCGATAGTGATCGAACGATATCCGGCACGACGCACAGGGAACCCGTAATGGCAGCACAACGGCGGAAAATCTGGTGGGGTGACTACAAGGCGCCAGACTTTGCGCGCATCGATGCCGAGCGCACCATTGCCGTGCTGCCGGTAGCCGCCGTCGAGCAACACGGACCGCATCTGCCCCTGTCCACCGATGCCGACATCATGAACGGCATGCTGGAGACGGCCATTCCGCTTGTGCCGGATGACCTCGATTTGCGCATCCTGCCGGTTCAGGCAATCGGCAAATCGGACGAGCATTTCCATGCACCGGGAACGCTTACCCTCCCTGCGACCAATCTGATCGAGGGATGGACCGAGCTCGGAGCTTCCGTGGCGCGTGCCGGCGTGCGCAAGCTCGTCGTCATCACCTCTCATGGCGGCAACGAGGAGGTGATGGGCATCGTCACCCGCAATCTGCGCGTCCGCTTCGGCATCATGGCGGTGCGCACGAGCTGGGAGCGTTTCGGAAGGCCGGAAGGGCTGTTCAGCGCTCATGAGGTGCGGCGCGGCATTCACGGTGGCGACGTGGAAACCTCGCTGATGCTGCATTTCCGGCCCGACCTCGTCGATGCCGGCAAGGCGCAGGATTTCCCATCCAGCGCCGACAGGGCCGAGAAGGAGTTCGCCTTGCTCAACGCGCAAAGCCCGCATGCCTTTGCGTGGATCGCCAGCGACCTCAATCCGCATGGCGTGGTCGGCAACGCCGCCGCAGCTACGGCCGATAAGGGCCGGTTGACGGCGCAGCATCAGGCCAGAGGCTTCGTCACACTTCTGGAAGACGTGCGCAAGGCGAAGATTTCCGACTGGTTGACCTAAAGCATGTCGCCCGAAAGTGGGAACCGGTTTCGGGATAAAGACATGCGTAAAAACAACAACTTAAAGCGTAAGGAGCGAATCTGAAAGATCGCGACACGCTTTAACCGAACGGGTCGAGCTCGAACGGCTCGCCTTCGAACGCCTCCGCGCCGCGCCCGATGCCCTTTATCGCCGCCACCATGCGCCCCTGCCGTCCAAGCAGCGCATCGGCCACGGCGATGAGGCGCGGATTGGGCGTGGCCGAGGGCGACAGCCAGCGCAGCATGGCCGCCAGTTCGGCCTCGCCCTGCGTCGGGTTAAGGGCTGCGGCGACGATATAGGCGGCTGCCGTGGAGCGGCTGACGCCGGCATAGCAATGAATGACCATGGGCTTTGCCCGGTCCCATTCATACGCGAAACCCAGAAGGCGGCGCACATGCTCCTCGCCCGGCATGGTCAGCCCATCGCGCAGTTCGGCGATGTCGTTCATGCGAAGGTAAAGGTGATCCTGCTCCGCAATCGAGGCCGGGCGCACCATGTCCATGTCGGCGGAAAGCAGCGTGACCAGCCGCCTCGCCCCGGTTCGCGAAACGGTCTGTTCCAGCCTTGAAAGCGGACAGACATGGATCATTGCGCGCCCTTCCATCCGGCCAGAGCGGCTTCCAGCCGCCGCCATTCCTCCTCGCTTCCCGGCAGACCGGCACGCAGAGCATGCGGCCGATCCTCGAAATGGCGCAGCAATATTCCTGCCCGCCCAAGGGCACGGAACAACCTGCCCGCTTCCGGGAACTCCATGTAGCGATAAAGCGGCGTGCCGCCCGGAACCTCCACGTCATGGCGTGCAAACAGGCTGTCGAGCCGCGCTGCCTCACTCGTCAGCCGCGTCCGCATGTCCCGCTGCCAGCCCGTATCGGAAAGCGCCCTGATGCCATATTCCAGCGCCGGACCGGAAACGGCCCATGGACCGAACCCGGCGGCAAGCCGTGCGGCCATGGCCTTTTCGGCAAGGGCAAACCCCAGCCGCACACCGGCCAGTCCGAAAAACTTGCCGAAGGAACGCAGGACCACCAGCCCGCCCCGCTCCACATCGCCGGCAACGCTCTCCTCAGGCGGACCGACGTCCATGAACGCTTCGTCCACCACCAGAAAACCGCCTTTGGCCTTCATATGGGAAGCCAGTTCCAGCAAATCCCGGCGGGCAATCATGCGCCCGTCCGGATTGTTCGGATTGACGACGATGGCAAAGTCCGCCGCTCGCAATGCCTCGAAATCCGTAACCTCTTTAACCTCGTGGCCGGCAATGCGTGCGGCACGCGCATGCTCGGCATAGGTGGGGCCGAGCACCAGAGCCCTGCCCGGCCTCGCCAGCGTACAGACGCGCGGCAGGAGTATCTGTGTGCCCGGCGCGCTTGCAATATTTGCGGGCGACGGCGCCCCATAGGCGCTGGCCGCGATCGCCGACAATTCGTCCGCCCGCGCCCGTTCGGGCAGACGGGTCAATGCTGTGGCGGGCAGGTCGAAAAGCGGGTAGGAGTGCGGATTGATCCCGGTCGAGAGATCGACGAACGGTTCCGGCGCCTGCGGAAACAGCGCCCGGGCCCGGCCGAGGCTTCCGCCATGATCGACCGCCGCCAAAACCTCGCCCGGAATATCCATGTCGGTCCTGATTGCCTTCATTTCGCTGCTTGCCGAACGCATCGCCGGATACCCGGATTGGCTCTTCCGCGCCATCGGCCATCCGGTCACCTGGATCGGCAGGCTGATATCCTGTCTGGACCGCACGCTCAACCATGCATCCCACGACGACACGACAAGACGCTTTTGCGGCGTGCTGGCGCTGGTGGCGATCGTGGCGGTGCCGGCAGCCATCGCATTCGTGGTTGAGACCCTGCTCGGCCGCATTGCCTTCGGCTTCATCGCCACGGCAATACTCGCATCCGCGTTGCTGTCGCAGCGCAGCCTTGGCGAGCATGTCGAGGCAGTTGCAGCAGCGCTGGAAACTGGCGGCGTCGCAGCCGGCCGCAAGGCAGTTTCCATGATTGTCGGCCGCGACCCCGAACAGCTCGACGAAGCCGGCATCTCCCGCGCCGCCATCGAAAGCCTTGCCGAGAATTTCTCCGACGGCATCGTAGCTCCCGCCTTGTGGCTCGGGCTGGGCGGGCTGACCGGAGGCGTCGCCTACAAGGCCGTCAACACCGCCGATTCCATGATCGGCCATCGCACCCCGCGCCACGAAGCGTTCGGCTGGGCCTCTGCCCGCTTCGACGATCTCGTCAATCTGCCGGCCTCCCGCCTCACCGGCCTGCTGATCGTTGCTGCGGCCTTCCTGATGAAAGGGGCCGATCCCGGCTCGGGCTGGAAGGCAATATGGCGCGATGCGCGAAAGCACCGCTCACCCAATGCCGGCTGGCCGGAAGCCGCCATGGCCGGCGCGCTGGGGCTCGCTCTTGCCGGCCCGCGCGTCTATGGCGGCGTGACGGTGGAGGACGCCTTCATGGGCGAAGGAGGACGGCGCGAAGCCAGTGCCGCCGATATCCGGCGCGCGCTGAAGCTCTACCGCATGGCCGACACGCTGCTGATCGCCTTGTTCGGGCTTGTCGCGGCAGGAATCTGGCTGCTCTGACTACGCCCGACGCGCCTCAAACGTTATGATACCGTCGCCCTTTCGCGGTTTGCGGCCATGCTGATAGTCGCCGCAGGCAGCCACGCCGGTAAAGCCTGCCGCCTGCAACGCCATCCCGAACTCCGCCACGCCCCACCAGCGCAGGCAAAACAGATCGATTTCGCTGTCCACCAGCTTGCCGGCCCGCCAGTGCTCATAGCGCAGGCTGGTCGTGGTTGTCTGCGCCACATAATCCGTGTCGATCCTGTCGGCGGTCAGCGTCAGCAGATCTTCACCCGCCTTCCACGTTCGCACCGAATGCGGCGCATCGAGGAAACCGTCGATGGTGTCGAGATCGAGGATCAGCCGGCCTCCCGGCGCAAGATGGTCGTGAAAGCGCTTCAGGACCGCCAGCGCAGCTTCATGGTCGGTGATGAGCTGGATTGAGCCGAGCGGTACGAGAATGGCTTCGAAGCGCTCGTCATAGGAGAAAGCCTCGAAGGTCTGCGCTCTCAGCTGGACCGGCAGCGACCGGCTCGCACAGGCCGCGCGACAATAAGACAGCATTTCCTCGGAAGCGTCGAAGCCTTTCACATCCAGTCCCGCTTCGAGCAGCGGCACCAGCAGGCGCCCGTTGCCGACAGCCGGCTCCAGAATCGGGCCGCTCACGCCTTTCAGCCTTTCCAGATAGAACTCGACATCGCCGAAGGAGCGCCCTACCGGCTTGTCCAGCTCGTAGACCCGGGCGGCCAGAGTGGCATAACGATTTTGCACTAGAATTCTATTCCCTTTTGCGCCTTCACCCCGGCAGCGAAATGATGTTTGGTCGACCCCATTTCGGTGACGAGATCAGCGGCGTCGACCAGCGCCGGCCTGGCGTTACGGCCGGTGACGACGACATGCAACCCCTCGCGACGCGCCTTCAGCGCCGCGACGACGTTTTCAACATCGAGATAGTCGTAGCGCAGCGCGATGTTGAGTTCGTCGAGAACAACGAGGCTTATTGTCGGATCGGCCATCAGGTCCAGCGCCTTCGCCCACGCCGCCTGCGCGGCGGCGATGTCGCGCTTCAGGTCCTGCGTTTCCCAGGTAAATCCCTCGCCCATGGTGTGCCAGGAAACCAGATCGCCGAAGCGGGCAAGTGCATCCTGCTCGCCCGAATGCCACGCCCCCTTGATGAACTGGACGACACCGACACGGCGGCCATAGCCGAGCATGCGCAGCGCCAGCCCGAAGGCGGCCGTGCTCTTGCCTTTTCCCGGCCCTGTATTAACGATCAGCAGGCCCTTCTCGACCGTCTTTGCGGCCACTTCGGCATCCTGAACCGCCTTGCGCTTTTCCATCTTGGCGCGGTGGCGCTCGGCTTCCGCATCGTCGATTCTGCGTTCGTCCGCCATCTCACTTCACCTTCACCGGCAGCCCGGCCACCATCATCAGGACCGTGTCGGCCAGACCTGCGATTCTCTGGTTGAGCCGCCCCGCCTCATCGCGGAAACGGCGGGCCAGCGCATTGTCGGGCACGATGCCCTGCCCCACCTCGTTGGACACCACGAACCACGGTCCACGCGGATTGGCGAGCACCTCGGCGAGCCGGCCACATTCGGCATAGGGATCGTGTCCGGCCAGCATGTGATTGGTGAGCCACAATGTCAGGCAATCGACCAGCACCGGCTGTCCCTGCGGCTGCGCGCCAAGCGCACCGGCGAGATCAAGGGGTGCATTGACCGTCTGCCAGCCGGTGCCGCGCCGGCTGCGATGCTCGCCGATGCGCGCGCGCATCTCGTCGTCGTAGGCCTCGGCTGTCGCGATATAGGTCCATGGTCCCGGCAGCGACGTCACCAGTTCCTCCGCATGCCGGCTCTTGCCGGAGCGCGCGCCGCCGATGATGAATGTCAGACCCTTCATGGCGGCCACTCTTACATCGACTTCGGCACATAACGCCAGCTTACTGCCGCGCAGCCCGCCATCAGCAGCCCAAGCGTGACGAAAACCGAGCCGAGCCCGAAAAAGGCCAATACGATCGAATAGACCATCGGCGGCGTGAGTTCCGAGAAATCGAGATAGGTTCGGTAGACCGCAGCCATCTGCGAACGCTCGTAAGGATGGACCGAGCGCATGAACACCGTTGAACCCAGCGCATCGATGGCAATGGTGAACAGCGCCCCGCACAGAAGCAGCGCGCCGGTGATCAACGGCGCGGTGGTGCTTACCCAGCCGGCTGCGAACAGGGTCACGGCCATGGCGGCGAAGGCAAAGGCGATGGTGACCCGCGCACCGAACCGCTTGCCCGCCCGGCCCCAGTAGATGGCTGTGAACAGAAGGGCGTTGCCGGCCGAGATCAGCAACCCGCCAGCCACCTCGCCCTCGCCGGCAATGACCATGAACAGCGGACCGTAGACGAAGAAGGTCGTCCAGTAGCAGGAGCGGCCAAAGGCGATCAGCCATGCCAGCCGCAGGCGGGGCTGCGCGATGAAGCGGCCGATATTGGTGATCGGATTGAGCGCACGGCTCTTGCCGGCGGCAATCATCTGGTTGTCGCTCAGCCGGTAATACCAGAACAGCGCCAGAAGAATGAGAGCGAACACTGCCACCGCGCCATGAGCGGCATAGATGCCGTATTTCGTGTAAAGCAGGATTCCGAGCGTCGGCCCCCCTGTCCAGGCGAAGGTGGACCATGCCATGCGCAGCGATTCGGAGCGGATGAACTCCGTCTTGCGGATATGGTCCATGATGTACAGGTTGAGCGTGATCGACAGCGCACTCGCGCCCATCACCCGGGATAGCATTCCGAGCGCCTGCCCGGCCAGCGTGTCGGTCACGAAGAACAGCGATCCGACCGCCAGCAGGCAGGCCCCCGCAGTATAGACCCAGCGCCGGGCAAAGCGCCTGATCAGCATGGGCATGAACAGAGTCACCGAAAGGCCCAGCAGCGACACGACCGTATAGAGTATCGAGACCGCCTGCTCGCTTTGCAGGATTTCATAGGCCTGAATGGGAATGACACTCGATACGGTCGCCCGCGCGAAGGATTCCATCGTGTAAAGCGATGCAAAGGTGCGGGCCCCGGCCGGGCGGACCTGCCGCAGCCAGATGGGGTGACGCACATGCGTTGCCATGAAATCCTCCCGTCGAATCCCTCCGCCGGACTCGCCGGTCGCCATTGTGTAGCCTTTGTGACAGGCGCCGGTAGCGGAAAACCGACCTGCAACGCCGGAAACGCGGGATAGTCCAAAGGCTTTTCAACTCTGGACCAACCCGGCAGCGACGAATTGCACTGCTGCGGGCAGGATGAGGGCGTGGAACTTCGACGTTCCGGGGAATGCCAGTCCGCCGCTCGTGGCGCTTGTCAGCCGCTCAGCCGCATTACCGCAAGGCGAGAAGATTCCGTGTGCCTGCAAAATGCTCCAGATCGCCGTGCGTCCATCCGGACGCACAAAGGACGATCTAAATTATTGATAGAGAAATGGAATCACCGAAAACCGGATTCCACTTTTCGGTCCGATGCTCTAGAAATGGCGTGACGACGTTCCGGAGCTTCCATGCAGTCATCCACTTCTCCCGGCAGCCTGCAACAACCTGCCCGCCGCATCGAGGCCATCGACGCCGCACGGGGCATCGCACTGCTGGCCATGGTCAGCTACCATTTCACCTGGGATCTGGAGTTCTTCGGCTATGCGCCGCCCGGACTCACCGCATTCGGCGGCTGGAAAATTTACGCGCGCTGCATCGCCTCCGGTTTCCTGTTCCTTGTCGGCGTCAGCCTCATGCTCGCCCATGGCAACGGCATCCGCTGGAACGGTTTCGGCAAACGGCTTGCCATGATCGCGGCGGCCGCAGCGGCCATTACTGTGGCGACATGGTTCGCCACTCCGGGTTCCTTCATCTTCTTCGGCATCCTGCATCATATTGCGCTGGCCAGCGTGCTGGGCCTCGCCTTTCTGCGCTTTCCGGCATGGGCGCTGGCGCTGACCGCGCTTCTGGTGGCTGCCGCTCCTCACTATCTGCGCATGGCGGCATTCGATCACCCGGCGCTATGGTGGCTCGGCCTTTCGACCGTCAGCCCGCGCTCCAATGATTATGTCCCGCTGTTTCCCTGGTTCGCGGCCGTGCTGGCGGGGATGGCGGCAGCGCGCTTCGCACGCGATTTCGGCCTGCTGGCGCGGCTTGGCGGGGAACTGCCGCAACGTGCCGCGCGCCCCCTCGTGACAATCGGCCAGCACAGTCTTGCCTTCTACCTCGTCCACCAGCCGGTTCTGGTTGCCTGCGTCTGGCTGTTTGCGCAAATCTGGCCCGCACCGGTCCAGAGCCCGGCAACCGGCTTCCTCAACGCTTGCGAATCCTACTGCCGGGAAAGCCGCGATCAGACCTTCTGCACCGCCTATTGCGCCTGCATGTTCGATGCCGTGCAAAACGATGGCACTATCGACAATGTGATGCGCGGTGAGCAGACTGTCGAACTGTCCAGCCGACTCGGCGAACTGGCGTCCGCCTGCACGGTGGAAACGGACATGAGCCTGATGGGGGAGGAAAAATGAAAGCAGTTCCAGCCTGGCGCAGGATTCCGTGGCCGCCGCTGATCTATCTCGCGGCGATTGCAGCCGGCATATTGCTCGGCCTGCTCCTACCCCTGCCCCGCCTCACCGGTCCGTTCGCAAATGTGCTCTACGCAATGGGCTGGCTGCTGATCGTCGCATTCGTTGCCCTGTGGGTGTCCTCCTTCCGGGCCATGCGGCGCGCCGGAACAACGCTCGATCCTTCCGGCGAGCCAAGCCACCTGCTCACGGAGGGGCCGTTCTCCATCACACGCAACCCGATCTACCTCGCCAACACCCTTCTGATGTTCGGCGTCGGTTTCGTCTCGGGCAACTGGTGGTTCCTGCTTCTTGCCATCATCGCAGCCGTCATCACGCAGAAGATCGCAATCGAGTTCGAGGAGAAAGTGCTTGCGGAGAAATTCGGCCGCAGATACCGCGACTATGCAAAGAAAGTCCGCCGCTGGATCTGACGGTGCTTCAAAGGGCTAGGCCCGCAGCTTCCGAGTTTCGCGCAAAAGCGCCGCACAGCATGTCGGCATCAGGTGTTGACGCCGAGTTCGGCCATGCGCTCGAGGCAGGCATCCTCAGCCTGATCGAGTTCTGCAAGCGTATCCTCGAGATCGCGGCGTTTCTGACGCAATTCCTCGCGTTTTTCCTCGATCCGCTTGACCATGAGCTGTAGCTGGCCAACCTCGCCCGGCGGCTCCTTGTACATCTTGATGATCTCGCGGATCTCGTTGATGGAGAATCCCAGACGCTTGCCGCGCAAAATCTGGCGGACAAGATGACGGTCGGAGGGCCTGAACAGCCGCGTGCGCCCGCGCCGGACCGGCTGGACCAGCCCTTCGTCCTCGTAGAAGCGCAAGGTTCGGGTGGAAACGCCGAATTCCCGCGTCAGTTCGGTGATGGTATAATATTCCCGCATCATCATCCTGTAGCTGGCGCGGACAAGCCCAACACCGCTCTTTCTCGTTCTTCCTGCTGCCTCATGCAACGAAAGGTGAAACCGCGCGCATCACACATCTGCGCCGGACCGTTTGCCGTTCCGGACATATTTGCGGTTCGCAGCTTCGGTCGAACTTCAGTTCCCCCCGAAGCGTGGTTCCCCTGTTCGCCGTCGCAGACCCCAGCCTGATCCCGCGCCCATGCCTGATCCCAAACGGGCTTTTCCTGTTCAGACTGTCGCGGAACCGTCAAAGCGCCTGCGGCCGAGCAAGATTTTGGAATCTCGCACAGCGCTTACGTAAAAGTCAATTAAATCCATTCAACCGAAGCCGAACCACCATGACGCCAGCCCGAGAAACGCGAAAAATCCGACAACATCGGTGACGGCGGTGACGAAAACGGCCGAAGCTACGGCAGGATCGATCCCGTAACGGTCAAGCACCAGGGGAATCAGAATGCCGGCCAGCGCCGCCACGAACATGTTGATGACCATCGCGCTTGCAATGATGCCGCCAAGATAGGGATCGGAGAACCATGTCGCGGCGACCGTGCCGATCAGCATCGCGAATATGATGCCGTTGATGAAGCCGACGCCCATCTCGCGGCGTATGATGCGCCATGCATTGTAGATGTCGAGGTCTTTCGTGGCCAGCGCGCGCACCGTCACCGTCATGGTCTGCGAGGCTGCATTGCCGCCCATGCCAGCCACGATCGGCATGAGCACCGCCAGCGCCACCACCCGTTCGATCGTTTGGTCGAACAGCCCGATAACCGAGGCGGCGAGGAAAGCCGTGAACAGATTGACCAGCAGCCACGGCACGCGCGAGCGCGACGCCGCCAGTATGGTGTCGGACAGTTCCTCATCGCCGACGCCGCCGAGGCGCATGAGGTCTTCCTCGGCTTCCTGCTGGATCACGTCCACCACGTCGTCGATGGTCAGCACGCCGACCAGCCGCTCGTTCTCGTCCACGACGGCGGCCGACAGAAGGTCGTACTGCTCGAACTCGCGCGCCGCCTCCTCCTGGTCCATCGTGGCCGGAATGGCGTGGCGGGTCTCGTGCATGATGTCCTCGACCTTCACAGCGCGCTTGGTGCGCAGGATCTGGTCGAGATGCACGGCGCCGAGCAGCTTGAAAGTCGGATCTATGACGAAGATCTGGCTGAAGCTGTCAGGAAGATCCTTGTCCTCGCGCATGTAGTCGATGGTCTGGCCAACCGTCCAGAACGGCGGCACGGCCACGAACTCGGTCTGCATGCGCCGTCCGGCGCTTTCCTCCGGATAATCGAGAGAGCGTCTCAGCCTGATCCGTTCGGTGAACGGGAGCTGGGCCAGAATCTCGTCCTGATCTTCCTGATCGAGGTCTTCCAGAATGTAGACGGCATCGTCGGAATCGAGTTCCTGTACCGCCTGTGCGATCTGCTCGTTTGGCAGGTTCTCGACGATGTCGAGACGGATCGCCTCGTCCACCTCGGTAAGCGCCGAGAAATCGAAATCCGCCCCCAGCAGTTCGACAAGGGACCGGCGCTGGTCCGGC
Source organism: Mesorhizobium sp. (assembly GCA_022833215.1). Classification (GTDB taxonomy): domain Bacteria; phylum Pseudomonadota; class Alphaproteobacteria; order Rhizobiales; family Rhizobiaceae; genus Mesorhizobium. The sequence continues at coordinate 503 of JAIPUZ010000023.1, read as the reverse complement.
TGCAGGGCCTCGAGCAGATCGCCGAGTTCCGATTCGTGCAGGGATGCGACATCTCTCTTGAGTGTCAGCGTATCCCGATCTGCGATGGCAGCGCCGATATGGGCGAGAAATGACGCGCGAACGACGCCATCATCGTCATAGATGTCGCTATGCTCTGCATGCGCGGGAACATCTTCAGCAGCTTGGTCGTTTTCACTTTGCAAGACTGCCTCGCGCTGCTTCGAAATTGCGGATCGGCGCCTCCGTAGCGCAATTCCGGAGGAATTAACAAGGGAGACGAATGCGCCACAATATCATCCGCAAGGATGAAAATTAGCTGACAATCATGGAGGTAGGGCACGCTGGCAAGAGGGAAACCGTGTGGAGCCCCCAATTGTCCGCACGGAACGTGACGTGCTCCCCTGAAATGTCCTCGCTTTGAGGTTAGCCTGTCATCCGGATGAGGAGACAGGCAATGAAGCGATCGAGATTTTCCGACGAACAGATCATCGGCATTTTGAAGG
>JAIPUZ010000022.1 GCA_022833215.1 Mesorhizobium sp. | reverse complement strand
CAAGGACTGGCGGCGCGTCGCAACTCGTTACGACAAGCTGGCAACCAATTTCGCCGCTTCAGTCCTCATCGCTGCAATCATCACATGGTGGGCTGATTGAGTCTCGACCTTAGAGCGCCGGTACCGGAGCGTCAAGAAAAGAGGGTGGCGGGCGCCGCTCCAAAAGCGGGGCGCATCGTCGCGCCGGCCGCACAAGCGGCTGCGTCAGTCGACCTTTTCAGGAGCAGGCTTCGCCCGGGAGGCACCCGTATCCTGAGCGGTATTGGTGGCCAGCGGCGGCAGACCCTTTTGCAGCTTCTTCTCCACCTCGGCCAGAACGTCCGGTTCGGGTTCCAGATCGCGCGCATAGCTCCACTGGAAGGTGGCTTCCAGCCTGCGGCCGACCCGCCAGTAGGCATCGCCCAGATGGTCGTTCAGCACCGGGTCCTCGGGGCGCAGCGACACGGCCCGCTCCAGTTCGCGCACGGCATCCTCGAAGCGGCCGAGCTTGTAGTAGGCCCAGCCGAGCGAGTCGACGATATAGCCGTCGCTCGGTCGCAGCTCGACCGCCTTCTGGATCATCTCAAGCGCTTCCTCGAGGTTCATGTTCTTGTCGACCCAGGAATAGCCGAGATAATTCATAACCTGCGGCTGGTCGGGGTTCAGCTCCAGCGCCTTGCGGAAATTCGGCTCGGCCTCGTTCCACTCCCTGAGCCGCTCATAGGCGATGCCGCGCTGGTAGAAGATGTTCCAGTCGGCAGGCTCAGGTTCCTTCAGGCGCTCGACGGCACGGTCATAGAGATCCGCCGATGCGCGCCAGTTCTCCTTGGAGCCATAGACGCCTCCGAGGGCCAGATAGCCGCGCATCTCGTCCGGCCGGGCCTCGACCAGCGCCTGGAGATGCTCGATCGCCTCGTCGTTGCGGCCGAGGTCGGCAAGATTGAGGCCAAGCTGCAACTCGGCAACCTGCTTGTAGGGCGAACTGTCGGCAATGCGCCTGTAGTAGGAAATGGCGCGCTCGCTGTCCTTCATCTGTTCGGCCACGCCGGCAATCTGCACCAGCGCAATATCGCTGTCAGGCTTCAGCGCCAGCGCATATTCGAGGTAAAGGCGCACGAAAGGCTCGCCGCCGCCGCGGTTCAGTGCAGTTGCCAGGTTGACCAGAATTTCGGAAGCCCCATCGGCAGGGCTGGCGACCATGGGGGCGATTTCCTCGCCCTTGCCGATGCTTTCACGCAGGGCTTCGATCTCGGTGCGGCCGGTGACGAACTCCTCCGACTTGTCGAGGACGGCCAGCGCCTCGTTCTTCTTGCCTTCGCGGGCGAGGAAGCGGGCATAGGCCTCGGCGTTGCGCAGCCATGTCTCGGGAGCGGCTCCGCCGGCAGCCATGTTCTCGAGTGTCGATTTGTAGGCTTCGGCTGCCTTGTCCTTCTGCCCGGCGACATCGGCGATGAGTGCGCGGTGATAGGACTTGAAGAGGTCGAACCATTCCGGTCCCCTCAGCTTTGCGACATAGGAAACGGCATCCTTGCCGTGCCCGGCGCCAAGGCGGGCCCAGCCGGTCATGACGCCGCTGATCAGACGGTCGAGATCGGCCTGCAACGACAGCTTCAGCCAGTATTCCGCCTTCTGGTAGTCCTTCTTTCGGAACGTATCGACCGCGAGCGCCAGACGCGAAAAGCGCTCGATGTCGGGCACTTCCTTCAGCTTGTCGGCATAGGGCAGCGATTCGTCGAACCGCCCCTGCGAAATCAGCGTCAGCATCAGGCTCTGCTGCAACTGCACGTCATCGGGCGCGAATGCCAGCGCCTGCTTGTAATAGGTGATGGCGCTGTCGAGATCGTTGTCTCCCTCGGCCACCCGCGCTGCCAGATAGGCGCCGGAAAAGGACGTGATCTCGATGGGCTTGGCGGCTTCCTTGGCAACGACAACGGGGCCGCACAGGGCCAGCCCGGTCGCCACAGTCAGACCCGCGAGCCAGCGAATGCGTTGATGCGGCATCGTCATCCTTTCAGCCGAGAATGTCCCGGTCGCCTTGCCGGAACCGTCATATTGATCCTGTGGCGGGAAAGCATGGCCTTTTTGGGATCATGCTTCAATCCGCATTGCACCGCGCACCCGCACGGCGAACCGGTGCCCACCACTGTTCTACGTTCGCCGCACGCTGCACGCAATGCAACAGCCTCCCGCGATCTGCGGCCGGCGGGCGTGACATAGTTGGCGCGAGTGCTTACTTTTCCCTCAACAGAAGGGCTGAGGCGAGATGAGTTTTTCAATCGGCGAACTGGCGCGGCGCACGGAGGTGAAGATTCCAACGATCCGCTATTACGAGCAGATCGGCCTGATGCCGGAAACGCTGCGAACCGAGGGCCAGCAACGGCGTTACGGCCCTGCGGCGGTGTCGCGTCTCGCCTTCATCCGCCATGCGCGCGAGCTGGGTTTCGACGTGGAAGCGATTCGCACCCTTTTGTCCCTGCAGGACAATCCCGACCAGTCCTGCGCGGAAGCCGACGAGATCGCCAGGGCGCGCCTCGTGGAGGTGGATCGGCGAATCGCCGGCCTTCAGGCGCTGCGCAAGGAGCTGAAGAAGATGGTGGACGGGTGCGCGCAAGGGCGCGTCTGCGACTGCCAGGTCATCGAAACGCTGGCCGACCGCACCCATTCGCACAAGGGCTGGAAAGAACTCGCCGTCGGGCGCTGAAGCGAATACGCCTCAGTTCACCCGGCTGATGCAGAAGTCGATGACGTCGATCAGCGCCGATTTCTGCGGCGTCGCCGGCAGCGGGGCCAGCGCATCGCGTGCGATTTCGCCGAAATGACGGGCGCGGCCGATCGTATCGGAAATGGCCGCATGGCGGGCCAGCAGGCCGATGCCCTTTTCGAGCGCGGCATCGTCAGCGTCGTTTTCCTCGATCGCCTTCTTCCAGAAAGCGCGCTCCTGCTCCGTGCCGCGACGATAGGCCAGAATCACGGGAAGGGTGACCTTGCCTTCGCGGAAGTCGTCGCCGACATTCTTGCCGAGGTCGCTGCTCGACCCGCCATAGTCCAGCGCATCGTCGATGAGCTGGAAGGCAAGGCCGAGATTCATGCCGTAGGAGCGCAGCGCCGCGCGGTCGGTGCGTGACGCCCCGGCGACGACCGGCCCCACCTCCGCGGCAGCCGAGAACAGCGCCGCGGTCTTTGCCTTGATGACGGCGAAATGCTCGTCTTCGGTGGTTTCGAGGTTCTTGGCCGCAGCAAGCTGCATCACCTCGCCCTCGGCGATGATGGAGGCGGCGGTGGACAGGATATCCAGCGCCTCCAGAGAGCCGACTTCGACCATCATGCGGAAAGCCTGCCCGAGCAGGAAATCGCCGACCAGAACGCTTGCCTGGTTGCCCCAGATCATGCGCGCCGTCTTCTTACCGCGACGCATGCCGCTCTCGTCGACGACATCGTCGTGCAGCAGCGTTGCGGTGTGCATGAATTCGACGGCGGTGGCGAGCCTGACATGCCCCTCGCCCTCGTAGCCGAACATCTGCGCCGCAGCCAGCGTCAGCATCGGCCGAAGGCGCTTGCCGCCCGAGGAAATCAGGTGATTGGCAACCTCGGGGATCATCTGGACGTCCGAACCGGCCTTCGACAGGATCAGCTCGTTGACACGCCCCATGTCCGCAGCCGTCAGATCGACCAGCTCCTTGATGGAAGCGCCATCGCGCTTGCCGCCCTCGAGATTGACAACGATACCCAACAATCGACTCCTGACCGACAGACCCACAGACGCGGCAGCATATAACGGACTCTAGGGAGATGGTCATCCCACGGCAAGAGGCGAATTGGCGCGGCACAAGCTGCTTTTTTTACCCCGGCAAACAGGAATGGTCTGGAAAAACCGGCCTTGCGCCGCCTATAGCTTGGCAAGATCAAACGGCGACGGTGAAGCAATGTCCCTCTCCATCACGTCCCGCCCCGGCGGTCTGTTTTCGCGTCTCGCGAAATCCCTGTCGACCATCGGCCTGGTGACCGGCACCCTGTTCTTTGCCGCATCCTTCACGCCCTCGCTTATCCCGCGCACCTGGCTGCTTCAGGGCGCGCTGGCGGGCCTCGCCTTCGGCGCCGGCTACCTCGTGGGCGTGCTTGGCGTTTGGCTGTGGAGCTATCTCGAATTGCCCGCCCTGAAGGCGCCGGCTTCGCGGTGGGTGAAACGGGCCGCCGCAGCGGTGTGCACGACAATCGCGATCGTCTTTCTGTGGCGGGCTTCAGAATGGCAGAACTCGATCCGCACGCTGGTCGAGATGGAACCCGTGGACAGCGTCTACCCGTTCCGCGTCGGGCTGATCGCGATTCTCACCTTCACCCTCCTGCTGGGCATCAGCCGGCTGTTTCGCCTCACGCTCGACTTCATCGACCGCCGCCTGCGTGGCTTTCTGCCACGCCGCATCGCAATGGCGATCGGCGTTGCTGCCGCAGCGGTCATCTTCTTCAGCCTGCTCAACGGCGTGCTCCTGCGCTACGCAATCTACGTGGCGGACAGTTCGTTCCGGGCTGCGGACGAGCTGATCGAGCCCGATACGCCACAGCCGGACGATCCGAAGAAGACCGGCAGCGCCGCATCGCTGCTCGACTGGGACGGAATCGGCCGGCGCGGACGGCAGTTCGTGGCCACGGCTCCGTCGAAGGAAGATATTTCGGCCTTCCTCGGCCGCGAAGCCATGGAGCCGCTGCGCGTCTATGTCGGCCTGCGCTCGGCCGAAACGCCGGAACAGCGGGCGCGGCTGGCGCTCGATGAACTGAAGCGCGTCGGCGCGTTCGACCGTTCGGTTCTGGTCCTCATCACCCCCACCGGCACCGGCTGGATCGACCCTCCGGCCATCGACACGCTGGAATATCTGCACGGCGGTGACGTCGCCACCGTCGCGGTCCAGTATTCCTACCTTGCCAGCTGGCTGTCGCTTCTGATCGAGCCCGAATATGGCGGCGAGGTCTCGCGGGCGATGTTCACGGAAATCTACAGCTACTGGACCGGGCTGCCCAGGGACAGCAGGCCGGATCTCTATCTTTACGGCCTCAGCCTCGGCGCCATGAATTCGCAACGCTCCAGCGAGCTGTTCGAGGTTCTGGGCGACCCCTATCAGGGCGCCCTGTGGGCCGGTCCGCCCTATTCGAGCCAGTTGTGGCGCTCGATCACGGCGCGCCGCAACCCCGGCTCCCCGGTGTGGATGCCGCGCTTCCGCGACGGCTCCTACATCCGCTTCACCGGTCAGGAGAACGCGCTCGAGATTCCCGGCGCGCAATGGGGGCCGATGCGCGTGGTCTACCTGCAATATGCGAGCGATGCGGTGGTGTTCTTCGATCCGCTCTCGGTCTATCGCGCCCCGGAATGGATGCATGAGCCGCGCGGCCCGGACGTTTCCCCGCAGATGCGCTGGTATCCGATCGTCAGCTTCCTGCAGTTGCTGGTCGACATGATGACCGCCACCACGACACCCATGGGCCACGGCCATGTCTATGCGCCGCAGCATTATATCGACGCCTGGATCGAGGTGACCGGCGTGCAGGGCAGGTCGCAGGCGGAGATCGACCGGCTGAAGGCGCATTTCGCCACTTTGATGGAGGGGCAGTGAGCGGCGCGTTTACACGCCCGCCATTACCTGCAAAATGCCGGTCATGATCGAGCTTGTGCGCACAAACGATGCCGTCATCATCTCCTTCGTGGAAGCGCTGATGCGCGACGCCGGCATCGCCTGTCTGGTGGCCGACCAGAACATGAGCGTCATGGACGGCTCGCTCGGCATATTGCCGCGCCGCATCCTCGTCGATGCGGATCAGGTCGAAGCGGCCCGGAAAATTCTGGTGGATGCCGGCATCGCCAACGAGATCAGCGAGCAATGACGGCCCGGACTGCTGCCGTCGTCGCGGGCCAGCATACCGTCGATGCCTTCCATCGCGGCCGCTTCTTCGTGGTCCAGCCGGCGAGAGGGGGGCATCGTGCCGGCATGGATGCCATGATGCTGGCAGCCTCCGTGCCTTCCGCCTTCACCGGGCGGCTGGCCGATTTCGGCGCCGGCGCAGGCGCTGCCGGCCTTGCCGTGCTGTCACGCTGCTCCGGCGCCAGGGCGGTGCTGGTGGAGCGCTCGCCCGAAATGGCCGCTTTCGCGCAAGCCACCCTCGCCCACCCCGACAATGCGCGGATCGCCGGACGCGCCGAAGTGTTGCAGGCGGACGTGGGGCTTATCGGCAAGGCGCGGCAGGCGGCAGGACTTGCCGACAACAGCTTCGACCATGTGATCATGAACCCGCCCTTCAACGCACAAGCCGACCGGGCAACGCCGGACGAACTGAAGCGTCTGGCTCATGTGATGGAAGGCGGTCTGTTCGAAAGCTGGCTTCGCAGCGCCGCGGCCGTCACCCGGCCGCGCGGCGGCGTTTGCGTCATCGCGCGACCGGAATCCCTGGGTGCCATCCTCGATGCGATGGGCGGCCGTTTCGGCAATGCCGAGCTCATGGCCATTCATCCGCGCCCGGACGCAGCGGCAATCCGCATCGTCGTGCGCGCCGTGCGGGGCGCGCGTGGAAAGCTCGCCATCCGCCCGCCGCTGATCCTGCACGAGAGCGGCAGCGACTGTTTCAGCGCCCACACCGACCGCATAAACAACGGGCTCGCCTCACTTTTCGGCGACTGACGCCTTTGCCGGGGCTGCCCGAATGCCTACATGCCTCGCCCATTGCCGGAGACACCTGCCTTGAAGAAACTGTTCAACCGCCTCCTGCCGAAAGCGTGGCGCTCCAATGCCGTCACCATCCCGGTCATCCGCCTGCATGGCAGCATCATGGCGGGCGGATCGCAACTGCGTCCCGCCCTCTCGCTCGCCACGACTGCCGGGCTGATCGAAAAAGCCTTCGCGCTCGATGCGCCCGCCATCGCCATCTCCATCAATTCGCCCGGCGGCTCGCCGGTGCAGTCGCGGCTGATCTACAAGCGCATCCGCGATCTCGCCGCCGAGAAGAACCGCAAGGTTCTGGTGTTTGTGGAGGATGTGGCGGCTTCGGGCGGCTACATGATCGCGGTGGCTGGAGACGAGATCATCGCCGACCCCTCCTCCATCGTCGGCTCCATCGGCGTGGTTTCGGCCTCGTTCGGCTTTCCGGAGCTGCTGAAGAAGATCGGCGTCGAGCGCCGTGTCCACACCGCCGGCAAGAACAAGGCGGTGCTCGACCCCTTCAGACCGGAGAGAAAAGAGGACGTCGAGCGGCTGAAGAGCCTGCAACTCGAGATCCACGACACGTTCATCGATCTGGTCAGGGAACGGCGCGGCGTGCGGCTCGCGGACGATCCCGACCTGTTCACCGGTCTGTTCTGGACCGGAAAGAAGGGGCTGGAACTCGGCCTCGTCGATTCGCTGGGCGACATGCGCTCGGTGCTGAAGCAACGCTATGGCGTGAAGACCCGCCTGAGGCTGATCAGCGCCCAGCGCGGCCTGCTCTCGCGGATCGGGCCGTTCGGATCGCGCGGCGGGGCTGCGCCCGAAATGGCGGCTGCCACGGTCGAAGGCATGCTGGATGCGGCGCAGGAGCGCGCCCTCTGGTCGCGCTTCGGCCTTTGAAAAACCGCACGCACGCGCTACCATTGTCCGTGATCGGCCATATGTCCTTCAGCATAGCGCCGCAGGAGAGTTGAGATGCCGCAGATCATCTTCTTCGTTGCCGTGGGTATTGTCGCCTATATGGGCTATCGCGCCTTCGTGCGGGAGGCCGAACGCGTGACGGCCAAGATCCGCCGTGCCGAGAAACAGCAGGCAACGGGCGCGAACGGCACCCTCGTCAAGGACCCGAAAACCGGCGAATACCGCGTCGCAAGGGACTGATCGCCTTCCGTGGACGCAATCGCCGCGCTTTCCGAGGCCGCGCCGGCCAAGATCAATCTCGCCCTGCATGTCGTCGGCCGCCGGGCTGATGGCTATCATGAGCTGGAGACGCTTGCAGTCTTCACTCAATATGGCGACCGTCTGACCGTCGAAGGCGGGCTGCGCGACCACTTCTCCATCCATGGCCCCTATGCCGACGGACTGCCGACCGACGATGGCAATCTGGTCGTGCGTGCCCGCGAGGCGCTGCGGCGCATCTGCGGCGGAGCCGATATGGCGCCTGTCTCCATCCGGCTTGAAAAGAACCTGCCGGTCGCCTCGGGCATCGGCGGAGGATCGAGCGACGCGGCGGCGGTGCTGCGGGCGCTGGCACGCCACTGGCGGTTGACGGACAGCCGGGCCCTTGCCGCCGTAGCGCCCGGGCTCGGCGCGGATGTGCCGATGTGCCTTGCCGCCCGGCCCTTGCTGGCGCGTGGCGCCGGCGAGCGCATCGAGCCGGTATCCGGCCTGCCGAAGCTTGCGGTCGTGCTGGTCAACCCGGGTGTGGAAGTGTCGACGCCGCTGGTGTTTTCCGCGCTTTCCAGCCGGGAGAACCCACCGCTGCAATCCCTGCCGGACAAGGCCGATCTTGCGTCCCTGCTCGGCTGGCTGGCCGCCAGCCGCAACGATCTGGAAGCCCCTGCGCTGGCGATAGCGCCCGTCATCGCCGAGAGCCTTTCGGCGCTTGGGGCAAGCGGCGCTGCTTTCACGCGCATGTCGGGCTCGGGCGCGACCTGCTTCGGCCTCTATGAGAGCGAGCATGCCGCGAAAACGGCGGCCGCAACCATCGGGCGCGAACGACCGGACTGGTTCGTCGTCGCGACGACAACAGGCTGAAACCATGGCAGAGCAACGCCCCTTCATACCCGTGCGCATCGCGGTGCTGACCGTGTCGGACACGCGCAGCCTCGCCGAGGACCGGTCCGGCCACACGCTTGCCGAACGCATCGTGGATGCCGGCCACATCCTTGCCGCGCGCGACATAGTGACCGACGACAAGGACAGGATCAGGGAAAAGGTTCTGGGCTGGTCACGGGACGCCGGCATCGACGTCGTCATCACTACGGGCGGCACCGGCTTCACGGGCCGCGACGTCACGCCCGATGCTCTGGAGCCGATCTTCGAAAAGCGCATGGACGGCTTCTCGGAGGTCTTCCACCGCATCTCCTACGACAAGATCGGGACTTCCACGATCCAGAGCCGCGCCACCGGCGGCGTGGTCAACGCCACGTTCGTCTTCGTGCTGCCGGGTTCGCCCGGGGCCTGCCGCGACGCATGGGACGGCATTTTGAAGGCACAGCTCGACTACCGGCACATGCCCTGCAATTTCGTTGAGATCATGCCCAGGCTGGACGAACATCTGCGCCGGGGAAAAGGCTGAACCGGCAGCTTACGGGCGGCGGAAGCCGGTCGGGGTTCCGTAGAGATAGCCGATGCGGGCAATCGCCTCGCGCAGACCTTCGCGCGCCACCGTCATCGTGTGGCCGTTGGCGTGGATCATGTCGAGCCCGTTAGTCATGATCGCGACATGCCCCTTCCAGAACACCAGATCGCCGCGCCGAAGGCCGGCATGGTCTGCGCCCGGATCGAACGCCTCGCCAAGCCCTGCCGCCTGCATGTCCGAATCTCGCAGCACGTCGCGCCCGGCCATGCGCATGGCAAGCTGGACGAGACCGGAGCAATCGATGCCGAAACCGGAAGCTCCGCCCCACAGATAGGGCGTGCCGAGCAGCGTTTCCGCCACGGCCACATAATCCGGCGCATATTGGCCCAGCGGCACGAGATGGCGGGCGATCAGCGCCTTGCCGTCCGCCAGAAGCGCATAATCCGTGCCTCGCGTTTCGGCCGCGCCCGCCACAGTCACCGCCGATCCGAGCGACAGCGTGCCGGCACGCGCAAAACGAAGGTCGGGGCCAGGATAGACAAATGTGCGCGACACGCAGACCAGATGCGTCGGCGCGGCGCCGCGTTCGCCGATTTCGGCTTCGCGCACATAGCCGACATAGCCATCCCGCTCCGCCTGCACCCATGCCCAGCCGTCCGCGACCTCGTAGACCAGCACGTCGTCGCCGAACAGGAACTGCGTGTTGACGCCGGCATCGGCGCGCGGCGCCGTCAGCACATCCGCGACCGCCACGGAAATGCGGGCGGGCTTGCCCTGAACGAAACGCCCGGCCTCCACCTGCCCTTCAAGCCGCATGTCGGCAAGGTCGGGGCGGAAGGCATGGAGACGGCTGTCGCGTATGGTCACGGTCGGCTGCTTTCAGGTCGGAAGTTGGAGTGCCTTGTCGACAATAGCATCGCCGAAGCGCTCGACATAGAGCGCGCCTTCCACGGTTCGCCGGATCAGCACGTTGCGGCGATCCTGCTCGTCCCGGTGGCGCGATACAAGCTTCATGGCGCCCATCGTATCGAGCGCGCGGGTGATGACCGGCTTGGTGACGTTGAGCCTCGCGGCGAGCCCGCGCACGGTATGCGGCGGCGGGTCGAGATAGATGGTGAACAGGATTGCCATCTGCCGCATGGTCAGGTCCGGCGCGTCGTCACGCACCTCATGCAGGCACACCTGTTGCCACAGCCGCAAGGTCTGTATCGGACGCATGGAAATCGTCATGCATCCGATCTGCCATAAAATCGTTTCGGTTCCGTTTCAGTCCGACGGGCAGCCGCTTCACCCGAAGCGCTGCGAAATCACCTGTTCCAGCGCACGTATTCCCTGCGCCTCACCGCCTGCCGGCCCGTGCGGCCTGTCAGTCGGGTTCCAGGCATAGATGTCGAAATGCACCCATGCCGCGGTGTTTTCCACGAACCGCCTGAGGAACAGTGCGGCCGTGATCGATCCGGCGAAGCCATCGGCATTGACGTTGTTCAGATCGGCGACCTTCGACGCCATCTTCGCATCGTAGGGTTGCCACAGCGGCATGCGCCACAGCGGATCCTCCACATCTGCGGATGCGGCAGCGATGTCGGCGGCCAGTGTCTCGTCATTCGTATAGAAAGGCGGCAGGTCGGGGCCGAGCGCCACGCGCGCCGCACCCGTCAGCGTCGCCATATCGATGAGCAGCGCCGGTTTTTCCTCATCGGCCAGCGCCAGTGCATCGCCCAGCACGAGACGCCCCTCCGCATCGGTGTTGCCGATCTCGACAGTCAGCCCCTTGCGGCTTGGCAGGATGTCGCCGGGACGGAAAGCATTTCCGGAAATGGCGTTCTCCACCGCGGGGATGAGAACGCGCAACCGCACCTTCAGGCCGGCCCCCATGATCATCGAAGCCAGGCCAAGCACGTTCGCCGCCCCGCCCATATCCTTCTTCATCAAAAGCATTCCGGATGCCGGCTTGATGTCGAGACCGCCGGTGTCGAAACACACGCCCTTGCCCACCAGTGTCACTTTCGGCGCATCCTGCGGCCCCCAGCGCAGGTCGATGAGACGCGGCGCCTGCGCGGCCGCGCGGCCGACCGCATGGATCATCGGGAAATTGGCGGCGAGGAGGTCATCGCCAGCCGTCACCGAAACCTCCGCTCCATGCTTGCGGGCCAGTTCCCGCACTGCCTGTTCCAGCGCGTCGGGCCCCATATCGTTGGTCGGCGTGTTCACCAGATCCCGGGTGAGGAAAATGCTTTGCGCCAGTCGTTCCAGCCGCCCGGCGTCGACCCCGTCGGGCAGGGCCAGCCGAAACGCCCGACCGGGCTTCCTGCCGTAGCGGGTGAAGACATAGCCGCCGAGCGCAATTGCCAGCGCCGCCAGTTCCGGCTTGTCCATCCGCCCTTGCAGCCGCCAGTCTCCCTCCGGCAACGAGCCGGCGAGGCTTCCGAGAGCCAGCGCGCCCTTCGATCCGTCGCCGAGGCCGAACAGCGCGCCACCGATCTTCCCGTCTTCACCCGGCAGCACCAGTGTCTTGCCGGATTCGCCGGTGAAACCGTTGGCCTTCGCCCAGGCCAGAGCGTGCGGCGACAATCCGCCGCTTTCCAGACCGTCCTTGCCGACAAGGTGAACGGGAAGCGCGCCGGCAAGACCGGTTGCGGCGAATTCTACAGCCATCGTCTGTCTCCGGCCGGCACGGTATAAGCCCCGCCGGCATTTCTCGTTTGCAACCATCGCGTTGCCACGGCCTGGAGCATTTCCGCTATTCTTCGAATCGCGGAAACGCTCCAACCTTTTATTTTACGCAATTCCGAACGCAAAACCGCTTCGCACTTTTGCTGGAATTGCTCTAGCAGGTCGCGCGCCGTCCATAAACAGGCGCGAACGCATCGCCCCCCCCTGTATTGTCCGGTTCCCAGCTCTATTTGAGCGAGGGGTTCAAACCGGACCGGTTATCGCTATGTTGCGGCCACGACAATCCGCAATCCGATCACACAACACATGAGGCAAGCGAGACAGTGACGGTCTCAATTCAGGAATTTTTTCAGTCCCACCCCTGGCTTCAAACCCTGTCGGCGCTGGTCGCGCTCATACTGGCGGCCCTGTTCGCCAATTTCATCGTGAAGTCGGTTCTTCTGCAAATCCTCAATCGCATCGTCGCCAGAACCGCATTCGGCCGCGACGAGGAACTGCGCCGTCATGGCGTCATCGAGCGGCTGTCCAATGTCATGCCGGCCATGGTGATCGCAGGCGGCATCACGCTCGTGCCGGGCCTGCCGGCAGTTATGGTCACCGTGGTGACGAACGTGGCGAACGCCTTCATGATCCTCATGGTGGCGATGGCGATCAGCGCTGCCTTCAACATTGTCGACACGCTCTATCACCGCCGGCCGGAAGCGCGGATGAAGCCCATCAAGGGCTATATCCAGGTGGTCAAGATCGCGATCTACGTGGTCGCCGCGCTCCTGATGATCGCCACGCTCATCGACCGATCGCCGCTGATCCTGCTTTCGGGCCTGGGTGCCATGGCAGCCGTCCTCATCCTCGTCTTTCAGGACACGCTGCTTTCCCTTGTAGCCGGCATCCAGATCTCCTCGACGGGAATGGTGCGGGTGGGCGACTGGATCGAGATGCCGAGCCTGAACGCCGATGGCGACGTCATCGAGATTGCGCTGCACACGGTTCAGGTGCGCAATTTCGACAAGACCATCACCACGATTCCGATCCGCAAGCTGGTCACCGATTCCTTCAAGAACTGGCGCGGCATGCAGGAGTCGGGCGGACGGCGCATCAAGCGCTCGATCTATCTCGACCAGACCAGCATCCGCTTCCTTACCCCCGGGGAGCTCGGCAAGCTGGAGTCCTTCGGACTGCTCGAAGCCTATCTGAAGCACAAGAAGGCGGAGATTTCCGAGTGGAACGGCAAGCTCGGCGACAAGGCCAGGGTGGCCGCCAACACACGCCGCATTACCAACATCGGCACCTTCCGCGCCTATGTGGACACATATCTGCGCAACCATCCGGGCGTCCACAAGGCAATGACCATCATGGTGCGCCAGCTTCAACCGGGGCCGGAGGGCCTGCCTATAGAAATCTACTGCTTCACCAACACCACGGTCTGGACATCCTATGAGGGCATTCAGGCGGATATTTTCGACCATCTGTTCGCTATCCTGCCCGAGTTCGGGCTGGCCGTATTCCAGAATCCAAGCGGTGCCGATCTCAGTTCATGGGCCTCGGCGCGTCCGTATCTGGCGAATCCCGATGCCGTCAAAGAACAGGTCGGCGTGAACTGAACCACGCGGCAAACATCGCGGAACGCCCGGCGTTCCGCGACCGCGTTTCGCGCCAACACACTAAGTGATCCTCGCGTCATTCTCTGGCCTGCCTTCGGCTGCTAGACAGGCCAAGCCTTTCATAAGGCTGATTAAATACGAGGAAAAACATGAAGACCTATATTCTTGCCCTGTCCGTCATGATGGCCTCCACCCCGGCATTCGCCTGCACAACCGAAGAGCTCCAGTCAAAGGCGATGGAGGTTTCGACCAGGATGCAGGAGCTGGCCGCCTCGAACCCGCAGAAGGCCACGGAGACCGGGCAGAAGCTCGCGACCGCCCAGTCCCAGGGTGCCGCCGATCTCGAGGGTACATGCAAGCTCTATGACGAGCTTCTGGAAGACATGAAGTAGTCTTTTCAGGACCTGCGCCGGCGCAACCGCCGGCGCTCTCCTTCCCTCTCCGGAAAATGGCCCGCTTTCTTGACGCTTTTGGCGCGCCGGGCTCCAAATTAACCAACCATTAGGGTTAACGGACTATTGATTTGCGTGAGGATCGGCCGCGTGAAAACGGCCGCGCCAGCAGATGGAGGCGGGCTCTCATGCAGATTTGGCGCAACCACGCCGCGAACGGACGCCGTCTTGCGACGGCGGCTCTTGCCATTGTGCTTATGACCAGCGTCTCTGGCTGCGGAACCGACAGGATCAAGACCGGCTCGATCGGCCGCGCAGGCAGCGGCAAGACGATCGAGACCATGTCCACCGGCGAGTTGCGCGGCACTTCGGCGAGGCTCGGCAAGGCTTACGCCGCCAATCCCAACGACAAGGCCACCGCCATACAATTCGCCACGGTCCTGCAGATGGACGGCAATGCCGAGCAGTCGCTGGCGGTGATGCGCAAGCTGGCCATCGCCCATCCCAAGGACCGCCAGGTGCTGGCGGCCTACGGCAAGGCGCTTGCGGCCAACGGCCAGTTCGAGCCGGCGCTGGATGCGGTGCGTCGCGCCCAGACACCCGAATATCCGGACTGGCGCCTGATGTCGGCCGAAGGCGCGATCCTCGACCAGACCGGCCAGAAGGACAACGCCCGCCAGCTCTATCGCAAGGCGCTCGATCTCAAGCCGGACGAACCGTCGGTGCTCTCCAACCTCGGCATGTCCTATGTCCTGGAGGGCGACCTGCGCACAGCCGAAACCTTCCTTGCCTCCGCCTCACGCCAGCCCGGCGCCGACAGCCGCGTGCGCCAGAACCTCGCGCTCGTCGTGGGCCTGCAGGGCAGGTTCGACGAAGCCGAGCGCATCGCTTCGCAGGAGCTTTCGCCCGAGCAGGCGCGCGCCAATGTCGCCTATCTGCGCTCGATGCTGGCGCAGCAGAACGCATGGAGCCAGCTCAAGGCGCAGGATGGAGCAAAGCCCGCAACGAACTGACCCGTTGGGCCATCCACGCGGCGCCCTGCCTTCTGCACCCACAGGTGCGGCTGCCCTGAAAAACGGCACGTCTTTGCGAACGATACCGGCCGGCACATCGACAGGTTGCATATTGCGTTTACGTCAAGGTAAAGCCATAAGGCAACCTTCACCGGTGCTTCACGCTGCCTTCGTATTCTCGCGACCGATCCGTCCTGGTTGTGGGCGGAAAGGAAGCAGGGAGCATCCCCGATGAGCGCGGTATCCGTCGCACTCGCAGGCTGGACCCATTGACGTGGCCCTCGATTTCCTGACGCTCTACATCGTCATCCTGCTGAACTCGCTCACCGTCAGCGTGATCTGGGCAGCCGTTTCCTATGTGTACCGCTACTTCATCACCGCCCGCATCTGGCTAGCCGGGTGCCTGCTTTCGGTGATCGGCGGGGCGGTTCTCTCGCTTCAGGGCAATGAAGGCGCGCTGGTGCCGGCCATTGCCGGAAACGGCTTCGTCGTCTTCGGCTTCTGCCTGTTCTGGGTCGGCGTGCGCCACTTCTACGGTGCGGGCGGCGGCTGGAAGGCGAGCGTTCTCATCACCATAGCCAGCATGCTGTGCATGATTGCAGCGTTCGAAAGCTGGAACTGGCGCAACGTCACCTATGCGACGGCGCAATCCGTGCCGATGCTGCTGGCCGCAGCCTTCCTGCTGCGCCGGCCGGAGCGGAAGCTGGGCGACTGGATAGCAGCCTGTGCCATGCTGATCGGCGTGGCCGGGCATGCGGTGGAGACGGCCATGAATTTTGCGCTCATGGGGGGCCATACGGATCGCAGCTTCTACAATGTGGTCGAATCCTATGCCCTTCTGTGCGTCATCTTCAGCGGCGTCGTGTGGAATTTCGGCTTCGTCATCATGGCCATGGACAGGCTCAGAAGCGAGGTCGCGGAACTCGCGTTGCGGGACGAACTGACCGGCCTGCCCAACCGGCGGCTGTTTCTGGAGCGGCTTTCGGCAGAGACCATGCGATCCGCCCGCACCGGCCGCCCCTTCGCCCTCCTCGTCATCGATCTCGACCGCTTCAAGGAAATCAATGACCAGAACGGTCACGCTGCGGGTGACGCGGCGCTTCGCCATCTGGCCGATGCGCTGAAAGACCGGCTGCGGCCGAACGACTTCATCGTGCGCTATGGCGGCGACGAGTTCTGCGTCATCCTGCCGGAAACCGCATTGCAGGAGGCAAAGCCCCTCGCCGAAGCGCTGGTGGAGATGGCACGGTCAATGCCACTTTCATGGCAGGGCAGATCGATCGGCCTCACCGTCAGCATTGGCGCGACGGTGTGGTCGAGGAAGCAGCCGGCGGACGTGGATCGGATGCTGGAGCAGGCGGATCAGGCGCTGTACGAGGTCAAGCGTCGCGGGCGCGACGGGCATGCCTTCTTCGCCGCAGGCCGGAAAAACGCCAGGGCTGCCGCCTGACCTCATGCACGCAGGGCGATTGGCCCGGTCTGCGTCAGGAAGGATACGACAACGGACGGCAGGTTGGCCGAGTTCAGTTCGTAAATGCCGCAATTCGAAATCAGCGCACGCCGGTCGGTACGGACACCGCGATAGCGCCACACGGTCCGCGTGGCATAGGGCAGATTGTCGTTGCGCCACGAAACCCCCATGGTCAGCCCGCGAAGATACTGGCGCTGGTGGATTTCGAACGGCATCAGGATCGTCTGGCCGAAGGTCGGAGCGCTCCCCCGGGTAAGCTCGGTGAGGAAGATACGCTGGCGTTGATAGGCCGCCAGACCGACATAGCGCGACCGCTGGCGGATGCCGTTTTCCACGTCTTCTATCCGCTCCAGCGAGGTGACGACGATATGCCCGTCCCGTTCGCGCATATGCGCGCACGAACATACGATGCGGCCGGGCCAGGACAACGATACATGCCAGGTCTGGTAAAAACCCAGATAGGAGCGCAACGCCCGCAAATCTCCCGGAAAGGCATCGGCAAGCGGCCCCTCAGCCAGCACAGGCTGGCGCTTGATTTCCAGCTTTCGCCGGAAGGCGGCGCAAGGCAGGTCGAAATCGTCCGGTTCGAAACCGAAGAATGTGGCGATCCTCAGCCGATTGTGCGCCGAGGGACGCGTTCCCGAATTGATGTAGCGGTTGAACTGCTGCCTGTTGATGCCGATTTCCCGGCAAAGTTCGGAGATCGATTGCCGGGTCGCGCAGGCGAGTTTCAGATTCTCACCGAAATTTGCATGAAGCTTGCCCATCCACGTAGCGTAAACCTGCGTAAATTCGCGTCAAGCTGCGAAATTGCACCGGCCCGGCCGGGGTCCATTATCTTGCAAACTCACAATGGCAAAGAGGGGCCCCGATGACCGAGTCTCGCAATACGTTCCATGTTTCCCGCCGCGGCTTCCTGCAAGGCAGCGCATTGCTGGGCGTTTCGGCGTCCGCCGGCCTGCTCGGCGCCCCTTCCGCACGGGCACAGGCCCCGGTTCGCGGCGGCCACCTTCGCATGGGTCTGGCAGGTGGTGCTTCAGCCGATACGCTCGATCCCGCGCTTGCCTCCGCCAGCGTGCTCTTCGTCGTCGCCCATTGCTGGGGCGACACGCTGGTAGAATCCCACCCCGAGACGGGCGAAGCGCTGCCGTCGTTGGCCGAATCGTGGTCGCCCTCCGCCGATGCCTCCGAATGGACATTCAAGATCAGGCAGGGCGTCAGCTTCCATGACGGCAAACCGATGACGGTTGCCGACGCGGTGGCAACGCTGCGCCGCCATGCCGACGAAAGCTCCCAATCGGGCGCACTGGGGCTTTTGTCCGGCGTCAAGCAGATCGAGGAGCGTGGCGGGGATCTCGTCATCACGCTTACGGAAGGCAATGCGGACCTGCCGCTTGTGCTCACCGACTATCACCTTCAGATCCAGCCCGAGGGCGGCAATGGCAATCCCGATGCGGCAATCGGCACCGGCCCTTACAAGCTGACAGCCTTCGAGCCGGGCATCCGCGCCACCTTCGAGCGCAACGCCGACGACTGGCGCGACGACCGCGGCTTCGTGGACAGCGTCGAGATCATCGTGATGAACGACTCCACCGCACGCATCAGCGCGCTGAGTGCCGGTCAGGTCGATTTCATCAACCTCATCGAACCGAAAGTCGTGCCGCTGATCTCGCGGGCACCGAATGTCGAAATCCTGCAAAGCCCCGGCAAGGGCTTCTATTCCTTCCTGATGCATTGCGACACCGCCCCCTTCGACGACAACGATCTGCGCCTTGCGCTGAAATACGCGGTCGACCGCGAAGCCCTGCTCAAGCAGGTGGTTGGCGGCTTCGGCTCCATCGGCAACGACTATCCGGTCAACGCCAACTATGCGCTGGCGCCTACCGATATCGAGCAGCGCGTCTACGACCCCGAAAAGGCGGCGTTCCACTTCAAGAAGTCGGGTCACGACGGGCCGATCCTGCTGCGCACCTCGGAGGCCGCTTTCCCCGGCGCGGTCGATGCCGCACAACTGTTCCAGCAGAGCGCTGCCAGGGCAGGCATCACGCTCGACGTGCGGCGCGAACCGAGCGACGGCTACTGGTCCGAAGTGTGGAACAAGCAGCCCTTCTGCGCCTCCTACTGGGGCGGGCGCCCGACGCAGGATTCGCGCTATTCGACCTCGTATGTCTCCAACGCCGAGTGGAACGATACGCGCTTCATGCGCCCCGAGTTCGACAAGATGGCGGTGCAGGCACGCGGTGAGCTGGACGAGGACAAGCGCCGCGCGCTCTATCAGGACATGGCGCTGATGATCCACAACGAGGGCGGCCTCATCCTGCCGGTGTTCAACGACTATGTGAACGCGGGCTCGAAGAAGCTGAAAGGCTACGTCCACGATATCGGCAACGACATCTCCAACGGCCGCATCGCCAGCAGGGTCTGGATAGAGAGCTGATCGGAGCCATCCATGACTGGAGCATTTCGCAGTCGGACGGAATCGTCCGACGTCGCGTGAATGCGGCCAGAACAGAAGCCGGAGCAGCGGAGGCAGCGTTCGTAAAAGCGCCCCTGCTCCAGAACCACGCACGACCGGCAATCCTGTGCCGGTCCCGACTTCCTGCGACGAGAGCCATGACCCGGAAAACTTTTCACGTCATCGAAAACGAATGGATCACCCTGAATGATGGAACGCGTCTGGCGGCGCGCATCTGGATGCCGGACGATGCCCGTCCGGAAGCGCCGGTACCTGCGGTGCTGGAGTTCCTGCCCTACCGCAAGCGAAACGGCACGGCGCCGCGCGATGAATCCACCTATCCGGTGTTCGCAGCCGCAGGCATTGCCGGGGTTCGCGTCGACATTCGCGGCAGCGGCGAATCCGATGGCGTCATCGACGGCGAGTACACGCCCCGCGAGCTTTCCGATGCGGTCGAGGTGATCGAATGGATCGCGTCCCAGGGCTGGTCGAACGGCAGCGTTGGCATGATGGGCATTTCATGGGGTGGCTTCAACGGCCTGCAGGTCGCAGCGCTGAAGCCGCCGGCGCTCAAGGCGGTGATTTCCATCGCCTCGACCGTGGACCGCTACAACGATGACATCCATTACAAGAACGGTGCGCACCTGTCGGCGCAGTTTGCGTGGGCGGCGACGATGAGCGCCTACCAGTCCCGGTCGCCGGATCCGGAAATTGTGGGAGAACGCTGGCGCGACATGTGGCTGGAGCGGCTGGAAGGCGAGCCCTTCTTCATGGAGGAGTGGCTGGGCCATCAGCGCCGGGACGCCTTCTGGCGCCATGGGTCGATCTGCGAGGATTTCGACGGTTTTCCCGTTCCCGCGCTGGTGATTGCCGGCTGGGCCGACGGCTATCGCAACACGCCGCTGAAGGCGGTGCAGGGCATGCCCGGAAAGGCGAAGGCGCTGATCGGCCCCTGGGTGCATAAATATCCGCATTTCGCCTACCCGAAGCCGCGCACGGATTTCCATGCGGAAGCCATCGCGTGGTGGCGGCGCTGGCTCTGCGATGAAGAAAACGGCGCGGAAAAGGTCCCGCAGGTCCGCGCCTACATTCTCGACGGCCCGCGCCCGGCGCTGTGGCGCGAGGCCGATCCGGGATACTGGATCGCAAAGAATGCGTGGAGTTCTCCCGAAACCCGAACGCTGACCGTCGATGCTTCGGGCCGGCTTGAAGGCAACCCGCCGGAGCCGGCTTCGGGGACCGCCCTGCTGCGCTCGCCTCTGGACACCGGCACCGCGGCAGGCGAGTTCTTCACCCTCAAACCGGATTCGGAAATGCCCGGCGACCAGCGGTCCGACGATGCCGGCTCGCTGGTTTTCGACAGCCGGGCGCTGGGCGAGGAAGTCGTCACCCTCGGTCAGCCGGTCCTGAAACTGCGCCTGTCCAGCAGCGCACCCCTGGCCAATCTGGCGGCAAGGCTGGTGGACGTTCACCCGGATGGTACCGCAACCCGTGTCTGCTTCGGTCTGCTCAACCTTGCCCACCGCAACGGCAGTGCCGAACCGCAGGTGCTGGAGCCGGGCAAACCGGTCGATGTGGAGCTTGTTCTGGATGCGTGCGGCTATCGCTTTGCGCCGGGCCACCGCATCCGCCTGTCGCTGTCCAGCGCCTACTGGCCGACCATGCTGCCGCCACCCTGCGACGCGACGCTGGATATCGATCTCGCCTCGGTCAGCGTGGACCTGCCGCTGCTCGGCGATCACGACAGGATCGAAGTGCCGGAACCGGCGAACCCCGATCCCCTGCCGCATTACGAGGTGCTGGAAGAAGGCTCCTCCAGCCGCATCGTCGAACGCGATCTGGAAAATGGCGTTACCCGCTACCGTGTGAGCGACGATACCGGCCTCAACCGCCATCCCGGCAACGGCCTGTGCGCGCGCGACATCACCGAGCAGATCTGGTCGGTAGCGCCGCACGACCCGCTGTCGATGATCGCGGAGATCACCTCCATATGCATTACCGCACGCGATGGATGGGAGACGAGGACGCGCAGCACCATGACGCTCTCGTGCACGGCAACCGAATGGATCGTGTCCGAACGCATGGAAGCCTTCCATGACGGGCACAATGTGTTCGATCGTGAACGCAGCGCCCGCATTGCGCGCGATCACATGTAAAAAGGAAGGGCAGGACGGCTGTGCCGGCCCTGCCCTTCTGTCTGCGGCAAGAAACTTTATTCGGTCGCGGAGCTTTGGGGCTGGTCGCCGAAGAAGCCGCCGTTCTGGCTGAGCTGAATGCCGGCCGGGCCAAGGATGATGGCGAACAGCACCGGCAGGAAGAACAGGATCATCGGCACGGTGAGCTTGGGCGGCAGGGCAGCGGCCTTCTTCTCGGCCTCGGTCATGCGCGCGTCACGGCTTTCGCTGGAGAGCACCCTGAGCGCATGGGCCACCGGGGTGCCGTAGCGTTCGGCCTGGATGAGCGCCTGAGTGACCGACTTGACCGGCTCCAGACCGGTGCGCTCGGCCAGATTCTCGTAGGCTTGCCGCCGCTCCTGCAAATAGGAGAGTTCAGCCGTGGTGAGCACGAATTCCTCGGCCAGCTCGACCGACTGGGAGCCGATCTCCTCGGCCACCTTGCGCATGGCGGCCTCGATCGACATGCCTGATTCGACGCAGATCAGCATCAGGTCCAGCGCGTCCGGCCAGGCGCGCTTGATGGATTCCTTGCGCTTCGAGGCACGGTTGCTGACGTAGACGATCGGCGCGTAGAAGCCGGCATAGGCGGCGCCGATGCAGGCGAACACGCGGATCATCATCGGCTTGTCCTCCATCACCCCCAGCCCGAAGATGTAGACTGCGGCAAGGCCAAGCCCGACGAAGGGCAGGACGAGACGGAAGAACAGGAACTGCGTCATGGGGTTCTGTCCCCGGAAGCCGGCGGTCTTGAGCTGGCGAACCGTGTTCTCGTCCGCCAGCAGCCGTCGCAGGTCGAGCCGCTCGACGATGCGGCGCATGCCGGTCGACTGCTGCTCACGCAGGCCGCGGCTGCGCCGGTCCGCCTCCGCGACCAGACGGGCGCGCTGCTTTGCCCGCAGCTCATCGCGTTCGAGCGCCACGGCCTTCATCCGGTTCTTCAGCGGATTTCCCCCGAGGGCGGGAAGCAGCGTCATCATCGTCGCGAAGACGGCGATGCCGACCAGCAGCGCCGTCAGGAATGCCGGATCGGTCAGGGTCTTTATGGTCTGGGCGCTCACGGCAGCCTCCGGTCAGCGGGTCTGGTCAAATTCATGACCTCAGACCTCGAAATTCATCATCTTGCGCATCACGAAGATGCCTATCGACATCCACAGACCCGAGACTCCGAGGATCAGGTGGCCGGTCGAGGTGGTGAACAGCGGCAGGATGTAGCTGGGGCTGGTCAGATAGACGAGAAAGGCGATGATGAACGGCAGCGAGCCAATGATCGCGGCGGAAGCCTTGGCCTCCATCGACAAGGCGGAGACCTTCGCCTTCATCTTCTTGCGGTCGCGCAGCACCCGCGACAGATTGCCAAGCGCCTCGGACAGGTTGCCGCCGGCCTGCGCCTGAATCTGGATGACGATGCCGAAGAACGCCGCCTCGGGGCACGGCATGGTTTCGGACATGCGCATGGTAGCCTCGGGTATCGACAGGCCCATCTGCTGGGAGTCGACGATGCGGCGGAACTCGCCGCGCACCGGTTCCGGGGACTCATTGGCGATGAGGCGCACGGCATCGTTGAGCGGCAGGCCGGACTTCACGGCGCGCACGATGATGTCCAGCGCGTTGGGAAACTCGTTCAGAAAGGCTTTCACCCGGCGCGCGCGCAGGAATGACACGAGCCAGCGCGGCAGGCCCAGACTGCCGACGATCAGCGCACCCGGCAGGGCGATGGTCGGAAGTCCGATGACGAACCCGATCAGCGTCAGGACGAGGCCGCTAATTGCGGAGTAGAGATAGAACCGCTCCATGGTGAGGTTCAGGCCGGCCTGCCGGATCTGCACCTTCAGCGGCGGCTTCTTGACGCTCAGGTCGATCTGCTTCTGCTTTTCATCGAGCTGCCTGAGCGTTTCCTGCACGGATTTGCGCCGCTTGGCGGCTTCGGCCATGCGGTCCCGCGAAGCCTTGACCACGGCCCGGTCGGTCTCGGCCGACTTGATCGTCTGCAGGCGCTTGCCGACGTTCCTCTCGTCGCTGATGCGATTGAAGAGCAGCGCATAGGCGATCGCGCCGGCGCTGACGCCGGCCAGCGCAACGAACATCAGAACGGTGCTGTCAATTCCAAACATTGCGCTCGCGCTCCATGCTCAAAGGGCTCAATCGGCACGCTTCTCCATGGCTTCCAGCGCGGTGGCCAGCCGGTGCTCCTCGCCATAGTAACGGGCGCGATCCCAGAAATGCGGGCGTCCGATGCCCGTAGACATGTGCTCGCCGATCAGCTTGCCGTTCGCATCCTCGCCCTTGATGTTGTAAACGACGAGGTCCTGGGTAACGATCACATCGCCTTCCATGCCGATCACTTCGGTGATGTGGGTGATGCGGCGCGATCCGTCACGCAGGCGGGCCGCCTGAATGATGACGTCGACCGAGCCGACGATGATCTCGCGCACGGTGCGCTGCGGCAGCGAATAGCCACCCATGGCGATCATCGATTCCATGCGGTTCAGGCACTCGCGCGGGCTGTTGGAGTGAATGGTGCCCATCGAGCCGTCATGGCCCGTGTTCATGGCCTGCAACAGGTCGAAGACTTCGGGGCCGCGCACCTCGCCCACGATGATGCGCTCGGGGCGCATGCGCAGGCAGTTCTTGACGAGATCGCGCATGGTCACCTCCCCCTCGCCTTCCAGATTGGGCGGGCGGGTTTCGAGGCGCACCACATGCGGCTGCTGGAGCTGCAATTCCGCCGAGTCCTCGCAGGTGATGATGCGCTCATCGCGATCGACATAGTTGGTCAGGCAGTTGAGCAGGGTGGTCTTGCCCGAGCCGGTACCGCCGGAAATGACGACATTGCAACGAACCCGGCCGACGATCTTGAGGATTTCCGCGCCTTCCGGCGAAATGGCGCCGAACCGCACGAGCTGGTCGAGTGTGAGCTTGTCCTTCTTGAACTTGCGGATGGTGAGCGCGGTGCCGTCGATGGCCAGTGGCGGCGCGATGACGTTGACACGGGAGCCGTCGGGCAGACGCGCGTCGCAGATTGGCGAGGATTCATCGACACGGCGGCCAACCTGGCTGACGATGCGCTGGCAAATGTTGAGGAGCTGCTGGTTGTCCCGGAAACGGATGCTGGTCTGCTCGACCCTGCCGTTCACCTCGATATAGACGTTGCGCGAGCCGTTCACCATGATGTCGGCGATGTCGTCGCGGGCCAGCAGCGGCTCCAGCGGACCGTAGCCCAGAACGTCGTTGCAGATGTCCTCGAGCAGCTCTTCCTGCTCGGAAATCGACATGGCGAAATTCTTGATCGCGATGATGTCGTTGACGATATCGCGTATTTCCTCGCGCGCAGCATCCGGTTCCAGCTTGGCCAGCTGGGACAGATCGATGGTGTCGATAAGCGCGGCGAAGACCTGGCTCTTGGTGTCGTAATAGCTTTCGCTGCGCTCTCGCG
Organism: Mesorhizobium sp.; assembly: GCA_022833215.1. GTDB lineage: Bacteria > Pseudomonadota > Alphaproteobacteria > Rhizobiales > Rhizobiaceae > Mesorhizobium. The sequence continues at coordinate 26,673 of JAIPUZ010000022.1, read as the reverse complement.
GCGCACGCGCCGCCGGCTGGGCTGCAAGCGGCGGCGCTTCCACGGTGCGGCGCGCAGGCTGCGGAATTGGCGCAGCCGGTGCAGCCTGGCGCGCCGGCGCACTGTCCACCGCGCCGGACACCGGCGCAGCCGGTGAAGGGGCGGAGGCAGGCTTGGAGAAAGCCGGCTTGCTCCTGTCGTCGTTGCCTCTTCTTCCGAACATAATCGTCTACCTTTGCGCTCCCGCGTGCGTCGTCACTTCGCGCGTCTGAGCTTTTCGATGATCGAGCCGAGGCCGGGCTTCTTGCGGACCTTGATCTCCGCCCGACCGGTCAGCACATGAGCGATCTCGCTGATCGTGGCCACGATCGGGCTCTTGGCATCCATCTCGCCCAGCATGCGGCCATTGTTGGCGGCATTGCCGAAAAGTTGCGGATCGAACGGGATCACCGCCATCGGCTCGATATCGAGCGGCTCGGCGAAATCCTGCGGCGAAATCTCCGGCCGCTTCTGCACGCCGCACTGGTTGAGGATCAGCTTCGGCGGCGGATCGTTGGGCCGCAGGCGCTTCAGCATGTCCATCAGGTTCTTGGTGTTGCGCAGATTGGCAAGCTCCGGCGTCGCGGTGATCACCACCTCGTCGGCATGCATGAGGGTATTCCTGCTCCAGCCGCTCCACAGATGGGGAACGTCGAGCACCAGAACGGGCGCCGTGCGCTGCGCCGTGTCGATGACCTGCGCAAAGGCGTCCGGCTCGAAATCGTAGGTGCGCTCGAGTGTCGAGGGCGCCGCAAGGAGCGAAAGGTTTTCGGCGCATTGCGCCAGCAGCCGGTCGAGATAGACCTCGTCGACGCGCTCTGGCGAGAATACCGCCTCCGCGATGCCTTGAGCCGGATCCTGATCGAAATTGATGTTGGCGGTTCCGAACGCCAGATCGAGGTCCGCGACCACGACTTCCGACCTGAACAGCGATGAGATCGCCCAGCCGACATTGTGCGCGATTGTGGAGGAACCCGTTCCGCCTTTCGCACCTATGAAGGCGATCGAACGGCCGATCGGATCGGCGTCGGGGTCAACGAAGATGGTTGCGATGACACTGACGATATCGGCCATCGACACCGGTGCGACGACATATTCGGAAATGCCGTTGCGGATCAGCTCCCGATAAAGGCCGACATCGTTGTAATGACCGATGACCACAACCTTGGTGCTGGGATCGCAATGCTCGGCAAGCTGCGCCAGCTGCTCCAGAAGCTCTCCCGGCTCGCTGCGCGATTCCAGGATGATCAGGTTGGGGGTCGGCGCCGTCTGGTAGAAATCGATGGCCGTGGAAATGCCACCCATATGCACCTTGAGATGCGCCTTCGACATGCGGCGATCCTCGCCGGCACGCTGGACAGGCGCGGACACGCCCTCGCTTTCGCAGAAAGCCTGAATGGAAATGCGCGGTATGGGCCGCAATGCCTGCATGGCGGCCATGTCGTGCTGGTCGCCGCGCTCCGCCCCGATGTCATGGTCATAAGCCAGATTTGTCATGCTGCTTGCCCCCGGACAGGCCGTATTCGTCAATAGTTCACTTCACCCGCAGTGCTGCCGTTTCCGGAAGAGCGGTATCTGTCGATGACCGTTTTCCGGTTCGATGCGTCGATGGAAGTCTGCTGGCGCGGCCCCATGAGATCGGCGGGATTGGCGATCTGGGCAGCCAGATTGTTCTGGTATGAACAGCCGAAATTGGCGTAGTGCTTGTTGTCGGTCGTATCCAGAACGTCCTTCGGCCAGCGCCCGCACTTGCCGGTCTGCGCCTGGATCGAGCTGTAGACGAGCCGGATCGGCGCGGTCATCTCGTCAGGCGACGCCTGATAGTGCGCCATGGCAATACGATCGGGGCGCACGCCGCTGGCCGCTGCCAGGCGGGCAAATTCCCGCGCGACCTTTCCGGCCGCCCGTTCGTTGGCGGACCCGTAAGGCGCCGCGATGGTCAGCACCGGAGCCTCACCCGTATCGTAGCCGTCGAGGAAACCGGCCAGGGCCTGGCGCTGCATCTTCGAGACGCCCTGCGCCGACGCCGCAACCGGCAGGTCCAGCGTCTTGTCCTTCTCGGTGATGACGATGGGATGGTTGGTGCGATAGTCGTCGGGGATGGACCCGACGACAACGCTGTCACGATTGGCGCATCCGGCCAGCAGCGCGGCGGCGGCCACGGCCAGCACCGCGACGGTTGCTCTTGTCCTGAACATTGCGCTCGACATGCCCGTTTCCCCGCTCACTTGTAGATAAAGCCGACCATGCCGTGATAGCGACCGGCAGGCTTGTCGGTTTTCATGGTGCCGTAGACACGGTTCACGCGGCCAAGGAACATGGCGGCGCCGTCGCTTGCGGCATTGAAATTGTCATCCGGCTTGGCCAGCTGATTGCGCGCCACCGGCTTCGACAGATAGGGCGTGATGATGATGACCAGTTCGGTCTCGTTGCGCACGAAATCGCGGCTGCGGAACAGCGTGCCCAGAACCGGCAGCTTGGAAAGGCCCGGAAGGCCGTTCACCGCCTGGCGAACGTCGTCGCGCACCAACCCGGCGATCATCATCGATCCGCCCGAAGGCAGTTCCACCGTGGTGTCGGCCAGGCGCTTGCGGATGGACAACATGTTCGAACCCTGCAGCATCAACGGATCCGCAGTCAGTCCGATGGACCCCTCCATCGTCGGCTCGGAAACGGAGGTGCGCACCTTCAGGCTGATGCGCCCGGCAGACAGAACCACCGGCCGGAACTCCAGCCCGATGCCATATTCTATCTTCTGGACCTCGTAGGTCACGCCGCCGTAGGTGGCGGGCTCATCGATCACCCCGTCACCATTGCTGTCGCGCGCCGGGCTGGGCGGCGAGACCGACTGGCCGTTGACAAGATTGAATTCACCGCCGACGCGGAAGGTAGCTCGTTCTCCCGAAACCGCGGTCAGCGTAGGTTCGGCGAGCGTCTTCATCACGCCGGCCTGTTCCATGCTGTTGAGATAACCCTCCAGCAGGCCGCTCGTCATTCCCCCGCCGGATTGCGCAAGGGGCTTGCCAAGCCCGTAGATGGGCTTGCTGACGGTGCCCCAGCTGATGCCGTTCGAGTCGCCCCCCGCAACGAGGTTCACGCCAAGCTGTTTCATCACCGAGCGGTTCACCTCGGCGACGGTCACCTTCAGCGTCACCTGATCCTCGCCCAGGATCTCGAGCATATTGATGATCTCGCTGGTTCGACGCGAGCGGTCAGGATTGTTGATGGCGACACCCGAATTCGACGAACCACCCGCGGCCGTCTGGGAGTACTGGCCCGTGGTCGCCTCGCCGCCCCGCACGAAAGCGCCGGCAAGCTGCTCGGCGCGCTTGGCATCGAGAGGCGTCTCGACCGTGCCGGTCAGCACCACGTTGTCGTTGACCAGTTCGACCTTGATGTCGGAGTTCGGGATGAAGCGCCTGAGATAATCCTCGATGCCGGCAACGTCGCGTTCCACGGAAAGATCGAAGCTCGCGATCTGCTCGCCATTGGGTCCGAACACGAAGATGTTGGTCTCGCCGACCGACTTTCCGAAAAAGTAGATGCGCCTCGATGTGCGCGTGACCGCATCGGCGACGCCGGGATTCGCCACGAGAATGTCGTAGGCATCGCGCGGCAGGTCGATAACGATCGATTTGTTGAGGCCAAGCTTGATGCGCTGGCTGGCGGCGGTGGCACGCACGGTGCTGGCGGCATCGGCCGTCGCGAGGCCGAGCGGGCCGGCAGCGGCAACCAGTGCGGCCGCTGCGGCGAAAGCGGCAGGAAGTTTTGCAAAAGACCTCATTTCCTTGCCCCCACTTCGGAAACTTCTCCGGACTTTATGAGACGCACCGTGCCTCGACGGCCGGCGCCGCTGACCAGATAGTCGGCCTCGTCCAGACCTGTTTCCTGCGTATCCTTGATCGAGCGCAGCGCCAGCGTGAGGCGGTCGGCCATCTGCTGGGCAACGGTGATGATTTCGGCCTGCTGCGGCGTCAGTTCCAGCGTCGCGGTCTGGCCGACCCGCGTTTTCTTTCCCTCCTCGTCCTCCTGGATGGTCTGGTCGATGGCGAGAACGCGGATATTCTGAAGGATGGTTTCGGTCGTGAAACCGCTGCTGCCGCCGGTGTCGCTGCGACGGGTCATGATCACATCGACGAAATCGTTGGGCAGGATGAAGCCGCCGGCGGATGTGTCCGCCGCGATGGACGTCGCCACCGCGCGGCTGCCCGAGGGCAGGATCGAGGACATGAAGCTCTGGCCCTCGTCGATCAGCTTGGCGCGCCGCACCGGTTCGCCGCTGTACATGGCCATGCGGGTCACCGAGCCTTTCAGCTTCTCGACCGCATCGGGCTCGTTGTCACGCGTGATGAAATGCTGGTTGACCGCGTCCGCGGGCCAGGGAGTCCATTTGACATTGGAACCGAGCGGAGCGCCGATCGGCACGTCGCCCGACACGATGGCCACGTCCACCATCCGGACAGCAGGCTCCTGCGGTCCCGGCTGGACCACGACCTCGGCCGGTGGCGGAACCACCATATTCTTGGCGACATAGCCCGCGCCACCTGCGGCAGCGACCGCAACGCCCAGAATTATCAGTCGGGATGCAGGCATATGTCCAACCCCTAGCCCCTGGCAAACCATCAACCCAGGCCGGACATTGCAGCGGCAATCCTCAAATTATGGTTAATGCCGTGCTTACAAATTTGCTTAACACAAGGTTATTGCCCCACATGGGGTAAAAAAATACGCCGCACAGCTCGTGCGGCGTACCCGAAAGGCGGTTCAGGTAGATGTGCGGATGTCAGGCCGCAAGCCGCGCCAGCGCCCAGCCGACCAGTGCGGTCTTCGGATAGATCGCCAGCCCGGCGAACCCAAGGGCAACCCCGTAAGGAATACCCACCTTCGAATCCGCGAAATGGCGCAGGAACATATTGTGACGGGTGAGATCGGCGAATATCGACTTCCGGTAGAAGAGCGTTGCCAGCGTCAGCATTCCGCCAATGAAGGATGCATAGAGCAGATATTCCAGCAGCACCGGCCCGAACCCCATCCAGACCGCCGTCGCCGCCATCAGCTTGGCGTCGCCGCCGCCCATGCCGCCGATGGCGAACAGGACGAAGGTTGCCGCCAGCACCAGCGCGCCGGCAGCCAGATGCATGCCATACACGCTCCAGTCCATGCCGGTCAGCGGTGCAATGGCCATGAAGCTCGCCACCAGAAGCAGCGATACCTTGTTGGCGATCGTCATCGACAGCACGTCCGAAACGGCTGCAAAGACCATGCAGAACGGGAACACAACGAAAATCAGCGCTTCAAGCATAGACAGGACACCGGATGTGAACGACTTCCGGAGCCTACACGCATGGCGTTAAGGATCGGTGATCGCGCGCATTTCTCCTGCTGCCGGGGGCTTAACCGTTGGTTCACCACTCACGTTCATATTCCGTTGAGCACTCTGGCGGAGCGGGAGAACTCATGATGTCCGTGTCGAGACCGATTTTGATTGCGGGCTCATTGCTGGCTGCCGCATGCTTTCCGGCCATGGCAACCGAGGTCGATCCCGTTCAGCCGCAGGCGAACGCCGCTCCGGCCGTGGAAACCGGCATTGAGGTGGTTATGAATCAGGCGCGGATCGTCAAGCTGCCGCGTCCGGCCGACACCATCGTTGTCGGCAACTCATCCATCGCCGATGCATCCGTTCAGGATGCCACCACGCTCGTTCTTACAGGCCGGGGGTTCGGCGTGACCAACCTTGTTGTCCTCGACAGGGAGGGAGCGCCCATCATGGACGAGCAGGTCACCGTGGTTCGCCAGACGGCCTCCACCGTGCGCATCTACCGTCGCTCCGACGTCCAGACCCTCTCCTGCACGCCTTACTGCGAAACCTCCTTCAAGAGCCAGGCGGAGCGGGTATCCGACAGTGAGATCAGCGGAAACTGACCGCGGCCGCTTCATCCTGGAAGCGAAAATCCATGGTTGACGCAGGCTTAATGCGCGTGCCTGCAATTTAGCAGCCGTTCAAACCGGACCTCAACGGCTTGCATCTATAGTCCGGCCAACTGGCAAGGGTGGCAGGACGAACATGGAAAACACTTCCAACGGTTGCAACACGGGCGGCAAGCACCGGCGCCCGGGTTTTCTCGCAAAATTCCGGCGCGACACCAAGGGCAGCGTGGCGATCGAGTTCTCCATGCTCATCCTGCCTTTCGCGCTGCTGACATTCGCAATACTGGAAAGCTGCATATCGTTTGCCGCGCAGACGGTGCTGACAAATGCCGCCGACGACGTTGCGCGCCAGTTCCGCACCGGGCAGCTCAAGGCTGCCAACACCACGGCCGAGCAAAACGAGCTCAGAGACAACATCACCGCGCAAATCTGCGGCCGTCTGGAAATCATCGTCAGCAAGGGCTGCCCCGGTCTTCTGATCGACCTTCGCAATTTCGACAAGTTCTCCGACGCCACCCAGTACGGCTTCATCATTCAGGGTGACAAGGTCGTCCTGACGCCCGGCAACATCGCGGAGAAGGACTTCGCCATCGAACCGGGGCCGACCATGTCGAGGAACATGCTCCGGGTCTTCTACAAATGGCCTGTCATCACCGACTTCATGAGCAAATACCTGGCCAACATCGGGGGAGACAAGACGCTGCATTTCGCGTCTTTCGTCTGGCAGAACGAGCCATTTTGACCAGTGCGGACAGAACGATATCGGTATTTGGTGCGGGGGCACGGCGGATGATCAAATCACTGACCACAAGGATCGCGGCATTCATCCGCAACCGGGATGGCATGGCGGCTGTGGAGTTCGCCTTCGTCGCCCCCATCCTGCTGATCCTCTATTTCATGACGGTCGAGGCCGTGCAGGGCATCGAGACAAACCGGCGCCTCAGCCGCCTCGGCTCGATGGTCGCCGACCTCGTCGGCCAGCAGGATGCGCTGTCGGCGACCGCGCTGAAGGAAATCATCCAGATCAGCGAATCGACGATGCGCCCCTATACCCGCTCCGTACCCGAAGTGACCGTTACCGCCATACAGATCAGCAGCGATGCAAAAGGCGCCGTGCCAAAGGTCGTATGGTCCGGAACGGTCGATTCCAAAGGCAAATATGCCAAGGCCCTCAGCGCCGGATCGACGGTCGCCGTACCGGCCGCGCTGAAAACCGGTGACAGTTTCCTGATCAGGGTGGAAAGCAGGCTCACCTACTGGCCAATCCTCCTCTGGCCCAAGGAAGGAGACGCCGCCTCCGGGCTGATGGGCATCTTCACGGGCCTCAGGATGGAGGAGGTCTATTACGCCCGCCCGCGCATCAGGCGTGAAATCGCGTGCGCGACCTGCTGAAACAAACCCGCTCCGGATTGCCGATTGCAAAGGTTTCCGTGCAAGCCTATGTCTGGTCGAAGTCCCGGCCTGGCGACAGGCAGCCAGCCGGTTTCGCTGGTTCGTCCCGATCCGCCCCCGCATGTGGAGCCGGGCTCCCGATCGTCACCGCAAGGCTGCAATGGCGCGTGCATTCGTCTTCGTTCTGGATTCCTTCGGCATAGGCGGCGCTGCGGATGCCGCCGAATTCGGAGATGAAGGCGCCAACACTTTCGCTCATATAGCCGATGCCTGCCGCTCGGGTCTTGCGGACTGCTCCGGCCTGCGGGCAGGTCCCCTGACCGTGCCGCACATGGTCTCGCTCGGACTGGGCAAAGCCGCGCAGGTGGCCACGGGCTACGGGTTTGAAACGGCAGGCCCGCCCCTTCTGGCATCTGCCTTCCACGGCGCCGCGCAGGAAATTTCCAGCGGCAAGGACACCCCTTCGGGCCATTGGGAAATCGCGGCATTGCCGCTGCGCTTCGGCTGGGGAAGGTTCCCGGACACCGTTCCGGCGTTCCCCCCTGCCCTCACGCAGGCCATGATCGGGCAAGGCCAGGTACCCGGCATCCTCGGCAACTGCCACGCGGACGGCATGACGATCATCGAACGGTTCGGCGCCGAGCACATCGCGACGGGCAAGCCGATCTGCTACACGTCAGTCGACTCCGTTTTGCAGATCGCGGCCCACGAGGAGCATTTCGGGCTCGGACGTCTCTACGAATTCTGCAGGGTCGTTCGTCGCCTTTGCGATCCGCTCAAGATCGGCCGCGTCATCGCCCGCCCTTTCGTCGGTGACGAAATCAACACTTTCAGGCGCACGCCGAACCGGCGCGACTATGCCGTCTCACCGCCCGAGCCGACGCTGCTCGACCGCCTCACGCAAACCGGGGGCCGCGTGCTTGCGGTTGGCAAGATCGGCGACATCTTCGCCCATCGCGGCGTGACGAAGCTGCGCAAGGCCGCAGGCAACATGGCCATGTTCGATCAGGCGCTGGACGCGATGGACGAAGCCGTCGACGGCGATTTTGTTTTCGCCAATTTCGTCGATTTCGATACGGAGTTCGGCCATCGCCGCGATACGGCAGGCTATGCGGCAGCGCTCGAGGCATTCGACCGGCGCGTGCCGGAAGCGCTTGCACGGCTGAGACCCGGCGACCTGTTCCTGCTCACCGCCGACCATGGCAACGATCCCACCTGGCGCGGAACCGACCATACGCGCGAGCGCATACCCGTGATGGGACTGGCGCCGGGGTTGCCCGGCGGCAGCGTGGGCCTGCGCGCCACCTTCGCCGATATAGGCGAGACCCTGGCCGAGCATCTCGGCATTGCGCCCGGCAAATACGGAACCTCCTTCTACAAGCAGATCGGTGGCCATGCCTGAATTGCCCGAGGTCGAGACAGTCCGGCGCGGACTGCAACCGGTTCTTGAAGGCGCGCGCATCGTCAGGGCTGAGACACGGCGGCCCGACCTGCGCTTTCCCTTTCCCGAGAATTTTTCCGAACGCATGACCGGACGCACCATTACCGCCGTCGGGCGGCGCGCCAAATATCTGACCATGCATATGGAAGACGGGCCGGCGCTGATCTGCCACCTTGGCATGACCGGATCCTTTCGCATCGAGGACGGTCCGGAAAGTACAGTTCCCGGCAGCTTCCGCTACGAGCGGTCGAAAGACTCCGTCCACGATCATGTCGTCTTCGACGTGGTATCGGCGGTTCAGTCTCCCCATCGCGTCGTGTTCAACGATCCGCGCCGGTTCGGTTTCATGCTGTTTTCCGACACAGTTCCCGACGAGCATCCGATGCTGGCAGGTCTGGGCGTGGAACCGACGGGCAATGCGCTCGATGCCGACCTGCTTGCCGTTCTGTTCCGCAACCGCAAGGCGCCGCTGAAGGCCGCCCTGCTCGACCAGCGCCTGATCGCGGGGCTCGGCAACATCTATGTGTGCGAGGCTCTCTGGCGCGCCGGTCTCTCGCCGCTGAGAGCGGCAGGCACCATTGCCGGGCCGGACGCCAAGGCGGCTGCGGAGCGCGAAAAACTGGCCCGATCGATCCGGGAGGTGATCGCAGACGCCATCGCAGCCGGCGGCTCGTCCCTGCGCGACTACATGCATACCGACGGCTCGCTGGGTTATTTCCAGCACAGCTTCGCCGCTTACGACCGCGAAGGCGAACCATGTTCCACCCCGGGCTGCCGGGGCCATATAGAACGGGTCGTGCAGAGCGGCCGCTCCACCTTTTATTGCCGTGCCTGCCAGAAATAGCTAGGTCAGGGAAACCGTTCAGGAGAGGAAGCGCATGACTTACGAAAACATCATCGTCGAGACCCGGGGCAAGGTCGGGCTGATCACGCTGAACAGGCCGCAGGCGCTCAACGCGCTGAACTCCGCCGTCCTCACCGAGCTGCTCGCCGCGACAAAAGCCTTCGATGCAGACGACAACATCGGTGCGATCGTCCTGACCGGCTCGGAGAAGGCTTTTGCCGCGGGTGCGGACATCAAGGAGATGCAGTCCAAAAGCTATGTGGACGTCTATCTCGGCGACCTGTTCTCGGGCTGGGAAGATTTTACCCGGACCCGCAAGCCGATCATCGCGGCCGTAGCCGGCTATGCGCTGGGCGGCGGCTGCGAACTCGCCATGATGTGCGACTTCATCATTGCCGGCGACAATGCCAAATTCGGCCAGCCCGAGATTACGCTCGGCGTGATGCCCGGCATGGGCGGTTCGCAGCGGCTGACCCGCTTCGTCGGCAAATCCAAGGCGATGGACATGTGCCTGACCGGCCGCATGATGGATGCCGCCGAAGCCGAGCGCTCCGGTCTGGTCTCCCGCGTCGTTCCGGTCGGCGAACTCGTCGCGGAAGCGCTGACGGCGGCAACGAAGATTGCCGGCTTCTCCCTGCCCGCCGTCATGATGAACAAGGAAGCCGTCAACCGCGCCTATGAGCTGACCCTGACCGAGGGCTTGCGATTCGAGCGGCGAGTCTTCCAGTCCATGTTCGCGCTGGAGGACCAGAAGGAGGGCATGGCCGCATTCGTCGACAAGCGGAAGCCTGAATTCCGCAACAAATGAGGCCCAATATGCCGCTCAAATCGCTCTTTGGATGCGAAGCAAGATTGACGGATTTAGAAAGCTGAACTATAAGCCGCCCAACTGAGGTGGCCCTGTGGCTGCCCATTTGTTTTTTGCGCCCTGCGGGTAGCCGCAAGCGCTCACCGTTAAGATCAGAAGAGAGGCAACATGGCCAACACTCCCTCGGCCAAAAAGGCTACGCGCAAGATTGCTCACCGCACCGCGGTCAACAAGAACCGCCGTTCGCGCGTCCGCACCTTCGTGCGTAAGGTCGAAGAGGCTCTGGCCTCTGGCGACAAGGCAGCCGCCGAGACCGCTTTCCAGAATGCGCAGCCCGAGTTGATGCGCGCTGCTTCCAGGGGTGTTCTTCACAAGAACACCGCCTCGCGCAAGGTTTCGCGTCTGGCTCAACGCCTTAAGGCTTTGTCGGCGTAATCGTTAACGCGACAATCGAAGTTTTCATGGAACCCGGCGTCTGCGCCGGGTTTTTTTCGTTATTCGGCGAAAACCTGAAATGACGCGCCGGAAGCTTCCGCAACGGCACGTTTTTCATTGTCTGAACCTTTGCCGGTATGTGTCTTCCAGGTTGTACCCCGGCAGATTTCACGATCTCGACACTGACAGGAAACTTCTTTTTATTTCATATACTTAAAGAAGGTCATCCACAGCTTGTTCATATCGGCACCAGCCGAAAGGGGACAATCCTGTGTCAAGAGAAATATTATAAAAAAGAATCTCGCCAGCTATCGTTTCCCGGCGTTTGCGAAAAGGGTTTGAATCCCAATGGCTTTCATGAACGCGGCTATCTGCGGCAGCGTTGTTGAGGGCAATTTGGTAACCAGATTCGTTAAAAACCGGTAAGATGCGGCCTTGCCCTTTCCACAACGATTTCGGTAGTGTCAGTTCATCGAAAGGGACGGGCCCGGCGCCCTCGACCTAATCAAAAAAAGACAGCATTGGCACCGTGGGCGCTCGTCCGTGGTCAGGTTGGTTGTCACTTTCGATACTGGCAGGGGACCAGTCAATTGTATGGCATGTTTGAGTTTGGCCGGCGCAATGCCGGACGGCTTGCTTTGCCATGCGCATAGCTTCCCTGTTGCGGGACAGGGGTCGGAGACGGCTCCAACACGCAACGAACATATCCGGCGATGGCCAGCGGCGGCCCCGGCGGAGAAAATGATAACGAGGCCACCGCAGGCAATATGCCTGTGGCGCGAAAGTGCGGGACAAGGATCACGAAATGCAGAGCGGCATGGGCAGGGAACTTGGCAACCTTTCCTACGAGGGGGAAGGTGCCCAAGGACACGACATGACATCTCTTGGGGAGGCGGATCACAAGTTCGAGCGGATCAAGGCTCAGCTCAAGGCGCGTCTGGGGGCAGAGGTTTATTCCAGCTGGTTCGGGCGCATGAAGCTGGCAGAGGCTTCGAAGGGGATCGTGCGCATCTCGGTGCCCACCGCGTTCCTCCGTTCATGGATCAACAGCCACTATCTCGACCAGATCGTCGGGCTGTGGAAGGAAGAGGATCCCGAGATCCTCAAGGTCGAGATCATCGTTCGCACCGCTGCCAGGCAGACCCGCGCCGCGGAGGCGGATGGCAATGGCCAGCACCGCCCTGCCCAGCGCCAGTCGCAGACGGCGCTCACCTCCACAATGGCCTCCAATGGCGTCAATGCCGGCAAGGCCGAACGCATGCCCGCGCAGCGCCCGGCGACCGCCGAGACCGAGTTCCGGCAGAACGTTCTTGGCTCGCCGCTGGACCCGCGCTACACGTTCGCGTCCTTCGTCGAAGGCCCCTCCAACCGGGTTGCTTTCGCAGCGGCCCGCGCCGTGGCCGAATCCCACTCCAGCGCGGTCCGCTTCAACCCGCTGTTCCTGCATGCCACGGTGGGCCTTGGCAAAACGCACCTGCTGCAGGCGATCGCGGCGGAATCGCTGCGCCAGAACCCGAAATCGCGCGTCGTCTACCTGACGGCCGAATATTTCATGTGGCGCTTTGCGACGGCCATCCGCGACAACAATGCGCTGACGCTCAAGGAACAGCTCCGCGACATCGACCTGCTGATCATCGACGACATGCAGTTCCTGCAGGGCAAGTCGATCCAGCACGAATTCTGCCATCTCATCAACATGCTGCTGGACAGCGCCCGGCAGGTGGTTGTCGCGGCCGACCGGCCGCCAGCGGAGCTGGAATCGCTGGAACCGCGTGTGCGCTCGCGCCTTAATGGCGGCGTTGCGCTCGAAATGTCGTCTCCGGACCTATCCATGCGCCTGTCGATGCTCCAGCAACGGCTGGCGGCAGCCAAGGCCGAGGATGCCACCATCGACGTTTCCGATGCCGTTCTGGAGCATGTGGCGCGCACCGTCACGGGCAGCGGCCGGGAGCTTGAAGGCGCGTTCAACCAGCTTCTGTTCCGCCAGTCCTTCGAGCCTCAGATCACGGTCGACCGCATCGACGAGATTCTTGGCCACATCTACCGCTCCGGCGAGCCCAAGCGGGTGCGCATCGAAGACATCCAGCGCATCGTGGCGCGCCATTACAACGTTTCCAAGACGGAACTGCTCTCCAATCGCCGCACGCGCACCATCGTCAAGCCCCGTCAGGTGGCGATGTACCTGTCCAAGGTGATGACGCCGCGCTCGCTGCCGGAAATCGGGCGGCGCTTCGGCGGACGCGACCACACCACCGTGCTGCACGCCGTGCGCAAGATCGAGGGCCTGTCGGACAGCGACAATACGCTGGCGCAGGAACTGGAGCTGCTGCGCCGGCTGATCAACGATCAGGCATGAGATCAGGCGGAAGGGCATGACGGCCCCTCCGCCGCCATGCCCGAAACTGCTGTAAAACCCGTGGCAGAAGGCCGTTCGGTCTTGCTTTCAGGGCGCTTTTCCTGTCAGTTTGGCTCCCATTCTTTGCAATGCAGACTGAGGCAGGTTGCCGGTTCGGGAGCCTGCCCTTTCCTTCAAGCGAGCCTGTTTCGTCATGCGTGTAATCCTGGAACGGTCGAACCTCCTCAAATCCCTGAACCACGTCCACCGCGTGGTCGAGCGGCGCAACACCATCCCGATCCTCTCCAACGTGCTGCTTTCGACGGACGGCTCCAGCCTTGAACTGAAGGCCACCGACCTCGACCTCGAAGTGACGGAAGCGACGCCGGCCCGCATCGAGCAACCCGGCGCGACCACCGTTCCGGCCCACCTGCTCTACGACATCGTGCGCAAGCTTTCCGACGGCGCCGAGGTGATGCTGAGGACCGACGAGGACGGCACGGCCATGACCGTCACTTCCGGCCGCTCCTCCTTCCGGCTCCAGTGCCTGCCGCAGTCGGACTTCCCCGAGCTTTCGGCCGGCTCCTTCCCGCATATCTTCCGGCTGGATTCCGCGGCGCTGAAGGGCTTGATCGAGAAGACCCAGTTCGCCATCTCCACCGAGGAGACGCGCTATTATCTCAACGGCATCTTCCTGCACACGCACGAGGTCGACGGCAAGCTCAGGCTGCGCTCCGTGGCCACCGACGGCCACCGTCTGGCGCGGGCCGAAATCGATGCGCCGGCCGGCTCGGAAGGCATGCCGGGCATCATCATCCCGCGCAAGACCGTGGGCGAGTTGCAGAAGCTGGTGGACGCTCCCGACGTGGCGGTGACGACCGAACTGTCCGACACCAAGATCCGCTTCACCATCGGCTCGGTGGTGCTGACGTCCAAGCTGATCGACGGGACCTTCCCCGACTACCAGCGCGTCATCCCGACCGGCAACGACAAGCGGCTGGTCATCGACCGCCAGAGCTTCGCCGCCGCCGTCGACCGCGTCTCCACCATCTCGTCCGAGCGGGGGCGCGCGGTGAAGCTGTCGATCAGCGAAGGCCAGCTCACGCTGACCGTCAACAACCCGGACTCCGGCAGCGCGACCGAGGAACTGGCCGCCGATTACGGATCGGACCCGATCGAGATCGGCTTCAACGCCCGCTATCTTCTCGACGTTGCCGGCCAGCTCAGCAGCGGAGATGCCGAGTTCCTGCTCGCCGATGCCGGGTCGCCGACGCTCATCCGCGACACCAGCGACGAGAACACGCTCTACGTGCTGATGCCGATGCGGGTATAGTGCGCATCGCAACCCGTTTGCGATGCCCGTCCCATGGAAACGCTTCCCGGCCCCTACATAAGTCGGCTGACGCTGACGAACTTCCGCAATTATGCGTCGTTGTCGCTGGAGCTTAAGCCGGGGCCAGTGGTGCTGAGCGGCGATAACGGCGCCGGCAAGACCAACCTTCTGGAAGCCATATCGCTTCTGGCGCCGGGCCGCGGCCTGCGGCGCGCACCCTATGCGGATGTGGCGCGCGAAGGCAATGACGGCAGCTTCGCCCTGCACGCAAAGCTCGACGGGCCGGAAGGCGAGGTCGATATCGGCACCGGCATCATCGCAGCCGATGGCGGCGAAGGCGGGCGGCGGGTGCGCATCAACGGCGCGCCGGCGCGCAATGCGGACGAGTTGCTGCAATGGCTGCGCGTCGTGTGGCTGACACCCTCCATGGACACCCTGTTCACCGGGCCGGCGGGCGACCGCCGCCGTTTTCTCGACAGGCTGGTACTGGCCGTCGATGCCGCTCATGGCCAGCGCGCGCTGGCTTACGAGAAGGCGATGCGCGGCCGCAACCGGCTGCTGGCCGAAAATTCGCGCGACGGCGCCTGGTTCGAGGCGATCGAGACGCAATTGGCCGAGACCGGCGTGGCGATTGCCGCAGCGCGCGCCGAACTGGTGCGTCTGCTCGCCGCCAAGATCGAGCAATTGCCCGGCGACGGCCCCTTCCCCCGGGCCGACATCGCCCTTGCCGGCGAACTGGAAGCGCAGGTCGCCACCATGCCTGCGGTGGACGTCGAGGAAGGCTTCCGCCGTGCGCTGGCCGCAGGCCGCGAGCGCGACCGGGCAGCGGGGCGCACGCTGGAAGGGCCGCACCGCTCCGACCTCATCGTGCGCCACAGGCCGAAATCCATGCCGGCCGAACTGTGCTCGACCGGTGAGCAGAAGGCGCTGCTGGTCGGCATCGTGCTTTCCCATGCAAGGCTGACCGGCGAGATTTCCGGCATGACGCCGATCCTGCTTCTCGACGAGATCGCCGCCCACCTCGATGCCGGCCGCCGCGCCGCCCTGTTTTCCATTCTGGAAGACATGCAATGCCAGGTCTTCATGACCGGCACCGACGCCGCCCTGTTTTCCAGCCTCGAAGGGCGGGCGCAGTTCCTGACCGTGGACCATGGAACGGTTGGCGCGACGCGGTAGCTGTCAGTCCGACTTCCGGGTTCAGGCATGGATTCGGGGATGAAGATGCAACGGAAAATGCTAGTTTCCCCCTATGACCACCCTGCCCTCCCTGACCGACGACGAGCTTGATCGCTATGCGCGCCACATCGTGCTGCCCGAGATCGGCGGCCCCGGCCAGCGCAGGCTCAAGGCGGCGCGGGTGCTGGTGGTGGGCGCCGGCGGGCTCGGCGCGCCGGTGCTGGCTTATCTGGCGGCGGCGGGCGTGGGCACGCTCGGCATCGTCGACGACGACGCCGTGTCGCTCTCCAACCTGCAACGGCAGGTCATCCACGGCACGGATTCGCTTGGCCGGTCGAAGGCCGACAGCGCCCGCGACGCAATCCTGCGCATCAATCCGCATGTCGAGGTCGAGCTGCATGAGCTGCGCCTGACACCCGAAAACGCCCCGGCCCTCGTCGCCGATTACGAGCTGGTTATCGACGGCACCGACAATTTCGAGACGCGCTTTGCCGTGGCCGATGCCTGCGAACAGGAAAAGCGCCCGCTGGTGCATGCCGCGGTCGGCCGGTTCGACGGCTCGCTCACCGTGCTGAAACCGTTCGAAACCGATGAGGCCGGGATGAAAAATCCCTCCTACCGCGACCTGTTTCCCGAACCGCCGCCGCCGGGCCTCGTGCCATCCTGCGCAGCAGCCGGCGTGGTGGGCGCGCTGGTGGGGGTGATGGGAACGTTGCAGGCGATGGAAGCGATCAAGCTGATCGCCGGCATCGGCGAACCGCTGGTCGGGCGCCTGCTGCTTTACGATGCGCTGGCCGCCCGTTTCGACACCATCCGCTACAAACGGCGCAGCAACGGGGATCGATAAGCCTACAGCCCTTCGGCTATCGCCTGGAAAGCGGCGATGCTCTCCTCGATCATGACGTCACCGGTGTTGTTATAATCCGCATAGGCGGAGCTTTTGGCAATGACGACGCGCCGTTCGGGGTTCACGTAGATGAACTGTCCGTAAATGCCGATGCCGGTGAAATCGCCGCCCCTGCGGTCGGCGGGTATCCACCACTGGTAGCCATAGCCCTTCAGCCTGCGTCCCGTCTCATCCTGCCTGCCGGGCATGAGATGGGCTGAATCGGGTGTCACGGAAGCCTGCACCCAATCGGTCGGTACGATCTGCTCCCCAAGATGATTTCGGCCCTCATTGAGATAGAGGAGGCCGAAACGCGCGTAATCGCGCAGCACCGCATTGAGACCACCGGCAGCGATGGCCTCGCCTTTCTGGTCCACCAGCCAGTAGGAATCGGCCTCCGTGCCCAGCTTCGACCACAGGATTTCGTTGAAGTAATCGGCCAGCGGCTTGCCCGTCGCGCCTTCCAGCACAAGGCCCAGCACCTGCGTGTCGGCCGAGACGTAGCGGTTGAGGGTGCCTTGCGGGATGTCGTTCTTCAGATGCGCCGTGAATTCGGCGACCGAACCGCGCAATATCTGGATGATGTAGCGCACGATATCGGAATTGAGATCGCCATAGTCCTCATTGAAGCCGATGCCGGACGACATCTGCAACACGTTTCTGACCGTCACGCCCCTGTAGCCGCCTTCGGCAAGACCGGGCGCGTAAGCCTCGACCGGCTGACCGATGTCAATGAGCCCGTCGGCCACGGCCCTGCCAACGAGCGCGGAGACAAAGGACTTCGAAAGCGACATGGCAATGGACTGGGTATCCGGCCCATTGCCGCGCAGATAGCGCTCATGGACGATAACGCCATCCTTGATGACGATCAGGCCCGTCGTCTGCGAACTCTCGATCCAGTCTTCGACCGACCTGCTCTGCCCCGCGAAACTGTAATTGTCAGGCAGCGGCTGCTCGCGCTTTTCCAGAAGGCTGGCGGCCGCGCTTTTCGGCACCCGCACCGACGGGTATTTCACGAAAAGGGAACGAAAATTCTGATCGATCACGTCCGGCTTGAAGTTGCCCGCATATTCGAGCGCCGCGCGGTAGTCCAGGATCGTGTCGCGATAGGCGAAGGCGGCCCCTCCCGCCACCATGACCACGGCCGCCCCGATGCCGAGGCTCCACCGAAGAACCTTTTTCATGTCCCCCTCCTCCAGTGCTGCGGACGATAAAGAGGGTTTGCGCCACCGGCAATGGCGGGCGAGTTTACGCTGGGAGAGAGAGGAAGATGGCCAGATCTCAGATGCGGCTCGGAATCACACGGTCCGGCGGACGGTGCCCGTCGCAGAAGGCACGGATGTTGATGATGACCTTTTCGCCCATATCGATGCGGCCTTCCAGCGTGGCCGAGCCCATATGCGGCAAAAGCACGGCCTTGCCCTTGGCCGCCAGCTTGAGCAGCTTCGGATTGATCGACGGCTCGTTCTCGT
Source organism: Mesorhizobium sp. (assembly GCA_022833215.1). Classification (GTDB taxonomy): domain Bacteria; phylum Pseudomonadota; class Alphaproteobacteria; order Rhizobiales; family Rhizobiaceae; genus Mesorhizobium. Next base: position 8,605 of record JAIPUZ010000022.1, on the reverse strand, counting down.
AGACGTCGAGGCCGACGCCCGCGAGCTTGCCGGTCTCCAGCATCCTGATCAACGCTTCCTCGTCGATCAGGTCGCCGCGCGCCGTGTTGACCAGATAGGCGCTGGGCTGCATCAGCGCCAGCCGCCGCGCCGACAGCAGGTGGAAGGTGGCCGGCGTCGAAGGACAGTTGACCGAAATGATGTCCATGCGGGCCAGCATCTGGTCGAGGCTTTCCCAATAGGTCGCCTCCAGCTCGTCTTCCAGCGCCGACATCACGCGATGGCGGTTGTGGTAGTGGATGGAAAGACCGAACGCCTTGGCGCGGCGGGCGACGGCGGTGCCGATGCGGCCCATGCCGACGATGCCCAGCCGTTTGCCCCAGATGCGGCGGCCCAGCATCCATGTCGGCGACCAGCCCGCCCATTTCTTGCCTTCGGGCAGAACATTCGCGCCTTCCGTCAGCCGGCGCGGAACGGACAGGATCAGCGCCATGGTCATGTCGGCCGTGTCCTCGGTCAGCACGCCCGGCGTATTGGTCACCGTGATGCCTCTGGCGGTTGCCGCGGCAACGTCGATCTTCTCGATGCCGTTGCCGAAATTGGCGATCAGCTTGAGGTTCGGGCCGGCTTCGGCAATCACCTGCGCATCGATCGTGTCGGTCACGGTGGGGACGAGCACGTCGGCTTCCTTCACCGCCGCGATGAGTTCCGCCTGGCTCATCGGCCGGTCCTCGACATTCAGCCGCGCGTCGAACAGTTCCCGCATGCGCGTCTCGACAGGGTCGGGCAGCTTGCGCGTGATGACGACGAGAGGCTTCTTCCTGCCGGCCATATTTACCCCGATCCCGGTTACCGTTGAGACCTCTTTAACCAAGACCGGCGAAACTGCAAAGCGGTCGCGGTTCGATAGCTCCCATGCACCAAGCATGTACCAAGCCGAACCGGCGAAGACAAAGAAAAAGGGGCGGCGCCATCGCACCCGCTCCGCTCAACATAATGCCTGCAAGGGAACGAAAGTGTCTGGTTTCGTGTCGTTTCGCCTTAGCCATCTTGCCCTGGGCGCAGCATTGCTCGGCCTTGCCGCCCCGGATTTCGTCCATGCACAGTCTGCCGGCGCGCAGTCGGCCGGCGCGCAGTCGCAGAATGTGCGTCTCGGGCCCAGCGGCCTGCCGCTTCCGCGTTTCGTCAGCCTGAAGTCGGCGCGCGTCAATTCCCGCGTCGGCCCCGGCACCAACTATTCCGTCGACTGGATGTACACCAGGGCCGGCCTGCCGATGGAGATCATCCAGGAATATGACAACTGGCGGCGCGTGCGCGATGCGGACGGCTCGGAAGGCTGGATCAACCAGTCTCTGCTTTCGGGCAAGCGTACCGCGATCGTCGCTCCCTGGCAGCGCGGCAAGGATACGCGAATCAACCTGCTGCGTCGTCCGTCCGAGGAGGCAGGCGTCGTTGCCATGCTGGAGCCCGGCGTGATCGGAACGATCAAATCCTGCAACGGCAAATGGTGCGAGATGAGCTTTGGCGGCCGCTCCGGATGGATCGGCCAGTCATTGGTCTGGGGTGCCTATCCCGGCGAAAAGGTGGAGGACTGAGACAGCTCAGTCCCTGCCGATACGGCCGAGATGCGTGTCGCGGAATGCCGAGGTTTCCTTCAGACCATAGCCCAGCGCCCTGTCCATGCCGATATGGGCAAGCCAGATCAGGCCAAGGCTGACCGGCAATGCAGCACCCGCTGCATAGCCGCCGGCCAGCAGCGCCAGCGGCCACGGCGTCGTGTGAAATGCGTTGTAGACATACGCGCCCATGCGCGGCCCTTTCCAATAGGCCAGCATGGAAAGGTCGGGGGAAAGAAGCAGCGCGGCAAACAGCCACCAGCCTGCGCCTGAAAAGGCATAGAAGGCGACCGCGACAACGAACAGCGCCCCACCTTCAATTCTCAGAAGCGCTTTCGTCACGATAAATTGTCTGGATTACCGCTTCGGCCGCAGGCGGATCACGATGTCGATATTGGCGATTTCCATACCGTCGGGCGGCTGAGGAAGATTGTTCACCGTCATCGCTTCTCCTTCGACGTCGAAGATGCGGTTCTCGCCTTCGATGTAGAAGTGATGGTGATCGGAGGTGTTGGTGTCGAAATAGGTTCTGGATCCTTCGACAGCCAGAATGCGCAAAAGCCCGGCTTCCGTAAACTGATGCAGCGAATTGTAGACGGTCGCCAGAGAGACCGGCACGCCGGCGGCAATGGCCTCCTCGTGCAGCTCTTCCGCAGAAAGATGGCGATCGCCCTTGGCGAACAGGAGCTCGGCCAGCGCAACACGCTGGCGCGTCGGCCTGAGACCGGCGTCGCGAACCCGCTTATCCACAGCGTTCCTCATCTTGGTCGCATACACATCCATCATGTTGTCTTCAGGTTCGGCCTGTTTGTCCCGCGCGCTGCGTTCCCGGCAAAACAAGGGCATCCGACCAAACCACATTCCTACCAGATATATTCTTTCATGACCCTTCTATCAATAGCGTGCATTGACCCGGACAAAGCGCCGCGTTAGAGCCACCTCGCAAGGTAAACCACGGTTTCCGGCCTGAAACGGACTGTGTTACCAGAACTATAGGGCGCGATGCCGCCCGACTTGGACGGGGACGTTTTCAATGGCCGCAGGAAAATCCAGCTACGATTATCAGGAGTTGCTCGCCTGCGCCCGCGGCGAACTGTTCGGCCCGGGCAATGCTCAGCTTCCCTATCCGCCCATGCTGATGTTCGACCGCATCACCGAAATCAGCGAGACGGGCGGCGAATTCGACAAGGGATTTGCCCGCGCCGAACTCGATATCCATCGCGACCTGTGGTTCTTCCCCTGCCATTTCATCGGCGACCCGGTCATGCCCGGCTGCCTCGGCCTCGATGCCATGTGGCAGCTCACCGGCTTCTTCCTCGGCTGGCTGGGCGAGCCCGGCAAGGGTCGCGCGCTTTCCACCGGCGAGGTCAAGTTCACGGGCATGGTCACACCTTCGGTGAAGAAGGTCGAATATGGCATCGACTTCAAGCGCGTGATGCGCGGCCGCCTGGTGCTCGGCATCGCCGACGGCTGGTTGAAGGCCGACGGAGAAACCATATACAAGGCCACCGACCTGAGGGTTGGCCTGTTCAAGGAAGCGACAGCCTGATCCCTATCGGATCCCGCCAGCCATGAAGGAGCACTCCATGAGACGCGTCGTTGTCACCGGCCTGGGTATCGTGTCTTCCATCGGCAACAATGCCGAAGAAGTGGCGGCTTCCCTTCGCGATGCCAGATCCGGCATCAGTTTTTCCGATTCCTTTGCCGAACACGGCTTCCGCTCGCAGGTATGGGGCGCACCGACGCTCGACCCGACCGAACTGGTCGACCGTCGCGCCATGCGCTTCCTCTCTCGCGGCGGCGCCTGGAACCACGTCGCGATGGATCAGGCCATCGCCGACGCGGGGCTGGAGGAAGGCGACATCACCAATGAGCGCACCGGCATCATCATGGGCTCGGGCGGGCCTTCCACACGCACCATAGTGGAAGCAGCCGAGACCACGCTGAAGAACGGTTCGCCCAAGCGCATCGGTCCCTTCGCCGTGCCGAAGGCGATGTCTTCCACCGCTTCCGCCACGCTCGCCACATGGTTCAAGATCCACGGCGTCAACTACTCCATCTCGTCGGCCTGCTCGACCTCGGCGCACTGCATCGGCAATGCCTGCGAGCTGATCCAGTGGGGCAAGCAGGACATGATCTTCGCCGGCGGGCACGAGGATCTCGACTGGTCCATGTCGAACCTTTTCGACGCCATGGGCGCCATGTCCTCGAAGTACAACGACACGCCGGCCTCGGCCTCGCGCGCCTATGACGCCACCCGCGACGGCTTCGTCATCGCCGGCGGGGCGGGCGTGCTCGTTCTTGAGGAACTGGAACACGCAAAGGCGCGCGGCGCGAAGATCTATGCCGAGCTGGTGGGTTATGGCGCCACCTCCGACGGTTTCGATATGGTCGCCCCGTCGGGCGAGGGCGCGGTGCGCTGCATGCGCCAGGCGCTGTCCACCGTTTCCGGCAAGGTCGACTACGTCAACACCCACGGCACCTCGACGCCGGTCGGCGACGCCAAGGAAATGGCGGCCATCCGTGAGGTCTTCGGCGCGGACATGCCCAACATCGCCTCCACCAAGTCGCTCACCGGCCATTCTCTGGGTGCGGCCGGCGTGCAGGAATCGATCTATTCGATCCTGCAGATGCAGGGCGGCTTCATCGGCGAAAGCGCCCACATCACCGAGCTGGACCCCGAATTCGAGGGCATGCCGATCGTGCGCAAGCGTATCGACGATGCGAAGATCGATATTGCGCTTTCCAATTCGTTCGGCTTCGGCGGCACCAACGCGACCCTGGTGTTCCAGCGATATTCCGCATAAAGGATTCCAGAATGGATTCACTGATGAAGGGCAAGCGTGGGCTTGTCATGGGGGTGGCCAACGACCACTCCATCGCATGGGGCATCGCGCGCCAGCTTGCCGCGCAGGGTGCCGAACTGGCCTTCACCTATCAGGGCGAAGCTTTCGGCCGCCGTGTGAAGCCGCTGGCCGAACAGATCGGCGCATCGCTCCTTATCCCCTGCGACGTGGAAGACAGCGCCTCGGTCACCGCCACCTTCGACACGCTGAAGGATGAATGGGGCGGGCTCGATTTCGTCGTCCATGCCATCGGCTTTTCCGACAAGAACGAGCTGAAGGGCCTCTATGCCGATACCACGCGCGACAATTTCGTGCGCACCATGGTCATCTCCTGCTATTCCTTCACCGAAGTGGCCCGCAACGCGGCGGCGCTGATGAACAAAGGCGGCGCGATGCTGACGCTGACCTATGCCGGCTCGGTACGCGTGATGCCGAACTACAATGTCATGGGCGTGGCCAAGGCCGGTCTTGAGGCGAGCGTGCGCTATCTCGCCAACGATTACGGCCCGCGCGGCATCCGCGTGAACGGTATTTCGGCCGGCCCGGTGCGCACGCTGGCAGGCGCCGGCATTTCCGACGCGCGCTACATGTTCAACTATCAGAGCCGCAACGCGCCGCTGCGCCGCACCGTCAACATCGACGAGATCGGCAATTCCGCGCTCTACCTGCTGTCGGACCTGTCGTCCGGCGTTACCGGCGAAATCCACTATGTGGATTCCGGCTACAACATCGTTTCGATGCCGACGCTCGACGAACTGAAGCGCATGGACAACGACAAGGGCTGAACCGCCCCTTCTCTTTCCGCAAAAAGCCGGACCGGTACCGACCCGTCCGGCTTTTTGCTTATCTACGGGCCAGAAACACCTTGAAACGGTTGTCGCGGGCGATCTCCTGCGATGAGCCGAAGGCGCTTGCCAGAACTGCCTCGTAGGGCAGTTGCCGGTTGGCGACGATGACCAGCCGTCCGCCCGGCTTCAATGCCTTCGCAGCCACATCGATCAGCCGCCGGCCGATTTCCGGCTCCGCCGCCCTGCCCTGATGGAAGGGCGGGTTCATGACGATCCAGTCATAGCGCCGCTCGACCGGCTCACCGGCCAGATCCTGCCAGGAGAAGCCGGATGCCTGCGGCACGTTGCGGCGCGCGGCTTCCAGCGCCTCGAAATCGGCTTCGTAGAGATCGAGCGACTTGATGCCGGAAAAGCGGTCCGCGATGCTGGCGGCCAGAAAACCCCAGCCCGCGCAGAAATCCGCTATATGGCCTGAAACGCCGTCGGGCATATTCTGGGCCAGCAGGCGCGAACCGGCATCGATCCTGTCGAAGGAGAACATGCCGGGCGCGGTGTAGAAACGGCTCTCGACCAGCGCCGGCGGATTGTCCGAGCGCAGCTTTTCGGCAGCCTCATTGTTGTCGGGCCGATGCAGCCAGAAGACGATGCCGTGATATTTCGGCAGCGCATCGACCAGCGGTACAAGCGCGTCGATGCGCTTGCGCAGCGAGGCGATGCCATCATCCTTGCTGCCAGCCACGACCACCGTGCCGCCGGGGGCGACGCGCTCCAGCGCTTCGGCGATCCACAACTCATTCTGGCCGCGATGGCGGCCTGCCAGCACCAGCGCCATGACGTAACCATCGCCTTCGGCGCGCGGCGCGACATTGCGGCCGGCGGATTGCAGGGCGCGGAAATGCGGGCGAAACCCCTGCACGCAGTGTAGATCCGCTTCAAAGCCTTCCGGCAAGCGAAAACCAGGTTCAGCCCCGAGAAACAGCACATGGCTGCCCGCCGCAGGTACCTCCAGCGCATCGGATTCAAACAGATAGAACAGGGTTTTGAGGGAATCGGAAGCCATATGCGGCTGATAGAGCAATTTGATCGCCCTTGCAGCGTCTTTCGCCATCATCCGGCATTTTGGCACCGGCGGACTTGCATCGGACGGCACAACGACCTAGCTATGATCTGCAATCCGACAGATCAGGAACCCCGGCACGATGGATTTTTCTCTGAACGCAACGCGAACCCGCTTTGTCATCAGGGAAATCCTTGCCCATGCCCGCTTCAATCGTCTGTTCCAATCTAAGCTTTTCCACGCCTGACGGCCGCCAGCTTTTCTCAGGCCTCGACCTTGCCTTCGGTCCCGGCCGCACAGGGCTGATCGGCCGCAACGGCGTCGGCAAAAGCACTCTTCTCCATCTCATTGCCGGCAGGCTGAAACCGCAAGCCGGCTCCGTGACCGTCAGCGGCACGATTGCCCTGTTCGACCAGACCGTTCAGGTTGATCCTGCGACCACCGTCGCCGACCTGTTCGGCGCGCGTACCCAGCTAGCCCTGATCCGGGCCGCCAGCGAGGGCAAGGCAACGGTCGGGGAACTGGCTGACATCGACTGGACGCTCGAACCGCGCATGGAGGCCGCCCTTGGCCGGATGGGGCTGGATGCCATGCCGCAAACACCTCTGCACACGCTGTCAGGGGGCCAGCGCACCCGTGCCGGCCTTGCCGCGCTCCTTTTTTCGGATGCCGATTTCATGCTGCTGGACGAACCCACCAACAATCTCGACCGCGACGGCCGAAAGGCGCTCTGCGAGATGCTCGCCGGCTGGCACAAGGGCGCGCTGGTGGTCAGCCATGACCGCGAATTGCTCGGCCTCATGGACGAGATCGTCGAACTGACCTCGCTCGGGGCCACCCGTTACGGCGGCAACTGGAGCCATTATCAGGAGCGCAAGGCGCTGGAACTCGCGGCCGCCCGCCACGATCTGGAGGTTGCCGAGAACAAATCGGCGGAAATCGCCCGCGCGACGCAGCTTGCATCGGAGCGCAAGGCTCGCAAGGACAGCGGCGGCCGCAGAAAGGCGGCCAAAGGCGACATGCCGCGCATTCTCCTGGGCGGCATGAAGGAACGCGCCGAAAACAGCGGCGGCGCCGGTGCGCGTCTTGCCGACGCCCGGCAGGCCGAAGCCCGCGAGGCGGTTTCAGCAGCGCGCGAGCGCATCGAGGTGCTGCAAAAACTGTCGGTCTCGTTGCCATCCACCGGCCTTGCCGCCGGCAAGACGGTGCTGCGGCTCGATCGTATCAGTGCAGGCTACGAGGCAGACCGGCCGGTCCTGCGCGATGTGTCGCTGACGGTCACCGGCCCCGAACGCATCGCGATCACCGGCCCGAACGGTTCGGGCAAGACGACGCTGCTGGAAGTGATCGCCGGGCGTCTCGCCCCCTTCTGCGGCACGGTAAAGGTGGCGGCGGACATGGCCATGCTCGACCAGCGCGCCAGCCTGCTGGACCCGAGCCTTTCCGTGCGCGACAATTTCCGCAAGCTCAATCCGGGCTCGACCGAGAACGCCTGCCGGTCGGCGCTCGCCCGCTTCAGGTTCCGCGCCGATGCAGCACTTCAACAGGTGGCGGAGCTGAGCGGCGGAGAGTTGTTGCGCGCGGCCCTTGCCTGCGTGCTCGGCGGTGAACGACCCCCGCCCCTGCTCATTCTGGACGAGCCCACCAATCATCTCGACCTCGATTCCATTGCGGCGATCGAGGCGGGGCTGCAAGCCTATGACGGCGCGCTGCTCGTCGTCAGCCATGACGAGGCGTTTCTGGAGGCTCTCGCCATCCCGCGCCGTATCGAACTGCCATCCGGCCGCAGCATACTGTCGGGATAAACGGAAACGGGCGCGCCTTTCGGCGCGCCCGTTTGACTTCAGCAGTCGGGAAGCGATCAGGCGTCTTCGCCTTCAGCCTTCTTTTCCTCGTCCTGCTTCTTTTCCTTCGGCAGTTCCTTGCCGGTGGCCTGATCGACCACCTTCATGGACAGGCGAACCTTGCCGCGCTCGTCGAAGCCCATCAGCTTGACCCAGACCTTGTCGCCTTCCTTGACCACATCGGTGGTCTTGGCAACGCGCTGGTCGGAAAGCTGCGAGATGTGGACCAGACCGTCGCGCGGACCGAAGAAGTTGACGAAGGCGCCGAAGTCGGCGGTCTTGACGACCGTGCCCTCGTAGATTTCGCCCACTTCCGGCTCGGCCACGATGGTGTGGATCCACTTCTTGGCCGCCTCAATCTCCTTGGCGCTCGACGAAGCGATCTTGACCGTGCCGTCGTCCTCGATGTTGATCTTGGCGCCGGTCTTTTCCACGATCTCGCGGATGACCTTGCCGCCGGAGCCGATCACGTCGC
>JAIPUZ010000021.1 GCA_022833215.1 Mesorhizobium sp. | reverse complement strand
CATGGTCGATATGGGCGGAATTCCACAACGGCTCGTAGAGCGCGTTGGCGAAGCGCAGCGCCATCAGGTTCTGCACCGTCTCCTTGCCGAGATAGTGGTCGATGCGGAAGATCTGGCTTTCGCGGAAATTCCTGCCGACAAGATCGTTGAGTTCGCGCGCCGAATCGAGGTCCCGCCCGAGCGGCTTTTCCAGCACGATGCGCGAGGCGGGCGTGATGAGGTCGTACGCCTTCAGGTTGCGCGAGATGTCGCCGAACAGGGAGGGCGCAACCGCCAGATAGAAGGCGCGGATGCTGGTGCTGCCGCCGATCGCCGCCTTCAGCTCCTCGAAGCCTTCACCGCTCACGGCGTCGGCCGCTACATAGGAGATGCGGGCAAGGAACTCGTCCAGCTCCGCCTTGTCGATATATTCCGGCGCGACATGCTGCTCGATGGCCTTGCGGGCGAAGGCGCGGAACTCGTCGTCGCTCATCTTCGAGCGCGAGGTGCCGATGATACGCGTCGGCTCTGAAAACTGATGGTCGCGCTGCCGGTGATAGAGCGACGGCAGAAGCTTGCGTTCCGACAGGTCGCCGGTGCCGCCGAAGATGATGAAGTCGAAGGGGTCGACGGGAATGATCTGGCTGGTCATGGTGCGTCCGTGGCATATCCATGTTGTTCGGCATCGTCCGGGCAACGCAGCCGATATAATCTAATCGATTTAATTTGACCAGTGCCATGGCGTCGCAGCGCTGGCATTGTTACCAATTCCAAATCGTGGCCGCAGCGGGTTGCGACGCTGGCACCGTACGTCCATGCCTCTATTCTAGTGCGGGCTCCGGACCGAACCAAGGCGAATGCAGAGGAGAAAACCCCACATGGATGCATCAACGCCAGAACGCGCCGAATGGCGTCAGATCATCGGCGGCAGAAGCGTCGGGGCGGTTTCGGGTAGCCGGATCGATGTGGTTTGCCCGTCTGACGGCAAGGTTTTTGCCTCCATTCCGGCCTCGGACGCGCAGGATGTGGATCTGGCGGTACGGGCAGCAAGGCAGGCTTTCGACGAGGGCCCCTGGGGTCGCATGCCGGCGGTGGAGCGCGGGCGGCTGCTGACGCGGCTGGGCCTTCTGGTCGAGCGCCATGCGGAGGAACTGGCGGCGCTCGAATCGCGCGATACCGGCAAGCCGCTCAGGCAGGGCCGCGCGGATGTGACGGCCACAATGCGCTATTACGAATTTTATGGCGGCGCGGCCGACAAGCTCCATGGCGACACCATTCCCTTCCTCGACGGCTACACGGCGCTGACCCTGCGCGAGCCGCATGGCGTGGTAGCCGGCATCATTCCGTGGAACTATCCCATGCAGATCCTGGCGCGGGTGGCAGGTGCTGCGCTCGCCATGGGCAATGCGCTGGTGGCGAAGCCGGCCGAGGACGCCTCGCTCACCACGATCCGCATCGCGGAGCTGGCGCTCGAGGCCGGGTTCCCGGAAGGCGTGTTCAATGTGGTGACGGGATATGGACGCGACGCGGGCGCGGCCCTTTCCGGTCATCCCGGCGTGGACTACGTCACCTTCACCGGATCGCCGGGCACCGGCACCGCCATCCAGCAGGCGGCGGCTCTCAACAATCGCGGTGTGACCATGGAGCTTGGCGGGAAATCGCCGCAGATCGTCTTTGCCGACGCCGATCTCGACAAGGCGCTGCCGGTTCTGGTCAACGCCATCATCCAGAATGCCGGGCAGACCTGTTCGGCCGGAAGCCGCGTGCTGATCGAGCGTCCGGCCTATGACGCGGTTGCGGAAGCGCTGGCCGGCCGTTTTGCGAAGCTGGTCGCCGGCCCGCACGATGCCGATCCGGAGCGGGATCTCGGCCCGCTGGTCAGCGCCCGCCAGCGCGCCCGCGTCGCCGCCATGGTGGAGGAAGCCGAGGCTTCCGGCATTGCCGTGCTGGCGCGCGGCACCGTGGACGAGCGTGCGCCGCAGGGCGGCTTCTATGCCGCGCCGGTGCTGTTCGGCGCGGTCGATCCGGCGGCGAGGATCGCCCGGGAAGAAATCTTCGGGCCGGTGCTGTCGCTGTTTTCCTTCGAGGGCGAGGAGGAGGCGGTGCGGCTCGCCAACGGCACCGACTACGGTCTCGTCGCCGGCATCTGGACGCGTGACGGCGCGCGCCAGCACCGGCTGGCCAAGCGGGTGCGGGCCGGGCAGGTCTTCGTCAACAGCTATGGCGCGGGCGGTGGGGTGGAACTGCCCTTCGGCGGTTTCGGACGCTCGGGCCACGGGCGCGAGAAGGGGTTCGAGGCGCTCTACGACATGTCGGCGACCAAGACGGTGGTGTTCGACCATCGGTAATCGGCGCAATTCCAGAAAATGGGGAAGCCGGCTGTCCGTCCGGAATTGCGCAGGAACAGGCAAGGCAACAAGCGAAAGAGCAGGACATGAGATTGAAGGACAAGGTCGCCATCGTCACCGGGGCGGCGGCGGGATTCGGCGAGGGCATTGCCCGCCGTTTCGCGGAAGAAGGTGCGAAGGTTGTGGTGGCGGATCTCAACGCACGCGGCGCCGCCGAACTGGCCGAGGAGATCGGCAACGACGCCATCGCCGTGACCACCGACGTTTCCCAGCGCGCCGATGTCGAACAGATGGTCTATGCCGCCAAGAGCGCTTTCGACCGGGTCGACATCGTCGTCAACAATGCCGGCTTCACCCACCGCAACGGCGATATGCTGGGCGTGGACGAAGCGACCTTCGATCTCATCACCGCCGTCAACATGAAGGCGGTCTACTACAGCACGCTGGCGGTGGTGCCGACGATGCAGAGGCAGGGCGGCGGCGTCATCCTCACCACCGCCTCGACGGCCGGCCTGAGGCCGCGGCCGGGACTGACATGGTACAATGCCTCGAAAGGCTGGGCGATAACCGCCACCAAGTCGATGGCGGTGGAGCTCGCGCCGCACAACATCAGGGTGAACTGCCTGTGCCCGGTGGCCGGCGACACGGCCATGCTGGAGCGCTTCATGGGTTCCGATACGCCGGAACTGCGCGAGAGGTTTCGCGCTTCCGTGCCGCTGGGGCGGTTGTCGACGCCACTCGACATCGCCAATGCGGCGCTGTGGCTGGCCTCGGATGAGGCATCCTTCATCACCGGCGTGGCGCTGGAGGTGGATGGCGGCCGCTGCGTGTGAGCGGTCAGTCCCGGTCCAGGAAGTCCTTGTAGACGAAGCCCCGCTGGTCCTTGTGAACGATCTCGCACCAGCTGTCGCAGGAGATCACTTTCACTTCGGTGCCGCCGGGAATGGTACCGATGGCGGAGCCGCCGGGACCGGAGCGGAAGGTAACGCCGCGGACGATGCGGCCGTTTCCGGTGGCCGCGGCTGCGGATGCAGGCGGTTTCGGCTTCGGTGCGGGGATGGCGGCAGTGCGGGTTCCGCTTCCGGTCTCCGGAGCGATGTCGCCGGCTTCGGCATCGGGTACGATGATCGCGGCCGCGGCCTGCGTATCGATTTCCGGCACCTTCTGCTCGGGCATCAGGGCCAGTGGCTGGATCTCCGGATCGGCCTCCGTTGCCGGAGCGGCGGCTGCGGCAGCAGGCACCGCTTCCGGGGCGGCAGGGATTTCCGCAACGACGGGCTGTGCGTCAGCCGTATCCGGAGCCGTCATTTCCTGCGGGGCGGCCCTGGCGACGACAGGCTTGTCGTTTCTTGGAAGGGTGAACCAGAAAGCGGTAATTGCGATGGCAATGAAGGCGAAGCTGCCAAGGGCGGCGATGACGAGATGGGAATGTTCCTTGACCCGGTGCCAGTGCGAAGCCGGCGCGCTGTAGCCATACTGCACCGAACGCTGCCGTCTCGGTTTGCCGAAACCCGGTAGACCTTTCACTTCGCCATCTCCAAAGAGCCGGCCGTCTGCGTAAGAGCCCCGTCCCCGTTCGCAGCGGTCTTCGATGCGGATGGGCCAATCTGCCAGCTTTTGCCGCGACAGGCCATTCGCAACCGTCATCTTAAGGCAAATTGTGGCATCACTGCGCATATGACGCGCCAAAAGCGTCCAATATCATAGCAAAACTTGTGGCCGATCCGATTTCATAGGAAAAGCACGCAGGTCCTGATCAGTCGGGTGGCGAATCGTGCGTTTGCGAACTGTTGCGGCTTTGAGCTTCCTGCTTGCCGGGCTTTTGCCGCCCGGTGAGAGCGCTTTTGCCGAAGAGCCGGTCATCCCGCTGTTTTGGGATGCGAAGGAGCGCCTGCCCCGGCCGGACCTTTCCGCGTTGCCCCGGCTGCGCTTTCTCACCACGACCGATTTTCCGCCGTTCAATTTCCTCGACGGTCAGGCGCGCCTTTCCGGGTTCCATGTCGATCTCGCCCGCGCCATCTGCGCCCGCCTCGACCTCGCCGAAAAATGCCAGATTCAGGCATTGCCGTGGGACGAGTTGCAAGAAGCGCTGGAAAAGGGAGAAGGCGAGGCGATTATCGCGGGGCTGGCCGCCACCGCCGAAACGCGCGCCACATATGCCTTCTCGCGCCCCTATCTGCAATTCCCCGCGCGGTTCGCCGTGCAGAAGTCACGCCCGCTGGCCGAGCCGCTCCACGACAGGTTGCAGGGCAGGCCGGTCGGGGTCATCGCCGGTTCGGCGCATGAGCGCATGTTGCAGGATTATTTCAGCGCTGTGAAAATCGTGCCGCTGGCGGACGAGGACGCGCTCCATGCCGAACTGAAGGCCGGCAGGATCGACGCGGCCTTCGGGGACGGCATGCGTCTTTCGTTCTGGCTGGCCGGCGCCGAATCGGAAAAATGCTGCCGCTTCGCAGGCGGGCCCTATATCGCCCCGGAATATCTCGGCACCGGGCTCGCCATCGCCACCCGCGCCGACGATGCGCTGCTGCCTGCCGCCTTCGATTACGCGCTTCAGGAAATATCGGCGAAGGGCATCTTCGCAGAACTGTATCTTCGCTATTTCCCGATCGGTTTCTACTGAACCTTTATGGTAAGCATCTGCTAACGTTCAGCACTGCTATTCGAACACGATGGATGGGCCGCTGCCGCCCTTTTCCTCCTGCAGCCGTTGCCAGACCCGGGTGGCGATGTCGCGGTAGATACGCGCTTCCGGGCCGTCGGGCCGGCCGATGGTGACGGGTTCGCCGTCATCCGAGCTTTCGCGGATGCCCATCTCCAGCGGCACCTCGCCGAGGAAGGGAACGCCCAGCCGCTCCGCCTCCTGCCTGGCGCCGCCATGGCCGAAAATATCGTAGCGCTTGCCGGTGTCCGGCGCGATGAAATAGCTCATGTTCTCGACGATTCCGAGCAGCGGCACGTCGACTTTCCTGAACATGTTCAGCCCCTTGCGGGCGTCGATGAGGGCGAGGTCCTGCGGCGTCGAGACGATGACCGCGCCGGCCAGCGGCACCTGCTGGGCCATGGTGAGCTGGGCGTCGCCGGTGCCGGGGGGCATGTCCACCACCAGCACGTCGAGATGGCCCCAGTCCACCTCGCGCAACATCTGCGTCAGTGCCGACACGACCATCGGTCCGCGCCAGATCATCGGCGTCTCCTCGTCGACGAGGAAGCCCATCGACATGACCTTGAGGCCATAGTTCTGCATGGGCTTGAGAATCTTGCCGTCTGCGCTCTCGGGGCGGCCGTGTATGCCGAGCAGCCTTGGCATGGAGGGGCCATAGATGTCGGCATCGAGCACGCCCACCTTCAGCCCGTTGGCGGCAAGACCCAGGGCGAGGTTCACCGCAGTGGTCGATTTGCCGACGCCACCCTTGCCGGAAGCGACGGCGACGATGGCGTCGATACCCGGAACGCCGCGCTTGCCGGGGCTTTGCGACGGTGGCGCGGGTTGCGCCTGACGCGGAGAAGGCGCGGCGGGACGGGGCGGGACTGCCCGGCCCGGAGCGGGGCGAGGAGGCGCCGCCGCTTCCATGCCGCCGCCCTTCTTCTCGGCCGTCAGCGTCACCACCGCACCAGTGACGCCGGGAATGGCCTTCACAACGCGTTCGGCCGCGGCACGCAGCGGCTCCATCTGGTCGGCGCGAGCGGCCGGCACGGTTATGGAGAAGAACACCTTGCCGTCGGCGATGAAGATTTCGGAGAGCATGCCGAGATCGACGACATTGCCGGAGAAATCCGGCCCGCTCACGCTTCTCAGCCGCTCGGTGACAACTTCCTTGGTGACGGACATCGCTTGTACCTCATGCCTGGGTGTGCTGCCGGGAGCGTTCCCTGAGATACTGCATAAGGCCGGCCGCTCCAAGCGCCGGCGGCTGCGTCATCGTGCCAGCGGGGCTCAGGCAGCCAGTTGCGTCAGATAATAGGTGACGGCCGAGATCACGGCGGTTGCCGGCAGCGTGACGACCCAGGCGATGACGATGTTGCCGGCGATGCCCCAGCGCACCGCCGACACACGGCGGGCCGCCCCCACGCCTATGATGGCGCCGGTGATGGTGTGGGTGGTCGAGACCGGGATGCCGAGCCATGTCGCGCCGAACAGGGTGAGCGCGCCGCCGGTCTCGGCGCAGAAGCCCTGCATCGGGTTCAGCCGCGTGATCTTGGAGCCCATGGTGTGCACGATGCGCCAGCCGCCGAACAGGGTTCCCAGCGCCAGCACCGCCTGGCAGGTCAGCACCACCCACAGCGGCACGTAGAACGTGTCGCCGAGCATGCCCTGCGAATAGAGCAGAACGGCGATGATGCCCATGGTCTTCTGGGCGTCGTTGCCGCCGTGGCCGAGCGAATAGAGCGAGGCCGATATGAATTGCAGGACGCGGAACGAGCGGTCCACCGCGAAAGGGGTCTGGCGTACGAACAGCCACGACACGATCAGCACCAGAACGAGCGCCAGCAGGAAGCCGGTCAGCGGCGACAGCACGATGGCCGAGGTCGTCTTGAGCACGCCGGTCCACACAACGGCGTCGAGCCCGGCCTTGGCGATGCCCGCGCCCAGCAGGCCGCCGATCAGCGCGTGCGAGCTGCTCGACGGGATGCCGGCCAGCCAGGTGATGATGTTCCAGGCGATGGCCCCCGCCAGGGCGGCGAAGATGACGCCCGGCGTGACGATGTTGGCGTCCACGATGCCGGTGCCGAGGGTTTCGGCCACATGCAGGCCGAAGAACAGGAAGGCGATGAAGTTGAAGAACGCCGCCCAGAACACGGCATATTGCGGGCGCAGCACCCGTGTCGAAACGATGGTGGCGATGGAATTCGCCGCATCCTGCAGCCCGTTGAGGAAGTCGAAGAACAGCGCGACGCCGATCAGGCCGATCAGCAGCGGAAGAGCGATTGTTGCGTCCATATCCGGTCAGACGTTTTCGATGACGATGCCGGAAATCTCGCTCGCCACGTCCTCGAAGCGGTCCACGACCTTTTCGAGCTGGTTGTAGAGCTCCGAGCCGACGAAATAGGCCAGCGCGTCTCCTTTGGCGTGCCTGTGATAGAGATCCCTGAGACCGCGCTCGTGCAGATCGTCGGAGCGCTCCTCCACCCGAACCACTTCCTCGGCGATCGCTGTCAGGTGATGCACGTTCTGCCCGACCTTGTTGAGCAGCGGCACCGCTTCGGCGACCAGCTTGGCGGCCTCGACGATGGCGACGCCCATTTCCTGCATCAGCGGATCGAACTCCGTCTGCTCGAAGCGGCGCACCGTCTTGACGGTCTTGTGCATCATGTCGATGGCGTCGTCCATCGACTGGATGAGGTCCTGGATGTCGCTGCGGTCGAAGGGGGTGATGAAGGAGCGGCGCACCGCAAGCATCACCTCGGCGGTGATGAGGTCGGCTTCCTTTTCCAGCCGCACGATCTCGTCGCCGTTCTTCTCGACGTCCTGTCCGGCAAGCAGGCGCTGCAGCGCCTCGGCGGCCCCCACCACGGCGCGGGAATGGCGCTCGAAGAGATCGAAGAACTTGTCCTCGCGCGGAAGCAGCTTCCTGAACCAGCCAAGCATGTCGGATCTTTCGTCGGTTACCGATGCTTCCCCTTAGCGCCGGTTTCGTTCGCTGCAAACATGTAGTCGGCTGAAAAATGTGGAAGCAGACCGCATTTTCGGCAGTTTTACGGCGTGGCTTGCGCGGTGCGGCGATTTCTCCGACCTTAGGCACGGAATTGCCCACACAGGTTTCGGACCGGATGATCGACAAGCTGGAATTCTTCATCGCCCTTGCCCGGGAGGAGCATTTCGGCCGTGCGGCCGAGGTGTGCGGCATCACGCAGCCCACGCTTTCGGCCGCGATCAAGCAGCTGGAAGACCAGCTCGGCGTGATGCTGGTCAAGCGCGGCTCGCGCTTTCAGGGCCTGACGCCCGAGGGCGAGCAGGTGCTTGGCTGGGCCCGGCGCATCGTCGGCGATGCGCATGCGATGCGCGAGGAAATGCGCGCCGCCCGCCACGGCCTGTCGGGCCGCATCCGCATCGCCGCCATCCCGACCGCGCTGGCGATGATGCCGCGCCTGACCACGCCGTTCCGCGAGAAGCATCCCGGCGTGACCTTCTCGATCCTGTCGCGCACCTCGATCGAAATCCTGTCGCTGCTCGGAAATTTCGAGATCGACGCCGGCATCACCTATCTCGACAACGAGCCGCTCGGGCGGGTGACCAGCGTGCCGCTCTATCACGAGCGCTATCAGCTCATCACCTCCAGCGGCAATCCGCTGGCCGGGCGTGACAAGGTGACGTGGGAGGAGGTGAGCCGGCTGCCATTGTGCCTGCTGACGCCCGACATGCAGAACCGGCGCATCATCGACCAGCATCTGGCCGAAGCGGGCGTGCAGATGCGCCCGACGCTGGAGAGCAACTCCATGATCGTGCTGTTCTCGCATATCCGCACCGGCAAATGGTCATCGATCATGCCGCTCACCCTGACCGAAACCTTCGGCTTCGCCGATCCGGTCCGGGCCATTCCCATCGTCGAACCCGATGCCAGCCACACGGTGGGGCTGGTCGCCGGCCCGCACATGCCGCACACGCCGCTGGTCTCGGCGCTTCTGGACGAGGCGATGACGCTGGCGAGAGATTTCAGGACCTGACACCGTAGTAAACATGGAGATGTCGCCGGATCGATAGAAGATATCTATCGATCCACGAAAGCGCTTTATTGATCAGAGCGTTATTCTCTGGTTGCATAACGCTCTGGCGAGAGATCGCGTTTGCTCAGGGAGGGCGCTGCATGGTCATGCAGAGCGCAGGTACCGGGATCGAGGCGCAGGTGGCGTCGATCGTCGACGGCATGAAGGGCATGGAGGGGCCGCTTCTGCCCATCCTGCACGAGGTGCAGAAGGAATTCGGCTATGTGCCGCAGGACGCCCTGCCGGTCATCGCCAGCGGCCTCAACCTGTCGCGCGCCGAGGTCTATGGCGTCGTCTCCTTCTATCACGACTACCGCAAGGAACCGGCCGGCCGCCACGTGCTGAAAGTCTGTCAGGCGGAATCCTGCCAGTCCATGGGCTCCGACGACGTTGCGGCGCGTCTCAGGCAGGCGCTCGGCATCGATTTCCACCAGACCACGCCGGACGGGCGGGTGACGCTGGAACCGGTGTACTGCCTCGGCATGTGCGCCTGTTCGCCAGCCGCCATGCTCGATGGCGAGGTCATCGGCCGGATCGATGCCGACAAGGTCGACGAGATCGTCGCGGAGGTGCGCGCATGACGCCGGTCATCTACATACCCGGTGATTCCGGCGCGCTGGCGCTTGGCGCGGACAAGGTTGCTGCTGCCATTGCCGCCGAACTGAAGGCACGCGGCATCGAGGCCGGCATCGTCCGCAACGGATCGCGCGGGGCCTATTTCCTCGAGCCTATGGTCGAGGTCGAGACGCAAGCGGGCCGCGTCGCCTACGGTCCGGTAAGGGCGTCGCAGGTTCGCAGCCTGTTCGATGCCGGCTTCCTGTCCGGCGGCGCCCATGAACTGGCGCTGGGCGATCCGGAAGAGATTCCCTTCATCGCCCGTCAAACCCGCCTCACCTTCGCCCGCTGCGGCGTCACCGATCCGTTCTCGCTGGAGGACTACGAGCGCCATGGCGGCCTTGCCGGACTGCGCAGGGCAGCGTCGATGGCGCCGGCCGAGATCGTGGCCGAGGTCACGGAATCGGGCCTGCGCGGGCGCGGCGGCGCCGGCTTTCCCACCGGCATCAAGTGGAAGACGGTGCTCGATACGGGCGATGTGCAAAAATACATCGTCTGCAACGCCGACGAGGGCGATTCCGGCACCTTCGCCGACCGCATGATCATGGAGGGCGATCCCTTCGTTCTGGTCGAGGGCATGGCCATCGCCGGCCTCGCCACCGGAGCCACGAAGGGCTTCCTCTACACCCGTTCCGAATATCCGCATGCCATTGCCGCGATGCGCCGGGCGGTGGAGATCGCGCGCCGCGCGAAAATTCTGGGACCGGATGTGCTGGGCTCCGGCCGCGCCTTCGACATGGAAGTGCGCGAGGGTGCGGGGGCCTATGTCTGCGGCGAGGAGACGGCGCTGCTCGACAGCCTCGAAGGCAAGCGCGGCATGGTGCGGGCCAAGCCCCCGCTGCCGGCCCACAAGGGTCTGTTCGGCAGGCCGACGGTGATCAACAACGTCATCAGCCTCGCCTCCGTGCCGGTCATCATGGACAAGGGCGCTGCCTTCTACAGGGATTTCGGCATGGGCCGCTCGCGCGGCACGATTCCCATCCAGATTGCCGGCAACATCAAATATCCCGGCCTGTTCGAGACCGCATTCGGGCTGACGCTCGGCGAAATCGTCGACGACATCGGCGGCGGCACGGCCACCGGGCGTCCGGTCAAGGCGGTACAGGTTGGCGGTCCGCTCGGGGCCTATTTCCCGCGCGCGCTTTTCGACACGCCTTTCGATTACGAGGCATTTGCCGCAAAGGACGGGCTGATCGGCCATGCCGGCATCGTCGTTTTCGACGACAGCGCCGACATGCTGAAGCAGGCGCGCTTTGCTTTTGCGTTCTGCGCCATCGAAAGCTGCGGCAAGTGCACGCCCTGCCGCGTCGGCTCGACACGCGGCGTCGAGGTGCTGGACAGGCTGGCCGCCGGCATCGCACCCGACAGCCAGATCGAGCTGGTTTCCGACCTGTGCAACACCATGAAGTTCGGTTCGCTGTGCGCGCTGGGCGGTTTCACGCCCTATCCGGTGATGAGCGCGCTGACGCATTTCCCCGAAGACTTCAAGCCGGCACCAATGCGGGAGGCTGCGGAATGAGCGGGCAGGAAAAAATCAAGGGACCGGCATCTTACTTTCCTTCGATCGAGAAGAAGTACGGCAAGCCGATACAGCACTGGAAAGACCTTCTCGAAAGCCAGAGCGGCAAGAAGCACATGGAGCTTGTTGCATGGCTTAAGGAAACGCATGGCCTTGGTCATGGCCACGCCAATGCACTCGTCGCGGATACACTTGCAAAGCGTAATGGGAACGACTGAGGCGGCGTCGGTATCGCGCTGCCTTCAAAGGGAGTTTCAAAATGGGCCTGATCCACGAAGTCGATTATGGCACGCCTGAATCCCAGGCCGAAAAGCAGGTCACGCTGATTGTCGACGGCAAGCCGGTCACCGTGCCGGAAGGCACCTCGATCATGCGCGCCTCGATGGAGGCAGGCGTGGAAATACCGAAGCTGTGCGCAACGGACATGCTCGATTCCTTCGGCTCCTGCCGCATCTGCCTGGTGGAGATCGAGGGCCGCAACGGAACGCCCGCCTCCTGCACCACGCCGGTCAGCGAAGGCATGGTCGTTCACACACGCACCGAGCGGCTCGACGCCATCCGCAAGGGCGTGATGGAGCTCTACGTTTCCGATCACCCGAGCGGCTGGAACGAGGAACGCGGCACTGGCCTCAGCGAGTTCGACAAGGTGGCCACCGAGGTCGGGCTGGAAGAGAACCGCTACGGGCTGGATGGCCGCAACCATGTCGCGCCGGGCAACGGCTCGCTCAATATCGACTATCTGGTCCGCGACGAATCCAACCCCTATTTCACCTATGACGCCTCGCAATGCATCGTGTGCTCGCGCTGCGTGCGCGCCTGCGAGGACGTGCAGGGCACCTTCGCGCTGACCATCGAGGGCAGAGGCTTCGAATCCCGCATCGTGGCCGGCATGAGCGAGAATTTCGTCGAATCCGAATGCGTGTCCTGCGGCGCCTGCGTGCAGGCCTGCCCGACCGACGCGTTGCGCGAAAAGACGGTGCTGGAGCATGGCATGCCGGAGCGCTCGGTGGTCACCACCTGCGCCTATTGCGGCGTCGGCTGCTCGTTCAAGGCCGAGATGAAGGGCGACGAGGTGCTGCGCATGATGCCCTACAAGGGCGGCGACGCCAATCACGGCCACAGCTGCGTCAAGGGCCGTTTCGCCTATGGCTATGCCACGCACCGGGACCGCATCCTCAAGCCCATGATCCGCGAGAAGATTTCCGATCCGTGGCGCGAGGTGTCGTGGGAGGAGGCGCTCGCCCATACCGCCAGCGAGTTCCGCCGCATCCAGCACCAGTACGGACGCACCGCCGTCGGCGGCATCACATCCTCACGCTGCACCAACGAGGAGACCTATCTCGTCCAGAAGCTGGTGCGGCAGGGCTTCGGCAACAACAATGTCGACACCTGCGCCCGCGTCTGCCATTCGCCAACCGGCTATGGGCTGGGGCAGTCCTACGGCACCTCGGCCGGCACGCAGGACTTCGATTCGGTCGAGGAAAGCGACGTCATCGTCGTCATCGGCGCCAATCCGACCGACGCGCATCCGGTGTTCGGCTCGCGCATGAAGCAGCGCCTGCGCGAAGGCGCGCGGCTGATCGTCATCGATCCGCGCCGTACCGATCTGGTCCGCAGCCCGCATGTGAAGGCGGACTATCATCTTGCGCTCAGGCCCGGCACCAACGTCGCGCTGCTCACGACGCTCGCCCACGTCATCGTTACCGAAGGTCTGGTGGACGAACAATTCGTGCGCGAGCGTTGCGAATGGGACGCTTTCCAGGACTGGGCGGGCTTCGTCGCCGATGAGGCCAACAGCCCCGAGGTCGTGTCTTCCTATATCGGCGTGCCTGCTGAGGACATCAGGGGTGCCGCGCGCCTCTACGCCACCGGCGGCAACGGCGCGATCTACTACGGCCTCGGCGTCACCGAACACAGCCAGGGCTCGACCGCCGTCATGGCCATCGCCAATCTGGCCATGGCCACCGGCAATATCGGACGCCGCGGAGTCGGGGTGAACCCGTTGCGCGGGCAGAACAATGTGCAGGGCTCCTGCGACATGGGCTCCTTCCCGCACGAGTTGCCGGGGTATCGCCACATCTCCGGCGACGCCACACGCGCCATCTATGAGGAGTTGTGGGGAGTGAAGCTCGACAACGAGCCGGGCCTGCGTATCCCCAACATGCTGGATGCCGCCGTCGATGGCAGCTTCAGGGGGCTCTATGTGCAGGGCGAGGACATTCTCCAGTCCGATCCCGACACCCATCACGTCGCTGCCGGCCTTGCCGCCATGGAATGCGTGGTGGTGCAGGACCTGTTCCTGAACGAAACGGCCAATTACGCCCATGTCTTCCTGCCGGGATCGACCTTCCTGGAGAAGGATGGCACCTTCACCAACGCCGAGCGCCGCATCAACCGCGTGCGCAAGGTGATGGAGCCGAAGGCCCGCTATGCCGACTGGGAGGCGACGCAGGAACTGGCGCGCGCGCTCGGCCTCGACTGGAACTATACCCACCCTTCGCAGATCATGGACGAGATCGCGGCCACCACGCCGAGCTTTGCCAATGTGTCCTACGAATTGCTGGAGAAGATGGGCTCCGTGCAGTGGCCCTGCAACGACAGCGCGCCTGAGGGCACGCCGATCATGCATGTCGACGGCTTCGTGCGGGGCAAGGGCAGATTCATCCGCACCGAATATGTGGCGACCGACGAGAAGACCGGCCCGCGCTTCCCGCTGCTGCTCACCACGGGGCGCATCCTGTCCCAGTACAATGTCGGCGCCCAGACGCGCCGCACCGAAAATGTCGTGTGGCATGACGAGGACCGGCTGGAAATCCACCCGCACGATGCCGAGCAGCGCGGCATCCGCTCCGGCGACTGGGTGCGGGTGGCCAGCCGCGCCGGCGAGACGACGCTGAGGGCCCTGATCACCGATCGCGTCTCGCCGGGCGTTGTCTACACCACCTTCCATCATCCGCTGACGCAGGCCAATGTGGTGACGACCGACTATTCGGACTGGGCGACCAACTGCCCCGAATACAAGGTGACCGCGGTGCAGGTCGCGCCCTCCAACGGCCCGAGCGACTGGCAGGTGGAATATGAGGAACAGGCGCGGCGCAGCCGGCGCATCGCGCCGCTGGCGGCCGAGTGAGTGCGCGGGGCGGCGGCTGATGCTATGATGGACGCCATGACCCGTCCCGACGCAACGCTTTCCGCCGCCTTTTCCCCCGATGCCGCCGAAGGTGCGCCGCGCCCTGTCGTGACGGCCACAAGGCGTATCACGCATCGGGTCGATGGCGTTTCGGCCGCCGACCGCATGGTGCCGGAGGAAACGCCGATCGCGCTTTCCTACGCTGGCACCACCCATGCGGTGATGATGGCCTCCCCGGCGGATTTCGAGGATTTTGCCCTTGGTTTTTCAATCACCGAGGGCATCGTCGCCTCGGCCGGCGAAATAGAAGCGGTCGAGGTGGAAGACCTCGGAGCCGGCATCGACATCCAGATTCGCCTGCACGACGTCGCCAACAGGCGCTTCGAGGCCCGGCGGCGCAGGCTTGCCGGCCCGGTGGGCTGCGGCCTGTGCGGCATCGAGTCCATCGAGGAGGCGATGCGCAGCGTGGATGTTGTCGGCGCCTCGAAGATGGATCTGACGCCTGACGATATCACCCGTTCGGTCCGTCTTCTTTCCGGGCTTCAGCCCCTGCACCGCCAGACCGGGGCGGTTCATGCCGCCGGCTTCTATGTGCCGGGCAAGGGCGTCGTGGCCGTGCGCGAGGATGTCGGCCGCCACAATGCGCTGGACAAGCTGGCCGGCGCCCTGTCGCGGCAGCAGGTTGCCGGCTCCGCCGGTGCGGTCGTCGTCACCTCGCGCGTATCGGTGGAGATGGTGCAGAAGACCGCCTCCATAGGTTCGCCTTTCATCATCGCCGTTTCGGCGCCGACGGCGCTCGCCATCCGCACGGCGCAAGCCGCCGGCGTGACGCTGGTGGCGCTGGTGCGCGGCGACGATTTCGACATTTTCACCCATCCCGATCGCGTCGTATCCGGAGGTGCCAGGCATGTCGCCTGACAAGCTCGTCTACCAGGCCAACCAGATCGCAAAATTCTTCCACTCCAAGCCGCATGACGAGGGCGTCGCCGGCGTGGCCGAACACATCAACAGGTTCTGGGAGCCGCGCATGCGCCGCCAGTTTTTCGAGATGATCGAGGCGGGCCATGCCGGCTTCGATACCCTCGTCGTCGAGGCGGCCGCTCAGGTGCGCCCGCCGCCACCGGCACAGACGGTTCCGGGCTGAGCCCCAGCCCCGCTCAGATCATCTCAAGGGGCCGCTTGCGCGAGGGCGGCGCGAAGGCGCGGTCGAGTGCCGCGAGATCGTCCTGCGTCAGCGAAATCTCCGCGGCGGCGATGTTCTGGCGCACATGCTCCGGCCGCACCGCCTTGGGAATGGCGGTGACGCCGTCCTCCCGCATCACCCATGCCAGCGCGATCTGCGCGGGCGTCGCGCCATGGCGGGCGGCGACAGTCCCGATGGCGCTGTCCTGCGCCAGTGCGCCCTGCTCGATGGGCGAATAGGCCATGACGGGCATGGAGCGCTCGCGGCTCCACGGCAGCAGATCGAACTCGATGCCGCGCCGCGAGAGATTATAGAGCACCTGATTGCTCTGGCAGTTCCTGCCGGCGGGCAGCGCGGACAGCTCCTGCATGTCGTCGGTGTCGAAGTTGGAGACGCCCCAGTGGCGGATCTTGCCGGCTGCCTTCAGCGTCTCGAAGGCTTCGACCGTCTCGGCAAGCGGCACGCCGCCGCGCCAGTGCAGCAGATAGAGGTCGATGCGGTCGGTGCCGAGCCGCTTCAGGCTGCGCTCGCAGGCGGCCACGGTGCCGGTGCGCGAGGCGTTGGAGGGCAGCACCTTGGAAACGATGAACAGCCCGTCACGCCGCCCCTTCACCGCCTCGCCCACCACCAGTTCGGCATCGGCATACATCTCGGCCGTATCGATCAGCGTCGCCCCGAGATCGAGGCCGAGCCGCAGCGCCGCCACCTCTTCGGCGAAGCTGTCCTTGCGCTCGCCCATCGTCCAGGTGCCGAGCCCGAAGACAGGCACGGTCTCTCCGCACGGCACGGCGGTGGTCCTGATCGGCATCGGCGGTCTCCGGCTCATGGAATCGGCACCATGATGACGCGGATGACGATGCGAGGCAATTGCACCGCGCTTATTGCACCGGATGCGCCTGAAGCCACTCCTGCATCTGGCTGATCTCGGCTTCCTGCGCGGCGATGACCTCCGCGGCCAGCTTGCGCATCTCCGGGTCCTTGCCATGTTCCAGCAGAACCTTTGCCATGTCGATGGCGGCCTGATGGTGAGGAATCATGCCGCGCGCGAAATCGACATCGGCGTCGCCGCTGTAGTCGATTTCAGTCATGTCGGCATGCATCTTGTCCATGGCTGCCTTGTAGCCGGCTACGGAAGCGCTTTCGGCGCTCGCCGCCGCCGCGCCATGGCCGGCGTGGTCCTCCTGCGCCGAGGCGATCTGGTAGCAGCCGAGCCCGACGGCGAGAGCGGCGGCAACAGCGGCGAACTTCATTTTCCTGCACGTCATGATGGTTTTCCTTGTGTGGACCCCTGCCCGGTTTCAGAGCTTCAGCCCCCGCAGCCGGAGCGCATTGGCGATCACCGAGACCGACGACAGGCTCATGGCGGCCGCCGCCAGCATCGGCGACAGCAGCGTGCCGGTGATCGGATAGAGCACGCCGGCGGCCACCGGCACGCCGAGCGCGTTGTAGAGGAAGGCGAAGAACAGGTTCTGCCTTATGTTGGACAGCGTCTTCTGCGCCAGATGGCGCGCCCGCACGATGCCGGTGAGGTCGCCCTTGACCAGCGTGATGCCGGCGCTTTCCAGCGCCACGTCGGCACCGGTGCCCATGGCGATGCCGACATCGGCGGCGGCAAGAGCCGGCGCATCGTTGATGCCGTCGCCCGCCATGGCCACCACCGCGCCCCTGCCCTTTAGTTCCGCGACAAGATCCGCCTTGGCCTCCGGCAGCATGCCGGCGCGAACCTCTTCGATGCCGAGGCTGGCGGCAATGGCCCTGGCGGTGCGCTCATTGTCGCCGGTCGCCATGACGATGCGCATGCCCGAACGCGTCAGCTCGCGCAGCGCCTCCGCCGCGGTCGGCTTGATCGGATCGGACACGGCTACCACGCCCGCCGGCTTGCCGTCGATGGCGACGAGGATGGCCGAGCGCCCGTTCTCGCGCAGCGCATCGGCATGCTGCGAGATGAGCGTGGCGTCGATGCCGTGCTCCTGCATGAACAGCGCATTGCCGAGCACCAGCTTGCGCCCGTCGGCGGTGCCGGAAACGCCCTTGCCGTTGACCGCCTCGAAATCCCCGGCAGCCGGGAGAGACAGCCCACGCGCCTTGGCGCCGGCGACGATGGCCTCGGCCAGCGGATGCTCGGAGCCCTGTTCGATGGCAGCTGCCAACGCCAGCACCTCGTTTTCCTCGAAGCCATCTTCGGCGCGGACGTCGGTCAGTTCCGGACGGCCCTCGGTCAGCGTGCCTGTCTTGTCGACGATCAGCGTATCGACGGCGGCCAGCCGCTCGAGTGCGGCCGCCTCGCGGATCAGCACGCCGGCCTGCGCCCCGCGCCCGGTGGCGGTCATGATCGACATCGGCGTCGCCAGACCGAGCGCGCAGGGGCAGGCGATGATCAGCACCGACACCGCCGAGACGATGGCGTAGACGAAGCGCGGCTCAGGCCCGAACGTCATCCAGCCGATGAAGGCGAGGATGGCGACCAGCACCACGGTCGGCACGAACCAGGCCGACACGCGGTCGGCAAGGCTCTGGATCGGCGCGCGGCTGCGCTGCGCCTTGGCGACCAGCTCCACGATGCGCGACAGGGTGGTTTCGGAGCCCACCTTCTCGGCCCGCATGACCAGCGTGCCGTTGCGGTTCAGCGTGCCGCCGATCAGGCCGTCGCCCTCGCCCTTTTCGACCGGAATCGGCTCGCCGGTGATCATCGATTCGTCGACGGTCGAGCGGCCCTGTTCGACGGTGCCGTCGACCGGCACCGATTCGCCGGGGCGGATGCGCAGCCGTTCGCCGGCCCTGACCTCGGCCAGCGGCACGTCGCGCTCGGAGCCATCGGCGCCGATCAGCCGCGCGGTCTTGGGCGCGAGGTCGAGCAGGGCGCGGATGGCCGAGCCCGTTTTTTCGCGCGCCTTCAGTTCCAGCACCTGGCCGAGGAAGACCAGCGCGATGATGACTGCGGACGCCTCGAAATAGACCGGCACCGAATCGCCGTGGCCGCGCACCTCATGCGGGAACAGGTCGGGGAACAGCGTCGCCACGACGCTGTAGAGATAGGCCGCCGCCACGCCGATGGAGATCAGCGTCCACATGTTGGGGCTGCGGTTGAGGATCGAGGCCCAGCCGCGCTTGAAAAAGGGAAACGCCGCCCACAACACCACCGGTGTGGCCAGCGCGAATTCGGCCCACACGGCAACCCGTTCGCCCAGCCAGTCTCGGACCGGAAGCCCGACCATCGGTCCCATGGAGATGACCACGAGCGGCAATGCCAGTGTGACGCTGACCCAGAAGCGGCGGGTGAAATCGACCAGCTCGGGGTTCGGGCCTTCGTCGCCGGTCGGCACCCCCATCGGCTCCAGCGCCATGCCGCAAAGCGGGCAGTCGCCGGGACCATCCTGCACGATCTCGGGATGCATCGGGCAGGTGTACTGCGTGCCCGCCGGCATCGGCTCGGGCGCCGGACGGTCACCGAGGTATTTTTCGGGCTCGGCCTCGAATTTTTCCAGGCAGCGCGCCGAGCAAAAATAATGCTTCTCGCCCTGATGGCGCAGGAAATGGCGGGCGCTGGCACGGTCCACCTTCATGCCGCAGACAGGGTCTTTGGCGGTGATGTAGCTTTCCGGATCTGCGGCGAATTTGGTACGGCAGCTTTCGCAGCAGAAGTGATAGGTGTGTCCTTCGTGGACGAGGCTCGGCTTACCCGCCTCGGGATCGACCGTCATGCCGCAGACCGGATCGCGAACCACGGTTTCGGCTTTTTCCGCAGCCGCACCCGAACAGCAGGAGCCGCCCCCGTGTCCGGGATGGTGTTGCTTGCCGTGATCGTGCGGGTGGTCGGAATGTGCCATGACAACCTCTTTCAACTGCTTTTGCCCGAGATAGGGGTTCCAGCCACTGGAAGGTCAAGAGGGATATGCCGGTGCCTGACGTTTGCGGGCAAAATCGTACCGTTGCAGCGCGAAACAGGATATAGGACGCTTCTCTGCAAGCTGAAGGATAGCCGGCACGCATGGCAAGGATCGCGCTCAGGCTGGACGAACTCATAGACGGCGCAGCCCTGCGCGGCGAGCTGTCGGCTCTGGCCGAAAAGGATGCCGCCAGCTCTTTCGACACCCGCAACGCGGTGCTGGCCCTGCTCAAGCGACAGCGCAAGGAGGGGCTGCGCATCGCGGAGGAGATGCTGCGCCAGGATGGCGGCGGGGCGGCCTGTGCGCGCCGGCTCTCTCATGTCATGGACGAGATCGTGCGGGCGCTGCACGAATTCACGGCCACCCGCGTCTATCCGGCCGACAACCCCTCGACCGCCGAGCGCATGGCGGTGATCGCGGTGGGCGGCTATGGCCGCGGCACGCTGGCGCCCGGCTCCGACATCGATCTCCTGTTCCTGCTGCCCTACAAGCAGACGCCGTGGAGCGAGCAGATCGCCGAATACATGCTCTACATGCTGTGGGACATGGGGCTGAAGGTCGGCCATGCCACCCGCAATATCGACGAATGCATCCGCCTCTCATTCGCCGACATGACGATCCGCACGGCGCTTCTGGAGAGCCGTTTTCTTTGCGGAGACGAAGCGCTCAGCCGTGAACTGGTGGACCGCTTCGACCGCGAGGTCGTTGCGACGACCGGCGCTGAATTCGCGCAGGCCAAGCTTGCCGAACGCGACGTGCGCCATGCCAAGGCCGGCGAGAGCCGCTATCTGGTCGAACCCAACGTCAAGGACGGCAAGGGTGGCCTGCGCGACCTGCACACGCTGTTCTGGATCGGGAAATATTTCTATCGTGTGCGCAATGGCGCCGATCTGGTCGGCAAGGGCGTTTTCACGCAAGGCGAATACAGGCTGTTTCTGAAGTCCGAGGATTTCCTTTGGGCGGTGCGTTGCCACATGCACTTCCTTACCGGCAAGGCAGAGGAGCGGCTTTATTTCGACATCCAGCGCGATATCGCCGAGCGCCTTGGCTACACGAGCCATCCCGGCCTGTCGGCGGTAGAGCGCTTCATGAAGCACTATTTCCTGATCGCCAAGGATGTCGGCGACCTGACACGCATCTTCTGCGCCGGGCTTGAGGAGGAGCAGGCCAAGCAGGTTCCGGGCATGGCCGGCATGTTCACGGGATTCACCCGGCGCCGGCGCAAGCTTGCCGGCACCAGCGAATTCGTCGTCGACAACCACCGCCTCAATGTGGCCGACGACAAGGTTTTCGAGCGCGATCCGGTCAATCTCGTGCGGCTGTTCTGGTTTGCCGACCGGCATGGGCTGGAGTTCCACCCGGATGCGCTGAAGCTGGTGACGCGCTCCCTGTGGCTGGTCGACAAGGCGTTGCGGCGCAATGGCGAGGTCAACCGGCTGTTCCTCGATATCCTCACCTCGGACCGCTATGCCGAACTCAATCTCAGGCGCATGAACGAAGCCGGGCTGCTGGGCAAGCTGATTCCCGATTTCGGCAGGATCGTCGCCATGATGCAGTTCAACATGTACCACCACTATACGGTGGATGAGCATCTGATCCGCTGCGTCGGCGTGCTGGCGCAGATCGAGGGAGGAGAAGGGGAAAAGGCCCATCCCCTTTCGCACTCGCTGATGCCGGGCCTGAAGAAGAGCCGCGACGCGCTCTATGTGGCGGTGCTGCTGCACGACATAGCCAAGGGCCGCCCGGAAGATCATTCCACGGCCGGTGCGCGAATCGCGCGGCGCATATGCCCGCAACTGGGCCTGTCGTCGGCCGATACGGAAACCGTCGCCTGGCTGATCGAGAACCATCTCCTGATGTCGATGACCGCGCAGACCCGCGACCTCAACGACCGCAAGACCATCGAGGATTTCGCGGCGGCGGTGCAGTCGGCGGAGCGGCTGAAGCTGCTGCTCATCCTCACCGTCTGCGACATTCGCGGCGTCGGCCCCGGAGTGTGGAACGGCTGGAAGGGGCAGCTCCTGCGCACCCTTTACTACGAGACCGAACTGCTTCTGACCGGGGGGTTCTCGGAAATGTCGCGTTCGCAGCGCACGGCCGAAGCGCGCGCCGATCTGATGGCGGCATTGGCCGGCTGGCCGGAAGAGGCACGCGCGGCCTATGTCGGCCTGCTCTACCCGAACTACCTGCTCACCGTCGATCTTGCCGATCAGCTTCGCCATGCGCAGTTCGTGCGCGACGCGGACGCCGCCGGCCGCAAGCTCGACACCATGGTGCGCACCCACGAGTTCGAGGCGGTGACCGAGATCACAGTTCTCGCGCAGGACCACCCCCGGCTGCTGTCGGTGATCGCCGGCGCATGTGCTGCGGCCGGCGCGAACATCGTCGATGCGCAGATATTCACCACCGCGGATGGCCGCGCGCTCGACACCATACTGATCAGCCGGGAGTTCGACCTCGACGAGGACGAGCGGCGGCGCGCCGAGCGCGTCGGCAAGCTGATCGAGGATGTGCTGTCGGGACGCAGCTGGCTGCCGGAGGTGATCGCAAGGCGCAGCAAGGCGAAGCGCGGCGCCAGGGCATTCAGCATCACGCCCCGGGCCGAAATACGCAACACCCTGTCCCACCGGTTTTCGGTGATAGAGGTGAAGGGGCTGGACCGTCCCGGCCTGTTGTCGGAAATAACCGGCGCGCTGTCCGACCTGTCGCTCGACATCGCCTCGGCTCACATCACCACCTTCGGCGAAAAGGTGATCGACACCTTCTACGTCACCGACCTGACAGGGCAGAAGGTGGAGAGCCCGGCCCGCATCGCAGCCATATCCAGGCGGCTGGTCGAAGTGCTGAAAGGTGCGGGGCTGGAGCAGCTTTACAAGTCACGCCCGGCGGCGGAATAGGCGAGGCGGTGCGTTGAAGGTTCCTTCGCAGGGCGCGCTTGCGGCTGTATTGCCCATTCCTGTCTGCCCGGAAGAGGGCTCCATCGATATGCGTTACAGGGAAGCGAGCATAATTTGAGTCTTGTCAGGAAATTCGCGACGGTCGCCTCCGGCACGTTGATGAGCCGTATTCTGGGCTTTGCCCGTGAAATGCTGATGGCGGCCGCGCTTGGCACCGGCCCGGTGGCGGGTGCGTTCTACGCCGCTTTCCAGTTTCCCAACACGTTTCGCCGCCTGTTTGCCGAGGGCGCGTTCAACAGCGCCTTCGTGCCGCTGTTCGCCAAGGAAATCGAGGCAAATGGCATCGACGGGGCGCGCCGCTTCTCCGAGGAGGTGTTCGGCGTGCTGTTCTCGGTTCTGACGGTGCTGACGATACTCATGGAACTGGCCATGCCGCTTCTTGTGCGCACCATCATCGCGCCGGGCTTTGCCAGCGATCCGCAGAAATACGAACTGACCGTCGCGCTCGCCACCATCATGTTTCCCTATCTCATGTGCATGTCTCTGGCGGCGATGATGGCGGGCATGCTGAATTCGCTGCGCCGCTATTTCGCGGCGGCGATCGCTCCGGTGTTCCTCAACGTCATCCTCATCGCGGTGCTGGGGCATGCCTGGTACACGGGCGCTGACAGTCTTGAAGTCGGCTATGCCATGGCCTGGGGCGTCATGGCGGCGGGCGTCGTGCAACTCGCCATCGTCTGGATCGCGGCGCGGCGCGCAGGCATCTCCATCGGCTTCAGATGGCCGCACATGACACCCAATGTGAAGCGCCTGCTGTGGCTGGCGCTGCCGGCGGCAATCACCGGCGGCATCACCCAGATCAACACGCTGATCGGCACCGCCATCGCGTCCGGGCAGGACAAGGCCGTGCCCGCGCTGGCGCAGGCTGACCGCTTCTACCAGCTTCCGCTCGGGGTCGTCGGGATCGCGGTGGCCATCGTTCTGCTGCCCGAACTGGCGCGGGCGCTCAAGGCCGGCAACGATGGCGAGGCCGCAAGCCTCCAGAACCGTTCGGTCGAATTCGTGCTGTTCCTGACCCTGCCGGCCACGGCTGCGCTGCTGGTCATCTCCGAGCCGATCGTGCGGGTGCTGTACGAACGCGGCGCTTTCACCCCCGACGACACGGTGCTCGTGTCCTCGATCCTCGCCGTATTCGGCCTCGGGCTGCCTGCCTTCGTGCTCATCAAGGCGTTCACGCCGGGCTATTTCGCCCGCGAGGATACGAAGACGCCGATGGTGTTCGCCGCCATATCGGTGGCGATCAACATCACCATCGCCCTGACCCTGTTCCCGCGCATGGGCGCGCCGGGCATCGCCGTGGCCTCGGTCGTCGCAGGGTGGGTCAACGCCCTGATGCTGCTCGTGGTGCTGATCCGGCGCGGTCACTGGGGGCATGACGCGCCGCTGATGAGGCGCATCCCCCGCCTCGTGCTGTCCTCGGCATTGATGGGCGCTGCCCTCTATGGCGGGGCGGTGTGGCTGTCGCCGTGGCTCGCGCCCTCGGCTTCCCTGCTTGCACAGACGGGATCCCTGGCGCTGCTGTGCGGAGCGGGTGCGCTCGTCTATTTCGTTCTCGCCTTCGCCACGGGGGGCGCCGATGCCGGCATGGTCCGCAGGAATGTCAGGCGCGGCAGCGCCGCCACGGCCGGTACCGAAGAGTGAAGACCCTGCCTCCCGCCCCCTTGATTGTAAGGGGGCCATCGTTCATAAGCCCGCCTCGTGAACCTCGTCGGGCGGGGTTCACGGCAGCATGATTCCGCCGCAAGCCGGGCGCTTCCGGGTCATGCCCGAACGGCCCTCCACAAGCCAGGGAGACATCATGACCACCTTCAGGCAACTCGTCTTTTCCGGCGTCCAGCCGACCGGGAACCTGCATCTCGGCAACTATCTCGGCGCCATCCGCAAATTCGTCGCCTTGCAGGACAGCAACGACTGCATCTATTGCGTCGTCGACCTGCACTCGATCACGGCGCAGCTTGTCCATGAGGATCTCGGCTCGCAGACGCGCTCGATCACGGCCGCCTTCCTTGCCGCCGGCATCGACCCGAAGCAGCATATCGTTTTCAATCAGGCCCGCGTGCTACAGCACGCCGAACTCGCCTGGATATTCAACTGCGTGGCGCGCATCGGCTGGATGAACCGCATGACGCAGTTCAAGGACAAGGCAGGCAAGGACCGCGAGAACGCCTCGCTGGGGCTGCTCGCCTATCCGAGCCTGATGGCGGCCGACATCCTGGTCTACCGCGCCACCCATGTGCCGGTGGGCGAGGACCAGAAGCAGCATCTGGAGCTGACCCGCGACATCGCCCAGAAATTCAACAACGATTTCTCCGCGCGCATAGCCGAGCTTGGCCTCGGCGTCGAAATGCAGATGGGCGACGAAACCGTCAATGGCTTCTTCCCGCTCACCGAGCCGCTGATCGGCGGGCCGGCCACGCGGGTCATGAGCCTGCGCGACGGTTCGAAGAAGATGTCGAAGTCGGACCCGTCCGATCTCTCGCGCATCAACCTGACAGACGATGCCGACGCCATCTCGAAGAAGATCAAGAAGGCCAAGACCGATCCGGAGGCGCTGCCGGGGGAGATCGCAGGGCTTGAGGGACGCCCGGAGGCCGACAATCTCGTCGGCATCTATGCCGGGCTTGCCGACATGACCCGCGAAGCGGTGCTGAAGGAATTCGGCGGCCAGCAGTTCTCCGTGTTCAAGCCGGCGCTGGCCGATCTGGCCGTCCACAAGCTCGCCCCCATCGCCGGTGAAATGCGCCGGCTGATGGCGGATCCGCAGTACATCGACACCGTGCTGAGGGATGGCGGCGAACGCGCCGGCGCCATTGCCGAACAGACCATGCATTCGGTGCGCGACATCATCGGCCTTCTGCAAAACTGACCCGGCGTCAGTTGCGACGCGTCTTGCCGCCGGCTGCCGCCGGTGGCAGATTGCGCCGGTTCGAAGCCAGCGAGGCGGATCACGCACATGGTATCCAAACGTCTCAGTCGCGAAGCCGGCCATCGCCGCAAGTTCCTGGCCATTGTCGATGAAACGCCCGAATGCGAGCGGGCCGTGACCTATGCCTCGCTGCGCATGCAAAGCACCAACGGCGTGCTGGTTCTGCTCTATGTGATCGACACCGAGGATTTCCAGCATTTCCTGGGCGTGGAGAAGATCATGCGCGAGGAAGCCACGGCCGCCGCCCATGCCGCGCTCGATGCGCAGGCCACCCGCGTGCGGCAGAAATTCGGAATCGAGCCGGAGCTGGTGGTGCGCGAGGGCAGCAGGGTGGAGGAAATCCACAAGCTGATCGAGGAGGATCAGGATATCGCCATTCTGGTTCTGGCCGCAGGCTCCGGCAAGGAAGGACCGGGACCGCTGGTCGCGTCCGTGGTCGGCAAGGGCGCAGCCTTCCCCATTCCGGTGACCATCATTCCGCAGACCCTGTCGGACGAGGAGATCGAGAATCTCGGCTGAGGCCAATCGTCTCTCCTGACGGGCTTTTACTTGAATGGCCGGGGTCGCGGGCTTATTTTGACGACAAAGACAATTCCAGAGGCCATGCGGCCACGGAGACGGCCATGTTCATCCAGACCGAGGCGACCCCCAATCCCGCCACGCTGAAATTCCTGCCCGGCCGGGAGGTGCTGCTCGATGGCACGGCTGATTTCCGCGACGCTGAAACGGCGCGCGCCTCGTCCGCGCTGGCCGGCCGCCTTTTCGAGATTCCCGGCGTCACCGGTGTCTTCTTCGGCTATGACTTCATCACCGTCTCCAAGGATGGCGCCGACTGGCAGCATCTGAAGCCCGCGATCCTCGGCACGATCATGGAGCATTTCATGTCGGGCCAGCCGGTAATGACCGGCACCGGCCCTTCCACTCTTGAAATCGACGAGGGCGAGGAGTTCTACGACAAGGAGGACGAGGAAATCGTGCTCACCATCAAGGAATTGCTCGACACCCGCGTTCGCCCGGCGGTGGCCCAGGATGGCGGTGACATAACCTTCCGCGGCTACGAGAACGGCGTCGTGTTCCTGCACATGAAGGGCGCCTGCGCCGGCTGCCCGTCGTCCACGGCGACGCTCAAGCACGGCATCCAGAACCTGCTGCGCCACTTCGTGCCTGAAGTGCAGCAGGTCGAACAGGTCGTCTGACCGCGCCGTTGCGGATTGCAAAAAACAAAAAACCGGGCTTCAGGGCCCGGTTTTTCGTTGCGACGTCCGTGTTGCCGAGACGGTTCGCACCTGACAGTTACCGCATGTCGCAGACCCGAAACCGGTTCCCGATTTCGGGCGACATGCTCTAGAGCACGACCACCTTGGCGCCATTCTCCGTGCGGTTGTAGAGGTCGATGATGTCCTGATTCATGAGGCGGATGCAGCCGGAGGACATCGCCTTGCCGATGGAATTCCATTCCGGCGTTCCATGCAGCCTGTAGCCTGTGTCGCCGCCCTTGTTGAAGAGATAGAGCGCCCGCGCGCCGAGCGGGTTGCCGAGGCCGGGCTTCATTCCACCGGCGTGTTTTGCCAGTTCAGGCTGGCGCTTGATCATCGCGGCCGGCGGTGTCCAGGTCGGCCATTCACGCTTCATGGCCACGCGCGCTGTGCCGCGCCATTCGAAGCCCTCGCGACCCACGCCGATGCCGTAACGCATGGCCTTGCCGCCTTCCATGACCAGATAGAGGAATTTGCCGGACGTATCGACGACGATGGTGCCGGGCTTTTCACTGGTATCATAACGGACGATCTGGCGGTGGTACTTCCTGTCCACCTTCTCGATGGGAATCCGCGGCAGATTGTAGCCCGCGTCGGTGGTGGCGCCATAGCTGCTGGTGAACATCGGGGTTGTCCCGATGGTGCTGCAGCCGGCAAGCGATGCAGAGAGCGCAAGGGCGGCAAGTACCGTTCTGATCCGCATCGAAAAGACTGCCCCCTCCTGGTAATCCTGATGGAAGCCGATTCGGCCTCGCCGCTGTATTGATGACGGCTTTTCTTTGCTTGCCAAGCAGGCGCTGCCTATATGACAGTCGCGACCCGCGTGTAAGTTGCATGCTATTGCAATTGCGCAACAGTCGTTCACAGGAACGTGTAGAAGATCAACGCTCCGAAAGGTCGGCACCCAATGAATGTCGGAGATGCGGCCCGCCGCACGGGAATTCCCGCCAAGACCATCCGTTACTATGAGGAGATCGGCCTGATCGCACCGCAGCGGTTGGCCAACGGTTATCGCGACTATACGGGCGAGGATGTCCATCGTCTCGCCTTCCTCAGGCGTGCGCGCAATCTTGGCTTCTCCATAGAGGACTGCCGGCAATTGATGGCGCTCTACCGCGACCGCTCGCGCGCCAGCGCCGATGTCCACCGCATCGCCTCCAGCCATGTCGCGGCGATCGAGGAAAAGATCGGCGAGCTGCAATCCATGCGCGCCACGCTGCAAAAGCTGATCCATGCCTGCCATGGCGACGACCGCCCGGACTGCCCGATTCTTGAGGAGATGGCAGGTCTCGGCGAGCGTGCCATCTGAGCTTTTTCGTTTCCTGCGCCAGTGCGGAGCGTTTGGCCGATGGGGCAGAAAACGGGTTCAAACCGTGAACAAAATCGGCGATAATGGTTCATGCCAATCGTTTCGCCGATTCTTCGAAACCCGCTCGCCGACGGTCGCCAGTCGGAACGCGCCATGCTGGTGCGGCGCGGCGTCCAGCGCCTGCTGATGGAAATGGGCGCGCATGTGCTGCCCGAGCTGTCGCTTGCAACCGGTCGTCGCGCCGACCTCGTGGCGCTGACCAGACAGGGCGACATCTGGA
Source organism: Mesorhizobium sp. (assembly GCA_022833215.1). Classification (GTDB taxonomy): domain Bacteria; phylum Pseudomonadota; class Alphaproteobacteria; order Rhizobiales; family Rhizobiaceae; genus Mesorhizobium. The sequence continues at coordinate 4,479 of JAIPUZ010000021.1, read as the reverse complement.
TCATCGAGATCAAGTCGTCGATCGAGGATTTTCGCGTGGACCGCAAATGGCCGGATTACCGGCTGCATTCGGACCGGCTGTTCTTCGCCACCCATCCGGGCGTACCGGCAGACATTTTCCCGCAGGATTGCGGTTTCATCCTGTCTGACGGCTATGGTGCCGAGATCATGCGCGAGGCGCCCGAGCACCGGCTGGCCGCAGCCACGCGCAAGGCCCTGATGCTGCGCATCGCCCGCGCCGGCGCGGCGCGGCTGCTGGCCGCCGAACTGGCGGGCGTGGCCGTGCCGGCACTGGATGGCGAAAGCGAATAGGAAGAGCAGGAGACGGGTGGGTTTTCTCCCTTTCCTGCCCTGCCCTTTTTATCGCGGTGCGCGCTTGGCGAGGATACGTTGCAGGGTGCGTCGGTGCATGTTGAGGCGGCGAGCCGTCTCGGAAACATTGCGCTCGCACATTTCGTAGACGCGCTGGATGTGCTCCCAGCGCACACGGTCGGCCGACATCGGGTTTTCCGGGGGCGCTGCGCGCTCGCCCGACTGGCGGGTCAGCGCCGCGAACACGTCGTCGGCGTCGGCCGGCTTGGAAAGATAGTCGACCGCGCCAAGCTTCACCGCCGTCACAGCCGTGGCGATGTTGCCGTAACCGGTAAGGATGATCGTGCGGGCATCCTCCCGCTTCTCGCGGATGGCGGCGACCACGTCGAGGCCGTTGCCATCGCCGAGCCGCATGTCGACCACGGCATAGGCGGGGGGATTGGCACGGGCTTTCCCGACCGCTTCCTCGACGCTTTCGGCTGTATCGACCGTGAAGCCGCGCGTCTCCATGGCCCGCGCCAGACGGGTGAGGAAGGGCTTGTCGTCATCCACGATCAGCAGCGAGGTGTCGTCGCCGGTCACCACGCCGCCATTGCCGTCTTCGCCAGTCATGATCTTCAACCCCACTTCAGTTTACCGCGACAAAACGTCCTGTACGGAAATATATGCGTTGAGCGCCGCTGTCCAATTTTTGAGCGGTGTCCGGATGGCCATTTCCCGATCCGGCGCATATTCGGCCATATGTTGCCCTGTTTTCATGCAGATGCGGACGAAAAAACTTTCCTGACGTGGGAAGGAGATTCGACTTCAGGCTTTCCGGAGCGGCAGGGCCGCGCTTTCCTCGGCATAGACGAAATCGCTGCGCGGCCAGCGAACGCTAACCACGGCGCCTTCGCCGGGGCTGGTGGCGTTGCCGAAGGTGATGGTCGCGCCGGATCGCTCAAGCAGGGTCTTGGCTATGAACAGGCCAAGCCCCAGCCCTCCGCCGGGTTCGGCGCCCTGCCGGGTCGACATATAGGGCTCTCCGATCCGGTCGAGCACCTCGACGGGGAAGCCCGAGCCGTCGTCGACGATGGACAGGGACACGAAATCGTCGTCCCAGCTCCAGCGGACGCTGACGCTGGTATGGGCGAAGTCCACCGCGTTCTCGACCAGATTGCCAAGGCCATAGAGCACGCCTGGATTGCGCCGTCCGACCGGTTCCGGCCCGATGCACGCCCCCGGCTGAAGGCGGATGATGATGCCGAAGTCGCGATGAGGGGCGGTCACTTCCTCCACCAGCGAGGTCAGCGGAAGGCGGGCCATCTGCGGCTCGCCCTCGGAGGACAGGCTGGTCAGGCGCTTGAGGATCTCGCGGCAGCGTTCGCTCTGGCTGCGCAGCAGGGTGACGTCGTCGCTGTATTTCGGATCCTTGCCGAGCGCCTTCTCCATTTCCCTTGCGACCAGCGAGATTGTCGCGAGCGGCGTGCCGAGCTCATGCGCGGCGGCGGCGGCCAGCCCGTCCAGCGCCGAAAGATGCTGTTCGCGTTGCAGCACGAGTTCCGTGGCGGCCAGTGCGTCCGACAGAAGCCGTGCTTCCTCCGCGACACGGAAGGCGTAGATGGCGGCGAAGGCGGTGGCCGACAGCACTGCCATCCACATGCCGGCGACGTAGATGAAGGGCATGACCAGCGTGGTGCCCTCGATCCACGGCAATGGGCGATGGAAGAAAGCCAGAAGCGAGGCGGCGGCGATCACCAGCACCGCCTGCAGAACGGTCAGCCTGATCGGCAGGGAGGTGGCCGAAATCACCACCGGCACGATGAGCAGCAGCGAGAACGGATTGGTCAGCCCGCCTGTGAGATAGAGCAGGCCGGCGAGCTGGAGCGTGTCGAAGGTCAGCAGGCTCATGGCGGCCAGCGGCGTAAGCCGGTGTGCTGCCGGATAGCGGAAGGCGAGCCACAGATTCATCCATGCCGAAGCCGCGATCAGCGCGAAGCACAGGCCGACGGGAAGCGGAAACTCAAGCCAGTAGGCAACGAACAGCACCGCGATGCTCTGGCCGACTATGGCCAGCCAGCGCAGGCGGATCAGCGTGTTGAGGCGCAGCCGGTAGCTCTGGCGCAGATCGGGCGCGTTAAGCTTGATCATCGTGGGCCTTCCGGTGCGCTGGCGGCGACATAGAGGGCCGCGAGGCGCTCGACGCCCTGCCGGTCGTCTTCGTCGAAACGGCCGGGCACAGGACTGTCGAGATCGATGACGCCGAGGATTTCACCGTGCCGGATCAGCGGCACCACCAGTTCCGAGCGCGATTCGGGATCGCAGAAAATGTGGTTTTCGATCTTCGTCACGTCCTCGACGACAATGGAGCGGCGTTCGGCCACGGCCGTTCCGCACACGCCGCGCCCGACCGCGATGCGCACGCAGGCAGGCTTTCCCTGGAAGGGGCCTACGACCAGTTCCTGCGGCGACCGCAGGAAGTAGAAGCCGGCCCAGTTGAGGTTTGCCATGGTCTGGAAGATCAGCGCCGAAACATTGGAGGCATTGGCGATTGCATCGGTTTCGCCGGCAAGCAGCGCCTCCACCTGCGCAGCCAGCTCGCGGTAGAAGGCTGGCTTATCGGCTGTGTCGATGCGGCTCGCTTCAAACATTCAGTTGACCCCTTTGGGCACGCTTTCAGGCGGCACCGTAGCCTTGACGTTCTGGCGATGGAAGATGAAGAGCCCGGCCAGCACCACGATACCGGCGCCGATCAGGATGCGCGGACCCGGGATTTCGTTGAAGAAGATCACGCCGAACACAACGGCCCACAGAAGCAGGGTGTAGTGCAGGGGCGCCAGCGTCGAGGCCGGCGCCATCTTCAGGGCGCGCGTGATCATAAGATGCGCGACGCCGGAGACGACGCCCAGCAGAAGCATGGCTCCGTAATCGATGGCGGCGGCATGATGCCACTCGCCGATCGTCATGAAGCCGGCGCAAACCCCGACGCCAACCGTCTGCCACGTGACCAGAGCAGTGTCGCTGGTGCCGCGCAGCAGGCGGCTGAGCACGATGGCGACCGCGAAGGAAATCGAGCCGATCAGCGCATAGAGCGACTCGATCGACAGCGCGGCCGATGACGGTTTCAGCATCACCAGAACGCCGCAGAAACCGATGACGATGGCCAGCCAGCGCCGCCAGCCGACCTTCTCGCCGAGGAACATATGCGACAGCGCCGCGACATAGATCGGCCCGGCCATGTAGAAGCTCATCACGTCGGCCAGCGGCAGATGGACGACGGCGGCGTAGAACAGCAAAGTGTCGAGCGCGGTGGCGACGACACGCGCAAACTGCAGCCCGATGCGGTCGAGATGGAACAGTCTGGCCGTTCCCTGCTGTACGATCATCGGACCGAGGAGGATGAAGGCGCCGATGGAGCGGACCAGCACCACCTGGCCGACCGAGAAGCTCGCCACCAGCCATTTGCCCATGGCGTCGTTGAGCGCGAACATGAAATCGCCGGCCAGCATCAGCAGGATGCCGGCCACAATCACGTTGCGGTTCACGAGTCCGGACAGGCGAGACATGGCGCATTCCCTGGAAAGGCCATTTTGGCCGACAATGCGCTGTTATCCGCGCCGGGCGGATTTTGCGAGCAAATTCGATTGGGGCAGAGCCGCGCCGGCTATTTCGCTTTCACCGGCACATAGACGGGCCGGTAGATCACCTGCGGGAACGGGTCGACATAGCGGTTCTCGCGGGCAGCGGCACGCCGGTCGAGCTCCAGGCGCTGCAGGCATTCGGCAAAGGCATCGTTCTTGCGCGTGAAGCCGTAGGACCGGCATTTCTCCTCATCGGCCGTGCGCTGCTGCTCGGCCGTGACGCAGCCGGAAAGCAGAAGGCCGAAGACGATGACGGCTATGGTTCTGGAAAGCATGTGAAAACCCTCGGATGGTCCCTGCCCGAGCATGATTCCTACACCACCACCGAATTGTGGCAAGATGCAGGATCGCAGCCTGAACGCGAAGCCGTCGTCAGTCCGGAAAACCGCCCCGGCCCCGCTTCCCTGCCGGAGTGCCGTTTTCTCCCTGTCAGTCCGGGAGTTTTCTGACGGCGCCCTTGTCTGCGCTTGTTGCGAAGGCGGCGTATGCCTTGAGGGCGGTTGTGACGTTGCGCTTGCGGGTCTCGGCCGGCTTCCAGCCCTTGGCGT
>JAIPUZ010000020.1 GCA_022833215.1 Mesorhizobium sp. | reverse complement strand
ACTGCCGATCGCTCAGCCAGAACTCTCCTGCCATGATCCAAACTCCAGCGTTTTTGAGCTTGAATCATGAAAACTTAAACTAATCAATACTATGATTGGGTTTGGAACCTAAAGCGCGCCGCGATCCTCCGGATTCGCTCCCGACGCTTTAAGCTCTTGTTTTCACGCATGTCGTCGTTCCGAAACCGGTATCCGCTTGCGGGCGACATGCTTCGGGCATTTGCTGCGCGTGCACGGCTCATCACGCAGGAAAGGGGCGGTTTCCCGCCCCTTTCGTTTCATGTGGAGCCGGCTGGCGTTACTGCAACGCCTTGTCGGTGATCGCCGTCGTAAAGGCCCCCTCCGGCTCGCTGGTGATGATCTTCTGGTCGAGCAGCGCCTTGGCCGTGCGCTCATAGACGACCGGATCGAGCTTGCCGTCGCCGATCAGCTTCGCCACCTCGCCCACCATGCGCTGCTGGTGGTTTTCATCCTGCCCGCCGGCTTCCATCACGGCTTCCGCCGCTTCTTCCGGATTGTCGACGGCATATTTCCAGCCCTTCATGGAAGCGCGCACGAAGCGCACCATCTTGTCCTCGAAAGCCGGGTCCTTGAGGTTGTCCTCGATGACATAGAGCCCGTCTTCCAGCAAGTCGTTGCCGAGTTCGGTGTAGTTGAACACGACCAGATCTTCCGGTTTGAAGCCTGCGTCGATGGCCTGCCAGTATTCGTTGTAGGTCATCACCGAGATGCAATCCGCCTGCTTCTGGATCAGCGGCTGCACATCGAAGCTCTGCTTCAGCACCGTCACGCCATCGGGACCACCCTCGGTGGGCAGGCCGAGCTTGTTCATCCAGGCATAGAACGGATATTCGTTGCCGAAGAACCAGACGCCAAGCGTATGGCCCTTGAAATCGGCTTCCGTCTGCACCGGGCCATCCTTCGGGCAAATGAGCTGGAGGCCGGACTTCGCATAGGGCTGGGCGATGTTGACCAGCTTGACGCCCTTGTCGCGCGCCGCCAGTCCGGCCGCCATCCATGTCACGATCACATCGGCGCCACCGCCGGCGATCACCTGCTCGGGCGCGATGTCCGGCCCGCCGTTCTTGATCTCGACGTCCAGCCCCTCTTCCTCGTAGAAACCCTGTTCCTTGGCCACGAAGTAGCCGGCGAACTGGCCCTGCGCCACCCATTTGAGTTGCAGCACCACCTTGTCGGCGGCCATGGCCTGGGCCGCCGCCAGAGACATGGCCCCCGCCAGCAATGATACGAGCATTTTTCTCATTGTTCTCACCCTCTGAAAGAGCCGCCTAGCCACCACGGATAGACGGATGCCAAAACGTGACGGCGCGCTCCACCAGCGCCACCACCCCGTAGAACAGCGTGCCGGCCAGCGCCGCCACCGCGATTTCTGCCCACACCATGTCGATGTTCATGCGCCCGACCTCCGTGGAGATGCGGAACCCCATGCCCACCACCGGCGTGCCGAAGAACTCGGCCACGATCGCGCCGATCAGCGCCAGCGTGGAGTTGATCTTCAGCGCGTTGAAGATGAAGGGCATGGCCGCCGGCAGCCGAAGCTTGAAAAGCGTCGGCCAGTAGCCGGACGCATAGGTGCGCATCAGGTCGCGCTCCATATGCCCCGAGGCGGAAAGCCCCACCACCGTGTTCACCAGCATGGGGAAGAAGGTCATGATCACCACGACCGCCGCCTTGGAGGGCCAGTCGAAGCCGAACCACATGACCATGATGGGTGCCACGCCGATGATCGGCAACGCCGCCGCCATGTTGCCGATGGGCAGAAGCCCGCGCCGCAGGAACAAGAAACGGTCGGCGGCGATGGCCGCGATGAAGCCGGCGCCGCAGCCGATGATGTAGCCGGCCAGAACCGCCTTCAGCACCGTCTGCCTGAAATCGGCGGCAAGCACCGCCGTCGAGACTCCGATGCGCTCGGCGATGGCGCTGGGCGGCGGCAGGAGCAGGAAGGGAATGCCCGCGCCGCGCACGATCGCTTCCCACAGGATGAGCACCCAGGCACCGAAGATCAGCGGAATGATCAGCCCAAGCAGCCTCTTTTCACCCTGCGAAGCGGGCTTCAGCATCGAAAGCACCGTCACGCAGCGCCAGGCAAGCAGCCACGCGCCGGAAAGCGCCAGATAGAAGGAGGCCCCCGCCTGCCCTTCGTGGCCGGCAACACCGCTGAGCAGCAGCCATGCCGCCCCATGCGCACCGACGAAGAGAAGCGCGGCCTGCGCCACCGGCCTGCCGCCCATGGCCAGGGTTGCGGCCGCCGCGAGCGCCACCAGTCCGAGCGCCGGCCAGACATTGCCGGGACCGCCGCCCGGGGCCGTTGCCAGTTGCAGGACCCCGCCGGTGACGACCGCCAGAAGCGCAAGCGCGATCTGCCATGGAAGTGACGCCCTCATGCCGGCCTCCCGCCCATGGCGTAATCGGTGATGCGCCCTGCAAGCCCCACCAGCGCCACCAGCATGACGGCGACCAGCGAGCCGGCCACCAGCGCCGCCCAGATGTCGATGGTCTGGCTGTAATAGGCTCCGTTCAGGAGTTTCGCGCCGATGCCGGCGACCGCGCCGGTCGGCAATTCGGCGACGATCGCGCCGACGAGGCTTGCCGCCACCGCCACCTTCATCGACGCGAACAGGAACGGCAGCGACGCGGGAACCCGAAGCTTCCAGAACACCTGCGGGCGGGTGGCGTTATAGGTGCGCATCAGGTCCAGATGCATCACTTCCGGCGAGCGCAGCCCCTTCACCATGCCGACGGCCACGGGGAAGAAGGACAGATATGTCGAGATCAGCGCCTTTGGAAACAGGCCGGTGATGCCGATGGAGGCGAACACCACCACCACCATCGGCGCGATGGCGAGGATGGGAATAGTCTGCGAGGTGATGATCCACGGCATCAGGCTGCGGTCGAGCGAGGCGAAATGCACGATTCCGACAGCGATCAGGATGCCCAGCGCGGCCCCGAAAGCGAACCCGACGAAGGTCGACGAAAGCGTCACCCATGCATGGTAGATGAGGCTGCGGTTGCTCCACGGCTTCACCGTGAAGGTGGATTTGTAGAAGTTCTGCGCCACCTGATGCGGCGCCGGCAGCGTCGGCTTGGGCTGCGACCAGGTGCGCATGAGGAATTCGAGCTGGCCGGGCGTCTCGCCGGCGCGGCGGTCGAGATCGCGCTGGAACGGCCCGTTCAGCATCACCGCGAAGGCGTACCAGGCCACCACCAGAATGGCCAGCAGCGTGCCGACAGGAACGATTTTGGATTGAAGACTGTCCATGCCGACCCTCAGTCCTCGTAGCTGTGGCCGGCCTTGAGGCCGTCGCGCACCCGCGCTGCGATGGCCAGGAACTCCGGGCTTTCGCGGACATCGAGCGGCCGCTCGCGCGGCAGGTTGGTGTCGATGATGTCGGTGACGCGGCCCGGGCGCGGCGACATCACCACGATGCGGGTGGAGAGATAGACCGCCTCCGGGATCGAATGGGTGACGAAACAGATCGTCTTGTTTGTGCGCGCCCACAGTTCCAGCAATTGCTGGTTGAGATGGTCGCGGACGATCTCGTCCAGCGCGCCGAAAGGCTCGTCCATCAGCAACAGGTCGGCGTCGAAGGCGAGCGCGCGGGCGATGGAGGCGCGCTGCTGCATGCCGCCCGAAAGCTGCCAAGGGTATTTTTTCTCGAAACCGGCGAGATTGACCAGTTCGAGCGTGCGCCTGATGCGCTCGGCCCGCTCGGCCTTCGAAATGCCCATGATCTCCAGCGGCAGGGCCACATTGTCTGCGATGGTGCGCCATGGAAACAGCGCGGCCGCCTGGAACACATAGCCGTAGGCGCGGCGCTCGCGCGCCTGTTCCGGCGTCATGCCGTTCACCATTATGGTGCCGGAGGTCGGCTTTTCCAGATCGGCGATCACCCTGAGCAGCGTGGTCTTTCCGCAGCCCGAAGGGCCGATGAACGAAACGAATTCCCCCTTGCCGATGGTGAGGTCGACATTGCTGAGCGCCTGCACCGGGCCATCGTTGGTGTTGAAGACAAGGCCGAGTTTGCTGGCGGCGACCACATCGGCAACGCCGCTTTGCGTGACCGGTATTGCGGGGGCTGGCTTGTGACTGGCTATCGCATTCATGGAGTTTATGCCTTTCCCCGATTGTTCCTGTCGTCTGCCATGGGCCTCACACCCCTGTGACCGGGATGCCGCTGCGCTCGATCCGGCGCGGCGCCGTGATCTCCTTCCACGTCGAAAGCGCCCGGTTCGGCGCCGCATTTGGCTCGCGCGCCACGAACTGGCCATGGCCGGGTCTCGTCTTCATCTCGTTTTCCTGGACGACGAGTTCCCCGCGCGAGAAGACGAAGCGCGGCAGGCCGGTCACCTCCATGCCCTCGAAGACGTTGTAGTCGATCACCGACTGCTGGCCGGCAGCGGATATGGTCTTTTTCCGCTTCGGGTCCCACACCACGATGTCGGCATCCGCCCCTTCCACGATCGCGCCCTTCCTCGGATACATGTTGAGGATCTTCGCGATGTTGGTGGAGGTGACGGCGACGAATTCGTTCATCGTCAGCCGCCCCGTGTTCACGCCCCTCGTCCACAGCACCGGCATGCGGTCCTCCAGACCGCCGGTGCCGTTGGGAATTTTGGTGAAATCACCGACGCCGAACCGCTTCTGCTCGCTGGTGAAGGCGCAATGATCGGTCGCCACCACCTGAAGGGAGCCCGATTGCAGGCCGGCCCACAGCGAATCCTGATGGAGCCTGTTGCGGAAAGGCGGGCTCATCACGCGCCGCGCCGCATGGTCCCAGTCCTTGTCGAAATACTCGCTTTCATCCAGCGTCAGGTGCTGGATCAGCGGCTCGCCATAGACGCGCATGCCCTTCTGGCGCGCACGGCGGATCGCCTCGTGGCTCTGCTCGCAGGACACATGCACCACATAGAGCGGAACGCCCGCCATGTCGGCGATCATGATGGCGCGGTTGGTCGCCTCGCCTTCCACTTCCGGCGGACGCGAATAGGCATGGCCCTCCGGCCCGTTATTGCCCTCGGCAAGCAGCTTCTGCGAAAGCGCGGCCACCACGTCGCCGTTCTCGGCATGGACGAGCGGCAGCGCGCCAAGTTCCGCGCAGCGCTGGAACGAGGCATACATCTCGTCGTCGTCCACCATCAGCGCGCCCTTGTAGGCCATGAAGTGCTTGAACGAGGGGATGCCCTTGTCCACCACCTGCGCCATTTCGTCGAACACCTGCTTGCCCCACCAGGTGATGGCCATGTGGAAGGAATAGTCGCAGGCCGCCTTCGAGGTCTTGTTGTCCCACATCTGCAAGGCTTCGAGCAGCGACTGCTGTGGCCCCGGCAGGCAGAAGTCGACCACCATCGTCGTGCCGCCGGCCACCGCCGCGCGCGTGCCGCTTTCGAAATCGTCGGCGGAATAGGTGCCCATGAAGGGCATTTCGAGATGGGTGTGCGGATCTATACCGCCCGGCATCACATAGCAGCCGGTGGCGTCGAACTCGTGGTCGCCATGCAGGTCCGTCCCGATGGCCTCGATCCTGCCGTGGCGGATGAGAACATCCGCCTTCCAGGTACGGTCAGCGGTTACGACAGTGCCGTTTCTGATTACTCTCGTCATTCTGGTTCCCCTTGTTGCTGCCGCTTCTTTGACGAGCGGCTTGAAGCATTCGGTTCATGCGATTCAATTCATTCGACAATCTCCGCCGTTTCGATGACGGCATGGAGGAGGACGTCGGCGCCGGCGGCGGCCCATTCCTTCGAGATGTCCTCGGCCTCGTTGTGCGACAGCCCGTCCACGCACGGGCACATGATCATCGTCGCCGGCGCAACCTTCGCCACCCAGCACGCATCGTGGCCCGCGCCCGAGATGATGTCCATGT
>JAIPUZ010000019.1 GCA_022833215.1 Mesorhizobium sp. | reverse complement strand
AGGCTGCGCGCGGTTCTGGCAAACAGCCAGCGATAAAGCGCCACCGAAAACGCCACCATCAGCCCGACCTCGATCAGGAACATCAGTCGCGGGTCGAGCGTGGAGACGCGGGCGGAGCCCAGCGTGAAGACGAGCACTGTCTGGATAAGGACGTAGAAGGCATCGAAGCCCATGATCGACGGGGTGAGGATGCGATTGGCCGCAACGGTCTGGAACAGGACGGTCGAGATGCCAATGGCATAGGCGACCAGAACCAGGGCGGCGAGTTTACGGCCCCGGAACGGCAGCACGAAATCCCAGCGGCCCCTGGCGCCAATGGTCATGAACACGGCAATGGCCGCGCACATCACCCCGGCGAGTGCGAGCAGGACAAAGAGGTTGCGCCGGGAAAGCCGCTCAGAAGACACGGGCGTTCCTCCTCAGCAGCAGATAGAGGAAGGCCGCGCTGCCGAACACGCCGACCACCGTTCCGATCGGGATCTCGAACGGATAGAGCACGATGCGCCCGATAATGTCGCAGGCCAGCACGATGCCGGAGCCGAGGACGGCCACCCATGGCAGGGAGCGCCTCAGATTGTCGCCGACGATCATGGAGACGATGTTGGGCACGATCAGCCCCAGAAACGGGATCATGCCCACGGTGACGACCACCACGGCCGTTACCACCGAGACGATCGACAGCCCGAACAGGGCGATGCGGCGATAGTTCAGCCCGACATTGGTGGTGAAATCCTCACCCATCCCGGCGACCGTCAGGCGGTCGGCGGCGAAATAGGCGAGGCAGGTGAGGCCGAAGGCGATCCACAGGAGCTCATAGCGGCCCCTGAGCACGGCAGAGAAATCGCCCGTGGTCCATGCGCCCAGCGATTGCAGCATGTCGAAGCGATAGGCGAGGAAGGAGGTGACGGCGCTGATCACCCCGCCAAGCATGATGCCGACCAGCGGCACCATCAGGGTGGAGCGCAGCGGAATGCGGCGCAGGATGGCGAGAAACAGCATCGTGCCAGCCAGCGCGAAAAGGGCCGCAACCGCCATGCGCCCGATCACCGGCAGGCCTGGCGCCACCAGCACGATGACGAGAAAGCCGAGACTGGCGGATTCCACCGTGCCCGCGGTCGAGGGCTCGACGAAGCGGTTGCGCACCAGCATCTGCATGATGGTTCCGCATACCGCCATGGCGGAACCTGCAAGAACGAGCGCAACCGTGCGCGGCAGGCGGCTTGCCAGCAGCACATGCAGCGCCCTTCCGTCGGCTTCGCCCGACAAAAGGGTCGCCAGCGAAACATCGCTGACGCCGACGAACAGGCTGGCAACGGCGAGCACGAGGACCAGAAGCGCGGATAATGCGAGGCCGGAGGCTTTCATGGCACCGAACTTGTAAAACGGACGATGCAGCGCCCCAAACAAATGAAGCGCTGCATCGACAGGATGAAGGGCAAAAAACCTGTTTTGGGGCTTATTCCTTGCGCAACGCCTTTGCAATCTGATCGGCGCTGGCGTTCAGCGCGGTGATGCCGCCGCCGACCAGATACCAGTTCACCGGGTCGAGATAGACAACATGCCCGTTTTTCCAGGCGTTGGTCTGACCGACGAGATCGTTGTCGAGCATCTGCTGCGCGGCCGACCCTTCGCGCCCGATCGCTGCGTCGCGGTCGATGACGAACAGCCAGTCGGGATTGGCCTCCAGGATGAACTCGAAGGAAATCGCCTGACCGTGATTGCCGGCCTGCAGGTCTTCGCGCGCCGGCTCGACGCCGAACACCGAATGCAGCATGCCGAAACGGGAGCCCGGACCATAGGCGCTCATCTTGCCGCCGGTGGTCAGGATCAGCAGACCCTTGCCCGCGCCGCTGGCGGCTTCGCGGGCGGCAGCGATGGATGCATCGAGCGCCGCGATCTTGTCCGCAGCTTCCCTTTCCCGGCCGAACAGTTCGCCCAGCAGTGACACGTTCGACTTCACGCTGTCGACAAGGGTGGTGTTGTCGACGGTCAGATCGATGGTCGGGGCGATCTTCGACAGTTCGGCGAATTTGGCGCTGGAGCGGCCGCCGACGATGATCAGATCGGCATCGGCGGCGTTGACGGCTTCCAGATCGGGCTCGAACAGCGATCCGATCTTCGCATATTCGTCGCCCGCATACTTTGCCAGATAGGGCGGAAAGTTGGACGCCGGGACGCCCGCAATCTCCACACCCAGCGCATCGAGCGTATCGATCGAGGCCATGTCGAAGACGAGAACCGTCTTTGGTGCTGCCGGCAGCGAAATCTCGCCCTGCGTGTGCTTGACGGTAATGTCCTGCGCAACGGCAACCACAGGAGCCATTTGCAGGGAAAGCGCGCCAAGCGCGAGTGAGAACAATATAGAGCGTCTGTCCAGCTTCATCCCGAATTCCCGTTCAAATGATACAAAGCAGGTCCGGACACGGTTCGTGCCCGGACGATGGTTCTTCACTGCCGCAAAAGCAGCGGTTTCAGAGCCCTGATGCTCAGAAGTTCGTGGTCAGGCTGACCCACAGGCGGCGGCCTTCCATGGTGGTGTTGTAATCGGTCGCCTCCACCTTCTTGTCGAAGAGGTTGTAGACCGCACCCTTCAGCACGACATTTTCATTGAAGGCATAGGATGCGCCGAAATCGACCGTTGCGTAGTCGCCGTATTTGCGGGCGATGACTTGTCCGGTCGCGTCATATGCGACGGGCTTTCCATTGTCTGTGAGGCGCAGTCCCGCATTGATTTCAGAGCCGTGGTAATTGAGGGACGCCCATGTGGTGAACCCGTCGATAGGCGTGATCCAGTCAGCGCGCAGATTTGCCATGTGTTCGGGCGTGCGCGCCAACGGGAAGCCTTCGTAGGCACCCGTTTTCTGTTTGGAATCCGTATAGGTGTAACTGCCACGGAATGTGAGGGTCGGGGTCGCCTCCCATGTGGCCGTCAACTCCACGCCCTGGACCACTGCATCATCAACATTGTAATTGTACCAGAGACGATAATTGTCATCTTCTGGCCAACGCTCCGGGACAGGCTTTCCGTCAGAGCCAATAATTACGTTCCCGTTGCTGTCTTTCTTGAACACCTGAGCATTCTGGGTCTTGTCCTTGAAATCGGTATAGAAGTACGTTGCGCCCAGAGACAGGCCGCTGAAATTGTCCCAGATCGCGCCGATCTCGTAACTCGTGCTTTTCTCTGGCTTCAGATTCGGATCACCGATGATAACGCCGCAGGTTCCGTTGGGACCGTAGGTACAGGTGGCGCCACCGGTGGTATAGGCGTAGCCGGGTGCTATCGAGCGTATGTCAGGAGCACGGAAGCCAGTAGAAACACCGCCTTTTACGGTCAGCTGCTCGGTTGCGTTCCAAACACCGTAGAGGCGTGGGCTGTAGTGAGAGCCGTAAACTTCATGATGGTCCATTCGCAGGCCACCTGTGAGGGCGAATGTATCGCTGAGCTTCCATTCGTCTTCAGCAAAAAGGGCCCACTGTTCGATCTGAAATTTTTCATCCACGCCCGTGCGCCGGCCAGGATTCTGGTCCGTAAGCGTGGCATCAAAATACTGTCCGCCGATCACCATCGTATGCAAACCGCCGAGTTCGAATGGCGTTGTGAACTTGGCATCCAGCACTGAATTACGGATTTCAGGAGAGCGTTGCTGCTCCTCAAAAGCGTTCTGCGCCGGCTCCCAGTTGAAACTGGTGCGTTTTGCCCACTCCTGAGAGAAGGAGATCTCGGAAGTGGTCCAGCCCCACCGGCCGGTGTGTGAGACCGACCAATGATTCCTGTCATTATGGTTGTAGGTGGTTGGGGTTCGGGGGTTAAAGGCCAGAGTTTCGCCCTGCTCGGCTTCGCGCTTGACCCGGGTAACCCCGCCTTCGAGGACGAAATCGTGGTCTTCGTTGGGCGTAAAGGTCAGCCGACCAGTGATGTCGCCCTCCCTCGCGCCGCTGACGCCGCCGAGGAAACTATCTTCTCCACGTTTGTAGCCTCGGCCCCAGATCTGCATGCCGAGCTTGTCCTGTATCACAGGGCCGGAGCCGTAGAACGAGACCTGACCGTTATTGCCGAAGCGTGAATGCTGCTGAGCCGTACCGTCGACAGTGACGGAGCCCGACCACACGTCGGCGACCTTGCGGGTGATGATGTTGATGACGCCACCCATGGCGTCGGAACCATAGAGCGATGACATCGGACCGCGCACGACCTCGATGCGCTCGATGGCGCTGATGGGGGGAATGAAACTCTGCTCGAAACCCGAATTGCCGTTGGTGCGGGCATCGCGCGTGCTCTGGCGCTTTCCGTCAACAAGGATCAGCGTGTAGCTGCCGGGAAGACCGCGAATGAAAATGTCCTTCTCATTGGCAACGCCCGTCACCGCTACGCCCTGAACCTCGCGCAGGGCATCGGTCAGGTCACGGAACGAACCTTTTTCCAGTTCTTCACGGGAAACCACGGTGATGCTTGCAGGAGCGTCCTTGACGTTCTGCTCGAAGCCGGTGGCCGTGACTACGATCTGCTTCAAAAGGGTAACGCCGTCCTCCTCGTCTTCCGCAGCCTGTGCGAAAGCGGTGCCCGGAGCATTGAATGCACCTGCCATGACAAGGCAGGAACATGCCGCAAGAACGCGCTTCCAGCGCATTACCGAGCCCGCAGCATTTCCCTCGCAACCGCGTCCTGCCGAACTCTTTCGCAACATGCGGATAACCCCTTTACAAAATATGAGTGCGTCAGTCCTATTCAGAACTGGTACTCAACGGGTCAATGCCGATGTTTTTGAACAATACTAAATTCAGAAAAAAGCAATTTGGCGCAAGGGCCTGCCGACACACGCGTAAACGGGTTCTGTCGGAACGGAATATTGAAGGAATTCAATGATAAAACCGGCAAAAATCAGGCGGCCCCCACGCAGTTCGCCACCTGCCGCTGCGGAAATGCAGGCAGAGATGCCTCTTGGCCGGTTACGGCTGATTCTGGCGCTGGATGCCCTGCTTGTCGAGAAATCAGTGAAGGGAGCGGCCGCGCGTCTTGGACTGGGTGCACCTGCCATGAGCCGGTTGCTCAAGCAGATACGCGAACTCTATGGCGATCAGATCATGGTCAGAACGGCGCAGGGCATGATCCCGACGCCCTTTGCGGAATCGTTGCGCCTGCGGGTTCGGGCGGTCGCGGCTGAGGCGGAAGACCTGACCCGCCACCGTGAGGATCGTTCGCCCGCCCGCCACCCGGAATGGAAAGCCGGGCCGATCGTCGATGCGGTGCCTCTTGGCTATCGGCCGAAAAACCGTCTGGAAGGCCAGCCGCTGCCCATCGACCATGCCCATCGGCTTGCCGGAATCGGGCACAATGCCGATCCTGCACAAAGGCTGGCCAAACATATTGCCACCACCGCCGCAAGTGTGGGGAATTCGCGCCCGCTGAACGCTGATGAGGCGCAGGAAGCCTTTGCTATTATCCTTCGGGGGGAAGCGGATCCGGTTCAGACGGGCGCGCTGCTGGCAACGATGAACTATCGCGGGCTGACGACAGGCGAACTGGCAGGCTTCGTGAAGGCCTGTCGTGCGCATATTTGTGCGCCGTCACCGGGCGCAGGCTTTGCCGATCTGGATCTGCCGATCTATCTTTCGCCGCGCTCCACGTCGATGCCATGGCTTTTGCAGGCGGGGAGGCTGGTTGCGCAGTCGGGCGTGCGCGTGCTGATGCATGGCTTCGGTAGGGATGTTGATCAGGGAAAGCTGGAAGCCGCTGCGGATGCCATCGGTATCCCTATCTGCACATCGATGGATACCGCATCTCAACTGCTCGACAAGCACGGGATCGCCTATCTGCCGCTGAGGGCGCTGATGCGGGAAATGCCGCATCTGCCTCTGCTCTACCGGCAGTTCCAGATGCGCACTCCAGTCAATCTGATGCTGCATCTTCTCAACCCGTCCGGAGCCCGCGCCAGTCTGATCGGCGTGGCGCAGCCGGCAAACCAGTTCCTGCATCGCGATGCGGCGCTGATGATGGGCTGGCGAAACCTGACTATTCTTGGCAGCGTGCGCGATGTCGGCGAATTCACCCCCTACAGGCCGACGACGATTTACCGCCTCGTTGACGGCAACTCTTCGGAAGTGTTCGTCCCGTCAGTCTCTGAGCCCAGGCTGGATGGCGCGACCGGTCTGACCAGTCTGGAATACTGGCGGGGTGTCTGGGAAAACCGTGTGCGCGACGAACGGCCCCGGCAGATCGTCATCGGCACCGCTGCTGCCGCGCTCCTGAGCGTGCGCCCGGAAGAGTCGTCGTTCGAATCGCTCAGGGAGCAGGCAGCCACACTATGGCGTCAGCGGCTGCCGCAAAACTGAGCGAGCGGGAGAAGAGGCCATCGGCCTTTGCCCGAGCGCTCCAGTTCGGCGGATTTCGCCGTGCCGCAAGCCTTGAGAAACACGTCGATAGTCGAGCGCCGCAGGCGCGCCCGACACCTGATCGAACCCGGCGGTCTTGCCGTCAAGGCAGGCATCGTGGAGCTGACCGGCAATGACCGGGAGATGATCTACGGTGCGCTCATCTGGATAGCCGACAAGTTCAGAACGCTGCCGTGACAGGATCGGGCGCGACCGGTGGCAGGCGGCGCGGAGACTTCACATATCGCAGCGCTGCCCGCCATCGCGTCGCCCCATTCCCAGCCCGGGAAAGCGCTTCTGCAATTCAGGCGGCAGTGCGGGCGATCCATGGTGCGCCACCAGATGCACCGCCGCGCCGCGAAGGATGTTCTTCTGATGGCGGGCGTGCCGGAACTGGCGGGCGGATGGGGCCGCCTTGATGTCGTGATGTGAATCTGTCGCTTTGTCCTTATGGACAGTAGTAAGGACAGATATCGGAATCCGGTGAGCCGGCTTGAGATCGTTGACACGGGTCGGCGGCGTCGCTTTAGC
>JAIPUZ010000018.1 GCA_022833215.1 Mesorhizobium sp. | reverse complement strand
TCGAGGAGCCGCAGAAGGAAGCCGCCGCCGAGCAGGTGACGGAACTCGCCTTCAACCCGGCGCTTCTGAAGAAGGTGGACGAGCTGGAGCTTTCGGTCCGTTCGGCCAACTGCCTCAAGAACGACAACATCGTCTACATCGGCGACCTTATCCAGAAGACCGAGGCGGAAATGCTCCGCACTCCGAACTTCGGCCGCAAGTCGCTGAACGAGATCAAGGAAGTTCTGGCTTCCATGGGTCTGCACCTCGGCATGGAGGTTCAGGACTGGCCGCCGGAGAACATCGAAGATCTCGCCAAGCGTTACGAAGACCAGTACTGAGCCTGAATAGAGCATGGTACCAAGGACCGGGTCGCCCGGTCCGACGGCCATGCGGAAAACCATCGGAGGCCGTGGCCTCCTGAACATCTGAAGAAGGAAAGAGCCATGCGCCACGGTTTCAAAGGCCGTCGTTTCTCCCGCAGCGCGAGCCACCGCAAGGCGATGTTCGCCAACCTCGCAGTCTCGCTCATCGAGCACGAGCAGATCGTGACCACCCTGCCGAAGGCGAAGGACCTGCGTCCGATCGTCGAGAAGCTCGTCACCCTCGGCAAGCGCGGCGACCTGCACGCCCGCCGTCAGGTGATCGCGCAGATCGGCAACGAGGACGTTGTGAAGCGCCTGTTCGACATCATTGCCCCGCGCTACGCCACCCGCAACGGCGGCTATCTGCGTATCATGAAGGCGGGCTTCCGCCGTGGTGACAACGCCCCGCTGGCAGTCATCGAGTTTGTTGATCGTGACACCTCTGCCAAGGGCGCCGGCGACCGCGCCCGCCTCGAGGCCGAAGGCGTCGAAGAGGCTGAGGCAGCCTGATCCTTCGAACAGGGCATTGCATCGAAAAGGCCGGGAGAGCGATCTCCCGGCCTTTTCGCTTTCAGAACCGGTCCGGCGTAACGTGTTGTCCGGCGGCCCCCGCGCGCTTGCGGCGCATGAACATGGGGCGCAGCGGCCGCCACGCCAGAAGCAGGGCGATGCAGGCGATGTAGAACCACTGCTGCGGCCCGACCACTTTCACCGACATGGCGTAGTGCAGCGCGCCGGCGGCGGCGATGACATAAACCAGCTGGTGCAGCTTCCCCCAGCGCCTGCCCAGCTTGCGGATCGACCACCTGTTCGAGGTCAGCGCCAGCAGAATCAGCATGGCGAACCCGGCCATTCCGATGGTGATGAAGGGACGCCGGGCGATGTCTTCGACGATGGCTGCGAAATTCAGATACTGGTCGAGCACCATATAGGCGGTGAAGTGCATCAGCACATACCAGAAGGCGAGCAGGCCAAGTGCGCGCCGGTAGCGCAGGGCATTGATGCCGAAAAGGTCGCGCAACGGCGTGACCGCGAGCGTCGCGATGAGAAAGCGCAGCGCCCACAGGCCCAGAAGATGCTCGAATTCCTTCACCGGATTGCCCGGCAACCGCCCGGTAGCCCCCAGCCAGAAGCCCCACGCGGCAGGAACAAGGCCCACGGCATAAAGCGCCCAGACGGAAGCCCTTCGCAAGCCCTGCGGCAACGCTGCCTGAAGCTGGGCCATCAGAAGTTGGCCTTCAGGTCCATGCCGGCGTAGATGCCGGAAACTTCCTGCTCATAACCGTTGAAGGGCAGGGTAGGCCGCCGGTTCGCGCCGAAAAAGCCGCCTTCGCCGATGCGGGTTTCGCTGGCCTGGCTCCATCGCGGATGGTCAACCTCCGGATTGACGTTGGCATAGAAGCCATATTCGTTTGGGGCCGTGATGTTCCAGGTGGCTGGCGGCTGCTTTTCGGTGAGCGTGATGCGCACGATCGACTTGATGCCCTTGAAGCCGTATTTCCACGGCACCACCAGCCGTACCGGTGCGCCATTCTGGTTCGGCAGTGTCTTGCCGTACAGGCCGAGCGCCAGAATCGTGAGCGGATGGCGTGCCTCGTCCAGCCGCAGGCCCTCCACGTAGGGCCAGTCGAGCGGCTGGAAGAAACCGCTCTGTCCGGGCATTTCCTCTGGCCGAACGACGGTTTCGAACGCGACATATCTGGCCGAGCCGAGCGGCTCGACCGTGTCGAGGAGAGCGGCCAGCGGGAAGCCTGTCCAGGGAATCACCATCGACCACGCCTCGACACAGCGCATGCGGTAGATGCGTTCCTCCAGCGGAAACGAAAGAAGCTCTTCCAGTCCGAATTCACGCGGCTTTGAGACCAGCCCGTCGACCTTGACGGCCCAGGGTGTCGGTTTGAATTTGCCGGATCGAGCCTTCGGGTCGCCTTTACCGAGGCCGAATTCGTAGAAATTGTTGTAGGCGGTTACATCGCTTTCCGGCGTCAGCTTCTCATCGGTGGAGAACGGGCTTTCCGTGGATTGGAGCGGCCGGGCCAGCGATCGTGAAGAGACCCCCAAAGCCAGCAATCCCGCAGCGCCGGCAAGGAAATGCCGCCGGTTCAGAAATATGGATTCAGGTGTGATTTCCCCTGCGGGGATCGAAGGAGGGCGGTAGGCGGGCATGGCCATTGCCTTGCTGGCGTTGTCGTTGTTGCAACATCGACTATATAACCTTCGTGTCGTGCTGTTTCGACCGTGATGAGGAACGGGGCTGACCACATTTTCGTGTCCGGCTTCAGGTCCGGACGAAAGGCCAGCCCAAAACCGGTTGAACAGGGCTGCATTCGTGAAATCTTTTTCACCGTCTTGAAGCGGTCGAAAAATCGGGCTTTGTAAGCCTTTCATTTTGCACAATCGTCACGACAATACGCGGCAACTGTGCCGGAGGATTCGTTCATGGCTGCCAAGCGCCTCTCCCTTGCCTTTGTCGGAGCCCTGTCGCTGCTTCTTGCGACGCCTTTGGCGTCGCAGGCTGTTTCTCAGGAGAAGAAGGAGTCGCCCGGCCTGTCCGAGGTGTTGACGGATCTGCTTCAGGGGTCCGGCAGCGACGACACGACCGCCGGTCCCGATCGCCGCGTGCCGTTCGGCCGCGAGGAAGTGCAGCTTTCCTATGCGCCGCTCGTCAGGCAGACCGCGCCCGCCGTGGTCAACGTCTATGCGTCCCAGACTGCACGGGTGCGCTCGCCTTTCGATGGCGATCCGTTCTTCGAGCAATTTTTCGGCCGATCCATGCCGCGGTCGCAGTCTTCCCTCGGGTCCGGCGTTCTGGTTGACGAAGCTGGCTTTATCGTCACGAATTTCCACGTCATCAAGGATGCGGACGAGGTCAAGGTGGCCATGTCCGACGGGCGCGAATTCTCCAGCAAGGTCCTTCTGAAGGACGAGTCGCTCGACCTTGCCGTGCTCAAGATCGAATCCGACAAGCCTTTCCCCACCATTGCCATCGGCGATTCCGACGCCCTGCAGGTGGGCGACCTCGTGCTGGCCATCGGCAATCCTTTCGGTGTCGGCCAGACCACCACCTCCGGTATCGTCTCGGCGCTGGCGCGCAGCCATATCGGCATTTCCGACTCTGGATTCTTCATCCAGACGGATGCAGCAATCAATCCGGGCAATTCCGGCGGCGGATTGATCAATATGGGTGGCCAGCTTGTCGGCATCAACACGGCGATCTACAGCCGCAGCGGTGGCTCGATCGGCATCGGATTCGCCATTCCCTCCAACATGGTGCGCGCTTTCGTGGAGGCCGCAAAGGCCGGTCGCGACTTCTTCGAGCGCCCCTATATCGGCGCAACCTTCGATGTGATCACGCCGCAGATCGCCGAGTCGCTCGGCATGGAAACGCCCTATGGCGCGCTGGTTTCGGCGGTCGAGGCGGGAGGTCCATCCGAGCAGGCCGGCCTGAAGCCGGGCGATGTGATCCTGACCTTCAACGGTGCCCGCATCGAGGGCGTGGACGCTCTCGGATACCGGCTGGCGACGCAGCCTGTCGGCACGCAGGCCGAGCTTGGCGTGCTTAGCAAGGGCGAGGAAAAGAAGGTCGATGTCGCTCTTGTTCGCGCCCCTGAAGGCGCTTCGGTGGCCCAGATGCAATTGCGCGGCCGCAGCCCGTTCGCAGGGGCGAAAGTTGCCGATCTGTCGCCGCGTCTGGCACAGCGCCTTGGCATGCGCGCCGACACGAAGGGTGTGGCGGTTGTGGAGGTGGAACGCAACTCGCCCGCTGGCGGGTTTGGCCTGCGTCCCGGCGACATCGTGCGCGAGGTCAACGGTCAGACGATAGACAGTGCCCGCAAGCTGTCTGACGCATCGCAGCAGAATGCGCGCTGGTGGCGTTTCACCATAGAGCGCGATGGCCAGCTGATGCGTCAGGTGCTGCGCTACTGAGTTCGGAGGCATGACGGACCTTTTCAGTTCCGGCAAACCGGAGGGAGGGCCGGTCGGTCAGCCGCTCGCCGACCGGTTGCGGCCGAAGAGCCTTTCCGAGGTTGTCGGGCAGGAGCATCTGACCGGGCCCGACGGGGCGCTGACGCGCATGATCCGTTCCGGCTCGCTCGGCTCCATGATCTTCTGGGGGCCGCCGGGAACGGGCAAGACCACCGTGGCGCGGCTTCTGGCGGGCGAAACCAGCCTCGCGTTCGAGCAGATTTCGGCGATCTTCACCGGTGTCGCGGACCTCAAGAAGGTCTTCGAGACCGCCCGTCTGCGCCGCGCCAACGGTCGCCAGACCCTGCTGTTCGTGGACGAGATCCACCGCTTCAACCGGGCCCAGCAGGACAGCTTCCTGCCGGTGATGGAGGATGGCACCGTCATTCTCGTCGGCGCGACGACCGAAAACCCGTCCTTCGAGCTGAATGCGGCGCTGCTCTCCCGGGCGCGCGTGCTTACCTTCCGTTCGCTCGATGAGGAAAGCATCGCCAAGCTTCTGGCGCGTGCCGAGGAAGCCGAAGCCAAGCCCCTGCCGCTCGATGAGGAGGCGAGGGCGGCGCTGATACGCATGGCGGACGGCGATGGCCGCGCTTCGCTCACGCTGTCCGAGGAGGTATGGCGCGCGGCGGGGCCGGGCGAAGTGTTCGATGCCGGGGGCCTGCTTGCCGTGGTGCAGCGGCGCGCGCCGATCTACGACAAGGGGCAGGACGGTCACTACAATCTGATTTCGGCCCTTCATAAATCCGTACGCGGCTCCGATCCGGACGCGGCGCTCTACTACCTCGCGCGCATGTTCGACGCGGGTGAGGACCCGCTCTATCTCGGCCGGCGGCTGGTGCGCATGGCGGTGGAAGACATCGGCCTTGCCGATCCTCAGGCGCTCGTCGTCGCCAATGCCGCCAAGGATGCCTATGATTATCTCGGCTCACCCGAGGGCGAGCTGGCCTTTGCGCAGGCCTGCGTCTACCTCGCCACGGCGCCGAAATCGAACGCTGTCTACACCGCCTTCAAGGGGGCTATGCGGGCGGCGAAGGAACACGGCTCGCTGCTGCCGCCCAAGCACATCCTCAACGCGCCGACCAGGCTGATGAAGGAAGAAAGCTACGGCGCCGGCTATCGCTACGATCATGACGAGCCGGATGCCTTTTCCGGGCAGGATTACTTCCCCGAGAAGATGGGCCGCCAGACGTTCTACGATCCGCCAGAGCGTGGTTTCGAGCGCGAAATCAGGAAGCGCCTTGAATATTGGGCCAAGCTGCGCAAGGAACGCGGCTGACACAGGAATTTTCCCGGGCGGCGCACGGCTCGCATTGGCGGGCGCTTGGTGCTATCTGGCAGCCGGGATCAATGGACAGGCTCATGGCAGGCGTAGAACAGATAACGGTTGAGGCCGGCGAGGCCGGCATGCGGCTCGACCGCTGGTTCAAGGCTCACTATCCGGGACTTGGTTTCGGCCATCTGCAGAAGCTGCTGCGGTCGGGGCAGGTCCGGGTCAATGGCGGCCGCGCCAAGGCCGACACGCGGGTCGAGCCCGGCCATGTCATCCGCATTCCGCCTCTCGAGGTCGATCGCAAGGCAAGCGACCAGATGACCGGCTATTCGATCCGCAATCAGGATGATGGCGATGTGCTGGCGCGCATGCTGCTGCACGAGGATCCGAAGGTCTACGTCTTCAACAAGCCGGCCGGACTGGCTGTGCAGGGCGGTTCGGGCGTGACCCGCAATGTCGACGACATGCTGGAAGCCCTGCGCAACAAGAAGGGCGAGAAGCCGCGTCTGGTCCACCGGCTCGACCGGGATACCTCCGGCGTTCTCGTCGTGGCGCGCACGCGGCTGGCGGCGATGAAGCTGTCGGAATCCTTCCGTGCGCGCGAAACGAAAAAGACCTATTGGGCGCTGGTCAAGGGTGTGCCGCCCAAGCGTGAAGACAAGATTTCAACGTGGCTCGTCAAGGACCAGACACCGGACGGAGACCGGATGCGGGTCGCGAAACATGGCGAGAAGGGCGCGGATCATGCCGTCTCCTTCTACCGCCTCATCGAGCAGGCTGCGCAGTCGCTGTCCTGGCTGGAGATGGAGCCCTATACGGGGCGCACGCACCAGCTTCGCGTTCACGCCGCCCATATCGGCTGCCCGATCATCGGCGATCCGAAATATTTCGAAGCCGACACCAATTGGGATTTCCCGGGCGGCATGCAGAATCGTCTGCATCTGCATGCGCGCCGCATCGTCATTCCGCACCCCGACGGCGGCAAAATCGACGTGACCGCGCCCCTGCCGCCTCATATGCGCCAGAGCTGGAACCTGCTCGGTTTGGACGAGCAGAGCGGCGAGGACTAAAGCATTCCGCAGTCAGACGGTGTCGTCTGACTGCAAAATGCGGCAAGGAAAAGAAGCTATAGCGGCGGCGGCAGCGTTCGTCAGAACTCCCGCTGCTCGAGACCGGGACTACGCGTCATGCCCTTCGGGCGAGACAGGAGATCGACATGCGCGACATGCTGAATGACATCGAGGCCGGCGCACATCTTTCGGACCCCGATCCCACCCGGCGCGCCCAGATACATATGCGCACGCCCTTGCCGAAGCGCTTTTACAGCGAGGCAGGCGTGGTTCAGGAGGCGGAGGGCTTTGCCGTCCAACTCGACGGCAAGCCGGTGCGCACGCCCGGCCGCAATCTGCTCATGCTTCCGACACAGGCGGCAGCGAAGCTGGTTGCCGGCGAGTTCGAGGCGCAGGGCGAGACTATCGATCCGGTGAGCATGCCGGCGCTGCGGCTGGTCAACACCGCAATCGACGGCGTGGCGAGCGATCCGCAGGCCGTGCTGGAAGACATTCTGCGCTTCGCTTCTTCGGATATGCTCTGTTATCGCGCCGAGGGTCCGCAGGGGCTTATCGAGCGCCAGAACACGCATTGGGACCCGGTCCTGGATTGGGCGCAGTCCGCAATCGGGGCACGCCTGAACCTTGCCGAAGGTGTCATGCATGTCGAACAGCCACGCGAGTCCATAGCCGTTCTCGGAGCATGGCTTGCACGCCGCAACGATGCTTTCCGGCTGGCTTGCCTGCACGTGATGACCTCGCTTACGGGGTCGGCCCTGCTGGCGCTGGCGGTCGAGGCGCGTGAACTCGATGCCGATGCCGCATGGCTTGCCGCGCATGTCGATGAGGACTGGCAGGTCGCGCACTGGGGGCAGGATGCCGAAGCCGTGGCCCGCCGCTCGCAACGCCATCGCGATTTCCGTGCGGCCGCGGCGCTGCTTCAGGCGCTTTGAGCGCAGGGCGAAATGGTGTTTATTCGCTTTCGCTTTATTAGACCAAAGTCATAATTCCAAAGGATTGGTGCCGCTTTTCGCGGGTTTCTGTCACTTTTTGCGTGATGGCGCTCACTTTTGAGTCCGCGTCCATTCGCCTTCGACGACGACAGGAGGGTTGTCATGAAGGCTGCAAAAATGGAGGAGACCCCGAATGGCAATGGCATCCACTGCCGGCGGCTCAAGCCGTGGCATGACGCGGGAGGAGAAGAAAGTCATCTTCGCCTCTTCGCTCGGTACCGTGTTCGAATGGTACGATTTCTATCTCTACGGCTCGCTGGCCGTCTTCATCGGCTCGACTTTCTTCAGTCCGGCAATTCCGGAAGCGACACGCAACATCTTCGCGCTGCTTGCCTTCGCGGCCGGCTTTCTGGTGAGGCCGTTCGGCGCACTGGTGTTCGGCCGTCTGGGAGATCTGGTCGGGCGCAAATACACCTTCCTCGTCACCATGATCATCATGGGCCTGTCGACCTTCCTCGTCGGCATTTTGCCCGGCTATGCAAGCTGGGGCATTGCCGCGCCGGTCATCCTGATCTTCCTGCGCATGCTGCAGGGCCTTGCGCTCGGCGGCGAATATGGCGGCGCTGCGACCTATGTTGCGGAGCACGCGCCGGACGACCGCCGCGGCTTCTATACGTCGTGGATCCAGACCACTGCGACGCTCGGCCTGTTCCTGTCGCTGATCGTCATCCTGATCGTGCAGGCTTCGCTCAGCGCTCAGGATTATGCCGCATGGGGCTGGCGCATTCCGTTCATCGTGTCGTTCCTGCTGCTCGGCATTTCGATCTGGATCCGGCTTTCTCTCTCGGAATCGCCGACGTTCAAGCGAATGAAGGCGGAAGGCAAGACCTCCAAGGCTCCGCTCTCGGAAGCCTTCGGCCAGTGGAAGAACGCCCGGATCGCGTTGCTGGCGCTGCTCGGCCTCACCGCCGGTCAGGCGGTGGTGTGGTACAATGGCCAGTTCTATGCGCTGTTCTTCCTCACCAATGTGCTCAAGGTCGACGCGTGGTCGGTCAACATCATGATCGCCGCAGCTCTTGCCGTGGGATCGATCTTCTTCGTTGTGTTCGGATGGCTGTCGGACAAGATCGGCCGCAAGCCGATCATCATGGCCGGCTTCGTTCTGGCCATCCTGACGACGTTCCCGCTGTTCAAGGCGCTGACCTGGGCCGCCAACCCCACGCTTGCCGCAGCACAGCAGAACGTTCGTGCTACGGTGACGGCAGCCCCCGGCGACTGCAAGTTCCAGTTCAACCCGGTCGGAACGGCCAAGTTCACAACGTCGTGCGATATCGCCACCTCGTTCCTGACCCGCAACTCGGTGCCTTATGACGTGGTGGTAAGTGCCGCGCCGGGCACTGCGGCCAAAGTCACGATCGGCGACGAAACCGTGGAGTCCTTCGACGCCATCGCGGCGGGCGATGACGCCAAGGCAAGGGAGGTGGCTTTCGCCAAGGGCATCAACATCGCCCTTCTGGACGGCGGCTATCCCATGCGGCGTGCCACAAGCGTGGTTCCCGACCAGAAGCTCGACGCTTTCGTTGCGGCAAATCCGGAACTGAACCTCGACGCTGCGGCGATCCGTGCCGGGGAGGCGAAGACGCTTGCGGTCGCGCAGGCCATTGTCGACAAGGTGATCACCGCGGAAGAAGCGGGTGGCGCCACCGAGGTTACGGCCTACAGCATTCCCAACTCCGGTGCGTTCGCCATGTATGCCGATCCGGACAAGGTGAACTGGCCGCTGACCATCGGCATCCTGTTCATCCTCGTCATCTACGTGACGATGGTCTACGGGCCGATTGCGGCGATCCTGGTCGAAATGTTCCCGACCCGCATCCGCTACACCGGCATGTCGTTGCCCTACCATATCGGCAATGGCTGGTTCGGAGGTCTGCTCCCGGCCACGGTGTTCGCGCTCAGTGCCTACAAGGGCGATATCTACTTCGGTCTGTGGTATCCGGTGGCGATTGCTGCCATGTCGCTGATCGTCGGCCTGCTGTTCGTGAAGGATACGCTGGGAACCAACCTGTCCGCCAACGACTGACATCGACGCAGGAAATTCCGCGCCGCC
This sequence comes from Mesorhizobium sp., assembly GCA_022833215.1. Taxonomy (GTDB): domain Bacteria; phylum Pseudomonadota; class Alphaproteobacteria; order Rhizobiales; family Rhizobiaceae; genus Mesorhizobium. The sequence continues at coordinate 38,314 of JAIPUZ010000018.1, read as the reverse complement.
CCGCCTGATTGGCGGGGCGCTGCTTTTTCGGGCTGCCCGCACCGCTTATGGGGGGCGTCCCGGAGCGGAAATGTCTAGTGGTTCGAACCGATGACGGCTCCGAGCGCTGCCCCGCCAAGGCCGCCTACCACTGCGCCGCCGGTTCCGCCTACCGCCGCGCCGGCAAGCGCACCCGATCCGGCTCCGATGGCAGCGCCGCTGGCCGTCCTCATCGCCTGCGAGGAACCGCAGGCGGACAGCGACAGAGCGGCCAGAGAGATGATCAAAATCCTGCTCATATCGTTTCTCCAGACGTGCTGACTTCGGGGAGAAACTCCGCAATGAGGGTTAAGAATTTGCTTCCTTGCCGCATCCGGGCGCGCGCCCGGGGAATATTGCGTTAGCCGGCGATGAGGACCTTCACGCCGTCGGCGACGAATTGCACGGCCAGCGCCGCGAGGATCACGCCGAGCAGGCGAGTGAGAATGGAGCGGCCGGTTTCGCCCAGAATGCGGTCGATGCGCTCGGCAAGCAGGAACACCAGATAGGTGACGGCCAGACATACGAAGATTATACCGACAAGCGCTGCCTGACCGGCAAATCCGTGAAACGAGCCGGACAGCAGAACGGTGGCGGAAATGGCGCCGGGGCCTGCGATCAGCGGAATGGCAAGCGGGAACGCTGCGATGTTGTGAATGTGGTCGCGGGTGATGGCGACATCCGAGATTTTCTCCTTGCGATCGTTCCGCTTTTCGAAAACCATCTCGAAGGCGATGAAAAACAGCAGAAATCCGCCAGCGACGCGGAAGGCTGCCAGCGTGATGCCGAACACGGAAAGAATCGCCGCACCCGCCACCGCGAAAACGGCGAGCAGCACAAAGCCGATCACGCTTGCGCGGATGGACACCTGCTTGCGCTCGGCGCGGTTCATGTTACGCGTTACCGCCAGAAAGATAGGCGCCAGTCCGGGCGGGTCGATCGTCACGAGAAGGGTGACGAACGCATTGAAAAGACTGTCGAAATTTGGCATCTGGATATGTCCCCTGTTATTTCAGGCTACCGCAATGCTGTCGCTGGCGCCAGTTGCCGGGCAGGCTTATTCGGGCACTTGGGACCCAGCCCGGCAGCGGCTGTCGTGACGATTTCCCCAAAAATCGCATATCCATTTGAAATAACGTCGAAAATCAGTTCTGGAAAAGATCGTTCGATGTTGGAGAATCCGGCCCCGTTCCTATATAAGACGGAAATGATTCCCAACACGTGTGACCTGATTTGACCGACCATAAAACACCGAGCGGTGCCGACGGCGATCCGAACGGCATCGAACCGATTTCCATCGTCGAGGAGATGCAGCGCTCCTATCTCGATTACGCCATGAGCGTGATCGTCAGCCGCGCTCTGCCTGACGTTCGCGACGGCCTCAAGCCTGTCCATCGGCGCATTCTCTACGCCTCGCATGAGAGCGGCTACCACTGGAACCGCAAATATGTGAAGTCGGCCCGCCCCGTTGCCGACGTGATGGGTAAATACCACCCGCATGGCGATGCCTCGATCTATGACGCTTTGGTGCGCATGGCGCAGGACTGGTCGATGCGCGTGCCGCTCATCGACGGGCAGGGCAATTTCGGCTCCATCGACGGCGATCCGCCGGCGGCGATGCGCTACACCGAGGCGCGCCTCGCCAAGGTCGCGCATGAGCTGCTGGAGGACATCGACAAGGATACTGTCGATTTCCAGGACACCTACGACGCCTCGGGGGCGGAGCCGCGCGTCATTCCGGCGCGGTTCCCGAACCTTCTGGTCAACGGCTCCGGCGGTATCGCGGTCGGCATGGCCACGAACATCCCGCCGCACAATCTGGCCGAGGTGTGCAACGGCGCCATTGCCATCATCGACAACCCCGCCATCGAACTGACCGACCTGATGGAGATCATTCCCGGTCCGGATTTCCCGACCGGCGGCATCGTTCTCGGCCGCTCGGGCATTTACAATGCCTACTCGACCGGGCGCGGCTCCATCGTCATGCGCGGCAAGGTCGATATCGAGCCGATCCGCGGCGACCGCGAAGCCATCGTCATCACCGAGGTTCCCTTCCAGGTGAACAAGGCTTCGATGATCGAGAAGATGGCCGAACTGGTGCGCGACAAGCGCATCGAGGGCATCTCCGACATTCGCGACGAGAGCGACCGGCAGGGCTACCGTGTAGTCATCGAGCTGAAGCGCGACGCCAATGCCGAGGTGATCCTCAACCAGCTCTACCGCTACACGCCGCTGCAAACGTCGTTCGGGGCCAATGTGGTGGCGCTGAACGGCGGCAAGCCGGAAGTGCTGACCCTCATCGACATGCTGAAGGCTTTCGTGACCTTCCGCGAGGAGGTCATCAGCCGGCGCACCAAATATCTGCTGCGCAAGGCGCGCGATCGCGCCCATGTGTTGGTCGGCCTTGCCATCGCGGTGGCCAATATCGACGAGGTCATCAAGCTTATCCGCCACGCGCCCGATCCGCAGACGGCGCGCGAGCAGTTGATGGAGCGCCGCTGGCCGGCCGCGGATGTGGAATCGCTGATCCACCTGATCGACGATCCGCGCCACCGCATCAACGATGACGGCACCTACAACCTTTCCGAGGAGCAGGCGCGCGCCATCCTCGAACTGCGCCTCCAGCGCCTGACCGCGCTCGGCCGCGACGAGATCGGCGACGAGCTGAACACCATCGGCGAGGAAATCCGCGATTATCTGGATATCCTGTCGTCCCGCGCGCGTATCCAGCAGATCGTCAAGGACGAGCTGGCTGCGGTTCGTGACGAATTCGGCACGCCGCGCCGCACCGAGCTTGCCGATGGCGGCGCGGACATGGACGACGAGGACCTGATCCAGCGTGAGGACATGGTCGTCACCGTCAGCCATTCCGGCTACATCAAGCGCGTGCCGCTGTCGCTCTACCGGGCACAGCGTCGCGGCGGCAAGGGCCGCTCGGGCATGTCGACCAAGGACGAGGATTTCGTCACCCGGCTGTTCGTGGCCAACACCCACACGCCGGTGCTGTTCTTCTCCTCGCGCGGCATCGTCTACAAGGAGAAGGTGTGGCGCCTGCCGGTGGGCAGCCCGCAGTCGCGCGGCAAGGCGCTCATCAACATGCTGCCCCTGCAGCAGGGCGAGCGCATCACCACCATCATGCCGCTGCCCGAAGACGAGGCAAGCTGGGGCGAACTGGACGTGATGTTCGCCACCACGCGCGGCACGGTTCGCCGCAACAAGCTGTCGGATTTCGTTCAGGTCAATCGCAACGGCAAGATCGCCATGAAGCTCGACGAGGGCGACGAGATCCTCGGCGTCGAGACCTGCACCGAAAACGACGACGTGCTGCTCACGGTGGCGTCGGGTCAGTGCATCCGCTTCTCCGTTTCGGACGTGCGGGTATTCGCCGGCCGCAATTCGGTCGGCGTGCGGGGCATCTCGATGGCGGAGGGCGACCGCGCCATTTCCATGACCATTCTCGAGCATGTCGATGCCGATGCGTCGCAGCGGGCCGCCTATCTGAAGCGCTCGGCTGCCGAGCGTCGCATGTTGTCCGGCAATGGTGATGAAGAGGAAATCGCGCTCACCAATGAGGATGTTGGCGAGGATGCACAGCTTTCCGAGGAACGCTACGAATTCCTCAAGATGCACGAGCAGTTCGTGCTCACGGTCACCGAACTCGGCTACGGCAAGCGCTCGTCATCCTACGACTTCCGGCTGACCAATCGTGGCGGCAAGGGTATCCGCGCCACCGATGTCTCCAAGGTCGATGAAATCGGCCCGCTGGTGGCGGCGTTCCCGGTCGGCAACGAAGATCAGATCATGCTGGTGTCCGATGGCGGAACTGTCATCCGCGTACCGGTGCACGGAATCCGTTTCGCCAGCCGCGCCACCAAGGGCGTTACCATCTTCAATACGGCCGAAGGCGAAAAGGTGGTGTCGGTCGAGCGCATTTCGGAGCCGGGTTCCGATGAGGACAATGGTGACGGGGAGGGCGAAGGCGCCGAGGCTCCCGTGTCCGGCGCAGAGGGCTCAGGCGCAGAGGACGGGCCGCAGGCGGAGTAATCCGCTGCGGCTCAACGCGCTCCCCTACATCTGGTGGGGATTGCGCGAGCGCAGGGGAAAGCCACGGTTGCGGCGAGGGGAACGGCTGCGCTCGGCTTCCTGATGCAATCCGAAAACCGTGGCGATCAGCATGGCGATGGTCATGGCGGCGGCAAGCATATAGATGATCATGAGCGTATCTCCTGCGGTTGTAACGCACGGGTGCGGCTTTGGTTTCATCCTGTTGCCGGGCAAGGTCGGCGATTCGGCTTGAATGGCTTCTGACACTTCCGTTCATCCTGCGTTCATCTGCCGGAAACCTTTTTGGCCAGGCCAATGCGTTGCGTTTGGCCTCGGCTGTCTCTAGAAGCGGATGCCATGACCGAACGCATCGCCATCTACGCAGGGTCGTTCGACCCGCTCACCAACGGACATCTGGACGTGCTGAAGGCGTCGCTCGCCATCGCCGACCGGATATATGCGGCGATCGGCATTCATCCCGGCAAGAAGCCTCTGTTTTCTTTCGAGGAGCGCGTTGGCCTGATTGAGACCGTGGCCGCGCAGGAGTTCGGAGACGATGCCAGGCGCATATCTGTGGTCGCATTCGACGGACTGGTCGTGGATGCGGCGCGCAAACACGGCGCTTCGATCATGATCCGTGGCCTGCGCGATGGCACCGATCTCGACTATGAAATGCAGATGGCGGGCATGAACGAGGTCATGACGCCGGAATTGCAGACCATCTTCCTGCCGGCCAGTCCGTCGGTACGAACCATTACCGCCACACTCGTGCGCCAGATCGCTTCGATGGGCGGCAATATCGAGCCGTTCGTGCCCGCTGCGGTCGTGGAACCGCTGACCGCCAAATTCGCGAAATAGCTGGAGACACCCAATGATTCTCAAGAAGCTCGCGGCCTTAGCCATCGTGGTCGGCGGCCTTGCCGCTGCCGCGTTCCCGGCCTTCGCCGCCGAACCGGAGGATACGCTGGTCCTTACCCTCAAGGACGGCGACGTGACCATTGCGCTGCGCCCCGATCTTGCGCCGAAGCATGTCGAGCAGATCAGGAAGCTGGTACGCGACGGCGCCTATGACAACGTCGCCTTCCATCGCGTGATCGACGGTTTCATGGCGCAGACCGGCGACGTGCAATATGGGGACATGGAAGACGGGTTCAATCCGCGTGCCGTCGGCACCGGCGGTTCGGACCTGCCGGATCTGCCGGCCGAGTTCTCGAACGAGAAGTTCGAGCGCGGCATCGTCGGCATGGCCCGCGCGCAGGATCCGAATTCCGCCAATTCGCAGTTCTTCATCATGTTCGCGCCGGCTTCGTCGCTGAACGGCAGCTACACCGTGATCGGCAAGGTCGAGAGCGGCATGGACAAGGTGGATAACATCAAGAAGGGCTCCGCCGCGCAGAATGGCTCGGTGGCCGACCCGGACCGCATCGTCAAGGCGCGCATCGCCGCTGACAACTGATCATTTCCAGGAAAGGATTTTTGACATGGCCGAGATCAAGGACCGTGAAAACGCGCTCATCATGGAAACCACGCAAGGGCAGGTGGTGATCGAACTCTTTCCCGATCTGGCTCCGGGGCACGTCAACCGCATCAAGGAACTGGCGCGCGAAGGGGCCTATGATGGCGTCGTCTTCCACCGCGTCATCGACGGCTTCATGGCGCAGACCGGCGACGTGAAGTTCGGCAAGACCGATTCAAAGGACTTCAATCCGGGCCGCGCCGGCATGGGCGGCTCCGACAAGCCGGACCTGAAGGCCGAGTTCTCGAATGCCAATCACGGCCGTGGCGCCTGCTCCATGGCCCGCGCCCAGAATCCCAATTCCGCCAACTCGCAGTTCTTCATCTGCTTCGAGGACGCCTCGTTCCTGAACCGTCAGTACACTGTCTGGGGTCAGGTCATCGAGGGCATGGAGAATGTCGACAAGATCAAGCGCGGCGAGCCGGTGCAGAATCCCGACAAGATCGTATCGATGAAGGTGGCGGCGGACATCGCCGCCTGAAGCTGAAGGATTAAGAGCGGTGGCGGGTATTTTCTGGGCGTTGCTCGGCGTCATGGCTGGCGCTTTCGTTGCCATTCAGGCGCCTATCAATGCGGATCTGGCGCGGAGCCTCGGCTCTCCGCTGGCCGCCGCCGCCATCTCCTTCCTTTCCGGGGCCATCGTTCTGGGCGTGGTGACCTTCATTGCCACCCGCTTTCAGGGCGTTTCCATCGGCTGGCGCGAGCCGGAGCCCTGGCTGTTCGTAGCCGGCGGCGTGCTTGGTGCCGTCTATGTCACCACCAATATCCTCCTCATTCCGCGTATTGGCGCTGCGGCGCTGATAGCCTTTTTGATCACCGGGCAACTCATTGCGGGCATGATCATCGACCGTATCGGATTCATGGGCATCGCGGTGCGTGAGATTTCCATCGGCCGTCTCGGCGGTGCCTGCCTGCTGATCGTCGGCGCCGTTATGGTGCGCTATCTCTGATGCGTGTCGATCTGTTCGATTTCGAGTTGCCTGAGGAGCGCATCGCCTTGCGCCCCGCCGAACCGCGCGACAGTGCGCGGCTGTTGAAGATTCTGCCCGGTGCGCCGCCTGAAGATCTGACCGTGCGCGATCTGCCGTCCTTGCTTCGGGCAGGCGATGTGTTTGTCTTCAACGATACCAAGGTCATACCGGCACAGCTTAAAGGAATGCGCCGGCGCTCAGAAGCGGTCGCACAGGTCGACGCGACGTTGCATATGCGCGTCGGTCCCGACCGCTGGCTGGCCTTTGTGCGCCCCGGCAAGCGCATTGCCGAGGGCGACCGCATCCACTTCGGCCATGACGGGAACTCCTGCTTCCTCGGCCAGCTCGATGCAACCGTGCTGGAAAAGCGAGACGGTGGCGAGGTGCTGCTGGGCTTCGACGTTTCCGGGCCGTTCCTCGACGAGGCGCTGCACAGCGTCGGCCATATCCCGCTACCCCCTTACATCGCCTCGAAGCGGAGCGATGACGAGCGCGACCGCCGGGATTATCAGACCATCTATGCGCGCGAGGAGGGCGCGGTGGCCGCGCCCACGGCGGGCCTGCATTTCACGCCGGACCTGTTCGCTGCACTTGACGCCATGGGTGTCGAGAGCCGTTTCGTGACCCTGCATGTCGGTGCCGGCACTTTCCTGCCCGTGAAGGCCGACGATACCGACGCACACAGGATGCATGCCGAGAGCGGCGCCGTTTCGGCGGAAACGGCCGCTGCGCTGAACGCGGCGCGGGCACGGGGCAGTCGCATCGTCGCGGTTGGCACAACTTCGCTGCGCCTGCTGGAAAGCGCCGCGGCGGAAGACGGCACCGTGAGGGAATGGTCCGGAGCCACGGACATCTTCATCACCCCCGGCTACCGTTTCAGGACGGCGGACATGCTGATGACCAATTTCCACCTGCCGCGCTCCACGCTGTTCATGCTGGTTTCCGCCTTTTCGGGGCTGGACACCATGCGGGCAGCCTATGCGCACGCGATTTCGACGGGCTACCGGTTCTATTCCTACGGCGACGCCAGCCTCCTGTTCAGGCAGAAGACATGACCACGAGTTTTTCCTTCCGGCTGATCGCCACCGATGGCGGTGCGCGGCGCGGCGAAGTTTCCATGCCGCGTGGCACGGTGCGCACGCCCGCCTTCATGCCGGTCGGCACCGGCGGCACCGTCAAGGCCATGTATATGGATCAGGTGCGCGGCACCGGGGCCGACATCATCCTTGGCAATACCTATCACCTCATGCTGCGGCCGGGTGCGGAGCGGGTGGCGCGGCTGGGCGGCCTGCATGAGCTGGCGCGCTGGCCATGGCCGATCCTCACCGATTCCGGCGGCTTTCAGGTGATGTCGCTGTCGAAGCTGAGGAAGCTGACGGAAAATGGCGTGACCTTCCGCTCGCACATCGACGGCGCGCCCTATGAAATGACGCCGGAGCGCTCGATCGAGATTCAGGGCCTGCTCGATTCCGACATCCAGATGCAGCTCGACGAATGCACGGCGCTGCCGGCGAAGCATTCCGAGATCGAGCGCGCCATGGAACTGTCGCTGCGCTGGGCGGAGCGCTGCAAGGCGGCGTTCGGCGACCAGCCCGGCAAGGCGATGTTCGGCATTGTGCAGGGCGGTGACGATGCCGGTTTGCGCGAGCGTTCCGCGCAGGCGCTGAAGGTGATGGACCTCAAAGGTTATGCGGTCGGCGGGCTTGCCGTGGGCGAACCGCAGGCGGTAATGCTCGAAATGCTGGAAATCACCTGTCCCGAGCTGCCAGCGGACAAGCCGCGCTATCTGATGGGCGTCGGCACGCCGGACGACATATTGAAGTCCGTGGCGCGCGGCATCGACATGTTCGATTGCGTGATGCCGACGCGGGCAGGACGCCACGGACTTGCCTATACGAGGCGCGGCAAGGTCAACCTGCGCAATGCCCGCCATGCCGATGACCATCGCCCGCTGGACGAGGAGAGCGATTGCCCCGCGGCGCGCGATTACTCCAGAGCCTATCTGCACCATCTGGTGCGCTCGCAGGAGGCGCTGGGCGCCATGCTGCTGACCTGGAACAACCTCGCCTACTACCAGCGACTGATGCAGGACATCCGCGACGCCATCGAAGCCGGACAGTTCGCCGATCGGGCTGCTGCGATCACCGAAGGCTGGGCGAGAGGCGACATCCCGGCACTGTAGGGCTCCCGGATGGCCGGCTTGCAAGCCGCCAGCCAAACTGCGACAACAGATGATCACAACGGAATGCGGACTGGACAGGCGATGAAGACGTTTTTCGTGCAGATCAAGTGCGACCTCGGCAAAGCCTATGAGGTTGCAAGCGAACTTGCCGATACCGAGATCGCGTCCGAGATCTATTCCACCGCCGGCCAGTACGATCTGCTGGCCAAGTTCTATGTCGACGATGACGAGGACATCGGTCACTTCGTGAATCAGCGGGTGCAGATCATCCCCGGCATCAAGGACACCTTCACGACGGTGACCTTCCGCGCTTTCTGATCTGATCGTTTTTTGCGGCAGGTGTTGCCCTGAAAGCTGCTGTCGTGCCTTGCGCGCGGGCGGTATTCTCCTGTTTTGCCCATTCGTGCCGGCTAAGTTGCGATTGCGCTTGATTTTCTCCCCGCAGGTCATGTCAAATGATGCCGATGGGGAGAACGCGCTTGGCGGCATTCGATGAGATGCTTCCGGATGCATCATCCGGACCTAGAAAGCCCTACACGGCCTATGAGCGCTGGCTCAGGGAACAGGATCCTGCAAGACTGACGGAGAAGATGGAGGATGCCGAGCGGGTGTTCCGCAAGACCGGCATCACTTTTGCCGTCTACGGAGAGCAGGAGGCATCTGAGCGCCTCATCCCCTTCGATATCGTTCCGCGCATTATCTCCGGCCGCGAATGGCGCCGCCTGACGCAGGGCATCGAGCAGCGCGTGCAGGCGCTGAACGCTTTTCTGGACGACATCTACCACCGGCAGGAAATCCTGCGCGCGGGCCGCATTCCGAAGGAACTGATTGCCAGAAATGCGGCCTTCCTGCCGGAAATGATCGGCGTGCGGCCGCCGGCCGGCGTCTACACGCATATCATCGGCGTCGACATCGTGCGCACCGGCGAAGATGAATTCTACGTGCTGGAGGACAATGCCCGCACTCCGTCCGGCGTCTCCTATATGCTGGAGAACCGCGAGACGATGATGCAGCTCTTCCCGGAGCTTTTCCAGAAAATCCGGGTCTGCCCTGTCGAGAACTATCCGCAATTGCTGCGCCAGTCGCTTGCGGGGGTGGCTCCATCCGGAGCGGGCGGCGAGCCCACCATCGCAGTGCTGACGCCAGGCAGCTACAATTCCGCCTATTTCGAGCATGCCTTCCTGGCCGACCAGATGGGCGTGCAACTGGTCGAAGGGCAGGATCTGCGCGTGGTAAACGGCCATATCGCCATGCGCACCACCGAGGGCTACAAGCAGATCGACGTGCTCTATCGCCGGGTCGATGACGCGTTCCTCGATCCGCTGACATTCCAGCCGGATTCCGTGCTCGGCGTGGCCGGCATCATGGACATCTACCGGGCCGGCAACATCACCATCGCCAATGCACCCGGCACCGGCATTGCCGACGACAAGGCCATCTATTCCTATATGCCCGAGATCGTGGAGTTTTACACCGGCCGCAAGGCGATCCTCGGCAACGTCCCGACCTGGCGCTGCTCTGAACCGGACAGCCTGAAATATGTGCTCGAGCACATTGCCGAACTCGTCATCAAGGAGGTTCACGGCTCCGGCGGTTACGGAATGCTGGTGGGGCCGGCCGCCGTCAAAGCCGAACGGGAAGCCTTCGCCGCCAAGCTCGCCGCCAATCCCGGCAACTATATCGCCCAGCCGACGCTGGCGCTCTCGACCTGCCCCGTGCTGACGGAAAAGGGGCTGGCGCCGCGTCATGTCGACCTGAGGCCCTATGTGCTGGTCTCGGATCGCATCCGTATCGTGCCGGGCGGGCTGACGCGGGTGGCGCTGAAGGAAGGATCGCTGGTGGTCAACTCCTCCCAGGGCGGTGGCACCAAGGACACCTGGGTGCTGGATGACTGACGAAAGGATGGCGAAACCGATGCAGCATGTTGCCGGAACAGGAGACATGAAACCGCGCCGGAGCCCCGTTTGCCATCCAATGTCAGCTTGTTGCGGGTAAACCTCATGCTCCTCGGCCGCACTGCAAACGGACTCTACTGGATGAACCGCTATATCGAGCGAGCCGAGAACATGGCGCGGCTTGTCGATGCGGGACTGCGTATGGCGCTTACCCGCACCGAGGACGCGTCCGGGGAATGGCATTCGGTCGTTGTGAGCGCCGGTTCCGATGCCGCATTCGCAAACAGAAATACCGAGTACAGCGCCGCTACCGTTACCGATTTTCTGCTGCGGGACACCTCGAATCCTTCCTCGGTCATGTCGTCCATCGAAACCGCCCGCAACAATGCGCGGATGGTGCGCACGGCGCTGACGCGCGAGACCTGGGAAAGCATCAACGAAGCCTGGATGGCGCTGAAGCGCATGCTTGCCGCCCCGATTGACGACCGTGAGCTGCCGGCCGTTCTGGATCGCATCAAGCGCGAGACAGCCCTGATCCGCGGCGCTTTTTACGGAACCATGCTGCGCAACGAGATTTTCGATTTTTCACAGCTCGGAACCTATGTGGAGCGCGCCGACAACACCGCACGCATTCTCGACGTCAAATATTATGTGCTGCTGCCGTCGATTTCATGGGTCGGTTCGACCATGGACAATTACCAGTGGGAGTCGATCCTGCGGTCGGTTTCGGCGCACCGGTCCTACCGCTGGAACTACGAGGCCACCTACCGGCCGGCCAATATCGCTGATTACCTGATCCTCAACGGTCGCATGCCGCGTTCGCTCGCTTTCTGCTACCGTTTCATCAACGAGCATCTCGAACTGCTGGCCGGGGATTACGGCCAGCGCCATGCCTGCCACGAGACGGCGCACAAGACACGGTCGTTGCTGAAGGCCGGTTCGATCAAGGACATATTCGATTCCGGCCTGCATGAATTTCTGGTCGACTTCATCCGGGACAACACACGGCTGGGCGACGAAATCGCCGGCGACTACAGCTTCTGTTGAGGTGCGGCATGAGGCTGAAGATCGTTCACCGGACCGAATATGCCTACGACGCCCCGCTGCACTATGCGTTGCAGCGCCTGCGTCTTACCCCTGCAAGCGGACCGACGCAGATCGTCTGCTCATGGTCGCTGGATATAGAAGGCGCGCGAGAGGAAGTTTGTTTCAGTGACCAGTTCGAGAATGAAACGAGGCTGGTCAGCGTGGAAGGCGCACCGCACCGCATCGTCGTTCAGGTCAGCGGCGAGGTCGATACGCTCGATACGGCGGGCGTCTACGGCACGCGCTGCGGTTTCGCTCCTTTATGGCTGTTTTGCCATGAAACGCCTCTGACCCGGCCGGGTAAAGGCGTTGAGGAGCTTGCCGTCATGGCCGGGGAGGGTTCGGAACTGGACAGGCTTCACCGCCTGATGGCGCTGATCCGCGACCGCGTCAGCTATACGACGGGAACGACCACGACGCATACGACCGCCGAGGAGGCGCTTGCCCAGGGGGCGGGCGTTTGTCAGGATCACAGCCACGTCTTCGTCTCGGCCGCCCGTGCCATGGGATTCCCTGCACGCTATGTCAGCGGCTATCTGATGATGGAGGGAACCGTCGAGCAGACGGCCAGCCATGCATGGGCCGAAGCCTTCGTGCCGAAGCTGGGGTGGGTGGGGTTCGATGCATCCAACGGTATTTCACCGGACCAGCGCTATGTGCGCATTGCCGTGGGACGTGACTATCAGGATGCCATGCCCATCTCCGGCATACGGTTGGGACAGGCGGAAGAACGGCTTGCGGTTGCGATCACAGTGGAGCAGTAATGCCGCCTGAAGCATGTCGCCCGAAAGTGGGAACCGGTTTCGGGACAACGACATGCGCAACAACAAGAACTTAAAGCGTAAGGAGCGATTTGGAAGATCGCGACACGCTTCATAACGCCGCCGGAACAGATTCCATGACCTATTGCGTAGGATTGCAGATCGATCGCGGGCTCGTGTTCATGTCGGACACGCGCACCAATGCAGGCATGGATTCCATCTCCAGCTTTCGCAAGATGCATGTGTGGGAAGAGCCCGGAGAGCGTGTCATCGTGCTGATGTCTGCCGGAAACCTCGCCACCACGCAGGCGGTTGTCAGCTTGCTGGAGGAACGCAGCAAGGCCGTTCCCGACCGTCATTCCACGGTTATGGAAACCCCGTCCATGTACCAGACCGCCAGGCTGGTTGGCGATACGGTGAAGGAGGTGATCGCAGGATCTGCTCCCGCCGGGCAGAATGCCGACGCCTTCGGAGCATCCTTTATTCTGGGCGGCCAGATTCGCGGCTCCGAGCCGCGCCTTTTCATGATCTATCCGGAAGGGAATTTCATCGAGGCGACGGACGATACGCCGTTCTTCCAGATCGGGGAAACGAAATACGGCAAGCCGATCCTCATCCGCGCCTACGACCGGCAGATGACTTTCGCGGAAGCCGCGAAGCTCATGCTCGTTTCCTTCGATTCAACCCTGAAGTCGAACCTGTCGGTCGGCTTGCCGCTGGATCTGCTTTTCTACGGGCGCGACAGCTTCAGGGTGAGCCTGAAGAAGCGCATCGGGCAGGACGACACCTATTACCGCACCGTTTCGGACGGGTGGTCAGCCGCCCTGAAGGCTGCTTTCCAGCAACTTCCGGATTTTCCGGACGAGGCTCCGTAACGTAAGCTTTTTGCTGTTCATCGATTTCGTATTCGTTTAAAAACGAAAAAAACGAAAACGGAGCTGAAGCAGCATGCTGGATGTGTATCTGCCGCCACGCCACGCCGAGATCCTCCAGATGGCGAAAGACAAGGGCAGGGTGCTGGTTGACGACCTTGCCGCCCATTTCGCGGTGACGCCCCAGACCATTCGCAAGGATCTCAACGAGCTGTGCGACCGGCGTCTGCTCAGCCGCGTCCATGGCGGTGCCTTGTTTCCGTCGGGCATCGAGAACATGGAGTATGAGGCCCGCCGCAAGATCGCGGCTGACGAAAAGGATGCCATCGGCAAGGCCGCCGCCGCCCTCATTCCGGACAGCGCCTCCCTGTTCATCAACATCGGCACCACCACGGAGGCCGTCAGCAAGGCGCTTCTCGATCACTCCGGTCTTATGGTGATTACCAATAACATCAATGTTGCCAACAGGATGCGTGTATATCCTTCCATAGAGGTGGTAATCGCAGGCGGTGTGGTGCGGGGGTCGGACGGGGGCGTGGTCGGCGAGGCCGCGGTGGACTTCATCCGGCAGTTCAAGGTCGATTATGCGGTGATCGGCGCTTCCGCCATCGACCATGACGGGGCTCTTCTGGACTTCGATTTTCGTGAGGTGAAAGTTGCGCAGGCTATTATTGCCAATGCCCGCCATGTCATTCTCGTGTCGGACCGCACCAAGTTCGAGCGTACCGCCCCGGTTCGGATCGGGCATCTCTCGCAGGTCAACACCTTCATTACCGATCGTTGCGATATCGATTCCGTGCGCAGGATCTGCGCGGAATCCGATGTCAGCCTGATCGAGACTGACAGGCCGCGTGGTTGAGCGTCAGATTTTCGTCATATTTCGTTTGACATTCGTATTTAGTTCGAAATAATTCTCTTACGGTCGCGGCGGGGGTTAAATTGCTGCGCTGCGAAACCGTGGGAGGCATCTGGTGGACCACACCCCGATTTATGACATTCTTGTCGTCGGTGGCGGCATAAACGGCTGCGGTATCGCCCGTGATGCGGCCGGAAGGGGCTATTCCGTCTTTCTGGCCGAGATGGACGATCTGGCCAGCGGCACGTCCTCCGGTTCCACCAAGCTGATCCATGGCGGGCTTCGCTATCTCGAGCATTACGAGTTCCGGCTGGTGCGCGAGGCGTTGATGGAGCGTGAAGTGCTTTGGCACAACGCGCCGCATATCATCTGGCCGATGCGCTTCGTGCTGCCTTATGCCAGGGGCCTGCGGCCTGCCTGGATGCTGCGGCTCGGCCTGTTCATTTACGATCACATAGGCGGACGCAAGCTGCTGCCGCCCACGCGCACGCTCGACATGCGCACCGATCCGGCCGGAAAGCCGCTGAAGCCGATTTTCTGGAAGGCTTTCGAATATTCCGATGGCTGGGTCAATGACGCGCGTCTGGTGGTGCTCAACGCGCGCGACGCCGCCGACCGTGGTGCGCAGATAAGCACCCGCACGCAGGTCGAGGACGCCCGTTTCGAGGATGGCGTGTGGACAGTCCTGCTGCACGATCGCACCGGCGAAACCCACTACGAGGTCAGGGCGCGGCTGATCGTCAATGCCGCTGGCCCGTGGGTCGATCATGTGCTGTCGCAGGCGCTCGGCCGCAATAACGTTCACAATGTGCGGCTTGTGCAGGGCAGCCATATTGTCGTTGCCAGGAAGTTCGACGATCCGCGCGCCTATTTCTTCCAGAACGCCGACGGTCGCATCATCTTCGCCATTCCCTACGAGGAAGATTTCACCCTCATCGGCACGACCGATCAGGACTACACCGGCGATCCGCACGGCGTGAAAATCACGGACGACGAGGTGGATTACCTCTGCTCCGCCGCCAGCGAGTATTTCACGGAACCGGTAAGGCGTTCCGATATCGTCTGGACCTATTCTGCGGTTCGGCCGCTCTATGATGACGGCGCGTCGAAAGCGCAGGAAGCCACGCGTGACTATGTTTTGCGCGTAGAGCCAGGCGAGGGGCCGATCGTCAACGCATTCGGTGGCAAGATCACCACCTACCGGCGTCTGTCGGAGGCCATGCTCGACAAGATCGGGGATATCCTCGGCAAGAAGGGCAAGCCATGGACGGTCAAGGCGCCGCTTCCGGGCGGTGACTTTCCGGCTACGGCTTATGACGCACAGGTGGAAAAGCTAAAAACGGCTTATCCTTTCCTGGAGCTTCGTCATGCGCGCCGTCTGGTGCGTCTCTACGGCACGCGGGCAGGCGATCTGCTCGGCCTTTCAAGATCTCTCTCCGATCTCGGCCGCCATTTTGGCGCCGACCTCTACGAAGCGGAGGTGCGTTATCTGATTGCCAGCGAATGGGCGATGACGGCCGAGGACATATTGTGGCGCAGGACCAAGCGTGGCCTCAGGCTGACATCCGCCGAGGCCGCGGAACTGGATGAATTCATGAAGGGCCTTGGCCGCCGGCATTCGGCCGCGGCAGAGTGACGGGAGGGGTCCAATGCTTGAATTGCGTAATGTTTCAAAGGTGGTAGGAGGCGAAACTCACATCGATGATGTGTCGCTTTCACTTGTCCATGGATCGCTCAACGTGCTGCTGGGGCCAACGCTTTCCGGCAAGACAAGCCTGATGCGGCTGATGGCGGGCCTGGATACACCAGGCTCCGGCTCGGTCTGGTTCGACGGCAAAGATGTGACCGGCATTCCGGTGCAGAAGCGCAACGTCGCCATGGTCTACCAGCAGTTCATCAACTATCCGGCGATGACCGTCTACGAGAACATCGCATCGCCGCTGCGGGTGGCCGGCAGGGACAGGGCCACAATCGACCGCGAGGTGCGCCGGGCTGCCGAACTGCTCAAGCTTACGCCTTATCTGGATCGCATGCCGCTCAACCTCTCCGGTGGCCAGCAGCAGCGCACGGCGCTTGCCCGCGCCATTGTCAAGAACGCCAGCCTCGTGCTCCTCGATGAGCCGCTGGCCAATCTGGACTACAAGCTGCGCGAGGAATTGCGGCTTGAACTGCCGCGCATTTTTGCGGAGGCCGGCACGATCTTCGTCTACGCCACAACGGAACCGCACGAGGCGCTGCTGCTGGGTGGCAACACGGCGACCCTTTCGCAGGGGCGAGTGACACAATTCGGACCGACGGTGGAAGTGTTCCGCAAGCCGGTCGATCTGTTGACCGCGCGAACCTTCGCAGATCCGCCCCTCAACACTATCGTATTGGTCAAGAAGGGCGAGAGCTTCCTTCTCGATGGAGGCATCAGCCTGCCCGTTCCAGCCGATATCGCCTCTATAGCGGATGGCAACTACACGATCGGCTTCCAGCCGCACCATCTGTCGCTGGAACGGACGGATGCCGCTTCAGTACCGGTGCGCGCAAAGGTGTCGGTTACTGAAATCACCGGCTCGGAGAGCTTCGTCCATCTCGATTTCGCGGATGCACGCTGGGTCATGCTGGCGCATGGCATCCATCAGTTCGAACCGGACGAGGAGATCGAGGTCTTCATCGATCCCCGCCACGTCCTGGTTTTCGATGCCGCCGGCCGTTCCGTCGCGGCTGCGCGGCAGGCGGCATAGGAGTGCGCGACATGGCACGCATCGATCTCGATCACATCCGCCACTCATACCTGCCCAATGCGACACTGGAAGAGCATTTCGCGCTGCGCGAAGTGCATCACACCTTCGAGGATGGCGGCGCCTACGCGCTGCTCGGGCCTTCCGGATGCGGCAAGACCACGCTGCTCAACATCATTTCCGGATTGCTCAAACCCTCGCATGGCAAGCTTCTGTTCGACGGCAAGGACATTACCAGGCTGTCGACGCAGGAGCGCAACATCGCGCAGGTTTTCCAGTTCCCCGTCATCTACGACACCATGACCGTCTACGACAATCTGGCCTTCCCGCTGCGCAATCGCGGCGTGCCGGAGGCGGAAGTCGATCACAAGGTGCGCGAGACGCTGGATATGATCGACCTTGCCGACTGGGCGAAGCGCAAGGCGCGCGGCCTGACAGCCGATCAGAAGCAGAAGATTTCGCTGGGCCGTGGGCTGGTGCGCTCCGACGTCAATGCGATCCTGTTCGACGAGCCGCTGACCGTCATCGACCCGCATATGAAATGGGTGCTGCGCTCTCAGCTCAAGCAGCTTCACCGGCGCTATGGCCACACGATGATCTATGTCACCCATGACCAGACCGAGGCGCTGACCTTCGCCGAACATGTGGTGGTCATGTACGACGGCCAGATCGTGCAGATCGGCACGCCGGCCGAACTGTTCGAACAGCCGCGTCACACCTTCGTCGGCTACTTCATCGGCTCCCCCGGCATGAATTTCCTGCCCGCCGAGATCGAGGGCAGGGCAGCGAGGATCGGCGCGCAGCGCATCGAGCTGCCCGGCGCACCAGCCCTGAACGGCGGCAAGGTGGAGCTTGGCATCCGCCCCGAATATGTGCGTGTGGGCAGGGAAGGCATGCCGGTTTCCATCACGCGGATCGATGACGTCGGCCGCCACAAGGTGCTGCGCGCCGATCTCGAGGGGCAGGCGATAGCGGCGATCGTGGGTGAGGATGCGGAGATTCCGGCGGAGCCGCGCATCCGTTTCGAACCCGCCGGCATCAATATCTATGCCGATTCGTGGCGGGTGGAGATGCAGGGCGGGCCGGCGAGCCATGGCGGGAAGGGGGCCTGATATGGACAAGACCTGGAACAACAAGGCGTGGTTCCTTGTGCTGCCGGTGCTGGTTCTGGTGGCTTTTTCGGCCGTCATCCCGCTGATGACGGTGGTGAACTATTCGGTTCAGGATACCTTCGGCAACAACCAGTTCTTCTGGGCCGGAACCGAGTGGTTCGAAGAACTGCTGCGCTCCGACCGCTTCTGGGCGGCGATGGGCCGCAATCTCATCTTCTCCTTCATCATCCTCGCCATCGAGGTGCCGCTCGGCATCTTCATTGCGCTCAACATGCCGCGCAAGGGATGGGGCGTTCCCGTCTGCCTGGTTCTGATGGCCCTGCCGCTGCTCATTCCGTGGAACGTGGTCGGCACCATCTGGCAGGTGTTCGGCCGCACGGACATCGGCCTGCTCGGCTATACGCTCAACGCCATCGGCATCGATTACAATTATGTGCGCGATCCGTTCGATGCATGGATGACGGTCATCGTCATGGATGTCTGGCACTGGACCAGCCTCGTCGTGCTGCTGTGCTATGCCGGTCTGGTGTCCATTCCCGACGCCTTCTATCAGGCCGCCAAGATCGACGGCGCGTCGCGCTGGTCCGTGTTCCGCTACATACAGTTGCCCAAGATGCAGCGCGTGCTGCTCATCGCCGTGCTGCTGCGCTTCATGGATTCCTTCATGATCTACACGGAACCCTTCGTCGTTACCGGCGGCGGCCCCGGCAACTCGACGACATTCCTGTCCATCGATCTCGTCAAGATGGCGCTCGGCCAGTTCGATCTGGGGCCTGCTGCAGCAATGTCGCTGGTCTACTTCCTGATCGTGCTGCTCCTGTCCTGGGTGTTCTACACCGTCATGACCAACTACGATGCGGAGCGCTGATATGGCTGGTGTCAACGAACGCACTGAACAGGCGATAGCGGCACGGGCTGGCTCGCAAAAATCGTCGTCCGGCATGCCGCAGGACGCCATCGCCCGCCTGATGAGGCGTCGCGGCGAGGAATCGAAATGGTGGTGGGTCGTTCCCACGCTTTACATCGTGTTCCTGATGCTGCCGATCTACTGGCTCATCAATATGAGCTTCAAGACGAACAGCGAGATCATCTCTTCGCTGACGCTCTATCCGCATGAACCGACGCTGAGGAACTACCGGATCATATTCACCGATGCATCCTGGTATTCCGGATACATCAACTCGATCATCTATGTCGTTATAAACATGGTGATTTCTGTGGCCGTCGCTTTGCCGGCCGCCTATGCGTTCTCACGCTATCGCTTCCTCGGCGACAAGCACCTGTTCTTCTGGCTGCTGACCAATCGCATGGCGCCGCCGGCCGTGTTCGCACTGCCCTTCTTCCAGCTCTATTCGGCATTCGGGCTGATAGACACCCACATTGCCGTGGCGCTGGCGCACTGCCTGTTCAACGTGCCGCTGGCGGTGTGGATCCTCGAAGGCTTCATGTCGGGCGTGCCGAAGGAGATCGACGAGACCGCCTATATCGACGGCTATTCCTTTCCGCGCTTCTTCGTGAAGATCTTCATGCCCCTGATCGCCTCGGGCATCGGCGTGGCCTGCTTCTTCTGCTTCATGTTCTCATGGGTGGAACTGCTGATCGCGCGCACGCTCACCACCACCGATGCAAAGCCCATCGCTGCGGTCATGACCCGCACGGTCTCGGCCTCGGGCATGGACTGGGGCCTGCTCGCCGCTGCCGGCGTGCTGACGCTGATCCCCGGCGCGCTCGTCATCTGGTTTGTCCGCAACTACATCGCCAAGGGCTTCGCCCTGGGGAGGGTCTGATCATGAACCTCGATCTGTCCTGGATGGCGTGGACCTGGCCGACCGCCACCTTCTTCATCGTGATTGCCCTGCTGCTCGCCGGCATGAGCGTGTGGGAATATGTCTCGCCGGGAGGAAACCCGCGTGTTGGCGTGCTGCGCTTCGAGACGACGCGCGGCGACCGCCTCTTCATATCGCTGCTCGGCAGCGCATTCATCCATCTCGCATGGCTGGGGCTCGTCGGTCCCAACCTGTGGTGGGCTCTCGCTCTCTCCGTGGTCTACGCCATTCTGGTGTTTCGCTACGTATAGAGGGGGAACTGTTGGCGCGTTCGCCGGAAGGCGGCCGCTCCGGGCTTACGCATAAACCTTTTAACAGTGGAGGAAAACTCATGCGACGGCAGCTCTTGACATCGACGACAGCGCTCGTCCTCCTGCTTGGCGCCGGCAGCGCCTATGCGGGCATGGACGAAGCCAAGGCATTCCTGGACAAGGAGATCGGGGACGTCTCGTCGCTCTCCCGTGCCGATCAGGAAGCCGAGATGCAGTGGTTCATCGACGCCGCCAAACCTTTCGCGGGCATGGAGATCAAGGTCGTCTCGGAAACCATCACGACGCACTCTTACGAGTCTGAAGTGCTGGCCCCGGCCTTCTCAGCCATCACCGGCATCAAGGTGACGCACGACCTGATCCAGGAAGGCGACGTGGTCGAGAAGATCCAGACCCAGATGCAGACGGGTCAGAACCTCTACGATGCCTGGGTCAACGATTCCGACCTGATCGGCACGCACTGGCGCTACCAGCAGGTGCGCAACCTGACCGATTTCATGGCCAACGAAGGCAAGGATGTCACCAATCCGAACCTCGACCTCGAAGACTTCATCGGCCTTTCGTTCACGACCGCCCCGGACAAGAAGCTCTACCAGCTTCCCGACCAGCAGTTCGCGAACGTCTACTGGTTCCGCTATGACTGGTTCAACGACGAGAAGAACAAGGCCGACTTCAAGGAGAAGTACGGTTACGACCTTGGCGTTCCGGTCAACTGGTCGGCTTATGAGGACATCGCCGAGTTCTTCACCGGCCGCGAAATCGACGGCAAGAAAGTCTATGGCCACATGGACTACGGCAAGAAGGACCCGTCGCTCGGCTGGCGCTTCACCGACGCCTGGCTGTCCATGGCCGGCAATGGCGACAAGGGTCTGCCGAACGGCCTGCCGGTCGACGAGTGGGGCATCAAGGTCGACGAAAACAGCCGGCCGGTCGGTTCGTGCGTGGCGCGCGGCGGCGACACAAACGGCCCCGCCTCGGTCTATGCCATCCAGAAGTATCTGGACTGGCTGAAGGCTTACGCACCGCCGGCCGCGCAGGGCATGACCTTCTCCGAATCCGGCCCGGTTCCGGGGCAGGGCGAGATCGCCCAGCAGATGTTCATGTACACCGCCTTCACCGCCGACCTCGTGAAGGAGGGCCTGCCGGTCGTGAACGAGGACGGCACGCCGAAGTGGCGTTTCGCTCCGTCGCCGCATGGCGTCTACTGGAAGGAAGGCATGAAGCTCGGCTATCAGGACGTGGGTTCGTGGACGCTCATGAAGTCGACGCCTGACGACCGCGCCAAGGCCGCCTGGCTCTATGCGCAGTTCGTCACCTCCAAGACGGTGGACGTGAAGAAGGCCCATGTCGGCCTCACCTTCATCCGCGAAAGCACGATCCGCCACGAAAGCTTCACCGAGCGCGCGCCGAATCTCGGCGGTCTGGTCGAGTTCTACCGCTCGCCGGCCCGCGTGCAGTGGTCGCCCACGGGCACCAATGTTCCTGACTATCCAAAGCTTGCCCAGCTCTGGTGGCAGGCGATCGGCGATGCTTCTTCTGGCGCCAAGACCGCTCAGGAGGCCATGGACTCGCTCTGCGCCGAGCAGGAAAAGGTGATGGAGCGTCTGGAGCGTTCGGGCGTGCAGGGTGATTTCGGGCCGAAGATGGCCGAAGAGCACGACCTCGAATACTGGAACAAGGATGCTGTGGCGAAGGGCAACATCGCGCCGCAGCTCAAGATCGAGAACGAGAAGGAACAGCCTCAGACCGTCAACTACGACGAACTGGTCAAGAGCTGGCAGGAATAATCCTTCACGCAGAGGCGACGGGGGCGGTTCAGCCGCCCCCGTCCTGCATCTTCGATAAGTCATTCAAAACACAGCCTTGCATCCTCGCCGCCAAACCGGAAAGGATGCCGCTACCGATTTGCAGCAACGACGAGAGAACGCCGTGGACGGATTCATCCTCGCCATCGACCAGGGAACCACGTCGAGCCGGGCAATCCTGTTCGACAGGAAACGACAGGTTGTCGGTGTCGGCCAGAAGGAATTTGCCCAACACTATCCCGCATCCGGCTGGGTCGAGCACGATCCGGAGGAAATCTGGGAGACGGTTGTCGCGACCGTCAGGGAAGCTCTCAACAAGGGCAAGTGCCGCGCCGGCGATGTTGCAGCAATCGGCATCACCAATCAGCGCGAAACCGTCGTCATCTGGGACAAGGCAACGGGCAAGCCGATCCACAATGCCATCGTCTGGCAGGATCGTCGCACCGCTCAGATATGCGCAAAGCTGAAGAAGAAGGGGCTTGAGCCGAAATTCACCCGCAAGACCGGCCTGCTTCTCGATCCGTATTTTTCCGGCACCAAGATCGCCTGGATGCTGGACAAGGTGAAGGGCGCAAGGAAGCGCGCCGAGAAAGGCGAACTGCTCGCCGGCACCATCGACAGTTTCCTGATCTGGCGGCTCACCGGCGGCAAGGTTCACGCCACCGATGCCACCAACGCCTCACGCACGCTCGTCTACAACATCGAGAAGAACGAATGGGATGCAGAGCTTCTTCGTATTCTCGAAATTCCGTCCTCGCTCCTGCCCGAAGTGAAAGACTGCGCGGACGACTACGGCGTGACCGATGAAGGATTGTTCGGAGCCGCCATCCCCATTCTCGGCGTTGCCGGCGACCAGCAGGCGGCGACCATCGGGCAGGCTTGTTTCCAGCCGGGCATGATGAAGTCCACTTATGGCACCGGCTGCTTCGCGCTGCTCAACACCGGCGGCGACCTCGTACGCTCGAAGAATCGGTTGCTGACCACCATCGCCTACCGTCTTGGCGGCGAGACGACCTATGCGCTGGAGGGGTCGATCTTCATCGCCGGGGCGGCTGTGCAATGGCTGCGCGACGGGTTGAAGATCGTCAGCCGCGCCGACGAGACCGGCCCGCTGGCGCGGCAGGCCGATCCGGCACAGTCCGTCTATCTCGTGCCGGCCTTTGTCGGGCTCGGTGCGCCGCATTGGGACGCCGAGGCGCGGGGGGCCATTTATGGGCTCACGCGCAACACCGGGCCGGCGGAATTTGCGATGGCCGCCCTTGAGTCGGTTGCCTATCAGACCCGCGATCTGCTCGACGCCATGCACAAGGACTGGAAGTCGAACGGGGCCGACACTGTCTTGCGGGTGGATGGCGGCATGGTGGCCTCCGACTGGACCATGCAAAGGCTTGCAGACATGCTCGACGCGCCCGTCGACCGCCCCACCATTCTGGAGACAACGGCTCTCGGTGCCGCGTGGCTGGCCGGATCGAAGGCAGGCGTGTGGCCGGGCATGGAGGAATTCGCCAGGAGCTGGGCGCTCGATCGGCGCTTCGAGCCTGAGATGGATGGCGCAACGCGCACTGCGAAGCTCAAGGGATGGCGCGAAGCGGTGCGGCGTACGCTAACAACTCGTCCAGTGGATGCAGGACGCAGTCGAAGCCGTTGATTCAAATTATGGAAAAGATATTGTAACCAATTGATGTGGAATAAGAAAGCCCACGAAATTCGCGGGCTTTCTTGTGTTTCTTAGTAGTATGGCGAGATGCACTGTTTGCGCGGCCCGTTATAGGGCTGGAACGTATTGTCCGACGTCCTGTAGCTGCGATAGCGGTTATAGCACCAGTTCACATGGGCGTTTCCGCCGCTATAGGCCGGGGGCGGAGGTGGCGGCGCGCTGTTGGCGATAGCACCACTGATGATCATGCCGGTTGCGAATGCGGCGAGCGGGAACCAGTAGTCGCCATGCCGGCGATAACCCGGCCTGTGCTCCCGATAGCCGCGATGGCCGCGCCAGTACACGTCGCCATTTTGATGCCGGCGAAATTCACGCCGGTTGAAATCGCGACGGTCCACCTGTCGCCGGTCGGGGCGCTTGTATTTGGGGCGTACTCGATGCCCCGGGCGATGGTCAACCTGCTGCACATCGTTCACCGAAGACTGCACCTGGGCAGGGACATATATCGGCGCCGCGTTAGCCATCGAAATGTCGACCGCCACAAAGGACAGCGATATCGCCGATGCGAGCAAGCCTGCGACAATGCGTTTCATCATGGTCTCCTCAACTGCGATCTGGTCCCTTTGGGAGATATAATAGATTCAGGGCAGAAATGTTCCAGCACAGCAATTTTATGCGGGCGCGATGAGGATGTCCTGCGTCCGGTTTCCCCATTGTTCCCGCTACTTTGCAGTTAATTGGGAAACCACGGGAACAGGCTCTTTTTCCGGTTGACCGACCCGGCCACGCTCCCTATGTTCCGGCGCAATTTCGCGGCAGGCAACTCTGCGAAACTGCGCGCAGGAAGATTGCCGGCCTGGCTGGCCCTGCAAGTGGTTTCAACGACAGGAATAATGATTCCTCCCCGCCTCTGGATGGGCCGGTAGCTCAGCGGTAGAGCACGTGACTTTTAATCATGTGGTCGAGGGTTCGATCCCCTCCCGGCTCACCATCCTTCGCAACGCATTTTCTTCTATTGAGAAGCCAGCAGCGAGACATGTCCGCCTGCGTGGCGTTCAAGCCTTCCAATGAGGTCGAGCTCCAGCAGAACCATCTGCACCTGCGCAGGTTCCAGACCCGTATGGCGGATAATCTCGTCGATCTCCACCGGAGTGGGGCCGAGTGCTTCGACCACGCGCATTCGTTCATCCTCCTGCGGTGGCGGGGCAGTGGAAAGATCGGCCGATTCCTCAAGCGGAAGCTGTGCCTTATGGCTGCCCCCGCCACAAAGCGGCTTGATGGCATCGAGCACGTCGCCGGCCTCGGTTGTCAATATCGCGCCGTCCTTGAGCAATCCGTTGGTGCCGCCTGCGCGCGGATCGAGCGGCGAGCCGGGCACGGCGAAAACCAGGCGGCCCATTTCACCTGCCAGCCTTGCTGTGATCAGCGATCCTGAGCGCTTTGCGGCCTCCACCACCAGAAGGCCGATCGCCATTCCAGCCACCAGCCTGTTACGGCGGGGGAAATCCTGCGCGCGCGGTTGCCAGCCGAACGGCATCTCCGAGACGATGGCGCCCCCATGGCTTACGATCTCACGGCACAGGGCAGCGTTCTCAGGCGGATAGGGCATGTCGAGCCCGCCGGCCAGCACCCCTACAGTGCCCGTTTCGATGCTGCCGCGATGGGCGGCCGTGTCGATGCCGCGCGCAAGGCCCGAGACGATGGCATAGCCTTCGCGTCCTATTCTTTGCGACAGGGAAGCGGCAAGCTTTGTTCCGGCAATCGATGCATTCCGGGCGCCGACCACGGAAATGGCGGGGCGCTGCAAGACTGATTCGCCGCCAATCGCAGCCAGCACCGGTGGAGGATGATCGACCTGCTTCAGCAGAGGCGGATAGTCCGGATCGCCGATGCATATGAAGCGCGCGCCGAATCCGGCGGCACGGTCCATTTCCTCAAGGATTTCGGATTCGTCGGGTATGCGTGCAACCCGGCGCGAGCCGGCGGATTGCATCAGCTCCGGCAGCATCTCAAGTGCCGTCTGGGCGGACCCGAACCGATTGATGAGCTGCCGGAAGGAGGACGGCCCGACATTCGGCGTCCGGATCAGCCGCAGCCAGGCAAGCCTTTGCCTGTCGCTCAGCCCGGGTGTGAGGGAACTCACCCCTTAGCCCCGATCCTGCCTTCGGTTCCGGCTGCAAGACGCCGGATATTGGCGTGGTGCTTGATGAAAAGAATCACGCTCATGACCGCGAACAGGGCCGCCAGTTGGGGAGTGGCGAGAAACCACAACGCTATCGGCACAGCTATGGCGGCGCAAAGCGCCGCGAGCGACGAGTAGCGGAACAGGACCGCCACCAGCAGCCAGACGGCGGCAAAGATAAGCGCGACCTGCCAGGCGAGACCGATAAGCACACCGAGATAGGTGGCCACGCCCTTGCCGCCCCGGAAGCCCAGCCACACCGGAAACAGATGGCCCAGAAACGCGCCGAAGCCGGCCCACAAGCCGAGTTCCGCCGCATAGTGGCTGGCGAGAAGGACAGCCGCGGTTCCTTTCAACGCATCGAGCAGCAGCGTTGCGGCAGCGAGCTTCCTGTTGCCGGTACGCAGTACGTTGGTTGCGCCGATATTGCCCGAGCCGATTGAGCGCACATCGCCAAGCCCGGCCGCGCGCGTCAAAAGCAGTCCGAACGGAATCGAGCCCAGCAGATAGCCGAAGATCAGCGCCGCGATGGTGATGAAGGTCATGCTTCCCCCTGGCTGGCCGGTTGGCTCCGTCCTAGACGGCGAACACTGTGCGACCGGCAACCATGGTTTGCAAGACCCGGCCCTGCAATCGCGCGCCCTCGAAGCAGGTGTTTTTGGACCGCGAGCGGATGCCGGATTCGTTCACCACCCATGGCTCATCGAGATCCACAAGCGCCAGATCTGCGGGCGCGCCCGGTTTCAGCGTGCCACCGGGCAGGCCGAAGAGGCGGGCAGGGGCCGTTGAAAGCGCCTCAACGATCCTGATGAGCGGGACCTCGCCATTGTGATGCAGCCGCAGCGCGACCGACAACAGCGTTTCCAGACCGATTGCGCCTGCGGCCGCATCGGAGAAGGGCAGCCGCTTGGTGTCCACATCCTGCGGATCGTGCGAGGAGACGATCAGGTCGACCGTACCGTCCTTCAGCGCCTCGATCATGGCGAGGCGGTCCTCCTCGGCGCGCAATGGCGGCGCCAGCCGGAAGAAGGTGCGGTACTCGCCGACATCGTGCTCGTTGAGCGCCAGATTGTGGATTGCCACGCCGGCGCTCACATTCGCGCCGTCGCCCCTGGCGCGGCGGATGGCGTCGGCGGCCATGCCGGTCGAAATCTTTGCGGCGTGATAGTTGCCGCGCGTCAGACGGGCCAGCGCCAGATCGCGCTCAAGAGGAATGGTTTCCGCCTCGCGTGGAATGCCGGACAGGCCGAGCCAGCTCGCATACAGCCCCTCGTTCATGACGCCGGACGAGGCGAGGTCGGCATCCAGCGTCTCGTGGACGATGGTAGCGCCGAAATCGCGTGCATAGGTGAGCGCGCGGCGCATCACCAGCGAGTTGGCGACGGTGTGGCGTCCATCGGTGAAGGCGACGGCTCCGGCTTCGCGCAGCAGGCCGAACTCGGTCATCTCGCGGCCTTCGAGGCCCTTGGTGATGGCGGCGGCGGGGAAGATGTTGACGCAGGCGGTATCGCGCGCGGTGCGCAGAACGAACTCGACCAGTGCGACATTGTCGATGACCGGATCGGTGTCCGGCATCATCACCACTGAGGTAACACCACCTGCGGCAGCGGCCTGGCTGGCAGAGGCGATGGTCTCGCGATGCTCTCCGCCCGGCTCGCCGATGAACACGCGGCTGTCGATCAGTCCGGGAATGATCGTCTTGCCTGCGCAGTCGATGATGGCCGCGCCTTCCGGTGCGCCCTGATTGAGCGCATCCCTGCCGGCTGCCGCGATCCTGCCGTCCTCGATCACGACGCTGCCGGTCTCGTCCAGTCCGCGCGAGGGATCGACGATGCGGGCGTGGCTGAAGATGGTGATGCTCATGCGTCCGGTCCTTCCGGATTGCGGCGCGGATCGAGCAGCGCCTCCATGACCGCCATGCGCACCGCGACGCCCATTTCCACCTGTTCCTGAATGACGCTTTGCGGCCCGTCCGCGATCTCTGAGGCGATCTCGACGCCCCGGTTCATGGGGCCCGGGTGCATGACCAGCGCATCTTCCTTCGCCGCTTTCAGCTTTTCGGCATCGAGACCGAAATAGCGGAAATATTCGCGCACCGAAGGAACGAAGCTGCCCGCCATGCGCTCGCGTTGCAGGCGCAGCATCATCACGACATCTGCGCCTTTCAGCCCTTCTTCCATGCTGCGGAAGACGTTGACGCTCATCTGTTCGATGCCGGAGGGCATCAGGGTCGATGGCGCAACCACGCGAACCTGTGCACCCAGCGCATTGAGCAGGATGATGTTGGACCGGGCGACGCGCGAGTGGAGGATATCGCCGCAGATGGCGACCGTCAGTCCGCCGATCCGTCCCTTGGCACGGCGAATGGTAAGCGCATCGAGCAGCGCCTGTGTCGGATGCTCGTGCGTGCCGTCACCCGCATTCACCACCGAACAGCCGACCTTTTGCGCCAGAAGGGCGGCCGCTCCGGCAGACTGGTGGCGGATGATGAGTATGTCGGGGCGCATGGCGTTGAGCGTCATGGCCGTGTCGATCAGCGTTTCGCCCTTCTTCACGGAAGAGCTTGCCACGGACATGTTCATGACATCGGCGCCAAGGCGCTTGCCGGCAAGTTCGAACGACGACTGGGTTCTGGTCGAGGATTCGAAGAAGAGGTTGATCTGTGTGCGCCCGCGCAGGGTCGAGGTCTTCTTCTCGGATTGTCGCGAGATGGAGACGGCCCGGTCGGCCCGGTCGAGCAAAATCTCTATATCGGGGGGAGAAAGGTCCCTGATGCCAAGCAGATGGCGGTGGGGAAAGAGCGGCAGGGGCGCGTCTGTATGGGTCATCTCAGCGGGGTGCTATACGGCCAGCGGAAGTGACCTGCAAGGACCCGCTTTGCATTCCGGTGGCATCTTCCCCTATTTTCATCGCCGCACATGCAGCCATCGGCTATAAGGCCGCCACGGCTGCGGATTCGACAGGCTGCCGGAACACAAGCCGCCATGACACACAGGGATATTGCGTGACAGACGACGTGACGAACCAGCCGCCGCCGCTTACCGGCGCCAATGCCTGGAGAGGCGATCCGCTCCTTATCCAGCTTGCCGAGCAGTTTTCGGAGCCGGTTCGCAAGGAACTCGATGGCCTTGGCCGTTTCGTGCTGACGCATGAAGCGCAGGATCTGGCGCGGCTCGCCAACACGGAAACCCCGCGCCTTCGCACCCATGATCGTCAGGGGCGGCGGATGGATCTGGTCGAATACCATCCGGCCTACCATGCCCTGATGCGCCGCTCCGTGGCCGGCGGGCTTCACTCATCCATATGGGAAAACGGCGATGCCGAGATCGGACGCCGCCATCAGGTGCGCGCTGCGCGATTCTATCTGACGGCCCAGCTCGAGGTCGGCCACCTGTGCCCGATCACCATGACCAGCGCTTCTCTGGCGGCGCTGATGGCGAGCCCGAAGATTTTCCGCGAATGGGCGCCGCGCGTGACCACCCGCAAATATGACCAGACCCAGAAGCCCCCGGTGGAAAAGACCGGTCTCACGCTGGGCATGGGCATGACGGAAAAGCAGGGCGGCACGGATGTGCGCGCCAATGTCACGCGCGCCGAACGTGCGGGCTCGACGGGCTTCTTCCGGCTGACCGGCCATAAATGGTTCATGTCTGCCCCGATGTCGGATGCGTTTCTCGTGCTGGCGCAGGCGACGGAAGGTCTGTCCTGTTTCCTCGTGCCGCGCCTGCTGGGCGACAGCACCGGCAACGGGTTCCGCTTCCAGCGGCTGAAGGACAAGCTCGGCAACCGTTCCAACGCTTCGTCGGAAGTGGAGTTCGAAAACGCCATCGGCGAGATGGTGGGCGAGCCGGGGGCGGGTGTTCGCACCATCATGGACATGGTGACGCTGACGCGGCTCGACTGCGCGATTGCGTCGGCGGCTCTGATGCGCGCCGGATTGGCCGAAGCCGTGCATCATTGCCGTCACCGTCATGTGTTCGGCAAGAAGCTCGTCGATCAGCCGCTGATGCAGCGCGTTCTGGCCGATATGGCGCTGGACGCTGCGGCGGCGACCGCGCTCTCGTTCCGGCTGGCGCGCTCGTTCGACGAGGCGGCCGGTGACAGGGGCGAGGCGGCTTTCGCACGCGCCATGACGCCGGTTGTGAAATACTGGGCCTGCAAGATCGCGCCCGCGCTGCTTTATGAAGCGATGGAATGCCTCGGTGGCAATGGCTACGTCGAGGAAGCGCCGCTGGCCCGCTACTACCGCGAGGCTCCGGTCAATGCGATCTGGGAAGGTTCGGGCAATGTCATGGCGCTGGACGTGCTGCGTGTGCTTGGCCGCGCACCGGGACTGTTCGACGATGTTCTGGCGGGAATCGATCGCGATCTCGGCGCGAGCGGACATGGCACGGTTGGCGTGCTGAAGGCCGCGATGCAGGTCGCATCCAGCGACGAAGGCTCGGCCCGCATCCTCACCGAGCAGCTTGCGCTCGCCGCGGCGGCGGCGGAACTGCGCAGGCTGGGTGCAGGGCGCATCGCCGACGCTTTCGTGGAAACGCGTCTGGCCGGGCAATGGCGCACCACCTATGGCCTGCTCGATTCGAGACACGATGCGCGCCTCATCATCGACACCCTCTATCCGCCGGCAAGCTGACGCCCGACCGCCTTGCCGACATCCCACGAATGGCGGGTTTCCGCGCGCCGTTAACCATAGTTAGCGGAATCCGTTGCGTGGCACGGCTGTGCGCTTAAAGATTATGGTTACCAGATCGTTAACGGGCAGGATGACCGGGCCATGCCGACTTCAAGACCGGAAAGGGCCGGCGCCGCTGCAAAAACGGGGAGCCCGTTCTGATGCGCTATATATTCGCGCTGTGGGCGGCTCCGCTCATCCTGTTCTGGGGATGGTTCTTCCTGTCCCTCAACGACATGAACTTCGGCTATGTAATGCTCAGCCGTCAGCTGCATGATTTCGTGTTCAATCTTTACGGCGAAACTCTGGGCATCGATCCCGCGATTATTCCGGGTCTTGTGGCGCGGGCCTGCATCATCGACACCGGCCTGCTTCTCGCATTCTGGGCGTTCCGCCGCCGGCGCGAAATCGCCGCATGGATCAGGACAAAGCGGGGGCCGGAGACGGATTCAGTCGTCGTTCCGCAGCTTGCGCAGCCTGTCGAGAACGCCTTGCAGGATGAAGGAAGCGGCGGCCGAATCGATTTTCTCCCCACGCCGCGCGCGGGAAAAGTCCATTTCGATCAGGGTGCGCTCAGCAGCCACGGTCGATAGGCGCTCGTCCCAGAACACGAAGGGCAGCGCGGTCAGCGAGGCCATGTTGCGCACGAAAGCGCGCGATTTCTGCGCACGGGGTCCGTGCGATCCGTCCATGTTCACCGGCAGACCGATGACGATGGCGCCGACGTTTTCCTTCGCAAGCAGGGCAAGCAGCATTGTGGCATCCTGCGTGAACTTCTTGCGCATGATGACGGGGCGAGGGTGCGCGAAGGAAAGCCGGGCATCCGAAACCGCCACGCCGATGGTCTTGTCGCCAAGATCGAGCCCGGCAATCGTCTGGCCCGGTTGCAGGCGTGTCGCCAGCTCTTCCACTTCGATGACGTTCAAGACGGCCGGCTTTCCTTTGACATGCGTGACGAGGCTTCTATCCTCGCCGCGAGAAAAAATCGAGGACGCACGATATGAAACTGACCTGGTATGGCCATTCCGCATTCTGTATCGAGGCGGGCGATGCCAAAATCCTCATCGATCCTTATCTCGTCGGCAATCCCGTCTGGCAGGGTGGCTGGGAAGATCCCGCCGAGGGCGTGACCCATGTGCTGCTCACCCACGGCCATGACGACCATATCAGCGGTGCGGTGGAGATCCTGAAAAAGTCCGGCGCCATGCTGGTCGCCAATTTCGAGATCTGCATGTATCTGGTCGGCAAGGGCGTCAGCGGGGACAGGATCAATCCCGGCAATATCGGCGGAACCGTCGATTGCGGCGGCTTCACGGCCACCTTCGTGCAGGCGCTGCATTCCTCTTCGGCATCGGCGGATGGCGGCGGCAACACCTATCTCGGCAATCCGGGCGGGCTTGTGCTGCATTTCCCGGATGCGCCGACGCTCTATCACATGGGCGATACCGACATTTTCTCCGACATGGCGCTGATCAACGAGCTGCACGAGCCGAAGATCGGTATCGTGCCGGTCGGCGATCGTTTCACCATGGGCGGGGCGGTGGCGGCGCTTGCCTGCCGGCGCTTCTTCAATTTCGAGACCGTTGTGCCTTGTCATTTCGGCACGTTCCCGCTTCTCGACCAGACGGCCGACAGGTTCGTTGAAGGCATGGAAGGCTCTGGCGTCAGGGTCGCTTTGCCGAAGATAGGCGAACCGACAGACATCTGATCGGCAGTTGATGTTGCACCTGCCTGCCTCGCCCGCTATAGCGCAGGCAGGTTCAAAACAGGCTTTGAAGCGGACTTTCACATGTCGGTCGATCTGGATACGGTCAAGCGCGTCGCGCGCCTCGCACGCATTGCGGTAAGCGAGGAGGAGGCGACTGTCATGGCCGGCAAGCTCAATTCCATCCTGGGCTTCGTCGAACAGCTGAACGAGGTGGACGTGTCCGGCGTCGAGCCAATGACCTCGGTGATCCCGATGGACATGAAGAAGCGCGCCGATGCGGTGACCGACGGCAACAAGGCCGACGATATCGTCGCCAATGCACCTGCGACGGAAGAGAATTTCTTCCTTGTGCCGAAGGTCGTGGAGTAGCTGCCATGACCGTCTCCATCGCCGCGGAGACGCCGCTGCAGGACGATGTACGCACGCTCGTGGCGGAGCTCAACGCCTATCTGATGCCGCTTACGCCGCCCGAGTTCCAGTTCCAGATGACGGTTGAGGAGATGGCCGAGGCCACTCTCACCCTGTTCATCGCACGCGACGCCTCGATGCGCGCTGTTGGCATGGCGGCGCTGAAGGAGCACGGTGACGGGCTCGGTGAGGTCAAGCGCATGTACACCTTGCCGGATCTGCGCGGCCAGCGCGTCGGCGCGCAGCTCCTCGCACGCATAGAGGAATTGGCGCGCGAGAAGGGAATCGTGCATCTCGTGCTCGAAACCGGCGAGGCGCAGGGTTTCGAACCCGCTTGGCGCGTCTACGAGCGCGGTGGTTTCCAGGTGTGCGGCGCTGTCCTCGACTATCCAGATTCCGGCTATTCGCGATTTTACGAAAAGAAGTTTGCCTGATGACCGACCTGACCAGACTGACGATTTCGCAGGCGCGCGAGAAGCTGCGCGCCAGAGAGATTTCCGCCGTTGAGCTGACGGATGCCTATCTGGCCGCCATCGATGCGGCCAACGAGGCTCTCAACGCCTATGTCACCGTCACGCACGACAAGGCGCGCGACATGGCCAGGGCGTCCGATGCACGGATCGCGTCGGGGCAGGGCGGGGCACTGGAAGGCATTCCGCTCGGCGTCAAGGACCTGTTCGCCACCGAAGGCGTCCACACGCAGGCTTGCAGTCATGTTCTGGACGGCTTCAGGCCGCGTTATGAGTCGACCGTTACCTCGAACCTGTGGGCGGACGGCGCGGTGATGCTCGGCAAGCTCAACATGGATGAGTTCGCCATGGGCTCTTCCAACGAGACATCCCACTACGGTCCGGTGAAGAACCCGTGGCGCGCCACGGGCTCGAACGCTGACCGCGTTCCGGGTGGCTCCTCCGGCGGCTCTGCCGCCGCCGTCGCCGCATTTCTCTGTGCGGGTGCGACTGCGACGGATACCGGCGGTTCGATCCGCCAGCCGGCTGCATTCACCGGCACCGTCGGCATCAAGCCAACCTATGGACGCTGCTCGCGCTGGGGCATCATTGCCTATGCGTCGTCGCTCGATCAGGCCGGCCCCATTGCGCGCGACGTGCGCGATGCAGCTATTTTGCTGAAGTCGATGGCTTCGGTGGATGAAAAGGACACAACCTCCGTCGACCGGCCTGTGCCGGACTATGAAGCCGCCCTTGGCCAGTCGGTAAAGGGGCTGAAGGTCGGCATTCCGAAGGAATACCGCGTCGAGGGCATGCCGCAGGAGGTCGAGGGCATGCCGCAGGAGGTCGAGGCGCTGTGGCAGCAGGGCATCGCCTGGCTGAAGGAGGCAGGCGCCGAGATCGTCGACATATCGCTTCCGCATACCCGATATGCGCTGCCCACCTATTACATCATCTCGCCGGCCGAAGCGTCTTCCAACCTCGCCCGCTATGATGGTGTGCGCTATGGCCTGCGCGTGCCGGGCAAGGACATTGTGGAGATGTACGAGAACACCCGCGCCGCCGGTTTCGGCGACGAGGTGAAGCGCCGCATCATGATCGGCACCTATGTGCTTTCGGCGGGCTACTACGATGCCTACTATCTTAAAGCCCAGAAGGTCCGCACGCTGATCAAGAAGGACTTTGACGATGCCTTCGCTGCGGGCGTGGATGTGATCCTGACGCCGGCGACACCGTCGGCTGCCTTCGGCATCGCCGATAAGGAGATGGCGAGCGATCCGGTCAAGATGTATCTCAACGATATCTTCACGGTGACGGTGAACATGGCCGGCCTGCCCGGAATTTCGGTTCCGGCCGGCCTTGACGCTCAGGGCCTGCCGCTTGGCCTTCAGCTTATCGGCAGGCCATTCGATGAAGAGACGCTGTTCCGCACCGCTCACGCTATCGAACTGGCGGCGGGCACGTTCCAGCCGCAGAAATGGTGGTAGCCGGGCGGATGGAGGGATAGAAGATGTTTTTCTATCTCTCCAAGCTGTTCTGGTTCGTCGCGCAGCCGATCAATCTGATCGGACTGCTGGTATTGACCGGCATCGTGCTGGCCTTTGCCGGCTGGCGTCGGCTGTCGATCTTCATCTCCTTCGCCGCATTCCTGATAATCGCCATCGGCGCCTGGACCTCTACCGGGGCGCTGCTGATGCATCCGCTGGAAGACCGTTTCCAGCGCCCGGACCCTGCGCCTGCCGAGGTGGCCGGCATCATCGTGCTCGGCGGCGGCTTCGAGGGTGGCGTGAACCTCGTTCGCGGCGGCTATGAGCTCAATTCGAGCGGCGACCGGTTCGTCGAGACCGCGATACTTGCGCGCCGCTATCCGGACGCCCGCGTAGTGGTGACGGGCGGCAACGGCAGCCTGATGCTGGAAGGTGAGGGCGATGGAGATACCGCACCCCGCCTGCTCACGGCGCTCGGCGTCGAGGCGGATCGGCTTGTTCTGGAGAAGAGATCGCGAAATACCCACGAGAACGCTGTCTTCACACGCGAAATAGTGGAGCCGCGGCCGGGGGAAGTGTGGCTTCTGGTGACGTCAGCCTTTCACATGCCGCGCTCGATGGGGCTTTTCCGCAAGGCAGGGTTCGATGTCGTGCCATGGCCGGCCGATTATCGCACTGCCGGAAACGAGCATGTCGGACTGGCGCAGGACAACGTTCAGGATTCGCTTCAGAACCTGACCGTCGGCATCCGTGAGTGGGTGGGCCTTTTCGCCTACTGGCTGTCGGGCCGTATCGATTCGCTGCTGCCCGGACCGGCCGACTGAACGATTTCCTCCGTTTCCGCCAGAACCGCCTCGCGTGCATTCGAGAAGAATTGCCGGCGCAGCAGAACGACCGCAAGCAGTGCGCTCGACAGCACGAAGGCCACCGGGCCGACGAACCAGCCGAGATAGCCAATCGAGAAGAACACGGCACGCAGGCCGGAATTGAAGTGCTTGCCGGCCAGCTTGTTCATTTTTGCGGCACGCATGACGGCGCTGCGGGTTTGCGGATTGTGCGCCTGTTCGCCATAGGCCACCGGCACAGCGCCGATCAGGATCGAGCAATAGTTGAACAGCCGGTATGACCAGCCGAACTTGAAGAAAGCAAAGGCGAGGATGATGATCAGCCCGACAACCTTGAGCTGGAAAGCCGTGCGGGTCGCCGCCCCTTGCAGATGCAGATCGGAAAGTACGCCGACCACCTGATCCGATGCTCCGAGGAAGGCGAAGCCGCCGCCTATGGCGATCAGGCAGCTTGACGCGAAAAAGGCCGTGCCCTGCTGCAGCCCGCTCATGATGGCGGTATCCACGATGCGGATTTCGCGTTCCGCCATCCGCTCCATCCAGATTTCGCGCTGGCGGTTCATGGCCATGGTGAGTGACGGACGGTGGAATATCCATCCGTCGGAGGCCAGTGTGTGCAGGCCCCAGGCAAGCAGGAAGAAAGCCAGCGCAGCAAAATCCGCTGCCGAAAGATGCAATGAATCGATCATGGCTTCCTCATTACCACAGGCTATGTCGCGCAAGGAGCAGGCAAGGTCGGCAGATGCAGCGTGGCCTTATCGAAAAATGCGGAAAACCGTAACGGAAGCCACTATATAATGAGAAACAGCGCCGAGGCGTGCCGGCTGATGTCGTGGAGGTAGGGGTTCTTGTTTCTTTCGGTTTTCGACCTTTTCAAGATCGGCATAGGTCCGTCCAGTTCCCACACCATGGGGCCGATGACGGCGGCCGCGCGATTCCTGAAGGAAATCCTGTCAAACGACTGGCCGCGTCCCGCAGGCGTGAAAGTGGATCGCGTCGGCGCAAGCCTGCATGGTTCACTGGCCTACACGGGTGTCGGTCATGGCAGCGACCGTGCGGTTATTCTGGGCCTGACCGGGCTTTTACCGGTCACGGTGGATCCGGACCAGAGCGATGAAATCATCGCGAAGGTGAAGGCGGATAAGCGCGTTTCACCGCCAGACCACCCTCCCTATCGTTTCGATCCGGCCCGTGATCTGGTGCTGGACAAGAAGACCCCGCTCACCGGCCATGCCAACGGCATGGCGTTCTATGCATACGATGCAAACGACCGGATACTTCTCAGGCGCATCTATTATTCCATCGGCGGCGGCTTTGTCGTGTCGGAGGAAGAGCTGCAGATCATGAAGCAGCGGGGCTCCGTCACCACCGAAGGCAAGAAGGTGCCATATCCGTTCAAGAATGCAGCGGAAATGCTGGCGATGGCGGCCAGGAGCGGACTGTCCATAGCCGAGATGAAGCGCGTCAACGAAGAGACTCACATGTCGCGCGAGAAGCTCGATTCCGGTCTGGACGACATCTGGGCCGCCATGAAGGGATGCATCGACCGCGGCCTCACGCAGGAAGGCATCATGCCGGGCGGGCTCAAGGTGCGTCGCCGTGCGCGCCAGCTGCATGACAAGTTGCAGGAGGAATGGAGCCGCAACCGTCCCAATCCGTTGCTGGCAAATGACTGGCTGTCGATCTACGCGATGGCGGTGAACGAGGAAAATGCGGCTGGCGGACGCGTGGTCACGGCTCCGACCAACGGCGCGGCCGGCACATTGCCGGCGGTGCTGCGCTATTGGCTCCATTTCCACCCGGAGGCCGATCAGGATTCGATTCGCGACTTCCTGCTGACTGCGGCGGCTGTTGGCGGCATCATCAAGACCAATGCCTCGATTTCCGGTGCCGAGGTGGGTTGTCAGGGCGAGGTTGGGTCGGCTTCCGCCATGGCCGCTGCGGGCTTGTGCGCCGTGATGGGCGGTACGCCGGAGCAGGTCGAGAATGCGGCGGAGATCGCGCTGGAACATCACCTCGGCATGACTTGCGATCCGGTCGCGGGGCTCGTTCAGGTGCCTTGCATCGAGCGCAACGCGCTTGGCGCGGTCAAGGCGGTGACGGCGGCCTCTCTCGCCATAAAGGGCGACGGCAAGCATTTTGTCCCGCTGGATGCGGCCATCGAAACCATGCGTCAGACCGGCGCCGACATGAACGAGCGCTACAAGGAAACGAGCCTGGGCGGCCTCGCCGTCAATGTGGTGGAGTGCTGACAGCGGCGGCGCATGTGGAAAAGGCAGTGTGCAAAACGTTATGTCGCGTTGAATGCATGGCTGCCAGTCGCTAGTTTCCACCCATGGCACTCAATATTCTCAAATTGTGCGTTGGCTGCGACAGCGTCGAGGACCTGGAAGCGTGGGTTGCCCACAAGCTCGACGAGCGTCGCCGCAATGGCGAGCCAGCCGAGCACTGGCACACGACACGCATGGTTCCGACGCGCGGCGCAGAGATAACGGATGGGGGCTCGCTGTACTGGGTGATCAAGGGCAGCGTGCAATGCCGTCAGCTCATCACCGAAATCCGCCCCTTCACCGACGATCAGGGCATCGGTCGTTGTCGGATCGTTCTCGATCCGCAGATCATCCGCACGGATTGGCAGCCACGCAGGCCCTTTCAGGGATGGCGCTATCTCAAGGCAGAGGATGCGCCCGCCGATCTTGGCAAGGGTGGCGCAGGTTTGGCTGAAATGCCCCCCGGTCTTCGGCGGGAGCTTGCCGAACTGGGACTTCTCTAAGCTGCAGTGACGATTTAACGTCTTGGGATTCCCATTTGGTTGCAAATCAGATTCTATTCTTGCCTTTGGAGGTTATGATGGAAGGTGAGGTTCTTCGCGACGATCAATGGGAGCAAATCAAGCCATTTGTACCCGGCGGGCGTAAAGGCAAGCGCGGTCCTCGCAGTGACGGGCGGCGGTTCTTTGACGCT
>JAIPUZ010000017.1 GCA_022833215.1 Mesorhizobium sp. | reverse complement strand
ATGGCGGCGCATCGCAACTCGCTACGACAAACTCGCCGCCAACTTCATCGGCTTCGTCAAAATCGCCAGCATCATGATGTGGCTGAAATGATTAAATCGTCACTACAGCCTAGCGATGAAATGGAGAAATGGCAGTAAAAACATCTGGCTGGGGAACCTGGATTCGAACCAGGACTAACGGAGTCAGAGTCCGCGGGTCTACCGTTAACCTATTCCCCAGCAGCGCATCGGGTTCGATGCTTCAGTGGTGCCGCGGGAGCGATATCTCGATCCCGAACCCTGCGCATCGGTAGGGTGCGCCCGGCAAGTGGCTGCGTTTTAATCGCCGCATTGAATTAGTCAACCCCGCCTGTGATTTCAATCGGAGGATTGTGCATTCAAATGTCGTTGCGCTGCAGCTGCGCACGCTCGAACAGCAACACCACACCCAGACTGATGACAAAAGGTGCAATCAGATAGAAAAGGCGGAATACGAGCAGGGCGGCAAGGACATCGACCGCTTCCATGTCGGGTAAACCGGCCAGAAACACCACCTCCAGCACGCCCAGCCCTCCCGGCGCGTGAGATATCTGCGCAACGGAGAAGGAGACGAGGAAAACGCCGAGCACCACCAGATAGCCGGGATTTCCCGCTTCGGGCAGGGCAAAATAGATGATGGCACCGGCGGCGAAGAGCTCCAGCGGTCCGATGATGAGCTGGCGGGCGACGATTGGCAGGCGCGGATAGTGAAGCTGGAAGGAGCCGATCCGCAGAGGCCGCAGATGAAGCCATGAGCCAAAAATATAGGCAACGACGGGAATCAGAAGGATTATGCCCGTCGTGCTCGAGAATTCCCTGAAACCGATGCTTGAGAACCGGTCCAGCAGCCCGGGAACCAGAATCAGCACGATTGCGCCCACCGTTATCGTGGACAACACGAAAGTGAACCAGCAGATGGCGACAAGAACGCCAACCTCCTGACCGGTAAGGCCCTTGGTTACGTAGGCGCGATAGCGAATCACGGCGCCGGAAAATACCGAGCCGCCGATGTTGTGCGACAGCGCATAGGTGGTGAAGGAGCACAACGTCACGAACAGCCAGGATACGCGCTTGCCGATATGCAGGAGGGCAATGTGATCGTATCCGGCAAGTGCGGCATAGGCCACGACGGCGCTCAATGCCGACAGTGCCCAGCGATTGGACGGAATCGCTACAAGACTGTCCCAGACATCGTCGAGAGAGATGCCGCGCAGCTCATCGAGCAGAAGCCAGACGGAAAAGGCGACGGCTGCCAGCCCTACGGCCGGCCAGAAATACCGTTTGAAGTTCATGCACGACCTGTCATGCGCGGCGGTTGCCTCCATGAGAAATGGTCAAGGGACATGCGGTCGCCGGCCCCCCGGTGAATCCGAATTTCAGGAATGCCTTATGAATGTGACCGCTTCAACCTTTCGCGGTCGATAAAATTCGCGTGAGGGATTCTTTTACGGCTTTGCTCTTGGTGAAAGCGGGCACCGCTGCTAATCTTTCGCCAACTCGATATGTGAGCGCCTGCGGCGTCCGGTTTGATCGGTTCGCGCGGTGCCGGAAGGAACGACAGTGAAAGACCGCGACGCCGGCGAAAAGACGCCGGATGTTGGCGGCTCCGGGGATTTGGCGGCGCCTCCGGGCGCGTCAGCAGCCCTTGGTGGTGGCCGCCGCAAAGGTGTTCCGGCAAGCCTGCCCGTTAACGGGGAGGCTGTGCAGGCCGTAAACAACGGAAAGCCTCGCAAGCGACGCAAGAGACGTCGTGGCCGCAAGGTTTATGCTCGCGACGGGCAATCCGGATTTCCGCCACAACAGACTGAGGCTCCTGCTTCACAGGAAAAGCCGGCAGCCGACAGCCGGCAGGGGCTCCGCCGGCCGGAAGGTCAGCATAACGACAGGCCCCGGCAGGCCGAAAATGGCTCCATGCCGCGCAAGGCTGCGGATGAGCTTCCCATTTTCGCAGCGCTCGATCTCGGCACCAACAATTGCCGCCTGCTTGTTGCGATCCCTACGCGTTACGGTCAGTTCAGGGTGATCGACGCCTTCTCGCGCATCGTGCGGCTGGGAGAAGGGCTTTCGGCCAGCGGGCGTCTCGGCGACAGGGCCATGGACCGGGCGGTGGAAGCGCTGAAGATATGTGGCGACAAGCTGCGCAGCCGCAATGTCAGACGTGCTCGCCTCATTGCCACCGAAGCCTGCCGCTCTGCCGGGAATGGCGCCGAATTTCTGCAGAGGGTCGAGCGTGAGGCCGGACTGAAGCTTGAAATCATCGACCGCCAGACCGAAGCGCGGCTTGCCGTTTCCGGCTGCGGTTCGCTGGTCGACAGGGATACCAAAGGTGTCGTGCTTTTCGACATAGGCGGGGGATCGTCGGAGATTGCCCTGATAGATCTCAGCCGCGGCCGGCGCTCCCAGCGTCTTGCAAATCACATCGTGTCGTGGACCTCGCTGCCGGTGGGGGTGGTTTCACTGGCCGAGCGATTCGGAGGACGAATCGTTACGCCGGAATCTTTTGCCGCCATGGTCGATGACGTGTCTGAGATGCTCACGTCCTTTGATGGAAGGAACCGGCTCGATCATGTGCTTGAAGGACCCGGCTTTCATTTGCTGGGAACCTCCGGCACGGTTACCACGCTCGCGGGCGTGCATCTCGATCTTCCCCGTTACGACAGGCGGCGCGTGGACGGCCTTTGGATGGATCGCGACAGCGTGGATCGCATGATCGCAAAGCTGCTTGGCTGGGATTTCCAGCACCGTGTCGCCAATCCGTGCATAGGAGCCGACCGGGCCGATCTGGTGCTGGCGGGATGTGCGATATTGGAGGCGATACGCGCCGTCTGGCCTTCGCAGCGGCTGCGCGTGGCCGACAGGGGATTGCGCGAGGGCATATTGAGCGAATTGATGGCCGACGAGGGCGTATGGCGCGATTCCGGCCGCGGGGCGAGGCGATGACGAAGAAACCGGAGAAGCCGGGAAGCGGCGCTTCCCGCGTGCTGCGCACGAAGATCAAGAAAAAGAGCGGTCTAAAAGAATCGTCGCGCCGCTGGCTCGAACGGCACATGAACGACCCTTATGTGCAACGTTCCAAAGCCGAAGGCTATCGTTCGCGCGCCGCCTACAAGCTCATCGAGATCGACGACAAATACAAGCTGCTGAAGCCGGGCATGCGCATCATCGACCTGGGTGCTGCGCCAGGCGGCTGGTGTCAGGTGGCGGCGGCCCGTGTGAAATCGAGCGCCGATGCACCGAGCGTCGTCGGCATCGATTATCTGGAGATGGATGCCGTGCCCGGCGCATCCATCCTGCAGATGGATTTTCTTGACGACGATGCACCTGCCAGACTGGTGGAGGCGCTGGGTGGAGAGCCGGATGTGGTGCTCTCCGACATGGCTGCGCCAACCACAGGGCATCGCCGCACCGATCATTTGCGCACCATGCATCTGTGCGAGGTAGCGGCCGATTTCGCCATGTCGGTTCTCAGGCCGGGTGGCCACTTTCTGGCCAAAACCTTTCAGGGGGGCACGGAAACGGTATTGCTGGATGCGCTGAAGAAGAATTTCCACACCGTCCATCACGTCAAGCCGCAAGCCTCGCGCGCCGAGTCCGTGGAGCTTTATCTGCTGGCGAGAGACTTCAGGGGCAGGGCGCAGGAGAGTTGAGCGGCTTCAGCGGCCGGTAGGGGGCGCTCTCCCGCTGCGGCCGACGGAGGCTCGCTTGTGGCCGGACACCGAATCGCCGGCATCGGGCGCCAGCCGTATGAACCAGATCGAGGCCGACGCCGACACCAGCGCCACCAGGAAGAAGGCGATGTGGAAATCGGAGAGCGCAGGCGGTCCGCCATGGATGGTGGCCAGCACTTCGAGAATGCCGCCGGCCAGCGCCACGCCCAGCGCGATGTTGAGTTGCTGTGCGACGGCGACGATCGGCGTCGCCTTGCTGGTGTTTTCCGGCGTGATCTCCGCATAGGCCAGAGCATTGATGCTGGTGAAGAACATCGAGCGGATGAAACCGCCCGTAAGGATGATGGCGATCATGACGAGGTAAGGCGTCTGCGGGGTGAAGAAGCCGTTGACGGCGATGGTGCCGGCAGCCATCAGCGAACCGACGATCAGTACGGAGCGGAAACCGAACCGGCGCAATATCCGCGTGGCCATGAATTTCATGCCTATGGCGCCGATTGCGGTGACGAAAGTGATCATGCCCGACTGGAAGGGCGACAGGCCGAAGGCAAGCTGGAACATCAGCGGCAACAGGAACGGTACGGCACCGATACCGATGCGAAACATGCCGCCGCCGATAACCGCGGCGCGGAATACGGGGTTTGCAAGCAGATCGAGCGCCAGCAGCGGATTGGCTGCGCGCCGCGCATGGATCAGATAAAGCACGCCGCAGACGCAACCGATCACGATGACGATAACACCGGCAGCCGGCGGCAGCACCGGCAGTGAAATCACTGACAGGCCGAGGATCACACCCGAGGCAGCGACGCCGCTGAGCACAAAGCCCACCATGTCCAGAGGCGGCGTCTGTATTCTTTCCGTGTCGGGAAGGAAGCGGGTCGCCAGCGCGATGCCGACGATGCCGATAGGCACGTTGATGAGGAAGATCCAGTGCCATGAGAAATAGGTGGTGATGAAGCCGCCCACCGGCGGGCCGATGAGCGGGCCGACGAGGGCCGGCACCGTGAGCCATGACATGGCTGCCACCAGATCGCTTTTGGGCGTGGAACGGACGAGCAGCAGGCGGCCGACCGGCGTCATCATCGCGCCACCGATGCCCTGCAATGCACGCGAGACGACGAAGGCTGCGAGTGAACCGGACATGGCGCAGGCGATGGAGCCGGCCACGAACACGGCGATAGCCGTGCGGAACACGTTCTTGGCACCGAAGCGGTCAGCCATCCATCCGCTGATGGGGATGAAGATCGCCAGCGAGGCGAGATAGGCAGTCAGCGCCAGCTTGAGCGCAATCGGACTCGTTTGGATATCGGCCGCGATAGCCGGCAACGAGGTGGCGATCACCGTTGAATCCATGTTTTCCATGAACAGGGCGACCGCAAGGATAAGCGGAATGATGCGATTCACGGGAACAGATCCGAATGCGGAAGATGCAATCTGGCCGGCTGGAGTCGGTCGTTGGAAGGCCGGTTAACATGGCGGACCCGTGCTGTCGCGTTAATTTCACGTCACGTTTCCACGATCC
Source organism: Mesorhizobium sp. (assembly GCA_022833215.1). Lineage (GTDB taxonomy): Bacteria > Pseudomonadota > Alphaproteobacteria > Rhizobiales > Rhizobiaceae > Mesorhizobium. Next base: position 27,983 of record JAIPUZ010000017.1, on the reverse strand, counting down.
GGCAGCACCGGAAACGAATCATGTGCATCGCACCTACTTTTCATCGACCGGAAGACGTGTTACGAGCCACCGCCATTCCTGAAAGGGAAAAGACGACTCGGCGCGGGCCATTCGGGTTCCGTGCCCTTTCACGTATTCCGGGAACAGGCCATGGCAAAGATCATCGAAACGTCCACCGGCGCGTTGGCGCTAACCTTTGACGACGTCCTGCTGCAGCCGGGTCATTCAGAAGTGATGCCGGGCGAAGTCGACATTTCCACGCGAATTGCCGGCGATATCGATCTGAATTTGCCTATCATTTCGGCCGCCATGGATACGGTGACGGAATCCCGCCTTGCGATTGCGATGGCGCAGGCCGGCGGCATCGGCGTCATCCATCGCAACCTCACGCCGGTCGAGCAGGCCGAACAGGTTCGGCAGGTCAAGAAGTTCGAGTCCGGCATGGTCATCAATCCGGTCACCATCGGCCCGGATGCCACGCTCGCCGATGCGCTGGCGCTGATGAGCGCCCATGGCATTTCCGGCATTCCCGTTGTGGAGAATGGCGGCACCGGAGGCCATACTGCTGGACGGCTGGTCGGCATTCTCACCAATCGCGACGTGCGCTTTGCTTCCGACCCCGCCCAGCGCGTCTATGAACTGATGACGCGTGAGAATCTGATTACCGTGAAGGAAAACGTCGATCACGATGAAGCCAAGCGGCTGCTTCACCAGAACCGCATCGAAAAGCTGGTCGTGACAGACGGCAAGGGCGTCTGCGTCGGGCTCATCACGGTGAAGGATATCGAGAAGTCGCAGCTTAACCCCAACGCATCGAAGGACGCGCAGGGCCGCCTTCGCGTCGCGGCAGCCACCAGCGTCGGCGAAGACGGTTTCGAGCGCGCCGAACGCCTGATCGATGCCGGGGTCGACCTTCTGGTCATCGACACCGCCCATGGCCATTCGCAACGCGTTCTGGACGCCGTGACGCGTGCCAAGAAGCTCTCCAACGAAGTGCGCATCATGGCCGGAAACGTTGCCACCGCCGGCGGTACGCAGGCATTGATCGACGCAGGCGCGGATGCGGTGAAGGTGGGCATCGGGCCGGGCTCGATCTGCACCACCCGCATCGTGGCGGGCGTTGGCGTGCCGCAGCTCTCGGCCATCATGGCCGCTGTGGAAGTCGCGCAGAAGGCCGGGATATCCGTCATCGCCGATGGCGGCATCAAGTTTTCCGGCGATATGGCCAAGGCTCTGGCCGCCGGCGCATCCGCCGTCATGGTCGGCTCGCTGCTTGCCGGCACCGAGGAAAGCCCCGGCGAGGTCTATCTGCATCAGGGGCGCTCCTTCAAGGCCTATCGCGGCATGGGCTCTGTCGGCGCAATGGCGCGCGGTTCTGCCGACCGCTACTTCCAGGCCGAGGTGCGCGATACGCTGAAGCTGGTGCCGGAAGGCATCGAGGGGCAGGTGCCCTACAAGGGGCCGGTTGCCGGCGTGCTGCATCAGCTGGCTGGCGGCCTCAAGGCTTCCATGGGGTACGTCGGCGGTCGCGATCTTGCCGAGTTCCGCGAACGCGCCACTTTCGTGCGCATCTCGAACGCCGGCCTGCGCGAAAGCCATGCCCACAATGTGACCATCACCCGCGAGAGCCCGAACTATCCGGGTGCGGTGTAAGGCATATAGCCGGTTGCGGGCGGCGATCATGGAGGAGACCACATGAGCCCGACCGCAATCCTTTGGCCGATGGTGGCGCATTTCGTGCTTGTGATGGCGCTCTATGCGCTGCTCGGCCTGCGCCGCCGGCAGGCCATGATGTCCGGGAAGGTTCGGCCGGACCAGTGGAAGCTGCGCTCCGGCGGTGAGCCGGAAATCAGCGCCGCGGTGTCGAACAACGTCATGAACCAGTTCGAGCTGCCGACACTGTTCCATGCGGTATGTCTGGCACTGTGCGTCACGGCCGGCGTGTCGTGGATTGCGGTGATGCTGGCGTGGCTGTTCGTGGTTCTGCGCTATGTCCACGCCTTCGAGCACGTTACCGCCAACCGGCCTCCGCTGCGTGGCATGATCTTCGGCGCCGGTTTTCTGGTGCTGGTGCTTTTGTGGGGCTGGTTTGCCCTGCATCTTGCGGGCATGACCTGAGAAATCTCAGGTCATGAAAGTGCCGGCCCCAGAAATCAGCCCGGAAATTCAGATCAGAGTTCGAACAGCGCGATCCGGCGCTTTTCGAACTTGATGGCGATCTCGCCGCGGACGAGGCGCAGCGCCTTCTCGCCGAATACCGCCCTGCGCCAGCCATGAAGCGCCGGAACGTCCGCCTGGTCGCCCTCCGCCGCGATTCGGTCGATATCGTCGCCCGAGGCCAGCACCTTGGCGGCGACCCCTTCCTTTTCGGCCACAATACGCAGCAGCACCTTCAGAAGCTCGGCCGCTGCATTCGATCCTTCGGGCGGCTGGTGCGGCCGGGGCAGCTTTGGCAGGTCGTCCTTCGGAATCGAGAGCGCATCGTTGATGGCCCCGAGCAGGGCCGCAGCGGTTGACGACCGCTCCCAGCCCTTTGGGATGCTGCGCAGCCGTCCCAGCGCATCGGCATCCTTCGGAGCCTGCTGGGCGATCTCGTAGATAGCGTCATCCTTGATGATGCGCCCGCGCGGAACGTCGCGTTCGCGCGCCTCGCGTTCGCGCCATGCGGCAACGGCTTTCAGGATCGCCAGTTCCTGCGGTTTGCGCACGCGCATCTTGAGGCGCTTCCAGGCGTCGTCGGGGTGCGGATCGTAGGTTTCCCGGGACGTCAGAACCTGCATCTCCTCGTTGAGCCAGTGGGCGCGCCCCTCGCGCTCCAGTTGGGCCGTCAGATGCCTGTAGACGTCGATGAGATGGGTGACGTCGGCCAGCGCGTATTCGAGTTGGCGGTCCGACAGCGGCCGGTAGCGCCAGTCCGTGAAGCGCGACGACTTGTCGAGACGAACGCCGGTCACCTTCTGCACGAGCTGGTCGTAGGAAACCGCGTCTCCGAAGCCGCACACCATGGCGGCGACCTGCGTGTCGAAGATCGGGTGCGGCACCAGATCGCCCTGATGCACGATGATCTCGATGTCCTGCCTGGCGGCATGGAAAACCTTCACCACTTTCTCGTTGGCCATCAGCCGGAAGAACGGCTTGAGGTTCATGCCCGGCGCCAATGGATCGACCAGCGCGGTGAAACCGGGCGCGGCCATCTGAATCAGGCACAGCACCGGCCAGAAGGTCGTTTCGCGAATGAACTCCGTGTCCACGGTCACGAAGTCCGATTGCTCGAGTCTTTCTATGGCGCTCTCGAGTTCGCCCTGTGTGGTAATGACGTTCATCAAATCGCTTTTCGGACCAAACCTGTTTCTCAATTCCAGCCGCTGCCGGGCGCGTCAAGCCCGGCGACGCCCGTCGCCGGGTCCTCTCGCCTTGACAAAAGCGCCTGCTCATGCGCTTTTCGCGCCAATTTTGAAGCCGGGCAAGTGCTTCGGTCCAATCGAACCAAGTTAAGCGGAAAATCAGGCGATGCATCGTTACCGCAGCCACACCTGCGCTCAGTTGAGAAAGGCCGATGTCGGCACCACCATTCGTCTTTCGGGCTGGGTGCATCGCGTGCGCGATCACGGTGGCCTGCTGTTCATCGACCTGCGCGATCACTATGGCTTGACCCAGATCGTGGCCGATCCGGATTCGCCCGCCTTCAAGGCCGCGGAGACGGTGCGCGGCGAGTGGGTGATCCGCGTGGATGGTGAGGTGAAGGCGCGCTCGGCCGAGGCGGTGAATCCGAATCTCGAAACCGGCGAGATCGAGATTTTCGCGCATGAGATCGAGGTGCTGTCCGCCGCCAGGGAATTGCCGCTTCCGGTGTTCGGCGAGCCGGACTATCCGGAGGACATCCGCCTCAAGTATCGCTTCCTCGACCTGCGCCGCGACACGCTGCACAGAAACATCGTCATGCGCACGAAGATCATCGCGGAGATGCGCAAGCGCATGGGCGAGGCGGGTTTCACCGAATATTCGACGCCGATCCTCACCGCCTCCTCACCGGAAGGCGCACGCGACTTCCTGGTGCCGTCGCGCATCCATCCCGGCACCTTCTACGCGCTGCCGCAAGCCCCGCAGCAGTACAAGCAGCTCATCATGGTCTCGGGCTTCGACCGTTATTTCCAGATCGCGCCCTGTTTCCGCGACGAGGACCCGCGCGCCGACCGCCTGCCGGGCGAATTTTATCAGCTCGACCTCGAGATGAGCTTCGTCGAGCAGGACGACGTGCTGGCGACCATGGAACCGGTGATACGCGGCGTGTTCGAGGCTTTCGCCGACGGCAAGCCGGTGACGCAGGACTTCCCGCGCATTCCCTATGACGTGGCCATGCGCAAATACGGTTCCGACAAGCCGGACCTGCGCAACCCCATAGAGATGCAGGACGTGTCCGGGCATTTCCGGGGCTCTGGCTTCAAGGTGTTCGCCAACATCCTCGCCAACGATCCGAAAGCCGAAGTCTGGGCCATCCCTGCAAAGACCGGCGGCTCCCGCGCATTCTGCGACCGCATGAATTCCTGGGCGCAGGGCGAGGGGCAGCCCGGCCTCGGCTACATCTTCTGGCGCAAGGAAGGCGACAAGCTTGAGGGCGCAGGCCCCATCGCCAAGAACATCGGCGAGGAACGCACCGAGGCCGTCCGCCAGCAACTCGGGCTGGAGGACGGCGACGCCGCTTTCTTCGTGGCCGGCGACCCGAAGAAGTTCGCCGCCTTCGCAGGGGCCGCGCGCACCCGTGCCGGCGAGGAACTGAACCTCGTCGACCGCGACCGGTTCGAACTGTGCTGGATCGTCGATTTCCCCTTCTACGAATGGAACGAGGACGAGAAGAAGATCGATTTCGCCCACAACCCGTTCTCCATGCCGCAGGGAGGCATCGATGCGCTCAACGGCCAGGACCCACTGAGCCTCAAGGCATATCAGTACGATATGGTCTGCAACGGCTTCGAGATCGCGTCCGGCGGCATCCGCAACCATCTGCCCGAAACCATGGTCAAGGCTTTTGAGATCGTCGGGCTGGATCGCAACACGGTCGAGGAACGTTTCGGCGGCCTCTACCGCGCCTTCCAGTATGGCGCGCCGCCGCATGGCGGCATGGCGGCCGGCATCGACCGCGTCATCATGCTGCTGGTCGGGGCCAAGAACCTGCGCGAAGTGACCATGTTCCCGATGAACCAGCAGGCGCAGGATTTGCTCATGAACGCGCCCGCGCCCGCGACGCCGCAGCAGCTTCGTGAACTGGCCCTGCGCGTTGCGCCGATGAAAAAGGAAGACTGAGCCGAAAGCTCGCGATGATGTCAAAGCCCCGCCGCTTCATAGAACGGCGGGGCTTTTTCAATGACGGATCTGGTATTTGGGCTGGTAGTGGCCGTCAGGCGTTTTCAGGAACAGCTCACGGATTTGCGGATGCCGTACCGGCTCGCCTGAAACGTCTTCGAGCAGGTTCTGCTCGGAGACATAGGCGATATATTCCGTATCCGAGTTTTCGGCCAGCAGGTGGTAGAAAGGCTGATCCTTGGATGGCCTTACCTCGGCCGGTATCGCCTGATACCACTCCTCGGAATTGGCGAATTGCGGATCGACATCGAAAATGATGCCGCGAAACGGAAACAGGCGGTGACGTACCACCTGTCCGATCGAGAATTTTGCTGTTTTTATGTTCCCGTTTTCCATGATCCTTATGTGGCTTATGGAACAGGGCAATTCAATCCTGTGCAGGCTCGGGGGTCGGAATCTGTTGATTCCCCCGGCCGGTCGGCAGGGTGGGCAAGCCCGGATCGGATGAGCCTCTACCGGCCTTCGGTTATTGGCCGCTCTTCACCGGTTTTGCCATGGCGCGTATCAGGCGCGAGCGGCACGAAGCGCCGGACCGGATAAACGCATATTCATTTTGCGTGTCGAACCTGGCTTACGGAACGGTGGGCCCTCGCTGGACCTGCTCCCTTAACGAGCCGGCGATTGCGGAAAAGCCGCTGCCGGGCTGAAGTCCTTCGCGCATGAAGAAGGCGCGAACCGGGGCGAAACGCCCGAGAATCCCGAGCGTGGCGCTGCGTGCGATCTGGGCTGGCAGCATATCGGAAAGCAGCGACCGATTGAGAAGGTTTACCGCGCTGGTTCGCGCCACAATGTCGGGCCTGCGCTTGAGGTCGTAGGTAAGAAGGGCCTTCGGCGACCCTGGATCCGTGCGATTTCGTGAAGCAACTTCAACGAGATCAACGATATCCCTGATGCCGAGGTTGAGGCCCTGAGCTCCTATGGGGGGGAACACATGAGCGGCTTCGCCTGTCAGGGCCACGCGATGGTGAGCAAAGCGCCATGGGGTCGAGGTCGAAAGCGGATAAATCTGCCGTCCCGGCTCGACCGTCACACGTCCGAGCATGGATTGCATGCGTCGCTCGATATGCAGGGACAAGGCGTCATCGTCGAGCGCTGCAAGTTCCTGAGCCGTTTCGGGACGAACGACGCAGACAAGGCTGGAACGGCGTCCGGGCAGCGGAACCTGCGTGAACGGTCCGGTCTCGGTGTGAAACTCGGTCGAGGTGAAATTGTGGTCGACCGTGTGGGCGAAATTCAACACAAGCGCGGCCTGGGGGAATGGACGCGACGAAACGGCAATGCCTGCGGCCTCGCGCGCAGGTGACAGGCGTCCATCCGCCGCTACCGCCAGTTCTGCCTCCACGGTGCTGCCGTCCGCGAGATGAGCCACGGCTGCATCGGATTGCAGATCCCAGCTTTCGACCAGGGTCTTCTTCCATTCGATGGCGGGAATGGCAGCGACTGCCTCGGCCAGCGTCGCAACCATGACGGCGTTCGGCATGTTGAGGCCGAATCTGTGCTCGCCGACCTCGCTGGCATGGAAAGTAACCGCAGGGCTGCGGATAAGCCGCGACGTCCCGTCGACGATGCGCATGACCTTGAGCGGCGCGGACTTGTGCGCGAGTGCTCTGAGCACCCCCACGCGGTCGAGCAGGGCAAGCGCCGGATTCATCAGCGCCGTGGTGCGTCCGTCCCGGATGTTAACGTCCGGACCGATGAGCGTTACGCCAAAGCCCGCATCGGCGAAGGCGAGCGCCGCGATCAAACCGGCCGGGCCGGTTCCCGCGACGAGGATTCTGGCTTCGGATCGGGCAGGGCCGGCGGACGTGGGCATATCGGAGCCTCCTTTGTCGATAGAGATATACGCCCCGCAGGCCACCTTCTTCAACGCGACCTTTCAGCCGTGAAGGAAAACCTTTGCAATTCATCCACGGCAAGCAAGAAATCCTGTGTGGCCTTTGATCTTGTCGCTGCTTGTGCATTGACCCCCGCCCACTGGTGGCCGATCAAGAGGGATTACAGATGCCCATGCAAGATGGACCGATGGCCGTGGAAAGCAAACCGACCGGCAGGAAGATCAGGGACAGGATTCCGAGGCCGAGGAAAAAGGTGACATGGCCGCAGGCGCGGGCATTTTCTGTTCACCTTCTGACTGCATCGGGTTCATTTCTGGCTTTCGTCTCGCTTGTGGCGGCCAGCGAGGAGCGCTGGACGGCGATGTTCTGGTGGCTGGGGCTCGCCCTGTTCGTCGACGGCATAGACGGCCCCATCGCCCGCAAGCTTGAAGTGAAGGAAATCCTGCCGACCTGGTCCGGCGAACTGCTTGACAACATCATCGATTATGTGACCTATGTGCTGATTCCCGCCTTTGCGCTCTATCAGTTCGGCCTGATGGGCGAGGGGCTGTCATTCCTGTCGGCCGCGATCATCGTGGTTTCCAGCGCGATCTACTACGCGGACACCGGCATGAAGACGAAGGAGAATTTCTTCAAGGGCTTCCCTGTGGTCTGGAACATGGTCGTGTTCACCCTGTTTGTGGTCGGGCCCGGAGAGTGGGTGTCTTTCGGCGTCGTGGTCATTTGCGGGTTGCTGACCTTCGTGCCGATCAATTTCCTCCATCCCGTGCGGGTGAAGCGCCTGCGTCCGGTCAATCTGACGGTCACGCTGCTATGGTGCGCTTTCGGCATACTGGCGCTTGCCGAATCCGCGCTTGCCGAATTTTACAGCCAGATCGGCATTCTGGCGGAAAATGTCAGCCAGTTCACCAAGGTAGGAATTTCCGTGACGGGGCTTTACCTGTTCTGCATTGGGGGAATCATGCAGTTTTTCCCGACGCTCGGCGCAAAAAGGACCTGAACCATATGTCGAAGGCGATCCGCATCCACGCTCATGGCGGTCCGGAAGTCCTCGTCCTTGAAGAGGCAGACGCCGGCAAGCCGGGCCGCGGCGAAATTCTTGTCAGGCACACCGCGATTGGCGTGAATTTCATAGACGTCTACCATCGCACGGGCCTCTACCCGGCCCCGGACGGCTTTCCGTTCACGCCTGGCGGCGAGGCCGCAGGCGTCGTGCTGGAAGTCGGAGACGGGGTGGATTGGCTCAGGCCCGGTGATCGCGTCGCCTATGTGGCGCGCCTCGGCGCATATGCCGAGCAAAGGGTGGTGCCGGCCGATCAGGTCGTGCCGGTCCCCGAGGGGGTGAGCGACGAGCAGGCCGCCGGCATGATGCTGAAAGGCATGACGGTAGAGTATCTCCTGCGCCGCACCTACAGGGTAAAACCCGGCGACACGGTGCTCTATCATGCCGCAGCCGGCGGCGTTGGCCTCATCTTCGGCCAGTGGGCGAACCATCTCGGCGCCACGGTCATCGGAACCGCAGGCTCGCCGGAGAAGGCGGAACTCGCCCGCACGCATGGTTTCCATCACGTCATCGACTATCGCCGGCAGGATTTCGTGGGCGAGGTTGCGCACATAACCGAAGGCAGAAAATGCGATGCGGTCTATGATTCCGTCGGCAAGGATACTTTCGCCGGATCTCTGGATTGTCTGAAAAGGCTCGGCACATTCATATCCTTCGGCCAGTCATCGGGTCCGATACCGCCTTTCGATATCGGGATTCTCGCGCAGAAAGGTTCCCTCCATGCGACGCGACCGACGCTGTTTTCCTACAATGTGACACGCGAGGAGCTTGAGGAATCGGCAAAGGCACTCTTCGACGTAGTGTTGTCCGGCGCCGTGCGCATCAGGATCAATCAGCGCTATGCGCTGGCTGACGCAGCGCAGGCCCATGCCGACCTCGAAGCCCGCAGAACCACTGGAACGACGGTACTGCTCCCGTAGCAAGGACGTCGAATGCCACTGGATTTCTTGAAGGTCTTTCAACAGAACTATTAGTTTGCGCGAAACTGCGGCCGTGCCTACCATGCCTGCGGGAACACAGAACATATCTGGTAACAGATGGGAGGCACTGTGAATTTACATGAAGGCGCTGCGAACCTGCTGGAGGTTCGCGGCCTGACCAAGATATTCGGCTCTCTCAAAGCTTGCGACAGTATCGACCTTGGCATTGCCAGGGGAGAGATACATGCCCTGCTGGGAGAAAACGGCGCCGGAAAATCCACGCTGGTCAAAATGCTTTTCGGCTCGCTCGAACCGCATTCAGGCGAAATTCTCTGGAACGGCCAGCCTGTGCGCATCACCAGTCCGGGAATTGCCAAGAAACTCGGCATCGGCATGGTCTTTCAGCATTTTTCGCTGTTCGAGGCGCTGACCGCCGCCGAAAACATAGCGCTTTCCCTGAATGACGGCGCGCCGATCGGCACGATCGCCGCGAAGGCGCGGGCGCTTTCCTACAGCTACGGTCTGCCGCTCGATCCGGATGCGCTGGTTGGCGACCTCTCGGTCGGCGAGCGCCAGCGCATCGAGATCATTCGCTGTCTGTTGCAGACGCCGAATCTCATCATCCTCGACGAGCCGACATCGGTGCTGACCCCTCAGGAGGCCGACAAGCTGTTCGAGACGCTCGAACGGTTGCGCTCCGAGGGCAAGTCGATCCTCTACATTTCGCATCGCCTCGAGGAAGTGAAGCGCATGTGCGACCGTGCCACGGTGCTGCGTCACGGCAAGGTCGTCGGTCATTGCAATCCGCGCGAGGAAACGGCGTCTTCTCTTGCCCGCATGATGGTGGGCAGTGAGGTTCGCGCCGTGGAGCGCCCGCCGGCCGAAGGCATGGACCAGGCCGAATCTTTGCTTGAGATCGTCAATCTCAACCGCAAGCCGGCAACGCCTTTCTCCATCCCATTGAGGAACATCAATCTTTCGGTCCGGGCCGGCGAGGTTGTCGGCATCGCCGGCGTGGCCGGAAACGGGCAGGGCGAGTTTTTCGAGGCCGTGTCCGGCGAAGTCCTGCAACAGGACAAGGCATCGGTGCGCATCCGTGGCCGGCAGGTCGGCGGGCTCGACATCACCGGCCGCCGGCTCCTGGGCGCAGCCTTCGTGCCTGAGGAACGACTGGGACATGGCGCCGCCCCGCGCATGAAGCTGTCGGAAAACCTGCTGCTGTCGCGGCATGCGACGGATGGCAGGGCGTTCGTCGGCACTGCCGGCATGATCGACGGCAAGGCGATCTACAGTGCCGCCCAGCGCATCATCGAGGTGATGGACGTGCGCAAGAGCGCGCCCGACCCGGAAGCCGCTTCCCTGTCGGGCGGCAATCTCCAGAAATTCATCGTCGGCCGCGAGCTTGACCGCAAGCCGTCGGTGATGATCGTCAACCAGCCGACATGGGGTGTCGATGCCGGTGCCGCTGCCCATATCCGGCAGGCCCTGATAGAACTCGCCCGTAACGGCTCGGCCGTTCTTGTCATCAGCCAGGACCTCGATGAGCTGTTCGAAATTTCGGATTCCATCGCGGTCATGCACAATGGCGAACTGTCGGCGAGGATTCCGATTGCCGGGGCGACCTATGAGAAAATCGGCTTGCTGATGGGCGGTGCCGAACCCGGCCATGCCGCAGCGGTGAATGCTGCCGAAACGGCGGAGGTCGCATGATGCGAATCGAGCTCGTCAAACGCCCTCAGCGCTCGGCGCTGTTTTCGATGCTGTCGCCGTTCATCGCCTTCGCGCTGACCCTGATCGCGGGAGCGATCATGTTCGCAATGCTGGGCGTCAATCCGGCCAAAGCGCTTTACGCCTATTTCATCTCGCCGCTTACCGAAGTCTGGCAACTGCATGAGCTGGCGATCAAGGCAGCCCCGCTGATCATGATTGCCGTGGGGCTGTCGGTATGCTTCCGCGCCAACATCTGGAATATAGGCGCGGAGGGGCAGTTCACTATGGGGGCAATCGCCGGGTCGCTCCTTCCGGTGCTTTATCCCGACCTTCAGGGAGCCTATCTCCTGCCGCTGATGCTGTTGATGGGTATGATCGGCGGGGCGGCCTATGCCAGCGTGCCGGCTCTGCTGAAAGCGCGCTTCAACACCAACGAGATCCTGACCAGCCTGATGCTCGTCTATGTCTCCCAGCTCTTCCTCGACTGGGTGGTGCGCGGGCCCTGGCGGGACCCGATGGGGTACAATTTCCCGCAGACCGTGCAGTTCAGCAGCGCCGCGCGTCTGCCCGAACTGCTCGATTCAGGGCGCGCCAATCTGGGCTTCATCTTCTCCATCGTCGCGGCGGTACTGGTCTGGCTGATGATGAGCCGCATGCTCAAGGGTTTCGAGGTCCGCGTTCTCGGGTCGAGCCCGAGGGCAGGGCGCTTCGCCGGTTTCAGCATCAGGCGCATGGCGTTCTTTGCCTTCATGCTGTCGGGGGCTCTGGCCGGTCTTGCCGGCATTTCGGAAGTATCCGGGGCGATCGGCCGGCTCCAGCCGGTCATTTCTCCCGGTTACGGCTTTGCCGCGATCATCGTCGCGTTCCTTGGACGGCTCAATCCGCTCGGCATCATCGCAGCGGGGCTGGTGCTGGGCCTGACCTATCTGGGGGGCGAGGCTGCGCAGTCATCGCTTGGGGTGTCGGACAAGCTGGCGCGCGTGTTCCAGGGCATGTTGCTGTTCTTCGTACTGGGTTGCGACACGCTCATCCACTACCGCATTCGCTTCGTGGGCCGGAAAGCTCCCGCCCCGGAGACGGTTCCCGTACAGGAAGGAGCGCACTGATGGATATCTGGGTCAGCATCCTTCTCACCATCGCCACGGCCGCGACGCCCCTGCTTATCGCGGCCATCGGTGAACTTGTGGCGGAACGTGCGGGCGTCCTCAACCTCGGCGTCGAGGGCATGATGATCATGGGCGCGGTCGGCGGTTTCGGGGCCGGCTATCTCACCGGCTCGCCATGGATCGGCGTGCTCGCGGCCATAATCATTGGCGTCCTGTTCTCGCTGCTGTTTGCCTTCATGACCTTGACGCTGGCAACCAATCAGGTGGCGACCGGACTGTCGCTGACCATTCTTGGTCTGGGCCTGTCGGGCATGCTCGGCACCAGCTTCGTCGGCCTGCCGGGCCAGCGCCTGCCCAATCTCGACATTCCCGGCCTGACTTCGCTTCCCGTGGTTGGCCGTCTGCTGTTCGGTCAGGACCCGATTTTCTACCTGTCGATCGCTCTGGTCATTGCCGTGACCTGGTTTCTGTTCAGGAGCCGCACGGGCCTGACCATGCGTGCCATCGGCGACAGCCATACCTCCGCGCATGCCCTCGGTATCAGCGTGATCGGCTATCGCTATCTGGCGGTAATGTTCGGCGGGGCCTGCGCGGGTCTCGCCGGGGCGCACCTGTCGCTGGTGTATACGCCGCAGTGGGTGGAGAATATGAGTGCGGGCCGCGGCTGGATCGCGCTCGCCCTGGTGGTGTTTGCCTCATGGCGGCCGTGGCGGGTGCTGGCCGGCGCTTACATCTTCGGCGCGATCTGGATCGGCCAGCTGCATGTGCAGGCAATCGACCTGTCGAGCTTCGCCAGTTCGTCATGGTTCATCTACCAGCCCATTGCCCTCATCAAGTCGCTGCCGTCGCAGTTCCTGTCGTCTCTGCCTTATCTCGCGACCATCGTGGTGCTTGTATTGATTTCCCGCAACAAGCGGCTAACGATGATGAACACGCCGGCTTCGCTGGCCCAGCCTTTCGTGCCGGAAAGATAACAATAACGGCAAGATGGAAGTTAAACCTCAGATGGAGAACAAAATGAAGAAAACGTTCGTAGGCCTGATGGCGGCGGCGGCCGCACTGGCGCTGACCGCGCCGGTGCAGGCACAGGAAAAGTTCAAGGCCTGCTGGATCTATGTGGGCTCGATTGGCGATTTCGGCTTCTCCTTCCAGCACGATCAGGGCCGCCTCGAAGTCGAGAAGGAGTTCGGCGACAAGGTCGAGACCGCTTATCTCGAAAACGTCTCCGAAGGGCCGGACGCTGCGCGCTCCTTCGAACGCATGGCGCGCGACGGATGCAAGATCATCTTCGGCACGTCATTCGGGTTCATGGATGCCGAGCTGGAGGTGGCGAAGAAATTTCCGGACGTGAAGTTCGAGCACGCAACCGGCTTCAAGACCTCCGAGAACATGGGCGTCTACAACATCCGCTTCTATGAAGGCCGTTATGTCAGCGGGCAGATTGCCGCAAAACAGTCCAAGGCCGGGGTTGCAGGCTACATCGTTTCGTTCCCGATCCCCGAAGTGGTGATGGGTATCAACGCCTTCATGCTCGGCGCACAGTCCGTCAATCCGGATTTCAAGCTGAAGATCGTCTGGATCAACTCCTGGTTCGACCCGGGCAAGGAAGCGGACGCCGCCAAGGCGCTGTTCGATCAGGGCGCGGACATCATCGTACAGCACACGGACTCGACCGCACCGCTGCAAATCGCGCAGGAGCGCGGCCTGCATGGCTTCGGTCAGGCAGCCGACATGGCCAAGTTCGCCCCGCAGGCACAGCTTACCGCGGTGGTGAACAATTGGGGTCCTTACTACGTCAGCCGCGTCAAGGCGGCCATGGATGGCACCTGGAAGGCCGAAAACCTTTGGGAAGGCTTCAAGGACAACATTATCTACATGGCGCCCTACACCAACGTTCCGGATGAGGTCGCCAAGGAAGCCGAAGCCACGGTGGAGAAAATCAAGGGGGGCTGGAACCCCTACACCGGCCCGATCACCAAACAGGATGGCTCGGAATGGCTGAAGGAAGGCGAAGTCGCCGACGACCAGACCCTTCTCGGCATGAATTTCTACGTCAAGGGCATCGACGACAAGCTGCCGCAATAAGCGGGTCGCTATGTTGAACGGGAAGGGCGCCTCAGCGGCGCCCTTTTTCGTTTCATGGCGTTCCGCCTGCTGACGGAACGATGTCAGGATCAGGCTGATAGAGAATGTCACCCTGAAGCAGAAGTAGCGAATCTGAAAGATCGCGGCACGCTTTGGATGATATGATGGCGCCACATCAGGGAGGTTAAGATGCTCACTTTCTATTGCGTGCCATGGTCGCGTTCCTCCGGCGTATTCTGGCTGCTGGAGGAAATCGGGAGCCCTTATGAAATCGAGTTGATCGATATTCGCGCTCCCGCAGGCGTTCCCGAAAGCTACCGCAGCATACAGCCGAACAAGAAGGTGCCGGCTATCGACCACGATGGCACCATCGTCACCGAACGCGCAGCGATCACCATCTATCTGGCAGACGCTTTTCCGGAAGCGGGGCTGGCGCCGCCGATCGGCGACAGCCGGCGTGCGGCCTATCTGACACGGCTCGTCTATTGCGACTCCGTTCTGGATCCGGTCATTGCGGCACGCGCGCAGGGCTGGCGCTACGAGGGCGGCAACAGCTTCTCGTTCGGCCTGTTCGAAGACATGGTGGCCAATCTGGAACGAGTGCTTTCCGCCCAGCCCTATGCCGTGGGAGACAGCTTTACCGCAGCCGACACGCAGCTCGCCTCAGGCATCCACTTCACGATGAATATATTGAAGGTCTTGCCGGATCTGCCTGTTTTCCGCGATTATATCGCCCGCGCGTTCGACCGCCCGGCCTATCGGCGCTATGCTGAAAAGGAGGCCCAGCTGGCAAAACAGGTTACGCCGCCGCAGTTTCAGGCGCCTTCGACACGGTAGCGCCGTCCCGGATCAGGTCAGAGCGCCATTGACATATGGCCACAACTCCATCCCGCCCCGATAGATCATGTCGAGGGCGACATAGAGAATGACGATCAGTCCGATATAGGCAATCCAGCGGTAGCGATGGAGAAGCCTGGCGATGAAGGACGCAGCCAGCCCCATCAGTGCGATCGAAAATATCAGGCCGACAATGAGCACGGTAAAATGATCCCGCGCTGCGCCGGCGACGGCCAGCACATTGTCCAGAGACATCGAAACGTCGGCAACCACGATCTGGATCGCAGCCTGCGTCAGCGTCTTTCGCGGCGCCCTGCCGGCTGATGGTTGACCGTCTGCCAACGCCTGGGTGGCTTCCTCTTCATCTTCGTGGGAGGTGCGCAGTTCCCGCCACATCTTCCAGCAGACCCACAGAAGCAGGATGCCACCGACCAGAAGCAGTCCCAGAATGGCAAGAAGCTGAACGGCGATGATTGCAAAGATGATGCGCAGCACCGTGGCGGCCAGAACGCCGATCAGGATGGCCTTCTTGCGCTGATCCGCCGGAAGCCCCGCCGCCGCGAGCCCGATGACGATCGCATTGTCCCCGGCCAGGACGAGGTCGATGAAAATCACCTGAAGGAGCGCAGTGAAGCCAGCCGCAGTAAAGATTTCCATCGCCAGAATGCCGTTGTCTGTGTGGGAGAGTGTCGCCGGGGTACGCCTCGCAAGCAAAGGCGTCAAGGGTTGTCCCGGCTTCAACGTACAACTGTCGCGAAGGTTCACCGCAGCCTGCTTGAATGCAGTACCCGTGCAATATCGGGATTTCAGTGCCGGCAACGAGTTGACGCCGTGGCACGCTCGGCGCTAAAGCCTTGGCCGTCTGAACCGCCAGCTCATGTGCTGGTGCGGGGAGGGGTGGCCGAGCGGTTTAAGGCACCGGTCTTGAAAACCGGCGTGGCAGCGATGTCACCGTGGGTTCGAATCCCACCCCCTCTGCCATTACTCCATATAACGCTGAACGAGAGCGAAAGCCTGTGCGGGCGCTATCGTCACGGCCGCGCACTGGAATCCTGCCTTCGCAATGCACGGACAGGCCGCGATTTCATTCGAATGGAAACGCGTTTTGCGCAATCGCTATTCCGGGCAATGCGAAAGAGCTTCCCCGACGATCAGCCGGCTCATGAAGAGCTGCGCAGATCGCCCGGGCTCATGCCTGTCCAGCTTCGGAACGCCCGATAGAAAGCGCTCGGTTCCGCAAAGCCAACTTCGACCGCGATTTCGGCCACTGTGAGGCTGCTTTCGCGCAGGAGGGAACGGGCGATGGCCGCCCGCAATTCGTCCTTGATGACCTGATAGCTCTGGCCCTCGGCGCGAAGGCTTCGGCGCAGGCTGGCCGGCGACAGCTTCATGCGATGTGCCATGGTGTCGAAATCCGGCCACTCCGAAACCGGGCTGGCGCGCAACTGCGCACGGATGAGGGCGGTTCTGCCGACTTCATGGCGATAGCGGATGAGGATGTTTGCCGGCGCCTCGCGCAGGAAATGGCGCAGTTGTTGTTCCGAGCGCACTATGGGCAGGCTGAGCAGGCTGGCATCGAAAGTGATGAGACTGTTGGGCTGGTTGAAGCGTACGGGCGCACCGAAGAACATGCGGTGGTCGTTCTCGCGCTCAGGCGGCGGACTGGCGAAATCCACCTGCCGCAATGGTAGTTGCCGCCCGACCAGCCAGCATGCAATGCCGTGCAGGATCAGCCAGAATGTACGGTATGCAAAGGCCGAGCGAGGCCCGTTGCGGTCCGTCAGAACGATGGCGGCGAGGCCGTCACGCAGCTCAAGCTCGCCACCGGGATCGTCGAGCACGATGCGGAGGAACCGCAGGGCCCTGCGCAAGGCGCGTTCGAGTGTGCCGGCGTGAAGGACAGCGTAGCACAGCAGTGCAAAGCTTCCCGGCCGCATCGGACGGGCGCCGAGCCCGAAAAACTCGTCGTCGGCCGCCTCGGCCATTGCAAGCCACATGCGGCCATACTGCCGCGCCGAAACCGGCGAAACGACCTGCGCTGGCAGACCGACAGAAAGCAGGATGGGGCCTGCGTCGATGCCGCGATGGCGCAGCGCTTCCACCGCGTCCTCCACAAATACGGGCGCAATCGTCTTTCGATCCAAATCCTGCCTCCCTGTGCGATGACCGGAAAAGCCGGCTACTGGCAAAATCGATCAGATATTTCGGCATCTTGTGTCATTGTTTGCAAGAGCGGGTCGCACATATCAACTTGGGCGTGGCTCCGGCTGGAGACCGATTTGCGACGGGAGGAAGCAAGGAAATGACACAGCCAGCAGTTTTCGGTGACGGCCTGTCCTATACGGACGCAGCGGCGAGCTTCCAGGCGGACGGTGTCGAGCGGCTTCTGTCAGGCAGCTTCGCGACCGGCATCAACGCCTGCGTGGAGTGTTGCGATCGCCACGCGGATCCGGGCCGCGTGGCTCTCGACTGGATCGGAGCGGACGGCCGCCACGAGCGCTATACTTTTTCCGATATGAAGGCCCGGTCCGCGCAGGTTGCCAATCTGCTGACCGAACTCGGGGTAAAGCCCGGCGATGTGGTTGCGGGGCTTCTTCCGCGCATACCGGAACTGATTGCCACCATCCTCGGCGTGTGGCGCGCAGGGGCCGTCTACCAGCCCTTGTTCACGGCTTTCGGCCCCAAGGCGATCGAGCACCGCATCGGCATGAGCAATGCAAAGCTCGTGGTGACGGATGCCGCCAATCGCGCCAGGCTCGACGATGTCGGTGACCTTCCGAAAGTTGCAGTCATCGTCGGTGAGGATAAGACGCTTCGCCCCGCCGACGTCGACTTCCGCTCCGCTGTGGACCGGCAACCGGCGGCGTTCGAACCGGTCATGCGACGTGGCGACGATCTGCTGCTCATGATGTCGACCTCAGGAACCACCGGGCTTGCAAAAGGTGTCCCGGTGCCGATCCGGGCCCTCGCGGCATTCGCGACATACATGCACTTTGCCATCGACCTGCGCCCCGAGGACGTGTTCTGGAACATCGCCGACCCCGGCTGGGCTTACGGCCTCTATTACGCTGTGACCGGCCCGCTTCTTCTCGGCCATGCCACGACACTTTGCGAAGCGCCGTTCACGGTCGAAGGCACCTACGATATCGTCGAAAAGTTCGGCGTCACGAATTTCGCGGGTGCGCCGACCGCCTATCGCATGCTGATCGCTGCCGGGCCCGAGGCAGCGGCGCGCATAAAGGGGCGTCTGCGCGTGGTGAGCAGCGCCGGCGAGCCCCTGAACCCCGAGGTGATCCGCTGGTTCGACCAGCATATGGATGCGCCTATATTCGATCACTACGGGCAAACCGAGACCGGCATGATCGTCAACAATCACCATCGCCTGCCTTATCGGCTGCGGCCCGGTTCGGCCGGTTTTCCGATGCCGGGCTTCAAGGTCGCGGTCCTCGATGACGAAGGCAACGAGGTGGCCGCCCATCAGCCAGGCACGCTGTGCGTCGATCTTGGCAACTCACCGATGATGTTCTTTTCCGGTTACTGGCAGCAGGAGACCGGATCGATCCGCAACGGCTACTACTGGACCGGCGATACGGTCGAGATGGACGAGGAAGGCTGCGTGACCTTTGTCGGCCGCAACGATGACGTGATCACCTCGTCCGGCTACCGCATCGGCCCGTTCGATGTGGAAAGCGCATTGATCGAACACCCTGCCGTGGTCGAGACCGCCGTCGTCGGCGTGCCTGATCCGGAGAGGACTGAACTCGTGAAGGCCTTCGTCGTGCTGTCGAACGGCTATGACGGAACGAACGAACTGGCCGAGGAACTGCGGCTGCACGTTCGCAACCGGCTGTCGGCGCATGCCTATCCGCGCCTGATCGAGTTCGTCGACAAACTGCCCAAGACACCCAGCGGCAAGATCCAGCGCTTCCTTTTGCGCAAGCTGCATACGGACAATCAAACCGCCCCACAGAGCTGAAAACTCCGGCGCGATCTTCAGGGAGTGCAGAAATGAGCGAACACGATCCAATCGTCATAGTCGGCTCCGCCCGGACGCCCATGGGCGCGTTTCAGGGGGAACTGTCCGATGCCACGGCGTCGCAGCTCGGCGCTGCGGCGATCCGCGCCTCGCTGGAACGGGCCGGCGTAGACCCTCAGACGGTGGATGAAGTCGTCATGGGGTGCGTGCTCCCGGCCGGGCAGGGGCAGGCGCCCGCGCGGCAGGCTTCGCTGGGGGCAGGTGTGACCCGTGCCGCGGGGGCGACGACGGTCAACAAGATGTGCGGCTCCGGCATGAAGGCGGCCATGCTGGCGCATGACCTTCTGCTGGCGGGCAGCGCGGACATCGCGGTCGCCGGGGGCATGGAGAGCATGACCAACTCTCCCTACCTGCTGCCCAAGGCGCGTCAGGGCTATCGCATGGGCCATGGGCAGGTGCTCGACCATATGTTCCTCGATGGCCTTGAGGACGCCTACGATCGCGGCCGGCTGATGGGAACATTCGCCGAGGACTGCGCTGAAGAGTATGGTTTCACCCGCGAGCAGCAGGACGCTTTCGCCATAACCTCGCTGACCCGTGCGCAAAACGCCATCGCCGACGGTTCGTTCGGCAACGAAATCACGCCTGTTCTTCTCGCGGGGCGCGCTGGCGAGCGCAGCATCGCGGTCGACGAACAGCCCGGCAAGGCCCGGCTCGACAAGATACCGACCCTGAAGCCGGCGTTTCGTTCGGGAGGCACGGTGACCGCGGCCAATTCCAGTTCGATCTCGGATGGAGCGGCGGCGATGGTGCTTATGCGCCGCTCCCGGGTCGAAAAACTCGGCCTGTCGCCGCGCGCCGTGATTGTCGGTCATGTCACCTATGCCGATCAGCCGGCAAAGTTTCCGACCGCGCCTGTCCATGCCATTCGCCGGCTGTCAGAGCGAACGGGCTGGGCGACCAGCGACGTGGACCTTTATGAAATCAATGAGGCGTTCGCCGTCGTCGCCATGGCTGCAATGCGCGATCTCGACCTGCCACATGAGAGCGTCAACATCCATGGCGGGGCCTGCGCGCTCGGGCACCCCATCGGCGCATCGGGCGCGCGCGTTATGGTCACATTGCTGGCGGCTCTGGAAAAGAACGGTCTTTCGCGTGGCATTGCCTCGCTGTGCATCGGTGGCGGCGAGGCCACGGCGGTCGCGATCCAGCGCGTATCCTGACCGGAAAAACGGAAACCTCCGGTGCCGGACCGGCGACGGATAAGCCCCGGCCCGACACAAAGATGCCCGTTTGCCGCCACAATCGGTTAACAGGCCGCTAAGAAATTCCTGCGCAAATGGCCCTGAGCGGAAGCAGGAGGCCATGCCCGGGATCGGCGCGAACAGCGAACGGTCCCGTTTCTATGACCTCTTTCTTTGAAGTCAGGGGGATCGTCTCGATGCAGGTCATGAAGCGGCAGCGTTTTCGTCGCACTCTCACAATCATGTCCCTTGCCGTATCGGCGGTCGCTCTGGCGGCCTGCGGAACCCCGCAGCCCAAGGAGCAGGCCAAGGCGCGCTCCAAGGAATATTTCCCCGAATCCAAGTATGGCGTAAAGGCCAGCCCGCGCGTCGCGCACGGCTCGAAGATCAAGCGGGGCGGCGGACGCGACCAGGTTGGCAAACCTTATCAGGTCGCCGGCAAGTGGTACTATCCCAAGGAAGATCCGAAATATACCAGGACAGGTTCCGCTTCCTGGTATGGCGATGCATTCCATGGTCGCCTCACGGCCAATGGTGAAGTCTACGACAAGGAACACCTCACGGCAGCTCATCCCACCATGCCGCTGCCGAGCTATGCCCGGGTCACCAATGTCGAAAACGGCAGCTCGGTCGTCGTGCGCGTGAACGATCGCGGGCCATACCACGGCAACCGCGTCATCGACCTGTCGCAGCGCGCCGCCGACATGCTGGGCTATCGCACAGCAGGCACGGCCAGGGTAAAGGTCGAATATGTCGGCCGTGCGCCTCTGGAGGGCGACGACGAACCTTATCTGGTTGCCTCCTATCAGCCCGGAAACCGTGCGCCCGACCCATCGATCGGGCTGCCGACCGGAGTTATGATCGCCATGAACGGCACGACGCCAGGCGGCGGCGTTCGCGCAATTCCGTTTCCCACACAGGGAGGCGGATCACAGCAGGCGCTGGCGTTCGGGGAGGTTCCGCTGCCCGATTATGGTCCCGTCGTACCGATCCGCCCGGGTTCCGGTCTTCCTTCCGACTCGCCTTTCGCGCTGGCGTCGCTTTCCTATGCGGATGAGCGCGTGGCTTCCGCCGCACAGGCGTTTGCAGCCGTGGACCGCGGCAGCCTGACCTCTCAGGCAGTGGCCGATTCGTGGAAGAGAAACAACGCGGGGCAGGCGGGAGCGGACTACGTGGCAGCAGGCACCTTCGACAGCGCGGCGGAGGCAAGCCGGCTTGCGAAGCGCCTTTCCGGACTTGGAAAAGTGTCGATCCGCCAGTCTTCGGATAGCGGCAGGGAGTGGTATGCCGTGGAACTCTACGGCAACGCTCGTGCCGATCTCGACACCTTGCTGCAATCGGCCTGGTCGAACGGTGCGCCGGATGCGCTGGTGGTGCGCAACTGATTTTTGCGTGTCGAGCTTGCGCAAAGTTGCGTAACGGTTGATTCGCGACGCAGCACCCTGCTAGCTTGAGCCAGTATCCGCAAAAGGCAGCTTCGGCATATTTTCCATGTCATCTTTCCTGCGTGCGCAGTTCCTTTGCCTGATCGCATTCGTCTGTTTCGGCGCAGGCACGGCTTGTGCGCAACTGTTCGAAACCAGAGCGGCGCAGGCTTTCATGATCGATGGCGAAACCGGCAGCGTGCTGTTCGCCAAGGACGCCGACGCACCGGTTCAGCCGGCCTCTCTGGCGAAGCTTATGACGCTGGAAATGGCGTTCGATGCTGTGAAATCCGGACGCCTGACGCTGGACGATACCTTTGTCGTCAGTGAAAACGCATGGCGCACCGGCGGCGCGCCATCGCGCACCTCGACCATGTTCGCGGCCGTTCGTTCCAGCATCAGGCTGGAGGATCTCCTGCGCGGGATAGCCGTGCAGGCGGCCAATGACGGCTGCATCGTCATCGCCGAAGGGGTTGCCGGCTCAGAAACCAACTTCGCCCTCCAGATGACGGAGCGCGCACGCAAGATCGGCTTGCAGAAATCGGTGTTCGTCAATTCGACCGGACTGCCAGCCGAAGGCCAGACGACCACCGTGCGGGAACTGGTGCACCTCGCCCGACATCTCCAGCAGACCTATCCCGATTTGTACCCGCTGTTTGCCGAAACGGATTTCACCTGGAACAAGATCAACCAGCGCAATCGCAATCCGTTGCTGGCCATGGACATCGGCGCGGAAGGGCTCGCCGTGGGTGCAAGCGAGCAGAACGGTTTCGCCATCGTCGGTGCAATCCACCAGAACGGCCGGCGCGTGATCGCGGCGCTGAGCGGGCTGGCGTCCGATCGCGAGCGCGCCGAGGAGTCGCGCAAGCTTCTGGAATGGGGGCTGCGCTCCTTCGAGAAGACGGAAATCTTCGCGGCCGATGAGGTCGTCGGCACCGCGCAGGTCTATGGCGGCGCCAAAAGCGGCGTGCCGCTCAAAGCGAGAGGGGCGGTGGACCTTCTGTTGCCGACATTCAATCGCGACAAGCTGACGGCGCGGATCGTCTATCAAGGGCCGCTTCCCGCACCGGTGGAGGAGGGGCAGCAGATCGGGGCGCTGCGCATATGGATCGGCGACACGCTGAGCCAGGAGCTGCCGCTTTACGCAGCCGAGACGGTCGAGGTGGGCGAACTCCACAGCCGGGCATTCGATGCCGTCAAGGAACTGGCCATCGGCTGGCTGCGCTGATAAGCGGTAACGACACCGCGACAACGGAATGAAACATCAGCCAGTGCGCCAGGGATTCTTCATAAGCTTCGAAGGCGGGGAAGGGGCCGGCAAGTCCACCCAGATCGAGCGGCTGGCAGCCCGGCTGCGCGCCAAGAAATACGACGTCGTCGTGACGCGTGAGCCGGGCGGCTCGCCCGGCGCGGAGGCGATCCGCCACGTCATCCTGTCGGGCGCGGCGGAACCGCTCGGGCCGAAGATGGAGGCGATCCTGTTCGCCGCCGCGCGTTCCGATCATATCGAACAGCTCATTCGCCCAGCCATCGAGCGCGGCGCGATTGTGCTGTGCGACCGCTTCGTCGATTCCTCGCGTGTCTATCAGGGAGTGACCGGAGGACTGCCCGCCGATTTCATGGCAGCGCTCGAGAAGGTCACGGTAAACGCGACCATGCCGGACCTGACCGTCATTCTCGATATCGATCCGGTCGATGGTCTCAGACGGGCCAATGCGCGCCGATCCGCCGGCGATCCGCCTGATCGTTTCGAAAAGGAGACGGTGGAAACGCACCAGCGCCGCCGCGAAGCTTTTCTTGCTATTGCAGAAGCCGAGCCGGAGCGCTGTGTCGTCATCGATGCTGCTGCGGCACCGCAGGATGTCGAGGATGCGATTACAGAGGCGGTTTTCGCAAGGCTGGCCGAGCGCACAACCGCTGCAAAACCCCGGAGCGCGGCAAAGTGATGTTCGAACGGCTTGCACCCGAACAGCACGATACGCTGGAAGGCGTACCGGAACCGGCCGAAACACCGTTTCTCATGGGGCATGAGGAGGCTGCGGCCATGCTGGTCGGCGCCTATCGCGCCGGCAAGCTTCCCCATGCGCTGATGTTCGTCGGCCCGGTGGGAATAGGGAAGGCAACGCTTGCCTTCCATCTGGCCCATCATCTGCTGAAACATCCACGCCACCAGGAGTCGCCGGCGCAACTCGCCATTCCCGACCCTGCCTCGCCCTTGTTCAGGCAGATCGCGCAGGGCGCCCATCCCTCCGTCCTGCATCTGACGCGACCGCTCAACGAACGGACCAAGACCTACAAGTCGGTTGTGACCGTGGATGAAATCCGCAAGGTCGGCAGCTTCCTGTCGCTGACCTCGCATGACGGTGGCTATCGGGTGGTGATCGTCGATCCGGCTGACGACATGAATACCAACGCCGCCAATGCACTCCTGAAAAATCTCGAGGAGCCGCCAACGCGCACGCTGTTCATCCTTATCGTTCATGCGCCGGGTTCTTTGCTTCCCACCATCCGCTCCCGTTGTCAGGTGGTTCGCCTGTCGCCGCTGGCGCCACAAAGTCTGGGGCAGGTGATGGAAGCCGTGGGGCAGGGCACGGGTGACGATAGTCTGCTGTCGCGGGCAGGGGGCAGTGTACGAAATGCCATCCTGCTTTCCCAGTATGGCGGACTGGAAATCGCCGGAGCACTGGAAAACCTTGTGCGGTCGGCGCGCTACGAGATCGGCGCCGCGCACAAGCTCGCAGATGTGGTGGCTGGCCGTGACGGTGCCGTTCCTTTCGACATATTCAATCGCCACGCGCTCGATCTGCTCTCGGAAGAAGCCAGACAGGCCGCACTTGCCGGCGATCTGGCCCGCGCCAAATCGCTTACCGACGCTTGGCAGGAAGCGCGGGATGCGATAATCGAAATGGAAACCTACAACCTTGACAAGAAGCAGCACGCGCTTTCGATGATCGACCGCCTGAATTCTGCATTTCGAATGTGATGCTCTGCCTTGCCGCGGGATGGCAATCGCCATTCCGATGCTATATCCACCGCACATTCATTCCTTGCAGACTTCAAAACGGTCCCTTTCATGTCGCGCGACAGTTTCTATATCACCACCGCCATTTCCTACCCCAATGGAAAACCGCATATCGGCCATGCCTATGAGCTGATCGCCACGGATGCGCTGGCGCGCTTCCAGCGTTGCGACGGCAGGCAGGTGTTCTTCCTTACCGGCACCGACGAGCACGGCATCAAGATGCTGCAAACTGCCCGGAAGGAAGGCATTTCCGTTCGCGAACTGGCCGATCGCAACGCCGCCGAGTTCCAGCGCATGGCCGTGGCGCTCAACGCTTCGAACGACGATTTCATCCGCACCACCGAAGAGCGCCACTACAAGGCATCGCAGGCGATCTGGAAGGCGATGGCTGCCAATGGCGACATCTACAAGGGTGGCTATGCCGGCTGGTACTCGGTGCGCGACGAAGCCTATTACGGTGAAGAGGAAACCGAGCTGCGCGACGACGGCGTGCGCTACGGACCGCAGGGCACGCCTGTCGAATGGGTGGAGGAGGAAAGCTACTTCTTCCGGCTCTCCGCCTATCAGGACAAGCTGCTGGCGCTCTATGAAAACCAGCCGGACTTCATCGGTCCCGCCGAGCGCCGCAATGAGGTGGCGAGCTTCGTTCGCTCCGGCCTCAAGGACCTGTCGATCTCACGCACCACCTTCGACTGGGGCGTGCCGGTGCCGGGTGACGAGAGGCATGTGATGTATGTGTGGGTGGATGCCCTCACCAACTACATCACCGCGCTCGGCTATCCTGATGAAAACCAAGAGAAATGGAAATTCTGGCCTGCCGACGCGCACATCATCGGCAAGGACATCGTCCGCTTCCACGCCATCTACTGGCCAGCCTTCCTGATGTCCGCCGGGATCGAGTTGCCGAAGCGTGTGTTCGGCCACGGATTCCTGTTCAACCGCGGCGAGAAGATGTCGAAGTCGCTCGGCAATGTCATCGATCCGTTCACAATGGTCGAGCATTACGGCCTCGATCAGGTGCGCTATTTCTTCCTTCGTGAAGTGCCGTTCGGTCAGGATGGCAGCTACAGTCATGAGGCGATCGTCAATCGCACCAATGCCGATCTCGCCAACGATCTCGGCAATCTGGCGCAGCGGTCGCTGTCGATGATCGCCAAGAATTGTGACGGCGTGGTTCCCGCTCGCGGCGAACTGGCGGAGGCCGATAGCGCCATCCTCGCGCAGGCGGTGGATGCTCTGGCAACCGCGCGCAAGGCGATGGCCGAGCAGGCGATCCATCAGGCGCTTGCAGCGATCTTCGGCGTGGTTGCCGAGGCAAACCGCTATTTCGCGGGACAGGAACCGTGGGCGCTGAAGAAAACCGATCCGGTGCGCATGGAAACCGTGCTGTGGACGACCGCTGAGGTCATCCGCCGCGTCGGCATCCTGTGCCAGCCTTTCATTCCCGGCTCTGCGGCCCGGCTGCTGGATCTGCTCGCCGTGAGTGAGGAAGCGCGCGGTTTTGACAGGATCGACACGCTGGAGGCTCTGGTGCCCGGAGCGCCGCTGCC
Organism: Mesorhizobium sp.; assembly: GCA_022833215.1. Classification (GTDB taxonomy): domain Bacteria; phylum Pseudomonadota; class Alphaproteobacteria; order Rhizobiales; family Rhizobiaceae; genus Mesorhizobium. The sequence continues at coordinate 1,850 of JAIPUZ010000017.1, read as the reverse complement.
GCCGCCGCAGCCGGTGTTTCCGCGCTATGTCGAGCCGGAGCAGAACGCCTGATGCTGGTCGACAGCCACTGCCATCTGGATTTCCAGGACTTCGCCGAAGAGCGGGCTGAAGTCGTGGCCCGCGCCCGACAGGCGGGCGTGGAACGCATGGTGACCATCTCCACCCGCGTGCGGAAATTCGACCAGATTCGCGAAATCGCTGAAACTTTCGATGAAGTCTATTGCTCGGTCGGGACGCATCCGCACAACGCGGCCGAAGAACCGGACGTGACCGCCGGGGATCTGGTGCGCCTTTCCAGGCATCCCAAAGTGGTCGCCATCGGCGAGGCCGGGCTCGACTACCATTATGACCACGCACCGCGCGAGGTGCAGGCCAGGGGCCTTCGTACCCATATCGCGGCCGCGCGCGAGACCGGCTTGCCTCTGGTGATCCATGCGCGCTCGGCCGACGAGGATATGGCTGCGATCCTCGAGGAGGAAATGGGGAAGGGGGCATTTCCCTTCGTCCTGCATTGTTTCTCGTCGGGCAGGCGGCTGGCCGAGATCGGCGTGGCGCTGGGCGGCTACGTATCGTTTTCCGGCATACTCACCTTCCGCAATTCGCAGGACATAAGGGACATTGCCGCCAGCGTGCCGCAAAATCGCCTGCTGGTGGAAACCGATGCACCTTACCTTGCGCCGATCCCGCATCGCGGAAAGCGTAACGAGCCAGCTTATGTGGCCCATACTGCCGCCGTTCTGGCCGAGACGATCGGCGTCGACAGCGCCGAAGTCAGGCGGTTGACCACGGATAACTTCTTCTGTCTTTTCAGCAAGATGCCTCGACCGGATGAAGTGGTATCGAAGGCGTGAGCGACCGGTTGCGTTTTACAGTTCTGGGGTGCGGCTCGTCTCCGGGCGTGCCGCGCATCACCGGTGACTGGGGCGCCTGCGATCCTGCAAATCCGAAGAACCGCCGCACGCGCGCCGCTGCCATGTTCGAGCGTATCAGGGAAGATGGCCGTCGCACCACTGTGGTCATCGATACCGGGCCAGATTTCCGTGCCCAGATGCTGATGGCGGGTGTCAGCCACATCGATGCCGTACTCTACACCCATCCCCATGCCGACCATATCCACGGCATCGACGATTTGCGCGGCTATGTTCTGGAACAGAAGCGCCTGATCGATATCTACGCCGACAGCTTTACCATGGCGCGGCTGCGCGAGGCATTCGGCTATTGCTTCGAGACGCCTCCCGGAAGTTCCCATCCGCCGATCCTGTGGGCGCGCAATATCGATCACGACCGGACGGTTACCGTGGAAGGAGAGGGCGGTGCCCTCACCTTCGAGCCGCTGCCGCAGGTGCATGGCGACATCACTTCACTTGGCTTCCGCGTCGCTGACGTCGCTTATTGCCCCGATGTCAGTGCCTTCCCGGAAGCCACAGCCGCACGACTGAAGAACCTCGATCTGCTCGTCATCGACGCCTTGCAGTACCGCCGTCATCCCAGCCATTTTTCGCTTGGCGAGGCGCTGGAATGGATCGAACAGTTGAAACCGGATCAGGCCGTGCTGACACACATGCACATACCGCTGGACTACGCGACCGTTCTGGCGGAAACGCCGCACAATGTACAGCCGGCCTATGATGGTCTGGTGCTGGAATTTCCCATCGCATCGGATTGATGCCGCGGATTGCCGGTCGGTCAATACCGGTACCACTTTGCGGAAGTTCGCCAATCGCCACTTACAGGGTACGCATCCGGCTGGGGCCGCCTTGATGTCGTGATGTGAATCTGTCGCTTTGTCCTTATGGACAGTAGTAAGGACAGATATCGGAATCCGGTGAGCCGGCTTGAGATCGTTGAC
>JAIPUZ010000016.1 GCA_022833215.1 Mesorhizobium sp. | reverse complement strand
AGCGTCAAAGAACCGCCGCCCGTCACTGCGAGGACCGCGCTTGCCTTTACGCCCGCCGGGTACAAATGGCTTGATTTGCTCCCATTGATCGTCGCGAAGAACCTCACCTTCCATCCTAACCTCCAAAGGCAAGAATAGAATCTGATTTGCAGCCAAATGGGAATCCCAAGACGTTAAATCGTCACTGCAGCCTATAATATTTCATGTCAGTCGGACGCACGGTCGGGAATTCTTGTTCTCGTTTCGAGCTTCCGTATCGCTTCCTTCGTCATTCGGGATCGCGGTTGAAGTAGAGGGCATCAAGAATCGCATGCACGTCGCGCAGACCGCGCCCGGTGGTCGTCGCGATCTGTGCGACCGATGCCTCCACCTGCGCCAGCCGCGTAACAGCATGGTCGCGCTCAGCGCCAGTTGCGCACCGGCGAAGACGCCAGGCGAGGACGGTTCTGCGAGAGGATTGCGCAATACGCACCGGCGCAACCCGCCTGACAAGGCGAAGCACGCGCCACTCACGATGGACACAACCATGCACGGCAGGGCGCTGCCTTTCTGGTCCGGAATCCCGTTGCCAGATCCCTTATCGATGGCGCAGTTTCCTGCCCTGCAAGTATGGCCGTTCAGGCTGCCTCTTTTGCCGATATGTCGACGGCCGAGAAGGCATCGCGCAGCACTTGCGCACCGGCGCCGGGGATGACGGCCTCTGTCGACAATATCTGCCGCCAGCGGCGTGCACCGGGCTGTCCGTGGAACAACCCGACCATATGGCGCGTGATGTGCCCGAGGCGACCACCATGCGAAATGTGGCGCGCGGCATAGTCGGCCATGGCTTCTATCAGTGCGCTGAAATCGAACACTTCCGCCCGCTTGCCATCCAGCAGACAATCCACACCTGTCAGAATTTCCGGCATATGATAAGCGGCCCGGCCGAGCATCACTCCATCCGTATGACGCAGGTGCTCTTCCGCTTCGCCCAGCGTCCCGATCCCGCCATTGATGCCAACGAAGCGACCGGGGTTGCGCTTCTTCAGTCTGTAGACCCTGTCATAGTCGAGCGGAGGGATGTCGCGGTTCTCTTTCGGGCTCAGGCCCTGCAGCCAGGCCTTCCGGGCGTGAACCCAAAGCGCATCGGCGCCTGCACCAAAAACCCTGTCCGACAGGTCATCAAGCGCGATTTCCGGATCCTGATCGTCTACGCCGATCCTGCATTTTACGGTAACGGGGACGCTGACCGCAGCCTTCATCGCTGCAACACAGGTGGCAACCGCCCCCGGTGTGAGCATGAGGCACGCGCCGAATGTGCCGCTCTGCACCCGGTCGGATGGGCAGCCGACATTCAGATTTATCTCGTCATAGCCGAAATCCGCGCCGATGCGCGCCGCCTCCGCAAGCTTGCCCGGGTCCGAGCCGCCAAGCTGCAATGCGACCGGATGTTCCATGTCGTCAAAACCGAGCAATCTTTCCCGCACGCCATGAATAACGGCATCAGCGACGACCATCTCCGTATACAGCAGGGCTTTGCGTGAAAGATGCCTGTGGAAGAACCGGCAATGCCTGTCCGTCCAGTCGAGCATCGGCGCAACGGAAAATTTCATAACTATTTCAGTGCCTTATTTTTCGTTATTCTGAATGGGAGGGACCTCCCGTTCTGATTTTCGTCTATTGAATTTGGGTCAAAATACCAACTTTGCCGCCATGCACCAAATCACCCCGGACACCGGAAGATGGGTGCGCTCTGGCAAGTGACAAATTTGCTTCACGGAAGCATTCGATTGTCGCATCAGACATCCGGCCTGATGCCGAAAACGGAGCGGTAGCTATCGGCGTTCCTGTGCAAAAAGCGCCCATCTCCTTCCTCATACGTTTCCCCCAGGGATAGAGGGCCGATATGCCGGGAGTATGGGAAGCCGGTCTCAATCGCGAGCAAGCGCCTCAGATGGATGCTCAAACCCTCTCTGCCACCAACTGTCGTTCGACCGCGCGGGAAGTGAACTCGAAGGGCGTATCCGCGTCTGCACGCGGGAGGTCTGCGACGAAGACCATTCCCAACTGATCGGCGTGCTGCGCGGAACCGTCCTGCCGGAGCAGACGCTATGGGTCGATCCAGGCGAGTTGCTGAATACCTCTGGCGCGCAGAATAGCGTGTTTCCACTTTTCCCTGAAGCACAGAACTTTTCTAACTCTTTGTTTTAACACAGATCTATACACAAAACCGGTGCACATTTTTGCTGGAATTAGCCTTTGAGGCGGCGCAGCTTCCAGCTTTCCACTGTTTCCCCGATGATTCTGGCCGGGGCAAGTTCCTGATCGAACACGGTCTCGATCTCCAGCACGTTCAGCCGGTCCAGAAATTCCGGGCTCGCTGCTCCATGGCGCAGCCGCACCGCATCCTTCGCAGTCGTGACCAGATCGAGATTCTCCGCTTTTGCAGCCGCCAGAAGCTCTTCCAGTTCGTCGGCGCCGTAGAAATGATGGTCGGGAAACGGGCGGGCCTGCACCACTGTGGCGCCTGCATTTGATACCGTGTCGAAGAACTTGTCGGGGTGGCCTATACCGGCGAAGGCAAGAAAACGCCGCCCGGCAAAGCGCCCGGCCTCGCGCGGGCGTGCCCTTGCGTCGAACACGGGTTTTCCCGCGCGTGCAGCTTGCCGCACGATGGTATCGGCCGCACTCCCCTCTCCTATCCGCAACAACGCATTGCTGTACACAAGCTGATCGACGACCCTTGCGCGCAGCGGCCCGCCGGGAATGACGCGGCCGTTGCCGAGTCCGTAGCGCGCATCCACCACCATCAGTGCATAATCGATATATATGCGCGCGCTCTGGAAGCCGTCATCCATGATGAGGAAATCGCAGCCATGCCGCTCAAGCAGCAAAAGCGCGCCTGCAGCGCGGTTTGCCGACACCGCAACCGGCGCGTGTTCGGCAAGAAGCAGCGGCTCGTCGCCGACATGCTTTGCGGCGTCGTGATGAACATCGACGATGTGCGGACTGGAAAATCCGCCGCCATGCCCACGGGAGAGAATGCCGGGTGAAAAGCCCATCTGGCGAGCCTGTCCGGCCAGCGCGATCGCAACGGGCGTCTTTCCGGTGCCGCCCACGGTGAAATTGCCTACGCACAGCACCGGTGCGGGAATTTTTTCCCGCGGAGCCCTGTGCAGCCGCCGAGCCGCAACAGATGCATAGATCGCCGAAAAAGGCGAAAGGGCAAAAGCGCGCCAATCCGGCTTTTCCCACCAGAAGGGCGGCGCTTCACTGGCCATTTCAGCCCTTGCTTGCCCGGCGCAGGCCAGCCTGCACGACCAGAGGATGGATGAAGGGTTCGAGCGCCTTCATCGTCGCGGCAAGAGCGCCGCGCATATCGTTCACGGTTGCGGATGCCGCCGCGATCATGTTGCGCCGCGCTTCCTCGTTCAGAAGCAGGTAGTTGACCGCGCCGGCCAGCATGTTGCGGTCGCGCACCAGCTTCACGCCACCACGTTCCAGAAGATTCTTGTAGGAATCGCGAAAATTCTGGACATTCTTTCCGGAGAGGATCGCCGTATCCAGCATTGCCGGTTCGAGTGGATTCTGTCCACCGGCTCCCGTCAGCGACCGGCCGACGAAGGCAATTTCGGTCAGGCGCAGATAGAGTCCCATCTCGCCGATCGTGTCGCCAAGAAGAATGTCGGTATCGGCAGCAACTGGCTCGCCCGAACTGCGGCGAACCAGCCTGAGGCCCATGGAACGGATTTGTTCCGCCAGTTCATCGGCACGCGGCGGATGGCGCGGCACCACGATTGTGAGAAGGCCCGGGTGGCGCTTGCGCAGGGCGGCATGAATTTCAGCAGCGATCTTCTCCTCGCCCTCATGCGTGGAGACGGCGGCCCATGTAGGCCGCTTGCCGATCTGACGCCTGACCGCCTGCAACGTCTTCTCGTCAACCGGAGGCGGAAGCGTATCCACCTTCAGGTTGCCCGACACGGTTACAGGGCGCGCGCCCAAAGCCCGGAAGCGCTCGCCATCGGTCTCGGATTGCGCCACGACATGTGCGAGATTCTCGAACAACGCCTCGGCAAGGCTCGTCCGCTTCTTCCATGAAGCGAAAGAGCGGTCCGACATGCGCCCGTTGACCAGAACCTGCGGCACATTGCGGGCTCCGAGCTCCAGAATGGTCATCGGCCAGATTTCGGACTCCGCGATAATGGCCAGATCCGGACTCCAGTGGTCCAGAAAACGGCTCACGGCCGGCTTCAGGTCGAGTGGTACATACTGGTGGATGACGCTGTCACCGAGCCTTTCGCGCACGACCCTGGCCGAGGTGACGGTGCCTGTGGTCAGAACGATGTTGACCCCGTAGCCAAGTATGGTCTGAACGAGAGGCACGACGGCGATCGTTTCACCGACGCTGGCGGCATGGACCCAGATCAGGGGTCCTTCGGGGCGCTCATGGCCGGCAAAGCCGTAGCGCTCGCGCGTGCGTCCCTTGTCTTCCTTGCCCTTGGAAGCACGCCACGCGACGTAGGGACCCATCAGCGGATAGGCTGCCGCGCCGGCATAACGATAAAGGGTCAGCAAGGTTCGGGCGGCCCGCTCGCTCATGCCGTCGCATCCACGAGGCCGTATGCCCTGGCTGTCGCCGCATTCAGGGAGGCCGTTACCTCCTGCCGCTTCAGCTCCATTTCGGCATCATCGGCATCCTTTGGCACGAAAACCGGCGTGCCCACGACAATCGAGGAACGGCCGAATGGAAGGTTGATGGTTGTCTTGTCCCAGCTCCGTTCCAGCACCTTGCGGCGGCTGGTGGCGATGGCGGCAGGCAGGATCGGACGACCCGAAAGCCGGGCAAGCAGGACGATGCCGAGTCCGGCATCGCGCGGCGTACCATGCGGAATATCTGCAATCATGGCGACGTTCTTGCCCGCAACCAGCGACTTTTTGAGGGCAATCAACGCCTTGGCGCCGCCTTTGTCGAGATGGCGGGCACTTTCGCGGCCGCCGGACCCGCGAACCGCTTCGATTCCGAATTTCTCGACCACCAGCGCATTGAGTTCCGCGTCGGCACTGCGCGAAACCATGGCGACCAGCGGCCTGCCCTTCGGATAGAAGACGGGCGCCATCAGGTGCTGGCCATGCCACAGGGCGATGATGCCGGGCTCAAGATGCCCATATTCGCCGCCGGCGATTGCCGTAGATTCGCGGGTCAGCGGGTTCGTCAGCCGGATGAAGCGCAACACCTGCGCCAGCAGCGTGGCAACCGCGGATTTTGCAAAACGCGACTGCGCCAGCGGCTGGCGAATGCGACGCCACAGCCGTTTGGACGCCGTCTGGCGCTTCTCACCGGAGGCAGCCTGTGCAGCCCGCACCGGTGCGGTTTCCTGCTTCATGCTCAAGCGTCGGCCTTGTTCTGCGGATCGAGCAGCCTGTGCAAATGCGCAACGAAATAGCGCATATGCGCATTGTCGACGCTTGCCTGCGCCTTCGCCTTCCACGCCGCATGGGCAGCCTGATAATTCGGATAGATGCCCACTATATCCAGCGCGTTGAGGTCCCGGAACTCATTGCTGCCAAGCTCCTTGAGTTCGCCACCGAACACCAGATGCAGAAGCTGCTTGTCGTCACCGCTGCTCATATCCGTCCTCTAGCTGAAAATCACCGCGCTTGGTCTAATCCAAACCGGCGAATTTTGAAACCTGTGCCAATGCCTAAACCGGCATTTGGGCCTGTACATCTTGGGAGCCGGCGATCACATGGAAAAGCTTGCCCAGAAGCTCGCCGCTACCGGCCACCAGTTCTCCATGCCGAATCCGCTCCGTCGCGAAGCGCGGCGTATCCCCGCTGGAATCGAGCAGGGTGCCGCCCGCTTCCTCAAGGACAAGCGCCGCCGCGGCAAGGTCCCAGTCATGCGAATCCGATTTGACGAAACTGGCGTCGATGCGCCCGTCCGCGATCATGGCCAGCCGGTAGGCCAGCGAGGGCACATAGTCCACGCGCCTGCTCTGTGCGATCAGGCCGGGATCGAGCCTGTCGATCAGCGGCTTCGGTCCGGCTATCGACGGCTGCGACCCTGTCGTTGCGACACCCAGTCGTTTTCCATCCAGAAAAGCTCCGCCGCCACGGGTCGCCCAGAAAACCTCGTTCCTGGCAGGGCAATCGAGCACGCCGGACAGCGACCTGCCCTGCTCCACCACCGCCACGCTGACGCACCAGGTCGGGTTGCCGGCGATGAATGCGCGCGTTCCATCGATGGGATCGACCACAAAGGTACGCGGCGCCTTCAGCCTGCCCGGATCGTCGGCGGTTTCCTCCGACAGCCAGCCATAGCCGGGACGAGCCGCCAGCAGCGTTTCGCGCAGGAACCGGTCGGCCGCGTAGTCGGCCTCGCTGACCGGCGAGGTTCCCTCCTTGATCCAGACCTGAGGGTCCTTGCCGAAATAACCCATGGCTATGCGCCCGGCCTCGCGCGCAGCGTCGCGCAGAAGGGCCAGATCTTCTTCCGGCGAAGGCAGACTTCGTGCGTCAGCTTCCGGCAAGGGTCATTCCTTCGATAAGCAGGGTCGGCGCAGCAGTTCCGAAGTCGCGATCCAGATCGTTGGCCGGGATCATATTGCGGAACATATCCTTCAGGTTGGACGCAATGGTCACTTCGGCCACCGGATAGGCAAGCTCGCCGTTCTCGATCCAGAATCCGGAAGCGCCGCGACTGTATTCGCCTGTGACCATATTGACGCCGTGGCCAAAGACCTCGGTGACATAGAAGCCGGACTTCAATCCGCGTATCAGCTCCTGCGGTGTCGCGGTTCCCGCCTCGATCGCAAAATTCGTGGAGGATGGGGAAACGGAGGAACCGTGGCGCGAGCCGCGTCCATTGGTGACGAGTCCAAGCTCCAGCGCCGCCGATGTCGAAAGCAGCCAGTGGTTCAGCACGCCCTGATCGACCATCACGAGTTTTTCTCCGCCGACCCCCTCGCCGTCGAACGGCCGCGAGGCCTGCCCGCGCCGGCGCAGCGGATCGTCGGTCACGGTAATCGCGGCATTAGCGACCTGGAGACCCATCATATCGCGCAGGAAGCTGGTCTTTCGGGCAACGGCCGCGCCATTGATCGCGCCGGCCAGATGGCCGGCAATGCCACGCGCCACGCGCGGATCGCAGATAATATCGACAGGCCCTGTCGCGGCCTTGCGCGCACCCAGGCGCTTCACCGCTCTTTCGCCTGCCTTGCGGCCGATCTCTTCAGGCGAATCCAGATCGGAAAAATGCTGGCGCGAAGAATATTCGTAATCGCGCTCCATGCCGGTGCCCTCCCCGGCGATCACGCTGGTGGAGCGGGAAAAGCGGGTTGCCGCATAGTGGCCGACAAAGCCGGCAGACGTGGCGAGCACAAGCCCGCCCATGCCGGAACCTGCCCCGCTGCCGCCCGAATTGGTCACGCCCTTCACCGCAAGGGCAGCGGCCTCTGCCGCAAGCGCATCCTCTTTCAGCCTGTCGGCCGGCACGTCGGTTGCATCGTACAGATCGAGGTCCACCGGTTCGCGCACAACAAGCGATGTGTCGGCGAGGCTCTGATAAGGGTCTTCCGGCGATACCCTCGCCATGGCGACCGCGCGTTCCGCCAGAGTTGCGGGATCAGATGCCGCCGTCGCGGAAACGCTCGCAACGCGCTTGCCGACAAACACCCGCAGGGACACATCCTCGCTTTCCGAGGATTCGGTGCCTTCAACCTTGCCCAGACGTACCGTCACCCCGGTGGAGCGGCTGAGTATTGCCACCGCGTCGGCAGCGTCGGCTCCCGCCTTCTTCGCCGCCTCGACCAGCGCCGAAACGCGGTCCGTGAGCTTCGCGGCATCGATCCTGTCAGTCATGTCGAATTCCTGTGAGGGCGCAGGAAATGCAAACCCTGTGCCTCCCATCTATTGTCGACGCCCCGCTTTCGCAATGGCGAAGGGCCTGTCGGCCGGTATTAAGCCGCAATCAATGGCGTTGCGGCTCATATCTGGCGTTCAGGGCTTCATCTATCTTGCGCTTGACCTCATCCCTGACGGCAGCAGTTTCCTTCAGCACCGCATCGATCTTGAGGAAATCAAGCACCCGGAAGTTCGAGACCGGCGGCCTCACCAGAATATCCGGACGTGTCTGGGTGAGCTTGTTGTCGATGATCGATTGCATCAGCAATTGGGTCGCGCCGAACATGAGATCGATGGAGGACGGATTGCGGGTTCCGTTGGCGACCGGCCCGCCAATCACGTCGACAGCAACCACGATGTCGGCTGCATGGTCGATCAGGTCGAACGGAACGGGGTTGTAGATGCCGCCGTCGATCAGCATTCTGCCGTCACGCACCACCGGCCTGAATACGGCCGGAAGCGCTGCGGACGCGGCAATCGCGGAGAACAGGTCGCCTTTCTCCAGAACCGCCTGACTGTGGCCGTAATAGTCCGTGGCCGTCACCTTGAGGGGAATCTGCAACGCCTCGAACGTATCGGGAATGGTTTCGGGCAGGAACGCCCTGAGGATGCGCTCGACGTTGAACTGGCTGACGTGAAGGCCGCCCTTCATCAGGTCCGCAAGGCTGTCGGGGCGCGCCTGCCAGATGCGGCTTGCAACTTCGTAGCGGCGCGAGAGAATCGAACGTGCATAGTGCCGGATGTCGCGACCGCTCATTCCCGACGCCATCGCCGCCCCGACGATCGCGCCTATGGACGATCCGGCGATGGCCACCGGCCTGATGCCCAGCTCGTCCAGAGCCTCGACGACATGGATGTGCGCCAGCCCCCGTGCTCCGCCACCGCCGAAAGCGATGCCGAAGGTCGGGCTCATTGCCCGTCCGCCTTCTTCATGTCGGGACCCACGAGCAGAATGGCCGGCTCCGTGGCAAGCAGGCGCCTGGCCACTCTTGTCACATCGTCAACCGTTACCGCTCCCAGCAGCGCGGGACGGCGCGAGATGTAATCCCTGCCCAGGCCGGCCAGTTGCAGTTCGACCATCGTGCTGGCCACAGCGCCAGAGGAATTCAGATTGTTGATCGCATACGCGCCGATCAGATATTTTTTTGCGGCTTCGAGTTCCGCCGCAGTCGGGCCGTCATCCGCCATCTGCCGGACGACATCGCGGATAATGCGGATCGTCTCGGAAGCCCGGTCGGAGCGGGTTGCCGTGCTTATCCCGAGCGAGGAGGAATAGCGGCGGTTGGAAAGGATCGAACCGACAGAATAAGCCAGGCCGCGCTTTTCCCTGACCTCCGCGAACAGCCGGGAGGTGAAGGTCCCGCCGCCCAGTATCTCGTTCATCAGCATCGCCGCATAGAAATCCGGATCGGAGCGCTCGATACCGGGAAACGCCATCTGGATTGAGGTCTGCGGACGGTCGTAAGTTACAGCGATCTCCTGCCCGAGCCTGAGATCGACCCGCTCGACGGGTTTCAGGTCCTGCCCTTCCGGCAGGTCGCCGAACAGGTGGTCGAGATCGGCCTTCAAAGTTTCCGCATCGATCGCCCCGACCACCGCGACATGCAGGCCGCTGCGGGCAAACTGCGATTTCCGGAAAGCGCGCAGATCGTCGGGTGCAATCGCGGCCAGACTTTGCCTCTTGCCTTCGTCCGGCCGTGCATAAGGATGTTCGCCATAGATCGCGCGCATCCATTGTTTCCGCGCCTGCGCGTTGGGGTCGCGTTCGGCCGCATCGATACCGGTCAGGATCTGGTTGCGGATACGGTCAATTGGCTGCTGGTCGAAACGCGGCTGCAACAATGCAAGGCGAAGCAGGTCAAAAGCCGCCGGCCTGTCTTCGGCCAACACGCGCATGCTGCCATAAATAGCGTCGCGCGAGCTGGAGAAGCGCATCTCCGCGCCGACGTCGTCGAGCTTCTCCTGAAAGGCATCGCTGTCCAGATCGCCTGCCCCTTCATCGAAAAGGCCGCTCATCAGATTCGCGAGCCCTTCCCTGCCGTCGGGATCCTGTGAGCTTCCGCCTTCGAATGCAAAGCGCAGCGTGACGATGGGAACCGTATAATCCTCGACCAGCCAGGCAGTTATGCCCTTTTCCGAATGCACTTCCTGAATATTTACGTCGGATCGGGCAGGCAGCGCGAAAACCAGAAGCAAAGCCAGCATCGCGAGGAACGGGATGGTGGCATGGTGCAGCGGGGTGAAAAACTTCTGCATGGTTCAATTCCCGCCCTTGGCCAGCGGAAGAAGATAGCCGGTGGTCGAGCGCGACGGCACCAGATAGCGGGCGGCTGCCGTCTTGACCTGCTTCGGCGTGACTTTGGCGATTCGGTCCGGCCATTCCTGAATATCCCGGACGGACCCGCCGGTAGCCAGCGTGCTGCCGAAGATGTTGGCCATTGCGGACTGCCTGTCCCGGGCGAAAATCGTAGCCCGGACAAACCGCTTCTTGGCTTTTTCAAGCTCGTCGGTCGAGACGCCCTCATCGGCGATGCGGGCGATCTCTGCGGCAATCGCCTTCTCCACCTCCTCCAGAGATGCCTGTCCGACAGGAGCGCCGTAGACGGTGAAGCTCGTATCGTCCAGCATGGTGCCGCTATAGGAAGCGCCGGTGCTGACGGCGATATGCTTTCTCACCACCAGTTCCTGATAGAGCCGGCTGCGAACGCCTCCGCCAAGTATCTCTGCAAGAAGGTCCATGGTTTCAGCCTCGCCCGGCTGGGCCGTGTTGTAGGAGGGAGCCACCCATTGCATGGAAAAGCTTGGCACGCTCACCCGTTCGTCGGCCAGGGTGACGGTGCGTCTGGTGTTCTGCTCGGGCTCGACCGGGCGTTCGCGCGGTGGCAGGTCCGGCCCGGGGGCGATTCTGCCATAGGTGCGCTCGGCCATGGTTTTCACCGCGTCGGCCTCGACGTCCCCGGCAACAACGAGAACGGCGTTGTTCGGGGTGTAATAGCGGTCGTAGAAGGCTTGCGCGTCGGTGCGGTTCAGCAGCTCCATTTCCTGCATCCAGCCGATCACCGGAATGCGATAGGGCTGGTTCTGCCAGAGGGTGGCGTTGACCTCCTCGTCCAGAAGCGCACCCGGATCGTTATCGATGCGCGAGCGGCGCTCTTCGAGGACCACATCCCGCTCGGTGGCGATCACCTCGTCGCTGAGTACCAGATTGCGCATCCGGTCCGCTTCGAACGACATCATCCGCTCAAGCGCATCGGCAGGCACCGTCTCGAAATAGGCGGTATAGTCGTAGGATGTGAAGGCGTTGTTGTTGCCGCCGATCTCGGCCACCGCGCGGTCGAACTCGCCGGCGGCATGGTTTGTGGTACCCTTGAACATCAGGTGCTCGAAGAAATGGGCAATCCCGGACTTTCCGGGCGGCTCGTCCGCGCTGCCAACCTTGTACCACACCATATGCGTGGCGATGGGCGCCCTGTGGTCCGGTATGACGACAACCTCCATGCCGTTTCCCAGCGTGAAGCTGGAGATTTTCGTTTCTGCGGCCACCTGTGTGTCGGCCGCAGCCGGAATCACGCCGAGGCCGAGCCACACTCCCAAAAACATCGCGCACAGCCGGTTTCCGGTAGGTGTCATTGCAGGCTCCGGTTGATGACGATCCAAATCGCAGGGATTGCGGGTGTGGAGGCTGAACGCGGCGGAAGTCAGGCAGCGGCGATGAAGCGGATCACCGTATCGCCATAGCCGCGTTCATCGAGGACCGAGAACTCCGCACCGGGATCGAAGGGAACGGACGCGATTTCTTCGACGACGCACAGGGCTCCCGGTTCCAGCCATCCCCCTGCGCGGGCGCTTTGCAGCGCGCGCTCGCCAAGACCTTTTCCATAAGGCGGATCGGCAAAGACCAATCCAAATGGAGACAACGTGCCGATATCGCCGATCGCCGTCGCATCGCGGCGAAAGATTTTGGTGCGGCCGGTGAGCCCGAACGTCTCGACATTGGAGCGGATAAGCCCCCGCCCTTCCGCCGATTCCTCGATGAAGACGGCGTGCGCCGCGCCACGAGACAAGGCTTCCAGCCCCAGAGCGCCGGTACCGGCGAACAGGTCGAGCACCCGCGCGCCTTCCAGCCTGTCGGGGAAGCGATGAGCCAGCACGTTAAACACGGCCTCACGCGTGCGGTCTGTGGTCGGCCTGATGGAATCGGAGCGCGGCGTCGCCAAGGGCCTGCCGCGAAACTCACCGCCCACGATCCGCATTCTACGACCTCTTCGGTCCCTTGCCCGTGCTGCCCCGGGGGCCGGAGCGGCCTGTCGGCTTGCGTGGCGGGCTGGCATCGCGCTTCTCGGTGCCGGCTTCGCGCTCGCGCACAGGGCGCGCACCCGGCGCCATCCAGACATTCGCCTTGCGCTGGCCCGGAGGATCGAGCGGCGGACGCTCCTTCTTGCGCAGGCCCTCGCGGCCGCCTTCGTCCTTGCGCGCCGGCTTGCCGCCAAACCCCGTTTTCGGGCGCGTGGAAAGCTTGCCAAGAGCCTCATCCCGGCTGTTCTCGCGCATCTTTCGCCGTTTGATAAGGCCGCCTTCGCCTATATCGAGCCGCGACGATTTCCGTGCAGGTGTCCGTGCTTCCGCGGAATCGTCATCGGAGCGAGGTTGCTGCCGTACCGGCTTGTTGGAAAACGGCCTGGCGATTTCCGCATCGAAATTGGCGCCCGATTCCTCGATCAGCCGCTCCCCAAGCTGCTCGCGCAGCGTGCGGCCCTTGATTTCGAGCACATGGCCTTCCGGCAATTCGCCGAGCTGGAACGGGCCATAGGAGATCCGGATGAGGCGCGTGACCTCAAGGCCGAGCGCGCCCAGAATATTGCGCACCTCGCGGTTCTTGCCCTCGCGCAAGCCTATGTTCACCCATGCATTGGTGCCCTGGACACGTTCCAGCGAAGCTTCCGCCCCACCATAGAAAACACTGTCCACCGCAATGCCGTTCTTGAGATCGGCCAGCGCCTGCTCATCCACCTTGCCATGAACGCGTACGCGGTAGCGCCGAAGCCATCCGGTGGCGGGCAGTTCCAGCACGCGCGACAGCCCACCGTCATTGGTAAGCAGAAGCAGGCCCTCGGTGTTGATGTCCAGACGCCCGACCGTCATCAGGCGTGGCAGATCGGCGGGCAGCACGTCGAAAACGGTCTTGCGCCCTTCGGGATCCCGGTTGGTGGTTACGACACCTGCCGGCTTGTGGAACAGGAACAGGCGCGTGCGTTCGATGGGTGGTATCTCGACGCCATCGACGAGGATCACGTCGTTCGGCTGCACGTTGAAGGCAGGCGACTCGAGAACCGCGCCATTGACGCGAACGCGGCCGGCGGCAATCAGTTCCTCTGCATCGCGGCGCGAGGCAATGCCTGCGCGCGCCAGCCTTTTGGCGATGCGCTCGCCATCCTGCTGTTCCGCAACCGCAGGACGCGGACGCGGCTTGAACTGGCCGGCGGGCTTGCCCGAGCCTGCGAAGTCGCGTTTCGGGCGCTCCCCGCGCTCGTCCTTGCGTGGAGCGAACCCGCGCTCTGTACGCGGCGCGAACGGCCTGTCGCCATCCTCCCGCTTCGCGAACGGCTTGCCGCCGGGCCTCGGCCCCTTGCCAAACCTGCTCTCGCCCCGCGGCGAGTCTCCATCCTCGCGCGGGCGCCCCTCACGCGGGCTTCTGTCCTGCCGGAAATCACGTTGCGGCCTGTCGCCGCTTCGACCTGAATCGGCATCGCGGGACCGGAACGGACGTTCATCGCCCTCGCGCTTGCGGAACGGCTTGCCCTCGGGGCGCGGCCCCTTGCGGAAAGGCCGCTCGGCTCCGGCCTCAGCCTGCTGCGGCCGGTCGGAACGCTGGAAATCGCGCTTGGGCCGGTCATCCCGGTCGAAATCCCGTTTGGGCCGCTCCCTGCCCCCGGATTTGCCGGGTTCATCGCTGCGCCCGGCGGCGTCGAACTTGCGCTTCGGGCGGAACTCCCCGTCCGGGCGCTTGGCGAAGCCCTTGCCTGCCGGCTTGCCGGCGCCCGGCCTGCGCTCGCGATTGCCCACGGATTTCGCACCGGGCTTGCGTTTTGATCTGTCGTCTTCGGTCATGTGGTGTTTGCTCGTTTGGCGCGCTAGATAGCAGGAGAGACCCCGGCTTGCGAGGGGATAATCGGAGAGCAGCTTGAATGAGGCGGACGGACTTCATGGGCCTTGCGCTTGAGCAGGCACAGGAAGCGCAAAAGCGCGGTGAGGTGCCGATCGGTGCGGTGCTCGTTTGCGAGGGCGCCGTCATAGCCGCCGCCGGCAATCGTACCCGCGAACGCTCCGATCCCACAGCCCATGCCGAGATGCTCGTCATCCGCGAGGCAGCGGCGCAGCTGTCCGCCGAGCGGCTGTGCGGCTGCGATCTCTATGTGACGCTTGAGCCCTGCACAATGTGCGCGGCGGCGATCTCCTTTGCGCGGTTGCGCAGGCTGTATTTCGGCGCAACCGATGAGAAGGGAGGAGCGGTCGTGTCGGGCGTGCGGTTCTTCGCGCAACCGACATGCCATCATACGCCCGACATCTATTCGGGACTGGCAGAATCCGAAGCGTCGTCCTTGTTGAAGGCGTTCTTCAGGACACGACGCTAAACTGCCGTATCCTGAATGAAACAGCTACCAGGGCAGCCAGTCGAACATGCCGCCCTTCTTGGATGCGGCCCGCTTCAGGCGGCGTTCCTTGACATATTCGTCCTCGCCCAGCTCGTCCTGCGGGGCGGTGTTGGATGCCACGCGGTAATCCAGCGGCGGCTCGCTCAGATAGCGACGCGTGGTGGGGTTGCCCTGACGGGACTGGGCAAGCCGCTTCTGCACATCGGCGCGTTTCGTCACATTCGCGTTGGCGTTCTCGCGAAGGTCGAACTTGTCCGACGCGGCCGGCACGGGCGCGGCGGCCTGGGCCGGCAAATCATTGATGACCTCCGGCTCGTAGAAGCGATTGTCCTGATTGGCGGTTGCATTCGCACGGATGCGGGCCCGCCGCTGCTCGGGCGATTCCGGCCACTGTCCACTGGCGGTCTGAACGACGCTGTCCTGCGGCGCCGGCAGATTGCCCTTCTGGCCTGCGGCGGGCTTCACGAGTTCGGGACGCGGCTTGTAGTCGATCCGCTCGCGCTTCGGGGGCGCAAAGGTCAGCGCGCTGCTCAGGTCCGTCGCAAGCTGCTCCGTGGCGGTCTTGTCGGTGCCATAGGTCGGCGACGAGACACAGCCGGCAAGCAGGAGACCGGAAGCGGAAAGCGAAGCCAGCAACGCCGCGCGGCCACGGTTTTTGTCAGTCATGCCGAAAAAACTCACTTAGAGCGGCCCCCTGATTGATGCCGGCCGGACATTGTCGGAATTCCAACATGCCCTTGTAATGGTAAATCCGGCGACAATTTGTCGTCCGGAACCGTGGTCTTTACCTTAACCTTGATGCGAGGGCAACGCGTAGCGGCGACGCGCTGCCCTGCGCCACAGCTAGATGCGCCCGAGCGCCTGCAGTTCCCGCAGCACGCTGGCGTCCCGCGCCGACACATCCGGGAACGCGGAATCGCTGCCGACATCGTCCGTATAGCGCCAGGAACGCGCGCATTTGCGCAGATTCCGGTCAACGGCCTTTTCGATCACCACGGCGACACCGGGAACCTCGCGCAAGGTGAATGCACCGGCAGGCGCGCCTTCACCCGAAACCACCAGGTCGCTGGTGATGCTGATCTCGGCAAGGTCGATGTCTCGCACAACCTGCCGAAGCGCTTCGTCGGTTACATAGACGACGGGGACCGCTTCCAGCGACGAACCGATCGTCTTGTTGGCCCGCTCCAATTCGAGCGCACCGGTGATGACGCTGCGCACCTGCCGCACCTTGCGCCACTTGGCGGCCAGTTCATCGTTGCGCCAGCCAGCCGGAATTTCCCGGAACTGTGCAAGATGCACCGAACGCGCCTGCGGATAGCGTTCGCCCCACGCCTCTTCCATGGTGAACGGCAGCATCGGCGCCAGCCACGTCGCCAGACAGTCGAACAGATGGCGCACCACCTGGACGGCCGCCTTCCGCTTCGGGCTGGAAGGCGCATCGCAATAGAGCGAATCCTTGCGGATATCGAAATAGAAGGCCGACAGTTCGACCACCATGAAGTCGAGCAGCGCGCGGGTGATTCGCTTGAACTCGAAGCCGTCATAGCCGGAGCGCACGACCTCATCGAGTTCGGCAAGCCGGTGCAGCATCAGCCGTTCCAGTTCCGGCATGTCCGCCAGCGGCACGTCCTCGCCCTCGTCATGGGCAAGCGTGCCCAGCATCCAGCGGACCGTGTTGCGCAGCTTGCGATAGGCATCGATATTGGTTTGCAGCACGTTCTTGCCGAGCCGCTGGTCTTCCCAGTAGTCGGTCGTCATCACCCACAGGCGCAGGATATCGGCACCCGATTTCGCCATCACCTCCTGCGGAACGACGACATTGCCGAGCGACTTCGACATCTTGCGACCGTCTTCATCCATGGTGAAGCCATGGGTAACGACCGTGTCGTAGGGCGCCCTGCCCCGCGTGCCGCAGCTTTCCAGCAGCGAGGAATGGAACCAGCCGCGATGCTGGTCCGAGCCTTCCAGATAGACGTCGGCCGGCCATTTGAGGTCGGGACGATCCTCCAGCGTGAAGGTGTGCGTGGAACCGGAATCGAACCAGACATCGAGAATGTCGGTCACCATCCGCCACGGCTCGCTGGCGCGCGAGCCGAGGAAGCGCTCGCGCGCGCCTTCGGCGAACCAGGCATCGGCCCCTTCCTTCTCGAAGGCTTCGAGAATGCGGGCGTTGACGGCCTCGTCCTTCAGGATATTGCCCTCCTCGTCGGCGAACACGCAGATCGGCACGCCCCAGGCGCGCTGGCGCGACAGCACCCAGTCGGGCCGATCCTCGATCATGGCGCGCAGCCGGGTCTGCCCTGCCGCCGGCACGAAACGGGTGGCGTCGATGGCGTTGAGCGCACGCGAGCGCAGCGTGGTGTCGTCGCCAAGGTCCTTGTCCATGTAGACGAACCATTGCGGCGTGTTGCGGAAGATCACCGGCTTCTTGGAACGCCACGAATGCGGATAGGAGTGCTTGAGCCGCCCGCGCGCGAACAGCATGTTCTTGCCGATCAGCGCCTCGATCACGGCCTTGTTGGCATCGCCCTTCTTTCCGTTGTCGTCGATGACGCGCGCTGCCCCGCCTTCGCGGTCTGGCCCTAACCCCGGCGCATCTCTGGTGAAGAAGCCGGCGTCGTCGACTGTGAAGGGAATGGCGGTGTCGATGCCCCGCGCGGCGAGGTCACGCGCTGCGTCCATCCATGCGTCGAAGTCCTCGCGGCCGTGCCCCGGCGCGGTATGCACGAAGCCCGTACCGGCATCATCGGTGACGTGGTCGCCGGCAAGCATCGGAACCGTGAACTCATAACCGCCGCCAAAACCGGCGAGCGGGTGGGCAAGTGTGATGGCTGCCAGTTCGTCTTGCCCGAGATGGGTAAGAAGGCTGAGCGTCACCTTTGCTTTCACAGCACAATCCTCAGCCAAAGCATTCGCGAAAATCACCTTTTCACCCGGCCGGGGACCGAAATCATTTTCAGCTGAGGTGATTTCATAGAGGCCGTACTCAATACGCGGAGAGTAGGCTACGGCTCGATTTCCGGGGATTGTCCAAGGTGTAGTGGTCCAAATCACAACAGAGGCAGTCTGCAACTGAGAAAGCCGCAGTTCTGCTTTCTCTGGATCATTCTGTCGCCGAGCGTTGGATATATTGGCCGCTGCCACCGGGAATTTCACCCAGATCGTGTCGCTCTCATAGTCCTGATACTCGACCTCGGCCTCGGCCAGCGCGGTGCGCTCGACCACGGACCACATCACTGGCTTGGAGCCGCGATAGAGCTGGCCCGACATGGCGAATTTCAGCAGCTCGCCGGCGATACGCGCCTCGGCGTGGAAATTCATCGTCGTGTAAGGCTTCTTGAAGTCGCCGATGACGCCCAGCCGCAGGAACTCCTGCGTCTGCACGTCGATCCATGCCTGAGCGAACTCACGGCATTCCTGCCGGAACTCGTTGATCGGCACCTCGTCCTTGTTCTTTCCGGCAGCGCGATATTTTTCCTCGATCTTCCATTCGATCGGCAGGCCGTGGCAGTCCCAGCCCGGAACATAGTTGGAGTCATAGCCGCGCATCTGGAACGAGCGGGTGATGACATCCTTGAGGATCTTGTTCAGCGCGTGGCCGATGTGGATGGTGCCGTTGGCATAGGGCGGGCCGTCATGCAGCACATATTTCGGCCGGCCGGCGGCATCCTCGCGCAGCAGCCTGTAAAGGTCCATCTCCTGCCAGCGGGCCACGATCTGCGGCTCCTTCTCGGGCAGCCCGCCGCGCATCGGGAAATTCGTCTGCGGCAGATAGAGTGTCCTGGAATAATCGATCGTATCGACGGTATCGGTCATCGGTTCGCCATATCGGTTGCCCGGTCGTAACGGACGCTGGGCCTGAAATTCACAATTTCTGGAAAATGCGCGGGTTGCGCGCGCCACAATTCCCGGCGGCTCCGGCAGGCGAGTTTCACCTCAGCCCGCCCGGAACACCGGGCTGGTAATTCGTATCGCGAACGCGGCATGGCGCGGCTGGCGTGTCATGGCCGCGCTTCTAACTCATGAACGGTCAAGAATAAAGCCGCTACATCGTAAAGTCGAAGCGATAGGTGGCCGAAACACCCATCGTGAACTGATTGCGGGAACCGCGCTCGCGCACGATGCTGGAATCGGCCGCCGGCCCCATGAGACGTGAGTATTCACCGAAGACACTGGTGGTGACAGGATCGGACACCTTCCATGTTACCGCGCCACCTATGCCCAGCGAACGGACTCCGCCGCCCGGATCGTATTCGCTGATACCCGTTCTGTCGTGCTCGTCCGAACTGACGCCATAATAGGCGTCGAAATATTTCGAGGACGCGAAGGATGCGCGCGGCCCGCCCGAGATGCGCACTTCCGGCGTCACATCGTGAAATGCATCGACCGCGATATCGGCGACGACGCCCTTGTGGGCACGGACCCCCTGCCGCACTTCTGCGCGCATTCGCACCCAGTCCAGCGGATAGAATTCGAAGAAGCCGCCAATCTCGCCGCCCCATTTGACCGGATCGAGCCCGCGCACCCCATCCTCGTCATTGTCGCGCTTCCACAGGAATTTCCCGGCGACACCGGCCCGCAGGTCACCCTGATCGACCAGCGCCAGCGAGATATTGTCGTTGCGCGAGGAGAAGCGCACCGGATTTCCGGCCTTGCCCAGCGAAACAATGGGCGAGGCGCTGAGCATGTATTTCTTGCTGCCCTCGAAGTCGGGCGCGGTCAGGACGGTCGCGCCGACCGTCAGGTACCAGTCGCCTGAGAGCCATCCGCCGATGCCTTCCCCTGCCATGGCGGTTGCGGGAATGCCGAAAGCGATCAAAGCCGCCAGGACGGATGTGGATTTCAACGCACGCATGTCTCACCGTCAACGCAATACAAATGGGAGTTGAGACAACTGTTGCGCGAAGTTTGGTAAAATTTGCTTTAAATTCGCGGCTTTATAATGACACAACCCGCTGG
Source organism: Mesorhizobium sp. (assembly GCA_022833215.1). GTDB lineage: Bacteria > Pseudomonadota > Alphaproteobacteria > Rhizobiales > Rhizobiaceae > Mesorhizobium. The sequence continues at coordinate 14,209 of JAIPUZ010000016.1, read as the reverse complement.
ACGCTATGCATCGCCTACACTAGCTTACCGCTATGGACGGGTTCTCAATCAGGAGAGGTACCATGAGTTTGGAAAGCAAGACACTTAACGAGATTACCGACGAGGTTCGCGGCAAATGGGGATGGTTCGTGGCGCTTGGCGTGCTGCTCCTCATTCTCGGCGGCATCGCGTTCGGCAATCTGTTCATCGCGACGGTGGCATCGGTCTATGTCGTCGGCTGGCTGATGCTGTTTTCGGGCGTTATCGAGATCGTCCATGCCTTTGGCGTGAAAACCTGGGGCCGGTTCTTCCTGTGGCTCGCCAGCGGCCTGCTCTACGCGCTGGCCGGTATCTTCGCCTTCTACAATCCCGTTCTCGCCTCCGCCGCACTTACCTTCCTGCTGGCAGTTTCGCTGGTCGCATCGGGAGCTTTGCGCGCCTGGGTCGGCTATCAGAACTGGGAACAGAAAGGTTCCGGCTGGATCGTCACCGCCGGCGTGGTCACCATCCTTGCGGGTCTGGTGATTGCGCTCGGCTGGCCGGTGAACAGCCTGTGGGTGCTTGGCCTGTTCCTGGCCGTTGACCTGATCTTCCAGGGATGGGCCTTCATCGCCTTCGGCCTTGCCATCAAGAAGTAGGGGCAAGCTCAGAAGCTTATGGCCGCGTCGAGTTCCGACAGCGGCCGCACCCCTGCCAGAACCGCCCTGGCCTCCTGCTCGTCGCGCCTCATCTGCGCGACGAGCGATTCCAGACCGTCAAATTTTTCTTCACCGCGCAGATAGCTGAAGAACGAAACTTCACAGACCTCTCCATAGAGATTGCCCGAGAAATCGAACACGAATGTTTCGAGCAGCGGCGCCCCGTTGTCGCCAACGGTCGGACGGCGGCCGAAACTGGCGACACCGTCATGCAGACTTCCGTCGGCGCGGCGAAATCTCACGGCATAGATGCCCTCGCGCAGTTCGACCTCTGACGGCAGGCACATGTTCGCCGTGGGAAAGCCCAGCGTTCGACCGAGCTTCTGTCCGTCGATGACCTTGCCGCATACAGTAAAACGATAGCCGAGCAGTCCGGCGGCCTGCTCCACATCGCCCTGCGCGAGCAATTCGCGAATGCGGCTCGACGATATGATTTGCGCGCCTTCGTCGCGGAACGCATCGACCAGCGTCACTCCAAATCCATGTCGCTTGCCGGCATCCATCAGGAAAGCCGGCCCGCCCTGGCGGTTTTTGCCGAAATGGAAATTGAAGCCGGTCACGGCGTGACAGATTCCGAGATTGTCCTGGAGGATCGTCGCAACGAAATCCTCGGCCGACTTGGTGGAAAATCCGGATGTGAATTCCTGCTCGACCACTGCGGCGAAGCCGAGCCTGTCCAGCAGCTTCGCCTTCATTTCCGACGGCGTCAGGACGAACAGCGGCACCTGCGGGCGAAAAAACTGCCGGGGATGCGGATGGAATGTAAGAACGAGTGCCGGAACGCCGCGCTTTTGCGCTTCCTGAAGCGCACGTTCGAGCACGGCCTGATGCCCCCGGTGAACGCCATCGAAGTTTCCGATCGCCACAACGCCGCCACGCAGGTGAGCGGGCAGCGTCACATCTCCGGCAATACGCGCAAGCATGGGAAGGCCCTATTGCAGCCGGGGCATGACCGCCGCGGGGGCGTAGCCATGCTTTTCCAGAAATTCCTGAAGCTTGCGCGGATCGGGTGCGAGCGGGTCGCCATAATCGCGGGCGTGGATGCCCCCGGAAATGTAAAGCGCATCGATGCCATTGTCGGCCGCGCCCTTGATGTCGGTCATCATGCCGTCGCCGATCGCAAGAACTTCGCCACGCTCAAGATCGCGCCCGACAACCTCGGCGGCAGCCCGCAGCGCCGCCTTGTAGATCGGCGCATGGGGCTTTCCGGCAATCAGCGTACGCCCGCCCATCTGCCCATAATCGCGCGCGATCGCGCCTGCGCACCAGATCAGCCTGTCGCCGCGCTCCACCACGATGTCCGGGTTGGCGCAGATGAACGGCAGGTTGCGTGAACGCAGCCGCACGAGCAGCTCGTGATAATCTTCCGGGGTCTCGGTTTCGTCGTCGAACGGCCCGGTGCAGACCACGGCCTGTGCCTCGAAATCCTCGACAAGTTCGACGTCGAGGCCGTCATAGATGTTGGTGTCCCGGTCCGGACCGATGTGGAAAATCCGGCGGGGGGCCTCAGCGATCAGGTCCCGCGTGACATCGCCGGAGCTGACCAGCCGGTCATAAGTTCCCTCCGGAACTCCGATGGCCCGCATCTGCGTGGTGACGTCCGCTCCCAGCCGCGGCGAATTGGTGATCATCACGACCGCCACGCCGCGTGCACGCGCGGCCGCAAGCGCCGCTGTGGCTTGCGGAAAGTGCTCGACGCCATTGTGAACCACGCCCCATACATCGCAAAGCAGCGCGGCGTAGCGTCCCGATATGGCTTCGAGCGAGGAAATGATGGGAAATGGAACCGTCATGTCGGCTGGCGCGTCCGTGGCTTGGGAGATCGTCGGGTGGTGGCTTCGAGCGCCCGGATTAGCCGATGCGCCGCGTGCTGTCATCAGCATTCCTGTTCCGGCGCCGGCATGACTGGTTAATGCCGCCTGAAAAACCGGCTTCATTTTTGGTCGATTCTGCAAACGCGAAATTTAACCGTTTCTGCGATGGTCATCCCGATACGTTGATTTGGCAGCGGGGGCTATAGCCAGATGTTGCAGAAATTCCTGTCCGACAGGCGCGGCAACTATGCCATGATTACGGGCCTGATCATGGCGCCTTTGATGGGTGCGGTGGCGCTTGCCGTCGACTACTCAGAAATGTCGCGTCAGCGGCTCGACACGCAAAACGCGCTCGATACGGCCAACATCGCCACGGCCCGCGAACTTCAGACGGGAATAACCGACGCACAGGCAATCGCCTACGCGAACGACTTCTATTTCGCCAATCTGCGCCACGTCTCTCCCGCCAGGAGCACTCTCAGCGTCCGGCTTCCGAGCCAGGTGGTCGGCGGCGGCACCATGGAGATGTGCGCCACACTGAACTATTCGCCCTATTTCCTGCCCGTTTCCGCCAAGCTGATGGGCAGGGAATCGCGGGACTTCGACTTCAGGACCTGTTCCGAGGTGCGCCTGAAAAACACGCTGGAAGTCGCACTGGTGCTCGATAATTCCGGTTCGATGAAGGAAAAGGGCAGCGGTTCGCCCCTGACACGCATGGAACTGCTGAAAAAGGCCGCCGACGAGCTGATCACCACCATGGTCAATCAGGCTGACAGCGTGAGGCAGCTTGAAAAGCCCATCCAGTTCGCGGTGATACCTTTCGCTTCCTCGGTCAATGTCGGCAAATCCAACAAGGATGCGTCCTGGATGGATACGCGGGGAGTATCGCCCATCCATCATGAGAATTTTAACTGGTCGTCTTTCACGTTCAACTGGACCAATCGGAAAATAGTCAAGAAGGACGACGTTTACATCAAAAGCGGCAGCGACTGGAAAGAGCAGGAAAACCAGATCGTTACCCGCTTCAGTCTCTTCAACGAGCTGAAATACTATAAGGACAACGCCAGGAAGGAGACACTGCCCTATGCGGAGTGGGAAGGTTGCGTTGAGCAAAGGCCGTACCCCTACGACGTGACCGACGAACGCCCGCGCGAAGGAAACCCGGCAACGCTGTTTGTTCCGATGTTCTATCCCGACGATTCCAGCAACGGTTATAACGACTGGATCACGAAGATCGTCAGCAGCTCGGATTCGTCGAAAAACACGCTGTTCTGGGATCCATCGGAAAAAAACAACAGCAACAGCAATCGCGCACCGCACGACATGCGCAAGTACTTCGACATGCGCAATACGGCCGGCACGCAATATGGCTATGTTGCGCCCTATGGCTCGCACAAGATGGAACAGGGTAACGGGCCCAACGCCAACTGCACCACCCAGCCGATCACGCCTCTGGTCGACGTCACCAATGCGGCCGGCATGAAGCAGATCAAGGATGCCATCTCCGCCATGGAACCGCTCGGCGGCACCAGCGTGGGCAGCGGCCTTGCATGGGGCTGGCGCGTGCTCTCCAGCGGAGAGCCTTTCACCGAAGGAAGGCCCGAGACGGACCGCGGTAACGACAAGGTGGTGATCGTGCTGACCGATGGTGCGAACACCTACTACACACCCAACAGCGTCCGCCGGCTCAACGGATCGACCGCCGCTGCTGTCGACAACAACAGCGTCAGATCGATCTACGGCGATTACGGGTTCCTCCTCCCCTACAGCAAACCGTATGATTATGGCCGCCTGTTCCTCGGTCTGAGCAACAGCTTCAACAAGACGCTGTACACGAATGATAACTATTCGAGGGCCATGAACGACAAGCTTCAGATCCTGTGCCAGAACGCCAAATCCTCGGGCGTAATAATCATGACGGTGGGGCTCGACCTCGAAGCCGAGGCAAAGAAGGATTCCAAGGTGCGGGACCAGATCGCCGGCTTGAAGAAATGCTCCTCCGACTCGCGCAACCGGCGCGATCCGGACGATCCCTCCAAAGCGGCCAAGCTGTTCTGGAACGCTTCCGGCAACGATCTGTCGAACGCGTTCCGCGAAATCGCAGACGAACTGTCCAACCTGCGCATCACAAGCTGATCGTCATCGATGAAGCAAGGCCCGGATGCTGCAACGCTCCGGGCCTGTTGCGCTGTTTAGGATGGCCGACGCATCGCGCCACAGCGTTTCAGCAGTTTACGAGACAGACGCCCTGTCGAATTGCCGGATACCGGCGGTCTGGACGCCGTCGGCACGGCCCTGATCGCAGCAAGGCAGGACAGTCAGGCTCGGTGTGCTGCGCGGCTGCGGCTGGCAAATGGGTAATTCCCATCAAAACCTGTCCGGCACGGTGCGGCATCCGGACCGAATTTTGCGCGCTGCCCGCTAAAAGCCACGATCAGAAGCCTATCAGGCACCATGAGCATGTCCCGGTCCGTTTTTTCCGCCACCAGCCTTCCCTGCCCCACGCGCCGAAATCTCATCTTCGGCGCAGGGGCGCTGGCGCTGGCGGGGCTGGCCGGATGCGGTTCCCTTCCCCGGCAGGGCGCCGGCGGCGGTGCCACGGCTTCTGCAAGCCGTTCCATGGCCGAAATCCGCAGGGCCCAGGGATTGTCCATGCTGTCAGCCGACCGCCAGCTCGAGCAGGCCGCGCTCCAGCAGGCTCATTACATGGCGGCATCGGGCAAGATGAACCACACGACCGGGATCGGAAAAAGTTTCACAGCAAGAGTGAAAGGCAACGGCATCAGGGGTGCGGCGGCGGAAAACATCGCGGAAGGCCGCATGGATGTCGCGCGCGCCATCGATATGTGGATGAATTCGCCTCCGCACCGCCGCAACATGCTGGACGCCCGTTTCAATCGCTTCGGCCTTGCCTGGGCAAGCCACCCCGACCGGCCCGAATGGCGATACTGGACCATGATTCTCGCCAGCTAGACCAAAGGTCATTTTCCGGCCTAAGCACGAAACGGTTCTACGTCCTTGACACTGCGCAGGGGGCTGATTATCTCATGCCTCGTTAGCACTCTGCCTGACGGAGTGCTAACAGGTCCGGCAGCGCCGGACGGAGGAATTCTTTCTCATCATTGTGACCGAGGAAATCAAATGGCAAAGACGAAGTTCCGCCCGCTTCATGACCGCGTGGTCGTTCGCCGGGTCGAGTCCGAAGAGAAGACGGCTGGCGGCATCATCATCCCCGACACCGCCAAGGAAAAGCCGCAGGAAGGCGAAATCGTGGCTGTGGGCTCCGGCGCCCGCGACGAAAGCGGCAAGCTCGTTGCCCTCGATGTCAAGGCAGGCGACCGCGTTCTGTTCGGCAAGTGGTCGGGCACCGAAGTCAAGCTCAATGGCGAAGACCTTCTGATCATGAAGGAATCCGACATCATGGGCATCATCGGCTGATCCTGCCGGTCCCATTCTCAAACAATCACTGCAATCCGAATTTCGGGCCACAGGCCCAGGAGTAAGCAATGGCTGCCAAAGACGTAAAATTCTCCCGTGACGCCCGCGAGCGCATGCTGCGCGGTGTCAACATCCTCGCCGACGCGGTGAAGGTCACCCTCGGTCCCAAGGGCCGCAACGTCGTCATCGACAAGTCGTTCGGCGCGCCGCGCATCACCAAGGACGGCGTTTCCGTCGCCAAGGAAATCGAACTGGAAGACAAGTTCGAGAACATGGGCGCCCAGCTTGTTCGCGAAGTCGCTTCCAAGACCAACGACAAGGCCGGTGACGGCACCACCACCGCGACCGTTCTGGCGCAGGCCATCGTTCAGGAAGGCCACAAGGCCGTTGCCGCCGGCATGAACCCGATGGACCTGAAGCGCGGCATCGATCTGGCCGTGACCGAAGTCGTCGCCGACCTCGTCAAGAAGGCCAAGAAGATCAAGACCTCCGAGGAAGTCGCTCAGGTCGGCACCATCTCGGCCAACGGCGAGAAGGAAATCGGCGAGATGATCGCTGAAGCCATGCAGAAGGTCGGCAACGAGGGTGTCATCACCGTCGAGGAAGCCAAGACCGCCGAGACCGAGCTGGAAGTCGTCGAAGGCATGCAGTTCGACCGCGGCTACCTGTCGCCCTACTTCATCACCAACCCCGACAAGATGGTTGCCGAGCTCGAGGATGCCTACATCCTGCTTCACGAGAAGAAGCTCTCCAACCTCCAGGCCATGCTGCCGGTTCTCGAGGCTGTCGTTCAGACCTCCAAGCCGCTGCTCATCATCGCTGAGGACGTCGAAGGCGAGGCTCTGGCCACGCTGGTCGTCAACAAGCTGCGCGGCGGCCTGAAGATCGCTGCCGTCAAGGCCCCGGGCTTCGGCGATCGCCGCAAGGCCATGCTGGAAGACATCGCCATCCTCACCGGTGGTCAGGTCATCTCCGAAGATCTCGGCATCAAGCTCGAGAACGTGGGTATCGACATGCTCGGCCGCGCCAAGAAGGTGCGCATCGAGAAGGAAAACACCACGATCGTCGACGGTGCCGGCAAGAAGGCCGAGATTCAGGGCCGCGTTGCCCAGATCAAGGCTCAGATCGAGGAAACCACTTCCGACTACGACCGCGAGAAGCTTCAGGAGCGTCTTGCCAAGCTGGCCGGCGGCGTTGCCGTGATCCGCGTTGGTGGTTCGACCGAGGTCGAGGTCAAGGAGAAGAAGGACCGCGTTGACGACGCCCTGAACGCCACCCGCGCTGCGGTTGAGGAAGGCATCGTCCCCGGCGGCGGCGTCGCCCTGCTGCGCGCCACCCAGGCGATCAAGGCCGAAGGCGCCAACGCCGACCAGGCTGCCGGCATCAACATCGTCCGCCGCGCTCTGCAGGCTCCGGCCCGTCAGATCGCTACCAATGCCGGCGCGGAAGCTTCGATCATCGTGGGCAAGATCCTCGACAACAAGAGCGCGACCTACGGCTACAACGCTGCCAAGGACGAATATGGCGATCTGATCCAGCTCGGCATCGTCGACCCGGTCAAGGTCGTTCGCACCGCCCTGCAGGACGCCGCTTCGGTCGCCGGCCTGCTGGTCACCACCGAGGCCATGATCGCCGACGCTCCGAAGAAGGAAGCTGCTGCTCCGGCAATGCCCGGCGGCATGGGCGGCATGGGCGGCATGGACTTCTAAGAAGTCTCCCCACCGGATTGGAAAGGGCGGCTTCGGCCGCCCTTTTCTTTCCTTTTCTTTTTGCTTCCGGAACCAGGTCGCCGGACTGCCGTTGATGTGGGCAAGTTCAACCCAGGAGATGCGAGCATGGTGAACAAGGATCAGGTGTCAGGCGTTGCCAGGCAGGCCAAGGGCGCGGTGACGGAAGCTGCCGGCAAGATTACCGGCAACAGGAAGACCGAACTGAAAGGCAAGGCCGAAAAGGTTGAGGGCAAGGTCCAGAAGGCCGTCGGCGACGTCAAGGAAAAGGTCAGGAAATCCCACTGAGGATCTCCACCCGGTTTCGGGTTTCGGTACTGAAAAAGGCGGCATTCACAGCCGCCTTTTTCATATCGTGCGACGACCTGCGTGCCGCCTGAAAGTTCAAACGATTTGGATCGGCACCGCAAGCAATCTCCCCTTGATGCCGAAGATGCAAAGCGATAGGCCGAACCCACCTCAATTCGCATGTTCAGGAGATCGGCAGTGAGCGCTCAGAAGACTAGAACCGAAACCGATACGTTCGGCCCCATCGAAGTGGCGGTCGACCGTTATTGGGGTGCGCAGGCGCAGCGATCCCTCGGCAATTTCAGGATCGGCTGGGAAAAGCAGCCCGCCTCGATCGTCCGTGCCCTCGGCATCGTCAAGCGCGCGGCGGCCGAAGCCAATATGGAGCTCGGCAGGCTCGATCCGAAGCTGGGCGCAGCGGTCGTGGAGGCCGCTCAGGAAGTCATCGACGGCAAGCTCGACGATCACTTCCCGCTGGTGGTCTGGCAGACGGGTTCGGGCACCCAGTCCAATATGAACGCCAATGAGGTGATCTCCAACCGGGCCATCGAAAAGCTCGGCGGTGAAATGGGCTCCAAGAAGCCGGTTCACCCGAACGACCACGTCAACATGAGCCAGTCGTCGAACGATACCTATCCGACGGCCATGCACATCGCCTGCGCCGAGCGCATCGTTCACGATCTGCTTCCGGCGCTGAAGCATCTGCACGGCGCCCTCGACGCCAAGGCAAAGGCATTCGACCACATCGTCAAGATCGGCCGCACCCACACGCAGGACGCGACCCCCCTCACCCTCGGCCAGGAATTTTCCGGCTATGCCCAGCAGGTGAAGAACGGGATCGAGCGCATCGAGATGACGCTTCCGGCCCTCATGCAGCTTGCGCAGGGAGGCACCGCGGTCGGCACCGGCCTGAATGCGCCGGTCGGCTTTGCCGGGAAGGTGGCGGAAAAGATCGCGGCCATCACCGGGCTCGGCTTCACCTCGGCCCCCAACAAGTTCGAGGCGCTTGCCGCCCACGACGCCATGGTGTTCTCGCATGGCGCGATCAACACCGTGGCCGCCTCGCTGTTCAAGATCGCCAACGACATTCGCTTCCTCGGCTCCGGCCCGCGTGCCGGCCTTGGCGAGCTCGCCCTGCCGGAGAACGAGCCCGGCTCGTCGATCATGCCCGGCAAGGTGAACCCGACCCAGTGCGAGGCGCTGACGCAGGTTTGCGTGCAGGTGTTCGGCAACAATGCGGCGCTGACCTTCGCCGGCAGCCAGGGTCATTTCGAGCTGAACGTCTACAATCCACTGATGGCTTACAACTTCCTCCAGTCGGTCAAGCTGCTGGCGGACGCCTCCGTTTCGTTCACCGACAATTGCGTGGTGGGTATCGAGGCGCGCGAGGACAACATCAGGGCCTCGCTGGAACGTTCGCTGATGCTGGTCACCGCGCTCGCCCCGACCATCGGCTACGACGCGGCCGCGAAGATCGCCAAGACCGCGCACAAGAACGGCACCACGTTGCGCGAGGAAGCTCTTGCAACCGGTCTGGTGAGCGCCGAGGACTACGACCGCATCGTGCGGCCGGAGGACATGACGCATCCCGGCTGAGCGCTCTGGCGGGAGAACGCGGTTTCGACTAGTGTGACGCCATGCGCTACGTCATCGTGATCGTGATTATCGCCTGCTTCCTGATCTGGGACGGCCTCTACAACGGAGGCCGTTACATCGACATGGGGGTCAAGGGCATGAACAACGTGGTTCGCATGGTCACCGGCTGAGCCGCAGCTTCAGGCAGACGGCGCGACATCCTGCCGGTTGACGCAACGAGGGCTTCCGGAACAAAAGGGCGTGCCAGACGGCTGCTTTTCGCAGCCCAGCCTTTTCCATATCACCCTTCAGGAGGCCGAATTGATCCGGCACATCGTGTTCTTCACCGTCAAGCCCGATATGGACGTCGACACCGTGCGCGAAGGGTTGATGAATCTTGGCCGGATTCCGCATTCCAGCCACTTCGAAGTGACGGTGAACCGCAAGGTCGATCTGTTCGGGAACGAGATCGATATCGTCGTTTATGCCGAATTCGAGGACGAGGCGGCGCTGCACGCCTTCAAGGCCGACCCCATCTACTCCGAGACGACCGCCAGGGTGCGGCCCATGCGCGAACTGCGCTTTTCCGCCGATGTGGTCGCGGCGGGCTGATCCCGCCCCCCAATCATTCCGACGTCCGGTTTCGGACGCCATTTTCCCCGGAGCGAGAACCGTTCGCCAGTCCGGGCGGTCGACACCGCGAAACAGGACGACGAAAACGTCGCCGTCCATGTTGTCGTTCATATGATGAAGTTCGCCAGGGTTTCGTCGTCGGTTATGTCCTGACATTGCACGCCCTCCGCGTCGAACTTCGCCTTGAGCAGGGCGAAATTGCGCTTGTCTTTCGTCTCGATGCCGATCAGCACCGAGCCGAAATTGCGAGCCGACTTCTTCAGATATTCGAATCGGGAAATGTCGTCGTCGGGCCCGAGCATCTGCAGGAAGTCCCGCAACGCGCCGGGACGTTGCGGCAGGCGGATGATGAAATATTTTTTCAGCCCCTCAAAGCGCAGCGCACGCTCCTTCACGTCCGGCAGGCGTTCGAAATCGAAATTGCCGCCCGACACCAAGGCCACGATGGTCTTGCCACGAATGTCCTTCTTCGTGAAATCCTTCAGCGCATCGATGGTGAGCGCTCCCGCGGGTTCGAGAACGACGCCTTCCACATTGAGCATCTCGATCATTGTCGCGCACAGGCGGTTCTCCGGCACAAGGCGGGTTGCCGCTGGGGAAAAATCCCTGAGCAGACGAAAATTCTCGCGGCCGATCTCGGCCACAGCCGCGCCGTCGACGAAATTGTCGACCGAGGCCAGCTTCACCCGCTTGGCCTCCGAGAGGCTGCGGGAAAGGCTCGGCGCGCCCGCCGGCTCGCAGAAGATGAACTGGGGTGTCTGGCCGATCGTCTGGAAATACTGGCTCACGCCGGCCGCCAGCCCGCCGCCGCCGACCGGCAGCATGACGATGTCGGGCGCCCTGCCCTTGCCCGTCTGCTCGATGATCTCCTGAGCGACGGTCGCCTGCCCCTCGATGATGTCCTTATGGTCGAAGGGAGGCACCATATGAGCGCCGGCAGCTTCGGTGAATTCCAGCGCTGCATGGTAGCAATCGTCGAAAAAGTCGCCCACCAGCCTTATCTCGACGAACTCCCCACCGAACATCCGGGTCTTGTCGATCTTCTGCTGGGGTGTCGTCACCGGCATGAAGATGACGCCCCTGCGCCCGAAATGCTGGCATACGAAGGCGAACCCCTGCGCATGGTTGCCCGCCGACGCACACACGAACAGGTCGGCCCTGTTTCCGGCTGCAAGGGTTTTTCTGAAGAAATTCAGCGCGCCCCTGATCTTGTAGGACCGCACCGGTGTCAGGTCCTCGCGCTTGAGGAAAATGCGCGCGCCATACTTCTGCGACAGGTAGTCGTTCTTTTGCAGGGGAGTCTGGGGAAAAATCTCCCTTATCGCTTCCGCAGCGGTTGCAACCCTGTCGGCGAAGCTTGTCATGGCGTGATCCCGATGTCGTGAATGCGCATGTGTTCCTGCCGCGAATTTGGCTTTTTGGCAACACCGAAGCTGTCGCAAACAGACAATGCATTCATCAATGCGGGCATTGACTTACTTCCGCCGTACTCTGCGGGTGGAGGAGTAGCTCGCAGTCGGGCGAATGCCTGCCGGACGCCGCATGCTGACGGAAAACCAAAGTGAATCTGAAGCCCCTGCTTGCCATAGTGCTTTCGCTGGCCATCGCCGGCTGCACCTCCAACAGGACCGACGAAATTCTCGGCAGCGCGCGTGTGCCCGTATCGGTGACCGATATTGCCGGCAATCACTCGATCTTTATCGCCTCGACGCGCAAGCGTTCGGACGATCCGTCCAAGGTTTTCGAGGGAGAGCGTTCGAGCACCCTCAATTTCGCGCGCATCAACGTAACCGTGCCGCGCGAGCACAAGGTGGGCCAGATCGAGCGCCGGAAGCGCGGAAAATCCGACGATCCGTCCAAATACTTCATGGCTTCAGGAGCGGTCGGCTACGATACGGGACCGCAATTCTCGCAGGCGCTGAACGCAGACGTCGCCGCCCGCGGCGGCCGTGTCATGGTCTTCGTCCACGGCTACAATACCGGCTTCGACGCCGGCGTCTACCGCGCCACGCAGATCGCGCATGATTCCGGCTATCCCGGAACGCCCGTGCTGTTTTCATGGGCATCCGGCGGCTCCACCACCAGCTATGTCTATGACAAGGAAAGCGCCAGCGTTGCCCGCGACCAGCTGGAAGTCACGCTGCGCCTGCTGGCCCAGAGCGGCGCGCGACGCATCGATGTCGTCGCTCACTCCATGGGAACATGGGTGACCATGGAAGCGTTGCGCCAGCTCGCCATCACCGGCGACCGCAATCTCGGCGGCAAGCTGGGAGACGTGGTTCTGGCATCGCCCGACATCGATGTGGATGTGTTCAAGAGCCAGATGCGCCGTTATGGCAAGCCGGAAAAGCCGTTCATCCTGCTTCTTTCGAAGGATGACAGGGCATTGCGCCTGTCCGGGATGATCGCGGGCTCGCGTCCGCGCGTGGGCGACTATGCCGATGCCGGCAAGGAGCTGGCCGACTATGGCGTGACGGTTGTCGACCTGTCGACGGCGAAGGGCGCAGATTCGTTCAACCACACCAAGTTCGCAGACAATCCGGTCATGGTGCGGATGCTCGGCCAGCGCCTGCGCGAGGATGACGGCTTTGCCAGCGATCGGGAAATCACCGATCGTATCAGGCTGGTGACGCGGCAGGCCGGCGCGGGGCTGTAGCGGCGACAGTACTGGCGAAAACCGGCAGGGCTGGACCGGCCCGGCTTCTGCCTATATTCGAATACCGATGCCCGGCGGCGACGTGCGCTGCCTCCGCAACCGGTTTCAGGAGCAGTGGTAAAGTGCGCTTCAAGGCTTTGTTCGCGATAGCATTTGCCGTTCTGATCACCGGATGCGCCAGCCCCGGCCGTCATGAGCTGCTCAATGTCTCGTCTTTCCCGGCCAATCCCGCGGATATTTCGGCCGAGCACGATATCTTCGTCGCCACCACCCGCCGCCAGTCTGCGGACCAGCCGCGCATCGTCTATGGCGGCGACCGTTCGCCCAACATCGCCTACGCGTCAGTCGACATCACGGTTCCGAAGATTCACGAAACCGGCAGGATCGAACGCGCCAAGGGGCGTGCGCAGGCCGATCCCGCGAAACATTTCACCGCCCGCCGTGTAAGCTTCTTCAAGGAGCGGCAACAATTCGCGCAAGCCATCAACGCCGATGTCGTGCGCCATGAAGGTCAGCGTGTTCTGGTCTTCGTGCATGGCTTCAACAATGGCTTCGATGACGGCGTCTACCGCATCACGCAAATCGTTCACGATACCAGATATGCCGGCACGCCCGTTCTGTTCTCATGGGCCTCTGCGGCCAAGACCACCGGTTATCTCTACGACAAGGAAAGCGCCAACGCAGCCCGTGACGACCTGGAGGCGACGCTTAGGATGCTGGCCGGCAGCAAGGCGAAAAGCATCGATATCATCGCGCATTCCATGGGCACCTGGGTGACGATGGAGACGCTGCGCCAGTTGGCCATCACCGGCGACCGCGATCTGGGCGGCAAGCTCGGCAATGTCATTCTGGCCTCTCCCGACATCGATGTCGATGTGTTCAAGAAGCAGATGGAGCGCTACGGCAAGCCCGACAAGCCGTTCGTGATCCTGTTGTCCGATGACGACCGCGCGCTCCGGCTTTCGACCTTCATTTCGGGCGACAAGCCGCGTGTGGGCGACTATAGCGACGCCGCCGACCTCGCCAGCCTCGGCGTCACCGTTGCCGATCTGACCCAGGCGAGTTCAGGCGACAGGCTGAACCATGCCAAGTTTGCCGACAATCCGTTCCTGGTCGAACTGCTGGGTGAAGGCTTGCGGATGAACGCCGGCCTGTCGGCTGCCGAAAGCGGCGATTTCGGCAGCCCGATGAGCACGATCGGCAAGGATATCGGACAGGCCGTGGGGTCCGTGGCGGATATCGTCATCACCACGCCATTCAGGGTTCTGTCGATAGCGACCGGAGGCTAGGCTGCAGTGACGATTTAACGTCTTGGGATTCCCATTTGGTTGCAAATCAGATTCTATTCTTGCCTTTGGAGGTTATGATGGAAGGTGAGGTTCTTCGCGACGATCAATGGGA
>JAIPUZ010000015.1 GCA_022833215.1 Mesorhizobium sp. | reverse complement strand
TGCAAAGCTCAAGCAGTTCAGACGCGTCGCAACCCGCTACGACAAACTCCTCGCAAACTTCCGAGGCTTCGTCCTCATCGCTGCCATAGCCATCTGGATCAAATAGTTAAATCGTTACCACAGCCTAGAGCATGTCGCCCGAAAGCAGGAACCTGTTTCGGAACGCCGACATGCGCGAAAACGGAAACTTGAAGCGCAAGGGCCGGATCTGAAAGATCCCGACACGCTTCGGGTCAGGAAATCCCGAACCTCAGCTTTACGGCCTGCCTGTTGTCCGGCGTCGCCGCTTTGAGGCGGATGCGCACAAGCGGCTGCGTGTTGCGCCACGTGCGGGCGCCGTGGCTCAGCAAAAGGCCGACGAGGTCCTTTGTCTTGAAGCGTGAATTTCCGGGGCGGATATTCTTCAGCCGCGTAGCGGCCTGATAAAGCGCCTGGGTTCCGATGTCACTTGAGGAGCCTCTGTCCTGCTTCAGTGTCGCGCCGAACCCGAAGGTCTGCTGTTCTCCGATCACGAATGACACTCCTTCGATACCGAACTTTTCCTGGAGCCGTTCGCGGCGCGGCTACTGCTGCACCGCGAAGCATTCAATACGCTGCTTCTTCAGCGCGCTGCATGCCCTGAGGGCTGCGGTCTGCGTCTCGAAGCCGCCGAAGCGCGCGCGGAAATAGGTCACGCCGCCTTTCCGGAACGGAACCGTATAGCCGGAAGCGCTGGCAAGAATGGCGCGCGCCTGCGCGGCGGTCTTGTCGAGTGCTGCCTCTGCCTCGGACTTGCTCGGCGACGAGGCCACCTGCACCACCCAGCCGGAGGGCAGGGAAGCGGTGTTGACAGGATCGATCTGCTGCGACGGCTCCGGGCCGGAATAGGCTTGCGCAAAGGGAATTTCAGCGGGTTCCGGCGCCTGCACGATTACAGGAAGCCTGGGCTTGGGGGCCTGCGACGGAACCGGGGCGGCCGCCGCTACGATCGCGTCGATGGTAGCCGGCTTTTCGTCAGGTGTGGGCGCGTCGTGCCGGGGCAGAACGACCCTGGCGATCTGCTGCGAGGCCGGGTCGTTGTCGTTGCGGGCAACCAGAGCGCCACCGCCGCGTTTCGAGGCCTTGGGGAGATAGGCGTTGATCAGGCGGGCCATCTCGTTGTCGCGGCTGGCGCCAGACTTGCCGCCCATCACCACGGCAACCAGCTTGCGCCCGTCGGTCGAGACGGACGAAACCAGATTGAAGCCGGAAGCGCGGGTGTAGCCCGTCTTGATACCGTCCACGCCCTTGATGCGTCCAAGCAGGCGATTATGGCCGTTGATACGCTGGCGGCCATACATGAACGAACGTTCTGCGAAGTAACCGTAGTACTGCGGGAAATGCTCGCGCAGCGCGATGCCGAGCGTGGCCATGTCGCGGGCGGTGGTGAACTGGCCGGGATTGGGCAGCCCGTGCGCGTTGCGGAACACGGTGTTGGTCATGCCCAGCGAGCGTGCCTTGGAAGTCATCATTTTTGCGAAGTTCGCCTCGCTGCCACCGAGCAGTTCGGCAAGCGCGGTCGACGAATCGTTGGCAGACTTGGTCACCATGGACAGGATTGCCGTCTCCACGGTAATCGAGCCGCCCTTGCGAACGCCGAGCTTGGTCGGCGGCTCGGCCGCAGCGTTGGCGGAGAAGGAGACCTGGGTGGATTTGGTGATCTTGCCCTTCGAAAGTGCGTCGAAGGTCAGATACAGCGTCATCATCTTGGTGAGCGAGGCCGGATAGCGGCGCGCATTCGCATTGGAGGAATACAGCGTCTTGCCGGTGTTGGCGTCGATGACGATGGCCGCATCGTTGGCGGCAGCCTGCGAGGCCGTACTCGCACCGATGACAAATACCGCAGCAGCGGCAATGGTTGCCACTGCCCGGAAAGAACGCACGGAAAGGGAAGCGATACCCGAAAACGCCTTACGCACTGTTACTTCCTTTGGCTTTCATTTCGGTGGGGATGGCAAAGGTCCTATCCCAGCCTGATTTTGAGCAATGCTATCCATGCACCGTTACCAATCCGTTTATGGTAACCGCCGCGTTCACCAATTCCGGCGCAGTCGTCGCAAATTTTATGGGAATCTTAGCAATTGCCGGCTGACAACCGCGCGGTTGACATTTTGTGCATTGCACAATATTTATTCGCTAATGCAAAAAAGATTGGCTGCCTGCCGTATCTGGCAGTTCGATCCATGCAGGTTCGATTCACGAAGGAGGACAACCCATGTCCGAGACCACCTACGAAGAATTCAGCAAGTACGGCAAGGAGTTCGCAGATTCGGGACTCAAGAGCCTTGCATCTCTGTCCAAGGGCGCGCAGGCGATTGCCGTCGAGGCCAGCGAATACACCAAGAAGAGCCTTGAGGCCGGCAGCACCGCTTTCGAGAAGCTGCTTTCGGCGAAGTCCTTCGAGGACGCGCTCGGCATCCAGACCGACTATGTGAAGCAGTCCTACGAGTCCTTCGTGGCCGAGGCGACCAGGTTCGGCGATCTCTATTCGGAACTCGCCAGGGAAGCCTACAAGCCTTTCGAAGGCATCGTGGCCAAGGCTCGCTGAAGCCGCTCATTCTGTTTTGCCGGTTTCAGCCGGCAATCGGCCCGGCTGCGTTCGACGCAGCCGGGCCGATTGCATTTGGCAGGCTGTCGAAAACCGGATTTGAACGTTGACGCATAATTGGTTCGAGACCGTATTGTCAGTGGCGGAGAAGGGCTTAAAATTCGATAATAATGACCTACATGTCGATTTGCCCTTCGGGGCTGGCCGATGGAAGGCCGGATCGCGGGGTTGGATCGTGAGGCAGGGATAACGTGACTGGCAGTCTGGTTGCCGCGCAGCATGCGGCGAGAATGCAGAAGGACCAAAACGGCAATGGTGCCGGCCGTGGAACGGCTGTCATCACGCGTACGCAGACCAAGACCAAGCGTCCCAGTCTTTACCGTGTGCTGATCCTCAACGACGACTACACGCCCATGGAGTTCGTCGTTCACGTTCTGGAGCGTTTTTTCCAGAAGGACAGGGAAGCAGCCACGCGCATAATGCTCCATGTGCACAACCACGGTGTGGGAGAATGTGGCGTTTACACATTCGAGGTGGCCGAGACCAAGGTGTCTCAGGTCATGGATTTCGCCAGACAGAATCAGCATCCGCTGCAATGCGTGATGGAGAAGAAGTGAGGTAACATGCCGGCTTTCTCCCAAGGCTTGGAAAAGGCACTTCACCAGGCGCTGACAATCGCCAATGAGCGCCACCATGAATATGCAACCCTCGAGCACCTGCTTCTGGCGTTGATAGACGACGCCGAGGCGGCCGCGGTAATGCGCGCCTGCAATGTTGATCTCGACGAGCTGCGTCAGACGGTGCTCAACTACATCGACACCGAACTCGACAATCTCATCACCGGTTATGACGAGGATTCGAAGCCGACAGCCGGCTTTCAGCGCGTCATCCAGCGTGCCGTGATTCACGTCCAGTCTTCCGGCCGCGAGGAAGTGTCGGGCGCCAACGTGCTGGTGGCGATCTTTGCCGAGCGCGAGAGCCACGCCGCATACTTCCTGCAGGAACAGCAGATGACCCGCTACGACGCGGTCAACTACATTTCGCATGGCATCGCCAAGCGCCCCGGCGCTTCGGAAGCGCGCACTCCGCGTGGCGCCGAGGACGAGCAGGGCGGTGGCGGCAGTGTCGGCGAGCAGCACGATGACGGCAAGAAGAAGGCTCAGGATGCGCTGACCGCCTATTGCGTGAACCTCAATGCCAAGGCGCGGGCCGGCAAGATCGATCCGCTGATCGGCCGCGGGCCGGAAATCAACCGCACCATTCAGGTGCTGTGCCGCCGCTCCAAGAACAATCCGCTCTATGTGGGTGATCCAGGCGTGGGCAAGACGGCGATTGCCGAAGGGCTGGCCAAGCGCATCGTGGAAGGCGATGTTCCGGAGGTGCTGGCCGACGCCACCATCTTCGCGCTCGACATGGGCACGCTGCTTGCCGGAACGCGCTATCGCGGCGATTTCGAGGAGCGCCTCAAGCAGGTGGTGAAGGAGCTGGAGGATTATCCGGGCGCTGTCCTGTTCATCGATGAGATTCACACCGTCATCGGTGCCGGAGCGACGTCCGGCGGCGCCATGGATGCGTCCAACCTGCTCAAGCCGGCGCTGTCTTCCGGTACAATTCGCTGCATAGGATCAACGACTTACAAGGAGTTTCGCCAGTTCTTCGAGAAGGACAGGGCGCTTGTCCGTCGTTTCCAGAAGATCGATGTGAACGAGCCGACGGTTGAGGACGCCATCGAGATCATGAAGGGGCTGAAGCCCTATTTCGAGGACTTCCACAAGGTCAGGTACACCTCCGATGCCATCAAGGGCGCGGTGGAGCTTTCGGCCCGTTACATCAGCGACCGCAAGCTGCCGGACAAGGCGATCGACGTGATCGACGAGACCGGCGCCTCGCAGATGCTTCTGCCGGAAGGCAAGCGCAAGAAGACCATCGGCATCAAGGAGATCGAGGCCACCATCGCCACCATGGCCCGCATTCCGCCGAAGACGGTTTCGGCCGACGACGAGAAGGTGCTGGCCGGTCTGGAGAAGGAACTCAAGCGGGTCGTCTACGGGCAGGATACGGCGATCACGGCGCTGAGCTCGGCCATCAAACTGGCGCGCGCCGGCTTGCGTGAACCGGACAAGCCGATCGGTTCCTACCTGTTCTCCGGCCCGACCGGCGTCGGCAAGACCGAGGTCGCCAAGCAGCTTGCTGCCTCCCTCGGAGTCGAGCTGCTGCGCTTCGACATGTCGGAATATATGGAACGCCACACCGTTTCGCGGTTGATCGGCGCGCCTCCCGGCTATGTCGGCTTCGATCAGGGCGGCCTGCTCACGGATGGCGTCGACCAGCATCCGCATTGTGTGCTTCTGCTCGACGAGATCGAGAAGGCGCATCCGGACCTGTTCAACATCCTGTTGCAGGTCATGGACCACGGCAAGCTGACCGACCACAACGGCAAGCAGATAGACTTCCGCAACGTGATCCTGATCATGACCACGAATGCCGGCGCGCAGGATCTCGCCAGAGCGGCCATCGGCTTCGGCTCCTCGAAGCGCGAAGGCGACGACATGGAAGCGATCAACCGCCTGTTCACGCCGGAGTTCCGCAACCGTCTCGATGCGATCATCCCGTTCGGCTCGCTGCCGGTGCCGGTCATCCATCAGGTGGTGCAGAAGTTCGTCATGCAGCTGGAAGCGCAGCTTTCCGAGCGTGGCGTCACCTTCGACCTGTCCGACGAGGCCATCGCCTGGCTGGCCGACAAGGGGTACGACGAACGCATGGGTGCCCGACCGCTCGGCCGGGTCATCCAGGAGCACATCAAGAAGCCTCTGGCCGAGGAAGTTCTGTTCGGCAAGCTCCGGAAGGGCGGCACGGTGCGCGTCACCGTCGAGAAGAAGGAGACCGGCGAAACCGGCCTGAAGCTCGAAACGCTGCCTGACGAGGCGAAGGTGCAGCCGAAGAAGGAGCCGGAGGAGCGTCCGAAGGCCCGCAAGCCTGCGGCGAAGAAGACACCCGTCAAAAAGGCTGCCACCGCAAAATCAACGCCGAAGGCGAAGGATGGCGGTAAACGCAGCCTGGTACCGCAGCTGCCCCGCAAATGATCGGGAAAAGGCCCCGGAAACGGGGCCTTTTTACATCTCCTGGGGCAGGGATATCGGTGGATGGCTCGGGCATTTTGCAATCAGGTGGAAGCGCCTGACGTCGCACAAATACCCTGAACACAAACAGACAGAGCGGCAGCCGGATCGGTCCGGGATTCGTCGCTCTATTGTGCCAGCGCCGCCCGAATCTTGTCTGCATTCGCTGCCAGCACTTCGGGCTTTTCCATCTCCATGGAATGCCTTTTAAGGTCTACGCCGTCGAAGCGCGGAATGATGTGAACGTGCAGATGGAATACGGTCTGGCCAGCGGCCGGCTCGTTGAACTGGGAAACGACCACGCCGTCGGCGTCGAACGCCTTCCTGACGGCTTTCGCTACCTTCTGAACGGTCTTGAAAAGCGCGCCCAGCGTTTCCGGGTCGGCGTCCAGAAGATTGCGGGACGGGGCCTTCGGCAGGACGAGCGTATGGCCGACACCTTGCGGCATGACATCCATGATCGCGATCGTGTGCTCGTCTTCATAGATGCGATGTGACGGAATTTCGCCACGCAGCAGTCTGGCGAAGATGTTGGTTGTGTCGTAGGCCATGCTGGTCTCTCGTCCTCTTCTCGGGGGCATGATCATACTCGATCGATATGCGAATCAAGGGTGAGCACAATGCTCCTGACCTATCTTTACCTGTTTGTGGCAATCATATTCGAGGTGGTCGCCACAACAGCGCTGAAGCAGACCGATGGCTTCACGCGGCTGATACCTTCGCTGGTGACGGTCCTGGGATATGCGCTTGCCTTCTATTTCCTTGCCCTGACCCTGCGCACCATGCCTGTCGGCATTGTCTACGCGATCTGGAGCGGGGCCGGCATCATCCTCATTACGGCAATCGGCTGGATTCTGTTCCGTCAGGCGCTGGATCTGCCGGCGCTTGTGGGAATGGGGTTGATCCTTGCCGGTGTGCTGGTGATCAATCTGTTTTCGAGGTCCGTCGTTCACTGAGTGGCTGATCGCCTTTGCGGAAAGGGGCGTGCCCGGCCAGATGATCGTTCATCCGTGCGACGTCGCTGCGTTCGTGGCGCAGATAATCGGCAACGGCGCGACGAAAGCCAGGGTGGACGATGTAGTGCATCGAGTGCGTGGTGACCGGCCGGTAGCCGCGCGCCAGCTTGTGCTCTCCCTGAGCGCCAGCCTCTACCACCTTGAGTTTGTTGGCAATCGCGAAATCGATTGCCTGATGATAGCAGACCTCGAAATGCAGGAAGGGGTGGTCCTCGATGCACCCCCAGTTGCGGCCATAGAGCGTATCGGAGCCGATGAAGTTGATCGCGCCCGCGATATATCGGCCGTTGCGCTTCGCCATCACCAGCAGGATGTCATCCGCCATCCGCTCGCCAATGAGCGAGAAGAACTGCCGGTTGAGATAGGGACGGCCCCATTTTCGGTCTCCCGTATCCATGTAGAAGGCGAAGAAGTCGTCCCACACGCGTTCGGTAAGATCGCTGCCCGTCAGCCAGTCTATGGAGATGCCATGCGCCAGTGCCTCGCGCCGCTCCTTCTTCAGCGCCTTGCGCTTGCGCGAGGCGAGGCTGGCCAGAAAATCGTCGTAGTCGGCGAAGCCTTCATTGAGGAAATGAAACTGCTGGTCCGTGCGGTGCAGAAATCCGGCAGCCTCCATGACGGCGACATCGCTTTCCGGCAGGAAGGTGACGTGCGCGGAGGAGACGTCGAGCCTGTCCGTCACGATCTTCAGTGCCTCCGCCAGACCAGCCTTTACGGATAGCGGGTCCCGGCCTTGCGCCACCAGCAGGCGCGGGCCGGTCGCTGGCGTGAACGGAATGGAGCATTGCAGCTTTGGATAATAACGGCCTCCGGCGCGCTGGAAGGCATCTGCCCATCCGTGGTCGAAGACATATTCGCCCTGGCTGTGCGATTTCGCATAACATGGCAGCGCGCCCAGCAACCGGCCGCCGGCCGTTTCGAGACGCAGATGGTGCGGTTGCCAACCGCTGCGGCCGCCGACACATCCGGAATCCTCAAGCGAGCTTAAAAAAGAAAATGAAACAAATGGGTTGTATGAATTTTCTGATTTATTTTCTGCGGTGTGGAGACTGTCCCATTCCCTCTGTGTAAAGGCACCCATGCCAGTGGCGACGCGCGCCACATGGTTTGCGCCTTCTGCATTTGCCTGATCGTCGCCCTGAGCCATGGGAGTTTACTTAAGCCGGTAGCGAGCGGGTGCAAGTGCGGCCGGGGTCAGGCGACCGCGAGCGGTGGCTCGAACCCCTCGAACGTCATCTGGTCGGCATATCTGAATGTCAGGTCGACGGCCGGCTGGTCGCGGATCGTCCACGTGATGACCGGCATGCCGAGCCTTTCACGGACGAAGGACACAAAGCGGTTCGGCAGGTCTCCGGCTGCATAGGAGACGAACGAGATGTCATGCGCAAGCATGGTGAAATGCGCCTCGATTTCGTGCTCGCGCCGGCCGCAGGCGGTAAGGCCACCCGGAATGCCGGGCGCATGGCGGCTGAAATCGCGGATCAGCCAGTGATCGAACGACATGATCGCGGCATTGCCCCGATAGGGCTTCAGGCGTTGCCCGACCGCTTCGACCAGCCCGCCGTCACGGCCCGGCGTGCCCTTCAGCTCAATGACCAGCGGTACCTTGCCACCAACCAGTTCGAGCATTTCGTCCAGGGTCGGCGGATGGTCCTGCGTCCCGCCAACCCTGAGGGCCGCCATTTCAGCGGCCGTGCGCTGCCAGATGAAACCGTCCTCTCCCGTCAGCCGCTTCAGATCGTGATCGTGAAACACGACCGGCACGCCGTCGGCAGTCAGGTGCACGTCGCACTCGATCGCATAGCCGCCATCGATGGCCGCTGAAAAAGCCGACAGCGTGTTTTCCCAACGCCGGTTGTTGAGATCGTGCAGGCCGCGATGCGCGATCGGACGTGCCGTGAGCCAGGAGAGGGCGGTCATCGCTTCTTATTCGACCTCGATGATTGCCTCGACCTCGACCGAGGCGTTGAGCGGCAGCGCCGCCATCCCTACGGCCACGCGGGCATGCTTGCCGCGTTCGCCCAGAGCCGCGACGAAGAAGTCCGACGCACCGTTGCCGACGAGGTGCTGCTCGTTGAACGTCTGGGCGGAGGCGACATAGACGGTGATCTTCACCAGCCGCCTGATCTTCTCGAGATCGCCGAGCGCGGCCTTGGCCTGCGCCAGCACGTTGATGGCGCACAGCTTCGCGGCTTCCTGACCGGCAGCCACATCGACATCCTTGCCGAGCAGACCGGTTACGGCGAGCTTGCCGTCCCTGATCGGCAGCTGGCCGGACGGGAACAGAAGGTTTCCGCTTTGCACGAACGGAACATAGTTGGCGGCCGGCGCCGCGGCCACCGGCAGTGTCACACCCAGATCGCTCAGCCGCTTTTCGATTGTTTCGCTCATGGTAATTTCCTATTGCTTGATGCCCCGGTGGCGGTTTGGCCGAAAGTGCATTTTTTGCCTCGCTTCCGCCACGACTATTTTTATGCTGGGCTGTACCCGCCGCCGCGACGGCTGGCAGCCACAATCGGAGCTTGTACATGCGCGCATCGCGCCTTGCCTATACCGCCATACTGCTTCCGATCACCTTTTCCACCGTTCCAGCCCTTGCAGTGCCGGTCTTGCAGCCCCACCGCGCCGTTTACGACATTTCGCTCAACAAGGCGTCGGACCGCTCGGGCATTACCGGCATATCCGGCCGCATGGTGTACGAGTTCAACGGTTCGCAGTGCGACGGCTACACGGTCAAGTTCCGCCTCGTCACCCGCATCAGCACCACCGACAGCATGCGCATGACCGACCAGCAGACGACCACCTTCGAGGATGGCGAGGGCAAGACCTTTTCGTTCGTCACCAAATCTTTCGTCGACCAGAATCTGGAACGTGAGGTGAAGGGCACGGCACACCGCGAAAAAGACTCGGTGCGCGTCGACATCGACAAGCCGGAGCCGAACAAGGTCACGCTCGGCCTTACCCAGTTTCCGACGCAACATATGTTCGAGCTGATCGACAAGGCCGAGAAGGGCGAGAATTTCTACGAGACGAGCCTGTTCGACGGATCCGAGGATGCCGACCGGGTGATGCTGACGACGGTGGTGATCGGCAAGCCTGCCCCGGCCGACCGCAACGATCCCGAGCTTCCGGCGCTTTCCACATTGGAAAAGGACCGGTTCTGGCCCGTCGACATCGCCTATTTCAGCGGCGACGAGAGCGATGGCGGCGAGGAAATGCCGGAATACCGCATCAGCTTCAAGATGCACGGCAATGGCCTGACGCGCGATCTCCAGATGGATTATGGCGACTTCACCATGACTGGCAAGCTGGTCGACCTCTCCCTGTTCGATCAGGCGGCCCTGAAGGATTGCAGGAAATAGGACGCATGCGATGACGGTGTATGTCGATGCACCGATCTGGCATCTGGCCGGACGACGGTGGTGTCATCTGATGGCCGACGACACCGAAGAGCTTCATCGTTTCGCCTTCGGGCTGGGGCTCAAGCTGTCGTCCTATCAGGGTCCTCCGAAAACCTCCGCTCCACACTATGACATCACGGCGTTCGAACGGGACATGGCCGTGCGGCGGGGTGCGCGCGAGTGCAGCCGCGAAGAGATTGTCGCCGTGTTCCGCCGCGTCAGGGTGACCGGCGTGGGCGGGCGCAGGGGAAGGGTGCAGCGAAAGGCTGCGTGAGCCTGAGCGTACCGGGTTGCGTTTTGTGCCCCGAGCCTATATATGCGCGGCCATTCCACACACGGACTTTGGTATCGAACCGGGAGAAATCCGGCCGACACCTCCGGTGGCATCGAAGAATGATCCGAGATGCCGGTGTCCGTGGAGGCCAACCGGAAAGGAAAATGAAGAATGGCACTGCCTGATTTCAGCATGCGCGAGCTTCTCGAAGCTGGTGCGCACTTCGGCCACCAGACCCATCGCTGGAACCCGAAGATGGCGCCCTACATCTACGGCGCCCGCAACAACATCCACATCATCGACCTGTCGCAGACCGTTCCGCTGCTGCACCAGGCCCTGAAGCAGGTTTCGGACGTCGTCTCCCGCGGCGGCCGCGTTCTGTTCGTCGGCACCAAGCGTCAGGCTTCGGACATCGTTGCCGACGCCGCACAGCGTTCGGCCCAGTATTACGTCAATTCGCGCTGGCTCGGCGGCATGCTGACCAACTGGAAGACGATCTCCAATTCGATCCAGCGTCTGCGCAAGCTCGACGAACTGCTGGCCAGCGACGCTCAGGGCTTCACCAAGAAGGAGCGCCTGAACCTCGAGCGCGAGCGCGAGAAGCTGGACAAGGCCCTCGGCGGCATCAAGGACATGGGCTCCACGCCGGACCTGATGTTCGTCATCGACACCAACAAGGAGGCGATCGCCATTCAGGAGGCCAAGCGCCTCGGCATTCCGGTCGTCGCCGTCATCGATTCGAACTGCGACCCGGACAAGGTCGATTTCCCGATCCCCGGCAACGACGACGCTGCCCGCGCGATCCAGCTTTACTGCGATCTGATCGCCAAGGCTGCCATCGACGGCATCGCCCGTCAGCAGGGCGCTCTGGGCGTCGATATCGGCGCATCGGCCGAGGTTCCCGTCGAGCCGGCTCTTGACGAGACGCCCGCCGCTGGCGAAGCAACGCCGGAAGCCTGAGGTGACGGGCCTTCCGGCCCTGAACTTTCCGCAATAGGACGCATCGAGCGTCCGGGCATGGCGCATCGCTGATTTCCCGGCGGTGCGCATTCCCGTTTCTGAAATAAAGAGGCAAACAATGAGCATTTCAGCAGCACAGGTCAAAGAACTCCGCGAGCTAACCGGCGCGGGCATGATGGACTGCAAGGCCGCCCTTGCCGAAACCAATGGCGACATGGAAGCTGCGGTCGACTGGCTGCGCAAGAAGGGCATTGCCAAGGCTGACAAGAAGGCCGGCCGCACCGCTGCCGAAGGTCTGATCGGCGTCGAGCAGGGCCAGCGCGAGGCCGCTCTGGTCGAGGTCAACTCCGAGACCGACTTCGTTGCCCGCAACGGCGCTTTCCAGGAAATCGTCAGCAACATCGCCAGGGTGGCACTGGTTTCCGGCGACACCGACGCTGTCGCAGCCGCCAGGTATCCGGGTTCGGACAAGTCCGTCACCGACACCATCAAGGACGCGGTCGGCACCATCGGCGAGAATCTCGGCTTCCGTCGTTCGGCGAAGCTCTCGGTCCCGCAGGGTGCGGTTGCCACCTATGTCCACAACGCCGTTGTCGACAATCTCGGCAAGCTTGGTGTTCTGGTTGCCATCGAGACCGCCGGCGATGCAGGCAAGGCTGCCGCCTTCGCGCGCCAGGTTGCCATGCACATCGCCGCCACCAATCCGATGGCGCTCGACGTGGATGCTCTCGACCCCGCTGCCGTCGAACGCGAGCGCAACATCTTCTCCGAGCAGGCCCGCCAGTCCGGCAAGCCGGAGAACATCATCGAGAAGATGGTGGAGGGCCGCCTGCGCAAGTTCTACGAGGAAGTCGTGCTGCTCAAGCAGTCCTTCGTCATGAACCCCGACGTCACGATCGAGCAGGCCCTCAAGGACGCCGAGAAGGAAATCGGCGCTCCGGCAAAGATCACCGCCTATGTGCGCTATGCTCTGGGCGAGGGCATCGAGAAGGAAGAGAGTGATTTCGCTGCCGAAGTGGCTGCGACGGTGAAGAAGTAAGCTTCGTCATCCCTGTTATCTGCGAAGGGCGCCGCGTGACATCGCGGCGCCCTTCGTGTATCGGGTCGGCGCATTATCAGGTGAACGGCGTATACTGGCTGTTTCCCCATTCAACGCATTTGCAGAGGATCATATGACGGCCACGCTTCCCTACCGACGTGTATTGCTCAAGGCGTCGGGCGAGGCCCTGATGGGAGATCAGCATTTCGGCATCGATGTCTCCGTCGTCGATCGCATCGCCTCCGATATCGCCGAGGCGCGCGCGCTGGGCGTCGAGGTCGGCGTGGTCATCGGCGGCGGCAACATCTTCCGCGGCGTCGCAGTCGCCTCCAAGGGAGGGGACCGTGTCACGGGCGACCACATGGGCATGCTGGCAACGGTCATCAACTCGCTGGCGCTGCGCACGTCGCTGGTGAAGATCGGCGTCGATGCGGTTGTCCTGTCGGCCATCGCCATGCCGGAACTGTGCGAGAGCTTTTCCCAAAGGCAGGCAACGGCCTACATGGATCAGGGCAAGGTGGTGATCTTCGCCGGCGGAACCGGCAATCCTTTTTTCACCACCGATTCGGCTGCTGCGCTGCGCGCCGCCGAGATCGGAGCGGATGCACTGTTCAAGGGCACGCAGGTCGATGGGGTCTACTCGGCCGATCCGAAGAAGGATCCCTCCGCGACGCGCTTCGAGCGCATTGCCCATGCGGAAGTCATCAATCGTGGCCTGTCCATAATGGATACGGCTGCAATTGCCCTTGCGCGGGAAAACAACATTCCGATAATCGTCTATTCCATCCACGAAAAAGGTGGGTTCGGCGAGATTTTGAGGGGCGGGGGCCGTTGCACGGTCGTTGCCGACGATTGAGCGGTGCGGGCACGCTCCGGCAGGCCCATATCGATCCACGTAAGTTACGAGCCTGAACGAAAGGCCGAGGAGAAGATCATGAGCGGCAATTTCGAAGACCTGAAGCGGCGCATGGACGGCGCAATCAACGCGTTCAAGCAGGATCTGGCCTCCCTGCGCACCGGACGCGCCTCCAGCAACCTGCTCGACGCCATCCAGGTTCCGGCATATGGCTCCGCCATGCCGATCAATCAGGTGGCCACCGTTTCCGTTCCCGAGCCGCGCATGATTGCCGTGTCGGTCTGGGACAAGACCATGGTCGGTGCGGTGGATCGCGCCATCCGCGAATCGAATCTCGGTTTCAACCCGATCGTCGACGGCACCACCCTTCGCATTCCGTTGCCTGAACTCAACGAGCAGCGCCGCAAGGAACTGGTCAAGATTTCCCACACCTATGCCGAGAACGCTCGCGTGGCCGTTCGCCATGTTCGTCGCGACGGCATGGATTCTCTGAAGAAGGCGGAGAAGGACGGGGAGATCAGCGAGGACGATCTGCGCAAGCAGTCGGATCAGGTCCAGAAGCTGACCGACGACACCATCGCTTCCATCGACAGCCTTCTGGCCGAGAAGGAAACGGAGATCATGCAGGTTTGAGGCGGGCTTGATAACAAGCGGATCGGCCGATCTGAAGGCGAACGAATGACAAGCCCGGCGCACGTTGCAATCATCATGGACGGAAACGGCCGCTGGGCGAAATCCCGTGGCCTGCCGCGCGTCGCCGGGCATCGGGCCGGCGTCGAGGCATTGCGCAATGTCGTGCGCGCGGCGCCCCAGCTCGGCATTTCCTTCCTCACCGTCTATGCGTTCTCTTCGGAGAACTGGTCGCGGCCGAAATCGGAAGTCAGCGACCTGATGGGCCTGCTGAAGCTTTTCATCCGGCGCGACCTTGCAGAACTGCATCGCAACGGAGTTCGGGTAAGGGTCATCGGCGACCGTGAAAGCCTCCAGCCCGACATCCGGGGGCTTCTGGAGGAGGCCGAAGCCTTGACGCTTGCAAATACAGGGCTGACGCTCGTCATCGCTTTCAATTATGGCAGCCGCGACGAGATCGTGCGCGCCGCGCGCAAGCTGGCGGATGCCGCCCTGCGCGGAGAGATCGAGCCGCACATGATCGAGGCGGAAGACATCGCGGGCGCGCTCGACACCGCCGGCATACCCGACCCCGACCTCGTCATCCGCACCAGCGGGGAATTGCGTTTGTCGAATTTCCTTCTGTGGCAGGCAGCCTACAGCGAACTGGTGTTCGTGCCGTGCTACTGGCCGGACTTCGGCGGCGACAATCTGGCGGAGGCTCTGCGCGATTTCGCCGGTCGCGAGCGCCGGTTCGGCGGCCTGTCGTCTGAGGGGGCCGTAACGCCGGCTTTGGCCCGATGAGCAATCTGCAACTGAGAATCATCTCGGGCCTCGTGCTTGCCTCTGTGGTGCTGGCGCTGACATGGGTGGGCGGACTGCCGTTCCGCCTTCTCGCCGTCGCGATCTCCGCTGCGGTTTTCTATGAATGGACGCGCATGACGCGGCCCGCTCATTCCCGCGTCATGTGGCCCCGCGCCATGTGGCCACGCGTCATGTGGCTGGTGCCGGAAGCCTGCATGGCGATCCTTCTGATTGCGCTTGGCTTCGGCGTGGCGGCCGTGGATTTTCTTCTTCTTGCCCTTGCGGCAACCGCGATCGTCGCGGCCATCGGCTTTCTGCGCGGCTCGGGGCTATGGGATGCGACGGGGATCGCCTATGCATCGCTGTCCGGCTTTGCCCTTGCTTTCCTGCGTGGCGCCGATCATGCCGGATTGCTGACTATCCTCTTCCTGTTCGCGGTTGTCTGGACGACGGACACGCTGGCTTACTTCGTCGGTCGCGCCGTCGGCGGTCCGAAGCTCGCGCCATCCATCTCCCCCGGCAAGACCTGGAGCGGCGCCATCGGTGGAACGGTGGCGGGCGTTGCGGCGGGCATTGTCGTTTCCGTTCTCGCCGGCACCGGCAATCACCTTCTGCCCGGCCTTGCCGCGCTCCTGCTTTCGGTCGTATCGCAGATCGGCGATCTGTTCGAATCATGGGTGAAGCGCCGGCATGGATGCAAGGACTCCAGCCAGCTCATTCCCGGTCACGGTGGCGTGATGGACCGTGTGGACGGGCTTGTCGTTGCAGCGCTTGCGCTTTACGTCATCGGCAGTCTGGCCGCTTCGCCAGACAATCCTGCGCAGGGACTGTTCGGGGGGTGAGGTTCCGATCCGTGATGCGAAGTCACGGATTCGCCGGCTTTGGCGCGTCACTCGCTGTTGAAATTCATGCCGTCAGGACAACAGCTGACGAATCGAGGATTTGATTTGAACGAACTCTTGCAGTCGCTGTTCAGCACCGAAGGCTTTCTGATCGGTACGATCGTGCCGTTCCTGTTCGTGCTGATGGTGGTCGTGTTCGTGCACGAAATGGGCCACTACCTTGTCGGCCGCGCCTGCGGCATCGGCGTTCAGGCTTTCGCCATCGGTTTCGGTCCCGAACTTCTCGGCTTCAACGACCGGCGCGGCACACGCTGGAAGTTGTGCGCCATACCGCTTGGCGGCTATGTGAAGTTCGTCGGCGACATGAGCGTGACGTCGAGCCCCGCCGATACGGATGATGGGCTGGATGCCGCACAGCGCCGTGTCGCGTTCCACACGCAGGCTCTGTGGAAGCGCGCAGCAACCGTTTTTGCGGGACCGCTGTTCAATTTCCTGCTCACCATCGCCGTTTTTGCGGTGATGTTCTCCATTCACGGCCGTTACGTCGCAGAACCCATGGTCGCGACGGTGAATTCCGGCAGCCCCGCCGAGGCGGCGGGGATCATGCCGGGCGATCGGTTCGTCAGCGTCGATGGAACGAAGGTCGAAACCTTCGCCGATGTGCAGCGTCTGGTTTCCGGACGGGCCGGCGATGCCCTGACATTCGTCATGCTGCGGGACGGGCGGGAGGTCAGCCTCACCGCCACGCCGCAGCCGATGGAGCAGGAGGATGCGCTGGGCAACAAGGTCAAGGTTGCGGTGATCGGCGTTGTGAACAACCAGGAACTGGGCCAGCCGCGCCTGATCACCTATACGCCGCCGGAGGCGCTCGGCGCCGCGATACGCGAAACCGGCCATATCATCGAGCGCACGGGCCAGTTCATGAAGCGATTCGCGGTTGGCCGGGAGGACAAGTGCCAGCTCGGCGGCCCTGTGAAGATCGCCGGTATGTCGGCCCAGGCGGCAAAGCTCGGCTTCGAATGGCTGGTGCAGCTCGTGGCGCTGTTGTCCGTGGGCATCGGCATCCTGAATCTCCTGCCGATTCCGCCGCTGGACGGCGGGCATCTGTTGTTCTACGTCATGGAAGCCGTCCTGCGACGCCCGGTATCGGAGCGCATGATGGAGGCTGTGTACAAGGCCGGCATGCTGCTCGTTCTGGGCTTCATGGGCTTCGTGTTCTGGAACGATCTGTTTGGTTGTTGAAATCATGAACGAATTCTGGACAACAGGTCGATCTGTTGAGAAGGCGTTTACCATGGCTCCGGATATGCGTGACGCGAAAGCAACGCTGGCGAGCCAAGTAAACACTAATTAACCAGAAGCCTTGCGTGTAGGGAAAATCCGGTTAATACGGTATGGGAATTTGACCGCGCGTCCGGTTTCTCGCCGTGGAATACGAGAAGGTAATATAGCCCGATGAAGGCAGCATCCAAGTTTCTGAGCGCCGCTTCCGCGGCGGCATTGTCCGCCGCTCTGGTCGTGCCAGGTGCGTTCACCGTACAGATGATGTCTGTTTCCGCCGCCGAGGCTGCCGTGGTGAGCCGCATCGAGGTGCGCGGAAATTCGCGCATCGATGCGGACACGATCCGCAACCAGATCGCGATCAAGCCCGGCCGGACCTTCTCGGGCTCCGACGTGGACGAGGCGGTGAAGACCCTGTTCGCCACCGGCATGTTCTCCGACGTGCGCATCAATCAGGTCGGCTCGTCGCTGGTTGTCACCGTTTCCGAGCACCAGATCGTCAATCAGGTGCTGTTCCAGGGCAACAAGAAGGTGAAGGATGCGCAGCTCAATGCAGCGGTCCAGCTCAAGCCGCGCAGCCCGTATTCGCAGGCTTCCGTCGACGCCGATATCGAGGCGATCAAGGATGCCTACCGCCGTGTCGGCCGCGAAGAGGCGGCGGTCACGAGCCAGGTGGTCGATCTCGGCCAGAACCGCGTCAATGTCATCTACAACGTCAACGAAGGCGGGCGCACCAAGATCGCTGCCGTCAACTTCGTCGGCAATCAGGCATTCAGCAATGGTCGCCTGTCGGACGTGATCAATACCAAGCGCTCCAACTTCCTGTCCTTCATGCTGCGCGACGACGTCTACAGCGAGGACAAGCTGCGCGCGGATGAGGAGCTGCTGCGCCGCTTCTACTACAATCGCGGCTATGCCGACTTCCAGGTGGTGTCTTCCTTCGGCGAGCTGGATGAAGCGTCGAACCAGTACACGGTCACCATCACGGTCGATGAAGGTCCGCGCTATACGTTCGGCGATGTCAGCGTCGACAGCTCGATCCCGGAGATCGATCCCAATTCGCTCCAGTCGCTCGTTCAGAGCCGTTCGGGCTCGGTCTACAGCGCCAAGGCGGTCGAGGACAGCCTGATTGCGCTGACCGAGCGCGTGGCCGAGCGTGGTTACGCCTTTGCGCAGGTAACCCCGCGTGGCGACCGGAATTTCGAGAACCGCACCATCTCCGTCGTCTACACGGTCGATCAGGGCGCCAAGGCCTACATCGAGCGCATCGAAATCCGCGGCAACAGCCGCACCCGCGACTACGTCATCCGGCGCGAGTTCGACCTGAGCGAAGGCGATGCTTTCAATCAGGTGCTGGTGCAGCGCGCCAAGAAGCGCATCGAAGCGCTGGATTACTTCGAGCGCGTCGATATTTCGACGGCCCCGGGGGCTGAGCCTGATCAGGTCGTTCTGGTGGTCGATGTGGTCGAGAAGTCGACCGGTGAATTCTCCATCGGTGCCGGTTACTCGACCGGCGGCGACACGCCCGGCGCTTCGGTGCAGGGTTCGGTCACCGAGCGCAACTTCCTCGGCCGTGGCCAGTATATTCGTCTGTCGGCGGGCGGCGGCAAGGATTCGCGCGACTATATGGTCTCGTTCACCGAGCCGTATTTCCTTGGCCGCCGCATCGCAGCGGGCTTCGATGTCTATAAATCGACTCGTGAATACAGGCGTTACGACAGCGAAGTGACGGGTGCCACCGTTCGCTTTGGTCTGCCGATCACCGAGAATATCTCGACACAGCTTGCGTACAACTATTCGCAGGAAAAGTATAAGTACAACAGAAGCTGTCTGGACAGCAGTGGGGCCTATATCCCGAATACTGATCCAGATAGCTGTGGTCTTCCTGATGCAATTCAGAAAGCTGTTGACTATGGGACTTGGAAGAAGTCGTCGGTAAGTGCCAATCTGGTCTACAACACCATCGATGACATGAAGAATCCACACTATGGCTTCTATGCCAATTTCGGGACAGAGGTTGCTGGTCTTGGTGGTGATGCGAAGTTCGTGAAGTTCACGGCTCGTGGCTCTGTTTATCATACCTTGTCCGAGGAAATGGATATTGTCGGCCTCGTGACCGCTGGCGCTGGTCACATTGAGAGTTATGGCAACAAGGATCTGCGTGTTTTCGATCACTTCAAGAGCAATGATCGCATCATCCGCGGCTTCGACTATAACGGCATCGGCCCATACGATGCGGGCTCAAATAACGACGGGCATCTTGGCGGAACGACGTATTTCCATGCCTCGGCGGAAGCCCAGTTCCCGTTGCCGGTCATTCCGGAGAGCTTCGGTCTGCGCGGTGCGGTCTTTGCCGATGCCGCTACGCTATACGGCAACAAGACGACTGCAAGCCTGGCTTCCGAGGATTCCAGATGGCGCGCCTCGGTCGGTGTCGGTCTGATGTGGGCTTCGCCGTTCGGTCCGCTTCGCATCGACTATGCGGTGCCGGTTGCCAAGGAATCGACCGACAAGGTGCAGGAATTCAACTTCGGCATGTCGACGCGGTTCTGAAACAGCGGGTGACGGCGGTTCCAGGCGGCAGCGCCCGGAACGGACTGTCCGCGCCAGCGGGATAGTGCTCTGGAATGACCGATCCGGTGTTTTTCGTGCCGTCACGCCGCTATACGGCGGGTGAGGTTGCTGCGCTTACCGGATCGACGCTGGCGAATCCGGCTTATTCGGACACCGTGATCGAAACGATCGCATCCGCCACGGAAGGCGGTGACCGGGCGCTGGTGTTCGTCGCGGAAAAGCGCAACGCCGCGCTGATGGCGGTTTTGCGTGCCGCGGCCGTGATTTGTCCTGTTGAACTGGCGGACAAGGCCCCTTCAGGCATCGCCGTTCTGGTCAATCCGCGCGCCCAGCAGGCATTTGCCCTGGTCGGCCGCACCATGTTTCCCGCTGCCGCGACGCCGGTTCCCTCGACATCGGAACGCGGGATTTCTCCGCAAGCCCACATCGACCCGACCGCTGCCATAGAGCCCGGCGCGATTGTCGAAGCTGGCGCGGTTGTCGGCCCGGAAGTCGCCATCGGAGCCGGCACCGTGATTGCCCCCAACGCGGTGATCGGCGCATCCTGCCGCATCGGCCGCGACAGCTATATCGGCCCGAACGTCGCCGTACAGTACGCATTGATCGGAAACCGCGTCATCATCCATGGCGGGGCCCGAATCGGGCAGGACGGTTTCGGTTTCGTAGGCGGCGCGAAGGGGCCGGAGCGCATGCCGCAGATCGGCCGTGTCGTCATTCAGGACGATGTCGAGATCGGCTCCAACACCACCGTCGACCGGGGCGCCATGGCCGACACCATCATCGGGGAAGGCACCAAGATCGACAATCTGGTGCAGATCGCCCACAATGTGCGTATCGGCCGTGGCTGCGTGATTGCCGGCCAGTGCGGCATTTCGGGGTCTGTCACGCTGGGCGATTTCGTCAGGCTCGGTGGCCGGGTCGGCATCGCCGATCATATCTCCGTGGGCGACCGGGTGGAGGTCGCGGCTTCTTCGGGCCTCATGTACGACATTCCCGCCGGGGAGCGCTGGGCGGGCATGCCGGCGCAGCCGATGCGCGATTTCTTCCGCGAACTTTCGGCCATCCGAACATTCACCAAGTCTTCGAAGAGGGATAAGAATGGCTGACGTTGCCGGCACCGTGCTTGACGCGGCCGACATTCAGGAACTGCTCAGGCTCCTGCCGCATCGCTATCCTTTCCTGATGATCGACCGCATCGTCGAGATCGACGCCGACGACTCTGCCGTCGGCATCAAGAACGTCACCATCAACGAGCCGCATTTCCTCGGCCATTTTCCGGGACAGCCCGTGATGCCGGGCGTGCTGATCATAGAGGCCATGGCGCAGACGGCCGGTGCGATCTGCATTCGGCTTGCCAATGCCGACAAGCCGTCGCTCGTCTATTTCATGACCATCGACAACGCCAAGTTCCGCAAGCCCGTCGTGCCGGGCGACCAGCTCCGCATCCATGTGCGCAAGATCAAGAAACGCGGCAATATCCTTAAATTTGCTTGCGAAGCTCTCGTGGACGGCGCAAAGGTCGCCGAAGCTGAAGTCTCGGCGATGATGGTCGAGAACGACTGACGAGGCAAAATGGAAAACCAGACGATCATACATCCGTCCGCCGTCATCGAGAGCGGCGCCCGGATTGGAACCGGTGTGCGCATCGGCCCATTCTGCCATGTCAGCGCGGATGCGACGATAGGGGACGGTGTCGAACTCGTCGGCCATGTGTCCGTGCTCGGAGCGACCACCATCGGTGCCGGCACGAAGGTCTTTCCGATGGCGACCCTTGGCGCGCCGCCGCAGAACGCCAAGCACCAGGGCGGGCGCACCACGCTGATCATCGGCGCCAACTGCACGATCCGCGAAGGCGTGACCATGCACACCGGCACCGACACCAGCCGCGGCGAGACCATCGTGGGAGAGAACGGCAACTTCCTTGCCTATGCCCACATCGCGCATGATTGCATTGTCGGCAGGAACGTCACTTTCGCCAACGGCGCGACGCTCGGTGGCCATTGCGAGATCGGCGACAACGTCAACATCGGCGGTCTGACCGCCGTGCATCAGTTCGTGCGCGTTGGCAACAATGCGTTCATCGGCGGCTGTTCGGCCGTGGTGGGAGATGTCATTCCCTTCGCCATCGCCGTGGGCAACCGCGCCAAGCTGCGCGGCCTCAACATCGTCGGCCTGAAACGCTCCGGCCTGCCACGCTCGGAAATTCATCTGCTGCGCCACTGCTATCGTACGCTGTTCGATCATACCCGCGCGGTTTCGGAGAATATCGAGATTGCGCGTGCTGAATTTGGCGTGTCTGAAACGGCGATGAAGATCGTGGATTTCATCGACAACCGCGCCAGGCGCCACTATACGGTGCCGCCTCTGAAGAGCGGTGCTGGCGATGACGAGGACTGAGACGCGATCTTCCGCCTCCGTCTATGGTCCTGACAGCAGGATCTGCATCATCGCCGGAGGCGGAAATCTGCCGGCCGCAATTGCCGAAGATCTCGACCGGCAGGGAACAGGCGTTTTCGTTCTCATGGTCGAAGGCGAGACCGATCCTCAGTCGCGCCTCGAACGCTACGACCACGAAACCCTCGCGCTGGAACAGGCGCCGTCGCTCGTCAGGCGGTTGCGCCACCATGGTATCACCCATGTGGTGATGGCCGGGGAGATCAGGAGGCGACCGCGCATTTCGGCGATGCGACCGGGACTCGGCCTGCTGCGCCATGTCCCGGCACTTGTCCGGGCGCTGTCCAGAGGCGACGATGGCCTGCTGCGTTTCGTGGTCGCATGGCTGGAAGGCAGCGGATTCAAGGTAGTCGGCGCCCACCAGATCGTCCCGGATCTGGTGGCGACGGAGGGCCAGTTCGGCACAATCCAGCCGCAAAAGACAGACTGGCGCGACATTCAGGCAGCGCGCATCGCAGCGGAAGCGATCGGCGCGCTCGATATCGGGCAGGGGGCCGTGGCGATTGGCGGGCGGGCCATCGCGCTCGAAGGCATAGAAGGAACCGACGCCATGCTGGAGCGGGTCCGAAGCCTGCGCGGCCATGGCAGGCTTGCCGGAAAGCAGCGCGGCGTTCTGGTGAAATGCTCCAAACCCGGTCAGGAAGCGCGGACGGACCTGCCTTCCATAGGCCCGCGTACGGTGGAGGAAGCCCATGCCGCGGGCCTCGCCGGAATAGCTGTGGAGGCGGGAAGCTCTCTGGTGCTGAACGGGCCCGAAATGATCCACAAGGCCGATGCGCTTGGCCTGTTCATCATCGGCCTGCCGCCGAAGGAGACGAGGCATGAAGGCTGAGAGACCTTTGCGCATCGCCATCGTGGCCGGCGAGGAATCGGGAGACCTGCTGGGCGCCGACCTCATTCGGGCGCTGGAACAGCAGACAGGACGCAAGGTCGAGCTGATCGGCGTCGGCGGGCGGCATCTGGAAGCCCTTGGCCTGACCTCTCTGTTCAACTCCGGTGAAGTGGCGCTGATGGGCATCAGCGCCATTCTTCGCGATCTGCCACGCCTCATCCGCCGCATCGGCCAGACTGCGGCGGCAATCGTGGCGGCGAAGCCGGATTGCCTCGTCACCATCGACAGTCCCGATTTTTCGCTGCGCGTTGCCAGGAGGGTGCGCGCGTCCGATTCCGCCATTCCGATCCTGCACTATGTCTGTCCGAGCGTGTGGGCATGGCGGCAGGGGCGTGCAGCGGCGATGCGGCCCTATGTGGACCGCATATTGTGCATCCTGCCGTTCGAGGTCGGGGAACTGGAAAGGCTCGGAGGTCCACCCGGCATTTACGTCGGGCACCGGCTGACGCAGGACCCCGGCGTCGCCATCGCGGCTGCCGGCCAGGATGCGCCGCGCGACCTGTCGCCGGAGCGCACCAAAACGCTGCTCCTGCTGCCCGGCTCGCGCCGGGGAGAAGTGAGCCGGCTACTTGAACCGTTTCGCGAGACCGTAGACGAATTGCGCGCGCGCGGGCACAGGCTGCGCCTGCTGTTGCCAACGGTGCCGCATGTTGCACCCATGGTGGAGAAGGCGGTTGCCGGCTGGGCGCAGAAATCGGAAATCAGCGCGGAACCCGATGCCAAATGGCGGGCCTTTGCTTCAGCCGATGCGGCATTGATCGCATCCGGAACCGTTTCGCTGGAACTGGCCTTGTCCGGCGTTCCCATGGTTTCGTGCTACAAGCTCGATCCCGTCATGAAGCCCGTTGCGCCGTTCCTTTTGAAAATCTGGTCGGCATCGCTGCCGAATCTGATCGCAGACCGGGCCATCGTGCCGGAATTTTTTGATCGCTTCGTACGTCCTCAGACGCTGACCCGGCAGATCGAGGCTTTGTTCGCGGCTGGCGGCATGCGCGACTGGCAAAAGGACGGCTTTGCCGAGGTGCGCCGCCGTATGACGACGGACCGTCCCGCCGGAGCGATAGGAGCCGAAGCGCTTCTGGAGCTTATACAGGCGCAAAATACAGCCTGACTGTCGGTGCAGCTTCAACGAAAAAAAGGCCGCGAATTTCGCGGCCTTCCTGTATCGGGGTTTTCGATCAGCGCTTGGCGATCGGCACATAGTCGCGCTGGGGAGCGCCGGTGTAGAGCTGACGCGGACGGCCGATCTTCTGGCGCGGGTCCTCGATCATCTCCTTCCACTGTGCGATCCAGCCAACCGTGCGGGCCAGCGCGAACAGAACGGTGAACATCGTGGTAGGGAAGCCAAGCGCCTTGAGTGTAATGCCAGAGTAGAAGTCGACGTTCGGATAGAGCTTCTTCTCGATGAAATATTCATCGGTGAGGGCGATCTTTTCCAGCTCCATGGCGATGTCGAGAAGCGGATCGTCCTTGATGCCGAGCTCACCCAGAACCTCATGCGCGGTCTGCTGCATGATCTTGGCGCGCGGATCGTAGTTCTTGTAGACGCGGTGGCCAAAGCCCATCAGGCGGAACGGATCGTTCTTGTCCTTGGCGCGGTTCACATATTCGGGGATGTTGTCGACATGGCCGATCTCGGCCAGCATGTTGAGCGCCGCCTCGTTGGCGCCGCCATGGGCCGGACCCCACAGACAGGCGATGCCAGCAGCGATGCAGGCGAAGGGGTTGGCGCCGGACGAGCCTGCCAGGCGAACGGTCGAGGTCGAGGCATTCTGCTCATGGTCGGCATGCAGGATGAAGATGCGCTCCATGGCGCGGGCCAGAACCGGATTGACCTTGTACTCCTCGCACGGCACGGCAAAGCACATGTGTAGGAAGTTGGCCGCGAAGTTCAGGTCGTTCTTCGGATACATGAACGGCTGGCCGATATGATACTTGTAGGCCATGGCCGCAATGGTCGGCATCTTCGCGATCAGGCGCATCGAGGCGACCATGCGCTGGTGCGGATCGGAGATGTCGGTGGAGTCGTGATAGAAGGCCGAGAGCGCGCCGACGACGCCGCACATCACCGCCATCGGGTGAGCGTCGCGACGGAAGCCGGAGAAGAATTTCGACATCTGTTCATGCACCATGGTGTGGCGCGTGATGCGATAGTCGAAGTCTTCCTTCTGCGCCTTGGTCGGCAGGTCGCCGTACAGCAGCAGATAGCAAACTTCCAGGAAGTCGCCATGCTCGGCAAGCTGCTCGATCGGATAGCCGCGGTGCAGCAGGATGCCCGCGTCGCCGTCGATATATGTGATATTGGATTCACAGCTTGCAGTGGACGTGAAGCCGGGATCGTAGGTGAAGGCTCCGGTGGTGGAGTAGAGCGAGGCTATGTCGATAACGTCTGGCCCGATCGTGCCACTTCGTACCTTGAGCTCGTGAGTCTTGCCGCCAAGTTCCAGTTTCGCAGTCGATCCGGTCATTGCAAACTCCTTGTCAAGTCTCGCGCCCAAGTGGCAAAAATTATCTTGCGATGCAAAATCCGAAAACACGGAAATGTTCGAAATTGCAGCCTGTATAAGGTGCCGGGCCGGTCGGCCCGCGCGCTAATGTTGCACCGCAAAACAAGCCTTTCAACGTCATTTTTCGCAGCGGTGAACCCTTAATCGATTTGATCCTGAATGCGCCCGAGGCTTTCCTCCCGACCGAGCACTTCCAGCACATCGAACACGCCGGGAGAGGTGCTGCGGCCGGTCAGGGCGGCGCGCAATGGCTGGGCGATCTTGCCCAGTTTCAGTCCGGAGCTTTCCGCAAATTCGCGAACCGCCGCTTCCGTAGTTGCGGCATTCCATTCTTCAAGTTCCTGAAAACGCTTCAGAACTTCGCTCAGTATGGCCCTGGCCGCCTCGTCGAGTATGCCGGCGGCCTTCTCATCCGGTTGCAGCGGTCGATTCGCCGTCAGGTAGTAGGTATTCCCGGCAAGCTCCACCAGAGTCCTGGCCCGGTCCTTCAAGCCCGGCATCGCCTTCAGCAGCCTGGCTTTGCCCGCATCGTCGAAGCGTGCGGCCAGCTCCTCGCCGTCAGGAAGGTAGGGCAGGGTCGCAAGAAGTGCGTCGGTCAGCGCTGCATCGTCCATGCCGCGCATATGAACGCCGTTGAGCGCTTCAAGCTTGGCGAAGTCGAAGCGCGCAGCCCCCTTGTTGACGTCGGTGATGTCGAACCACTCGATCATTTCCTCGATGGACATCACCTCGTCGTCGCCATGGCTCCAGCCGAGGCGGGCAAGGTAGTTGAGCAAGGCTTCGGGCAGATAGCCCATGGCGCGGTAGGCTTCGACACCCAGTGCGCCATGGCGTTTGGAGAGCTTTGCACCATCCGCCCCGTGAATGAGCGGAATATGCGCCATCTTCGGCACCTGCCAGCCCATG
Organism: Mesorhizobium sp.; assembly: GCA_022833215.1. GTDB lineage: Bacteria > Pseudomonadota > Alphaproteobacteria > Rhizobiales > Rhizobiaceae > Mesorhizobium. Next base: position 47,071 of record JAIPUZ010000015.1, on the reverse strand, counting down.
GCGTCGTAGATGATGGTCTGACGGGCGGCGTTGGTGAGGTGATCGTCGCCACGGATGATGTGCGTGACGCCCATGTCGTGGTCGTCAACCACCACTGCATGCATGTAGGTGGGGTTGCCGTCCGAACGCAGGATGATGAAGTCGTCCAGATCCTTGTTCGGGAAGCGCACTTCGCCCTGCACCAGGTCGTGTACGACAGTTTCGCCTTCACGGGGTGCCTTGATGCGGATCGCACCCGCGACGCCTGCCGGGGCTTCAGCCGGATCGCGGTCGCGCCAGCGGCCGTCATAGCGCGGAGGACGTCCTTCGGCGCGAGCCTTCTCACGCATTTCCTCAAGCTCGGCCGGCGTGGCGTAGCAATAGTAGGCCTTGCCCAGGCGCACCAGTTCCTCCGCGACCTCCCGGTGGCGGGCGGCGCGCTGGTACTGCGAGACGGCCTCTCCCTCCCAGGTCAGGCCAAGCCACGTCAACCCTTCGAGGATCGCCGTTGTGGCGGCTTCGGTGGAGCGTTCGCGGTCGGTGTCCTCGATGCGCAGCAGCATGGTGCCGCCGGTGTGCCGGGCATAGAGCCAGTTGAACAGCGCGGTGCGCGCGCCGCCTATGTGCAGAAATCCCGTAGGCGAGGGGGCGAAACGGGTGACGACCTTTTCAGACATTCAGTTCTCGCGCGGTGCCGAAAGCCGCCTGTCGGGCTTTCGCAGTTTGCGCGTTCATGTAGCATAGGAGTTGAGGGGTGCAAGGGGAGAGCCGGTGACTTTATCGTCGGCGGGCAAACAAGGCGCAAAGATTGCGCCTTCCGGCGTCAGCGAACGCAATCTTTTTGCCTTGCCGGAACAGGTCTCGCAGGAGGTTCCGCAGGTTCGTGAATCGTTGCGCTGTTCCACGCCGGACAATTCCGGTGAACCAGCCGTTCAGAAGACGCATAGCCCCCTGAAATTATGGGAGGCAAGCGAGACCGAGGCAACGAAACGGACAAGGCGGGCCGTTTCCGGAGCGGTTGTTCTTGAACTGGAGCGTGGCGCGGCATTCCTGCTGGTGCCGGTGTTTCTGTCGGTCGGGGTCGTCACCTATTTCTCGCTGCAATACGAACCGTCATGGACCTTCCTTCTTGTCATGACGGTTCTTGCCGCAGGCGCCGTATGGCTTTCCCGGCACAGATACTGGCTCCAGCTTTGCCTGCTCGCCCTGTTGCTCTGCCTTGCCGGCATATGGCTTTCCAGGCTGGAAACCGGGCGACTGGGGACCAGAATCATCGGGTCGGAGATAAGTGTGCGTTTAACCGGCCGGGTGGTGGAGATCGAGGACATGGCCAGCGGCCGCAAGCGCCTTACCCTCGATGTCCTTTCGACAGAACGTCCGAAATTGCGGTATCAGCCGGAGCGCGTGCGCCTTTCAGCCCGAAAAGTGTCGCCCGATATCGGCCCCGGATCCAATGTGACGGGCCTCGTGCGTCTCCTGCCGCCGGCGGGGCCGATTCGACCCGGCAGCTATGACACGTCCTTCGCCGCTTATTTCAGCGGTATCGGCGCCAGCGGGTTCTTTCTTTCCGGGCCGGAACTTTCGTCCCAGACAGCCGCCCCGGTCACAGCCCGCATCGGCGCGGCGATTGAGCGGGCGCGGCAAACGATTGCCGGGCGCATCAGGCAAAGTGTCGGCGGGCCGGAAGGCGAGATCGCCGCCGCCCTGATCGTGGGGGTGCGTGCCGGTATCCCGGAAGAAATCAACGAGGCCATGCGCAAGACCGGCATATACCACATCATCTCCATTTCCGGGTTGCACATGGCGCTGGTTGCCGGAACCGTCATGGGTCTCATGCGTGGACTGTTTGCGCTGTTCCCGGATTTTTCCTCCCGCCGTCCGGTCAAGAAATATGCGGCATTGACGGCCCTGTTGGCGACTGTCGCCTATTTGCTGATTTCCGGCATGGTGGTTGCCGCGGTTCGCTCTTTTATCATGCTGGCGGTGATGCTGATCGCCGTTCTGTTCGATCGAAGCGCGCTCACCATGCGCAACCTCGCCATTTCGGCCATCATCGTCATAGTGGTGACGCCACACGAGGTCGTGGGCCCCAGTTTCCAGATGTCGTTCGCGGCCACTGCCGCACTTGTCGGGGCCTATGCGGCATGGTCCGACTATCGGGCCCGCCGTATGTCGGCGCCAGTTCCCGCAAGGCGCTCGCTTGCCGGCACGTTGCTGCACCGGTTTCTCGTCATGATGCTCGGGCTTGCGGCCACCTCGATCGTTGCGGGTGTCGCCACGACACTTTACGCGGCGTGGCATTTCCAGCGTGTGGCGCCCCTGAGCCTGCTGGCAAACCTTGCGGTCATGCCGGTGGTGTCGATCATCGTCATGCCCTTCGCGGTTTTCGCGTCCATAGCCATGCCTCTCGGCCTCGATGGTCCGTTTCTGTATGTGATGGGGCAGGGCCTGACCGTGATGATCTATCTGTCGGAGCGTATCGCCGACATGTCGCCCCTCGACGCCGTCGGGCTGATTTCGGCACCGTCCGTGCTTTTTGCAACTCTGGCGCTCGTCATCGGGACCATGGCGACGACATGGCTGCGATGGGTTTCATTGCCGTTTGCGGTCATAAGCCTGACAACGCTTGCCGGAGCGCGTGCGCCCGATGTCCTGATTTCCGAAGATGCGCGATTGCTAGCCGTTGCCATGGGGGATGACACGATTGCCGTCAACCGCCCGCGCCCCAACGCCTTCACCATCGACAACTGGGGCAGGGCCCTCGACGCACAAGGCATTCAGCCGCCGAAGCGGCTGAAACAATGGAATCGGGACGATCTCCCGCCGAAGATGAAGGGCGAAAGCAAGGGAACCGGCGCAGGTACGGGATTTCGATGTGTGGACCGGGTTTGTGTGGCGCGCCACCCGTCAGGGGCTCAGATCGTGCAGGCGCCCGATGCTGATAGCGCCCGCGCTTTCTGCACAACGGCGAGCCTGATCGTGATCGAGGATGCGACGGCACGAAGCCCCTGTCGCAATGCCGCTGCGGCTGTCATTACCCGTCGTCAACTGGCGCAACAGGGCAGCGCAGAAGTGTTCCTGTCTCCAGGCTATCCGACCGGCGCGGCAGCATCCACAGGATCAATGCCCGAAATACGCTTCTCCATCGAAGGGGAGTACCGTCCATGGCATACGCAGCGCCGGTTTTCCCGGGAAGCGCGCGGCATGCCGCCCTATGAACGAAAGACACCTGCAAGCTCTGCAGACGCTCCGGAAAAAGCCATCGCGAACGAGGCCGATTGAGAAGCGTGAAGGATAGCAGGAGAAGCAGGACCGTCGGTTTTCGGGACGGTCCATAGCAATGCGATGCCTGATCTTTCCTGATTGCATCGTTCACATGCATCTTTACGGCTGATGCCTGCGCAAAGCCGAAAAGCGGGTTTCATCCGCCGCCTTTTCATCCTGGCAGGAAACGTCAATAGCGACGGATCAACCCGACCAGCCTGCCCTGAACCTTCACCCGGTCCGGTCCGAAGATACGCGTCTCATAGGCCGGGTTGGCCGCTTCAAGAGCGATGGAAGCGCCCTTGCGACGGAAACGCTTCAGCGTTGCTTCCTCATCGTCTACCAGTGCGACCACGATGTCGCCCGGCGTTGCCGTGTTGCCGTTGCGGATGATGACCGTATCGCCGTCGAAAATCCCGGCCTCGATCATCGAATCGCCCCTTACCTCCAGCGCATAATGCTCACCCCCGGACAGCATCTCCGGCGGCACGGAAATGGAGTGCGTCTTGTGCTGGATCGCATCGATGGGAACGCCGGCGGCGATCCTTCCCATCACAGGAATGGAGACGGCCGCAGCTGAATCGTCGTCATTGCTGGCGATCTGTGGCTTGCGGGTGTCCTTCGCGGGCTGCCCGAGGCTCCCCTGAATGACGCTTGGGGAGAATTTGCGGGCGCTGTTGAGGCCCGGAGCAATGGAATCGGGCAGGCGCAGAACTTCGAGCGCGCGGGCACGGTTGGGCAGGCGGCGAATGAAGCCGCGCTCCTCCAGTGCTGTAATGAGCCGGTGGATGCCGGATTTCGAAGCGAGATCCAGCGCTTCCTTCATCTCGTCGAAGGACGGAGGAATGCCGCTCTCTTTCATTCGCTCATGAATGAAGAGAAGCAGTTCATGTTGCTTGCGCGTCAGCATCGACTTCCCCCGGAAGCGGTGAATCCAGAATCGGAAAACAAACCCGGAACAAACACTATATGTTCCAGTTGTGTTCCGCAACCGTTTAAAGTTTAATGAATGAATTCAGAATCCGTTAGCCAAGGCGGAGAACCTGACAGGGTTCGCCCGCAGCGAGTGCCGGCGCGAAGGGAGCCCGAACGATCAGTCCGCCGGCTGCGGCCATCACGCGCAGCATCGATGAATCCTGTATGTCGAACGGCGTCGCTATGAGCCTGCCGTCGCGTTCCTCAAGCCTGGCGCGCACGTAATCCTGGCGGTGATCGTTGGCTCCCATGCCGGCCCCGAGGGTGGCGGTGCGGATGTCCTGCCGGAACGGCCTGCCTCCAAGGCGGGCGAGCAGGGGTTTCAGGAAAAGCTGCGAGCAAACGAGGCTGGCCACCGGGTTACCGGGCAGGCCAAGACATCTGACATCACCCATCCTGCCGAACATGAGCGGCTTGCCGGGTCGCATGGCGACCTTCCAGAAATCGAGGGTCATGCCTTCGCCGGTCAAAACCTCGTGAACAAGGTCGTGATCGCCCACGGAAGCGCCGCCGGAGGTGACGATGACATTCGCTCCCGCCGCTACCGCCTGCTTCACCAGCGCCGACGTCGCATCCTTGCGATCCGGTGCGATGCCGAGATCGAGGACGTCCGCGCCGACAGCGCGCGCGCAGGCGGCGATGCCATAGGCATTGGAGGAAATGATCTGGCCGGGGCCGGTTTCGCTGCCCGGTGGCAGCAACTCGTCTCCGGTGGCGATGATGGCGACCAGCGGGCGCCTCACGACGGACAGATGTGCATGATTGGCGGCAGCAGCCAGTGACAGCGCCGCCGGACCAGGTACACGGCCTTGTTCGATCAGGAGGTCGCCGTCCACGAAATCGAGACCGGCGCGGCGTACGTTGCGGCCGGACACCGTGGTCTCGAGCAACTCGATGACGCCCGGTGCCGCGGCTTTCACGTTTTCCTGAATCACGACGGTGTCGGCGCCGGTGGGAACAGGGGCGCCGGTGAAGATGCGTACGCATTCCCCCTTGCCAACGGTTCCGGAAAACGTGCTGCCGGCGGCGATTTCGCCGATCACCCTAAGTTGGGCTCCAGCGGTGCCCACATCGCTTCCGCGCGCGGCATACCCATCCATGGCGGAGGCATCGAAAGGCGGTTGGGAGCGTGCCGCCCTGACCGGTTCAGCCAGAACGCGATCGTAGGCCAGAGCGAGGGGCACGCGCTCGCTGCCCAGCGGTCCGGCATCCTCCAGAAGGCGCTCCAGCGCCGTTTCCATCGGAACCAGCGCCATGTCAGGTGTCCGCCTGATAGTCGCCGGATTTGCCTCCGGTTTTGGAGAGCAACCTTATGTCCGAGATCGCCATGCCCCGATCCACGGCCTTGGCCATGTCGTAGATTGTGAGACATGCGACGGAAGCGGCCGTCAGGGCTTCCATCTCCACTCCGGTTTTTCCTGTCACCCGCGCCAGTGCCCGCACCCTGAGACCGGGCAGCGTGTGGTCCGGTTCGATGTCGACCGTAACTTTCGTCAACAGGAGCGGATGGCAAAGCGGAATGAGTTCATGCGCTTTCTTTGCCGCCATGATGCCGGCGATGCGGGCGGTGCCAAGAACGTCGCCCTTCTTCGCGTTGCCCTCGACAATCATCGCCAGCGTTGCGGCTTGCATGCGCACTGTGCCCTCGGCGACCGCTTCGCGGACGGTTTCGGCCTTGTCGCCAACATCCACCATATGCGCTTCACCCGTCGTTCCGATATGGGTGAGGGTGTTCTGGACCGGTGGTGTCCGCGTCACGACCTCAAGCCTCCGGGGCGTCCAGGCCCAGCAAAATGCGCGTTGCCGTGGTGACGTCTTCCTGCCGCATCAGGCTTTCCCCGACGAGGAAGGTGCCGATGCCGCTGGCGGCCAGCCTTTTGCAGTCCTCGTTGGTGAAGATGCCGCTTTCACCCACCAGAATCCGGTCGGCGGGAACCATGGGAGCGAGCCGTTCGCATGTTTCCAGACTGGTTTCGAAGGTGCGAAGATTGCGATTGTTGATGCCGACAAGGCGCGATGAGAGGCGCAGCGCACGCTCCATTTCCTCCTCGTCATGCACTTCGACCAGCGCATCCATGCCGAGCGAAAACGCAGCTTCTTCGAGTGCGCGAGCCGTGTCGTCGTCTACGCTCGCCATGATGATGAGAATGGCGTCCGCCCCCCAGGCGCGCGCCTCGTACACCTGATAGGTGTCGAACAGAAAATCCTTGCGCAATGCCGGCAGTGATACCGCTGCGCGGGCGTCCGCCAGAAATTCCGGCGCGCCCTGAAACGACGGCGAATCGGTGAGAACCGAAAGACAGGCCGCACCTCCCGCTTCATAGGCGCGCGCAAGGGCCGGCGGGTCGAAATCGGCCCTGATCAGCCCTTTGGAGGGACTGGCCTTCTTGATCTCAGCGATGAGGGCGAACTGACCGTCGCGATTGCGGTTCTCCAGCGCGGCAAGGAAGCCGCGTGGCTTTTCATGCCCGGCTGCGCGGGCCTTGAGCTCATCCAGTGAAACGCGTGCTTTCGCGGCGGCGATCTCGTCGCGTTTGTAGGCTTCGATCTTACGCAGAATATCGGACATGGCTAAGCGTTGGAAACCTCGACCAGTCTGTCAAGTACCTGCATGGCGCGGCCGCTGTCGATCGCCTCGCGGGCTTTCGCGATGCCATCGGCCAGTTCCGCGACTGCGCCTGCGACCACCAGCCCGGCGCCGGCATTCATCAGCACGGTGTCGCGATAGGCTCCGGCACCGCCGGAAAGCACATTGCGAAGGGCCGCGGCGTTGGTTTCGGAATCGCCGCCGCGCAAATCGTCCTTGGAGTGCCGTCCCAATCCCGCTGCCTCGGGGGTCAGCGTGAAGGAACGCACCTCGCCACCCTTCAGTTCGGCGATCTGCGTTTCGCCGGTGGTGGTGATCTCGTCATAGCCGTCGCCATGCACAACCCATACATGGGTGGAACCGAGGGCTTTCAGCGCCTCGGCCACGGGCACCACCCATTCGGGCGCGAAGACGCCAACGAGCTGGCGGCCGACACCGGCCGGATTGGTGAGGGGCCCCACCAGATTGAAGATCGTCCGGGTTCCGAGTTCCACGCGCACGGGACCGACATGCTTCATGGCCGGATGGTGGGAGGGTGCGAACATGAAGCCGATACCGGCCTGTTCAACGCAGCGGGTGATCGCATCCGGAGCAAGCTCGATGTTGACGCCGAGTTTTGTCAGCACATCGGCGGTGCCGGTTAGCGATGACAGGCCACGGTTGCCATGCTTGGCCACCGGCACGCCACTGGCCGCTATGACGAAGGCGGAAGCGGTGGAGATGTTGAAGCTGTGCAGGCCGTCACCGCCGGTGCCGACAATGTCGATTGCATTGGCCGGTGCAGAAACGCGCAGCATCTTGTCGCGCATCGTCGCCACCGCGCCGGAAATTTCGCCGACCGTCTCGCCGCGTACGCGCAAGGCCATCAGAAAACCGCCGATCTGGCCGGGAGTGGCGTCGCCCGACATGATGATGTCGAACGCCTCGCGCGCTTCCTCGAAGCTGAGCGGCCTGCCGGCCGCGACGCCCGCGATAAATGGTTTCAGCGCGCTCATCGGACCAGTGCCTGCGATACGGCGACCTGATCGATCTCGACCTTGTACACGTTCTGCAACTGGGCGACGAGCTGGTCGAGCAGATCACCCGAGAGTCCGGAGGCGAAGGAAGTGCGGACATCTTCCGGCACCGTGCTCGCATCTGCGCCGGCAGGCTCGACCACCTGAGTGACCTTGAACAGGATCTGCGCATCGCCGGTGGGCGAGGGTATGACGCCGGATCCGCCTTCACCGACCTCGAAGATTTCGGCAGTGCCGTCGCGGCCGAAATCCGCATCGTCGGCGGCGCGCTTCAACCCGCGTTTGGTCTGCTTTTCCAGTGAAAGCTCCAAGGCGAGGACATCCAGCTCTGTCCCTTCTCCGGCGCGCTTTTCCAGTTCCTCCGCCTTCGCCAGAAGCCTCTTTGCAGTCTCGTGAACCGTCCAGTCGGCAACGACCCGCTCACGCACCTCGTCGAGAGTGCGCTCGCGCGCCGGGGTAACGGAGTTCACCTCATAGAAGAGGTAGCCGCCATTGGCCGTGGTGATGCTTTCATTCTCAATGCCGGTCTCTGCCTCGAACACCGAGCGAATGAGGTTTGCCGATTCAGGCAGATCGCGGATGACGCTCTCGTCAGGCGCCCGGCCGGACCGGTCGATGGATTCGATCGTAACGACCTTCAGGCGCTGTTTGGAGGCTGCTTCCTCCATGGTGTCGCCTCCGGCGCGTGCGTCTTCATAGGCGTCATGCACTTCCAGCAGCACTCGGCTGGCTTCTGCCAGCGCCAGATCCTTGCGGATCTGGTCGGAAACCTCGGCAAGCGGCTTCACCAGCTCGGGGTTTATCTCCGTGACCCTGAGCAGCACCGGACCGAATGCACCCTTCACCACCTGACTGACTTCATTGAGGCCAAGCCCGAAGGCCACATCGGCAACCGCCTGATCGGCGATCCTGTCCCGGGCGAGCGTGCCAAGCTGGACATCGGCCTCGGACTTGCCCTGTGCGGCATAAACCTTGTCGAAAGTGGCTCCGCTGTTGATCGAATCGCGCGCGGTCTGGGCATCCTGTTCCGATCCGAACACGATCTGCTCGATCTTGCGTGTCTCGGGCGTGGTGAACAGCGACTTGTTCTTCTCGTAGTCTTCCGCCACCTGCTCGTCGCTGACGGAAGCGACATCCATGATGTCCTCCGGCTCAAGTCGCACATAGGAGAACTTGCGGTATTCGGGTGCAGCGTAGCGCTGCCTGTTTTCTTCGAAGTAGGCGGAAAGATCGGCATCGGACGGAGCCGCGACGGGCTCGACCAGCGAGTTCGGCAGCACCAGATAATCGACCGTGCGGTCTTCGCCCTGATAGAGCGCGAACGCCTTCAGGAATGTGTCCGGCATCCTGATGCCGTCGGTTGCCGCCTCGATGATCTGCTGGCGCCGCGCCACCTGAGCGCGGTTGTGGAGATAATCCTCCGGGCGCATTCCCACCTGCCGCAGCACATAATCGAACATCTGGCGGTCGAACTGGCCGCCGGGGCCGTGGAACGCCGTATCTTCGTGGGTGAGGGCGGCGAGGCGGTCCTGCGAAATGCCGAGGCCCATCTTGCGAGCCTGCTCGTCCAGCAGCGCGCCCGACACGAGCTGCGCCAGCACCTGCCGGTCGAGACCCAGCGCATTCACCTGTTCCTGCGTCAGGCGCTGGCCGAATTGCTGGGAAAGCGCGTTGAGCTGCCGGTCGTATGCCAGCCGGTATTCATTCACGGAAACGGAAGTGCCGCCGACCTTGACCACGGATTCGTGCCCGCCGAGCACGCCAGAGACCTGACCGGAAATACCCCAAACTGCAAAGCTCAGCACCAGTATGAGGAGCAAAGTTTTGGCGACCCAGGTTCCCGCGGCTTTTCTGAGGCTGTCGAGCATGTTCACTTCCGGTTTCAGACAAGGCTCAAGGGCAATAGCCTCCTTGGGCGTCACTGTCGATTGCTTTGTGGTCCGATTTTGCTACTGAGGGCGCACATATGGAACCTGTCGGAGATACATAAAGCCATGACGCCAGGAATTCGACCGCTCGTCGCGGGCAACTGGAAGATGAACGGCACCAGCGCCTCCCTCGACGAGTTGAGGATGATCGGCGATGGCTTCATGCGGGGGCTCGATGCGCAGACCGAAGCGCTGATATGCGTGCCGGCAACCCTTCTGTCCCGCGCTGCCGGAATTCTGGCAAGCACCCCGGTTCGCGCCGGCGGAGAGGACTGCCATGCCAAAGAAAGCGGCGCCCATACCGGCGACATTTCGGCAGAGATGCTCAGGGATGCGGGCGCAAGCCACGTGATCGTCGGCCATTCGGAGCGCCGCACCGACCATGGGGAAGATGATGCGACCGTCCGCGCCAAGGCCGAAGCCGCCTGGCGCGCCGGCCTCGTCGCGATCGTCTGCATCGGGGAAACCAATGAGCAACGGCAGGCGGGCGAGACGCTCGGTGTGCTTTCGCGCCAGATCGAAGGTTCCGTGCCGGCAAGCGCCACGGCAGCCAACACCATCATTGCCTACGAGCCGGTCTGGGCGATCGGAACCGGACTGACGCCGACCGCTCAGGACGTGGCGGCGGCCCATGCGCACATCCGCGCACAACTTGGCGAAAAGCTGGGCCAGCAGGCCAGGACCATGCGCATTCTGTACGGCGGGTCGGTCAAACCGTCCAACGCGGTCGAACTGCTCGGTGTGGAGAACGTCGATGGCGCGCTTGTCGGCAGGGCGAGCCTCAAGGCGGCCGATTTCCTCGGCATTGCCGAAGCCTACGAGCATCTTTGAAGAAAAGGTGGCGCGCTGCACCGAGCGCCCCTACATGACCGGACGACGGCTTATTCCGGGCGCGGACTTGGAAATGCCATCAAAGCATTGTATGAGCCGCCTCCAAAGAGCCGTCGCGCAAGCGGCCGCCAGGCATTGCCAAGGTAGATTCATGGAAACCGTACTTATCGTCGTCCATCTCATGATCGTGCTCGCGCTCGTCGGCGTCGTGCTGGTTCAGCGTTCTGAAGGTGGGGGGCTTGGCATCGGTGGCGGATCGGGCTTCATGACCGCGCGCGGCGCGGCGAATGCCCTGACGCGCGCCACGGCAATTCTGGCCGCTGCCTTTTTCATCACGTCGCTCGGCCTGTCGATCCTCGCACGCTACGGCTCCAAGCCGACCGACATTCTCGACCGTGTCCCCGCTGCGACCCAGCAGCAGAATGCACCGGTCGGGCAGGGCGTTCTGGACCAGCTTCCGGGCCAGGTGACGCCTGCGGCGCCTTCCGCGCCAGAGGCTGCCGCACCCGAAGGCAGCGTCCCTGCCGCGCCTGAAGCCGGCACGGTTCCGGCTCCGGCGGAGGGCACCCAGCCGGCACAGCCGCAGGTTCCCAACAACTAAAAGCGTGTCGCCCGAAAGTGGGAAGCGGTTTCGGGGCAACGACATGCAAAAAACAAGAGCTTAAGGCGCAAGGCGTGAATCCGAAGGATCGCGACGCGCTTTAAGCCGGCTTTGCGGAGGCTTGCGTTGCCGAAACTGTTGTCGTTTGAACACAGTTTCGGCAAATGCATTTTATCACGGTATTTTGCCGTTCCGCATGCAAGCTCGCGCTTGAGATCGGCACGGCCTATCGACTATAGATTTGCCGACGGGTGCCCGACGGAGGACCGGGGGCAAGCCTCAGGCAACAGCATTTCTGATCGGATTTTCGCCATGCAGCTTCGCAGCTTCATATTGATGGGCCTGTGCACGACGATGTTCGTCGGTGCGCCGGCCTACGCCGCACCGATTGCAGCCGGCGCCGCTCCCAGAGCGCCGGAGGCGACAGCCGTCGTCGAAGTGGCCGCCAAGAGCGCCAGTGCCGAACTGAAAACACTGAAGCGGAAGAAGAAGCCGACCGAAGAGGATCTGGCCCGCATCAGGGAACTGGAGAAGCAGGTCAGGGTCGAGCAGGCTGAGGCGCGTGCCAAGGCACTCGAAGCCAGGAAGCTGGCGATGCGCGAGGCCGCAAAGGCAAAGGCGGAGGCCGAGCGCAAGGCGTTTCAGGAAAAGCGCGAGCAGAGCAGGGTCGCCCGGGCCGAGCGGGCGCCGGCGCCCGTACGCCAGGCGCCTGCGAAGCAGGCCGTGGCCGCGCCTAAGGTTGTCGAAGAGGTTCAGCAACCGCTCTCCGCCGACGTGATGGCGATTGCGCGCAGCGGCAACAACGGCGAGCTGCGCAGCGAATCGCGCGAGGTCCGGCAGCAGCGCAGCGGCGGGCTGTTGACGGGCCTGTTCGGTTCGAGCGTGTCGGCCGGAAGCAGCATTGCCTATCTGCCCGAGACCCGCGCCCTGGACTCGGTTCTGCAGGAGCGTCAGGCGAAGAAGAAGTTCAACGTGAAGCCGGAATTCGAGCCGCAGCAGGTGAATTTCACAGGCTATGAGCCCGGCACCATCGTCATCGATACCAACGCACATCGTCTCTATCTGGTCGAGACGCCGTTCACCGCGCGCCGCTACGCCATTGCGGTCGGCCGCGACGGGCTTCAGTACAAGGGCACCACGGTCGTCGGTGACAAGCAGGAGTGGCCGCGCTGGATTCCCACCAAGGACATGCAGCAGCGCGAGCCGGCCAAGTACGGCCGCTACAAGGATGGCATGCCGGGCGGTCCCGACAACCCTCTGGGCGCACGTGCCATCTACCTTTACGAAGGCAAGAAGGATACCTATCTGCGTATCCATGGCACCAACCAGCCACAGACGATTGGCACAAACTCGTCCAACGGATGCTTCCGGATGATCAACGACCATGTGATGGACCTTTACCGGCGCGTGAAGACCGGCACCAAAGTCGTCGTTCTCTGACAGTTTTCTGAACTCTGGCGAGGGGCCGGCTCGAGCCGGCCCCTTTTGCTTGCGAAATCAAAGCCGGGAAAAACCAAAGGCGGCGGGTTTTTCCACTGGCGGAATCGGTTCGGCCGCGCTAAGCGATGGTTCCCATGGCGCGATATGTATTCATAACTGGCGGCGTGGTTTCCTCGCTTGGCAAAGGCATAGCTTCTGCGGCTCTCGGAGCCCTGTTGCAGGCGCGCGGTTATCGCGCGCGCCTCAAGAAACTCGATCCCTATCTCAACGTCGATCCGGGCACGATGAGCCCTTATCAGCACGGCGAGGTGTTCGTGACCGACGACGGGGCCGAAACCGACCTCGATCTGGGCCACTACGAACGTTTCACCGGAAGGTCCGCCAACAGGCAGGACAACATCACCACCGGGCGCATCTACCAGAACATCATCGAGAAGGAGCGCCGCGGCGACTATCTCGGCGCAACCGTTCAGGTCATTCCCCACGTTACCGACGAGATCAAGAACTTCATCCTCGACGGCAATGATGACTATGATTTCGTGCTGTGCGAAATCGGCGGCACGGCGGGCGACATCGAGGCGATGCCGTTCCTCGAGGCCATTCGCCAGCTCGGCAACGATCTGCCGCGCGGGCAGGCGGTCTATGTCCATCTGACCCTGATGCCCTGGATTCCTGCGGCCGGCGAACTGAAGACCAAGCCCACCCAGCATTCGGTGAAAGAGCTGCGGGCCATCGGCATCGCGCCCGACATCCTTCTGGTGCGCGCCGACCGGCAGATCCCGAAGGAAGAGCGCCGCAAGCTCTCGCTGTTCTGCAACGTGCGCGAGTCCGCCGTCATTCAGGCGCTCGACGTTGGCCACATCTACGATGTGCCGATGGCCTATCACAAGGAAGGTCTGGATTCCGAAGTCCTTGCCGCTTTCGGCATCGACCCCGCGCCCAAGCCGCGCATGGAACGCTGGGAAGCCGTAGCGCAGCGAATCCACAATCCGGAAGGCGAGGTCACCATTGCCATCGTCGGCAAGTACACGGGCCTGAAGGATGCCTACAAGTCGCTCATCGAGGCGCTGTCGCATGGCGGGCTGGCCAACCGGGTGCGTGTGAAGCTGGAATGGATCGAGTCTGAAATCTTCGAGAAGGAAGACCCCGCGCCATATCTTGAAAAGGTGCATGGCATTCTCGTGCCCGGCGGTTTCGGAGAGCGGGGTTCGGAAGGCAAGATCCTTGCGGCCAGATTCGCACGCGAGCGCAAGGTGCCTTACTTCGGCATCTGCTTCGGCATGCAGATGGCCTGCATCGAGGCGGCGCGCTCGCTGGCCGGTGTCGAAAAGGCTTCGTCCACCGAGTTCGGCCCGACCGGCGAGCCTGTCGTCGGCCTGATGACCGAATGGCTCAAGGGCAATATGCTGGAAAAGCGCAAGGCGAGCGGCGATCTCGGCGGCACGATGCGCCTTGGCGCCTATGAGGCGAAGCTGGAGCCCGGCTCGAGGATCGCCAAGATTTACGGTTCGAACGACATTTCGGAGCGTCACCGCCACCGCTACGAGGTCAATATCGACTACAAGCCACGGCTGGAGGAGTGCGGGTTGAAATTCGCCGGCATGTCGCCCGACGGCGTGCTGCCGGAAACGATCGAATATGCGGATCACCCGTGGTTCATCGGCGTCCAGTACCATCCGGAATTGAAGAGCCGTCCGCTGGAGCCGCACCCGCTGTTTGCCAGCTTCATCGAGGCGGCGGTGGAGCAGTCTCGGCTCGTATAGACTCAGCGGTACAGGTGGATATGAAAACGGCGGGGAATTCCCCGCCGTTTTCTTTGCGGTACAACATGTTGCCCTCAGGTGACCCCACCTGACATCGCACAAATACGGCGAAAACAAACAGAGAGAGCGGCAGCCCGGATCTGTCCGGGCGTCCGCTCCAGATGCCTATCAGGCCGCGCGCGCAGCGGGCTTGCGGGTGCGGCGACGGAATTTGCGCGGCTTTGCGCCATCCGGTGTCCGTTCGCCGGCCGGGCGAGGGGCGCCGGTCTTTTCCGGCCAATGCCTGTTGCTATTGGAAGCGTTGCCGCCACTTCTGGCCTTGCCGGCCGGCTTCGACGCCCTTTCACCGCCGGTGGCCCGTTTGCCGTCACGGCGGAGTTCGCGATCGTTCGCGGCTTCCGGCCGCCTGTCGGCGTTGTGCTCGCGCGACTTCGGCTGCGGGTCCGGCTGGTCCAGATGGTCGGCCAGCACCGGCAGCTGCATGCGGATGATGCGCTCCACCTGCCTGAGCTTGGCGTTTTCAGACGGATCGACCATCGTGATGGCCACGCCGTCCTGTCCGTTGCGACCCGTCCGGCCGATGCGGTGCACATAGCTCTCCGCTTCGTCCGGAAGATCGAAATTGACCACATGGCTGATGCCGGGAACGTCGATGCCACGCGCGGCGATGTCGGTGGCCACAAGAATGCGCACGGAACCGTCGCGAAAACCGTTCAGGGCTTTCTGGCGCGCGTTCTGGCTCTTGTTTCCATGAATGACGGCTGCCTCGAAGCCATCGCGCTCAAGGTCGCGGGTAACGCGGTCGGCGCCATGCTTGGTGCGCGCGAAGATGATGACCGAACGCATCGCGTCATCGGCCAGTATCGTGGAGAGAACCTGCCGCTTCTGCTTCGTGCGGGCGAAGATCACGCCTTGCCTGATCTCGGATGCGGTGGTGCCTTGCGGGGCAACCTCGACGCGGACCGGATCGTGCAGAAGCCCCTTTGCGAGTTCGGCGATCTCATTCGGCATGGTTGCCGAGAACAGCGCTGTCTGCCGCGCGGGATGCGTGGCCTTGGCAATGCGGCGAACGTCGTTGATGAAGCCCATATCGAGCATCCGGTCGGCTTCGTCGAGAACCAGCCACGTCGTGTCCGAAAGGATGAGGTCCTTTTCCCGCACCAGATCCGTCAGGCGGCCGGGCGTAGCGATCAGGAAATCGACGCCGGGGGCGATGCGCTTGACCTGGCTATGGCGCGAGACGCCGCCGAGCACGAGCGCGGTCGAGATGTGTGCGCCCTTGGCGAGCACCTTGACCGTCTCCTCGATCTGAACGGCCAGCTCGCGGGTCGGGGCCAGAATCAGCGCGCGGGCCGTCCGCGGCCTGCGCTTGGTGCCGAGGGCGATGATTTTCGACAGGATCGGCAGTGCGAAGGCGGCGGTCTTGCCCGACCCCGTCTGTGCAATGCCCAGAATGTCGCGACCTTCGAGCTGGGCGGGGATCGCCTGTTCCTGGATGGGCTTCGGCTCGATGAAGCCTGCCGCATGGGTGGCTTTCAGAAGTTGCCCGGAAATTCCCAGAGCGGCGAAGCCTGTCGGCTCCGCAATGTTTTCATTGGTCAAAATTCGTCTTCTTTCATGCGGCGTGCAGCCGCCAACATGCGCGGCGGGGCGCAACCCGCCTGACACAAACATCGGAAACGACAAGGCGGCGGATCATCTCCGCTCGGCTGCGCTGTCGCGCCCACACGCCCAAGGCTGTGGGGCTTTTCATCACCGCGCCGACAGTCGGCTGGCGAGAAACAGACGCAACCAGTCTCATTCTTCGAGAAAGCCGGATCGACCGGCCCAAGCGCCTATCCGTTGCATATGGATCAGCGGGCTTACAATTGCAAGGAGATTATGGTGCAGCGCAACAGGGCTGGCTATGCGTCGCGACCCGCCCGGGACCGCGAACGCCCGAAGCTCAGCGGGCGTGACGACCATCCTGTCAGCCGGGCGATTATCCAATGGCGCACCGGCTGCGGCATCATGCTCGTCAGCTTGAGGCCCCACACCAGCCGTTTGGGAAAGGCGATTTCAAAGCCGCCACGGGTGATGCCGCGCAACATGCGGCTTGCCGCATCTTCCGGACTCATCAATGCAGGCATCATGGAAGCGGTCTGCTGCAACTGAAGCAGGGGCGTGTTCACAAAACCGGGGTTGGCCACCTGGATACGAACGTTGATCTTGTCGAGATCGTATTTCAACGCCTGCGCCATCACGTTGATAGCCGCCTTGCTGGCTCCATAGGCGGCCGTCGTCGGCCATCCGAACCACGCGCTGATCGATCCGACCAGCACGACATGACCGAACCCGCGCTTCTGCATGCTGCGCACAGCCGGCACCAGCCCGTTGATCACGCCTTGCAGGTTGACATCGAATGTGCGGCGGAATTTCCGTACCGAGAGGTTCTCTCCGGCTACGGGCACGTAAGTGCCGGCATTGAAAATGGCCAGGACCACCGGTCCGATTTCGCTCTCGATCGTGGCAAAGGTGGCTTCCAGACCGGCTTCGTCGGTCACGTCGCAGGGAAAAGATATTATCCTTCCGGAAAGGCCGGCGGATTCCGCAACCAGCAGGTCGATCTCGTCACCCTCGCGCGCCGTTACCGCTACCGTGTAGCCTGCAGCGGCAAGCTGGCTCGCAAGTGCCCTGCCTATTCCGGAGCTGCCGCCTGTAATCCAGACGACGCCGTCTTCGGGGTTTGCCCTGTAAAGTCCCATTCGTCACCCTGCTTGCCCTCGCGCACGGTCTAGCCATCTGGGCCGGGTAAGGAAAGAGGCGTTGTCGGGAACGGAAGGTAAGCAACCCGCCGATATGGAATTATGTGCCTGCAATCTGGATAATTGTGAAAAATAAATCCTTGAAGGGTGGTCCCGACATTTCTAGTTTCATGCCGATCCATCCGGCCTGAGGAATTTCCATGCACCGTTCGGTAATTGACGCCATCGGCAACACACCGCTTATCAGATTGCGCAGGGCCTCCGAGGAAACGGGTTGTGAAATTCTCGGCAAGGCCGAGTTCATGAATCCCGGCCAGTCGGTGAAGGACAGGGCCGGCCTGTTCATCATTCGCGATGCGGAAAAGCGCGGTTTGTTGCGGCCCGGCGGCGTGATCGTCGAAGGTACGGCCGGCAACACGGGGATCGGCCTCACACTCGTGGCCAGGGCGCTTGGCTATCGCACGGTCATCGTCATTCCCGATACGCAGGCACAGGAAAAGAAGGACGCCATCAAGGTTCTGGGTGCGGAACTCATCGAGGTTCCCGCGGTGCCTTACCGCAACCCGAACAATTACGTGAAGCTCTCCGGCCGGCTTGCCGCGCAGCTTGCGGCAAGCGAGCCGAACGGTGCGATCTGGGCCAACCAGTTCGACAATGTCGCCAATCGCGATGGCCACATCCACACCACCGCCAGAGAGATATGGGAACAGACCGGCGGCAGGATCGACGGTTTCGTTTCGGCGGTCGGTTCAGGTGGCACGCTGGCAGGGGTAGCCGCGGGTCTTCGCCAGCACAGTGGCGACGTCAGGATCGCGCTGGCCGATCCGCTGGGCGCCGCACTTTACAGCTATTATACGACCGGCGAGTTCAATGCCGAGGGCACTTCGATCACCGAAGGCATAGGGCAGGGGCGTGTCACCGCCAATCTCGACGGTTTCACGCCCGATTTCTCCTACCGGATCCCGGATGAGGAGGCGCTGCCGATCATCTTCGATCTCATTCAGGAGGAGGGGCTTTGCGTGGGCGGATCCACCGGCATCAATATCGCGGGAGCCATCAGGCTGGCGAAAGAGCTTGGGCCGGGCCACACCATCGTGACCATCCTGTGCGACTATGGCACCCGCTATCAGTCAAAGCTGTTCAATCCTGAATTCCTGCGGGCAAAAGACTTGCCTGTTCCGGGCTGGATGGAGAAGAAGGTGGAGATCGATGTGCCGTACGAGCAGGTGGAATGATGGAATTCAGCACGCAAGCCCTCTTTCGTGAAGACTCCTATCTCAGGGAAGCAGAGGCCAGCGTGCTGGCGGTCAACGACCAAAGCGGCATTATTCTCGACCGCACCATCTTCTACGCCACATCGGGCGGGCAGCCCGGCGATGTCGGCTATTTCGAGCGACAGGACGGAAGCCGCATCGAAATCGCGAGCACCGTTACCGGTCGGACAAAGGATGAAATCATCCACCTTCCCGCGCCCGGGCAGGCGCTCGTCGGGCCGGGCGAGACGCTCAGGCTGGTCATAGACTGGCCGCGCCGGCATCTTCTGATGCGCATGCATACGGCCTGTCATCTGCTCACGGTAATCTGTCCCTATCCGATTACCGGGGCATCGGTGTCGACCGACGACTCTCGTGTCGATTTCGACCTTCCCGAAGCAGGGCCCGGCAAGGAAGAGGCCACGGAACGGCTTATGGAGCTGGTTCGCGCCGATCATCCCGTATTCATCCGGCAGATCGGTGAGGATGAGCTGGCTGCAAATCCGGGCCTGGTGAAATCCAAGAATGTGCGCCCGCCGCAGGGTACAGGCGGCATCCGGCTTGTCTGCATCGGCGACGAGGGCGTGGTGGACAGCCAGCCTTGCGGCGGCACGCATGTCGCAAGTACAGCGGAAATCGGTGAAATTCACATTGGCAAGATTGAGAAGAAGGGACGCGAAAATCGCCGCTTCCGTTTGCGCTTCGGGCCTTTGCCGGTTTCCTGAGAGCGCTGTATAAGGGCAGATCAACGAGGGACTTGAGATGGCCGCAGACAGCCCATTTACCGTGGACACGGACTGGTTGCAGCAGCGCCTCGGCGAGCCGGGCCTGACCATAGTCGATGCCTCATGGTATCTGCCGGCACACAAGCGGGATGCGCGCACCGAATATGATGCAGCCCATATCCCCGGAGCCGTCTTTCTCGATCAGGATGCGATATCCGATCCGGATTCAGAGCTTCCGCATACGCTGCCGTCTCCCCGGCACTTTGCGCGCTTTGTCGGAACGCTTGGCATTTCGGCCGACGACACGATCGTCGTCTACGACGGTCCGGGCTTCTTTTCGGCGCCGCGCGCCTGGTGGATGTTCCGTATCATGGGCGTGTATCAGGTCTTTGTGCTGGACGGCGGCTTCGACAACTGGAGAGCGGGAGGACGGCCCACGACATCGGAGGTAACGAAGATCGCGCCATGCATCTTCCACGCCGAGTTCGATGAAGCGCGTGTGGTCAGCTTTCCCGAGATGCGTCATATCGTCGAAAATCGCGGCAGCCAGATCGCCGACGCGCGGGGTGCCGGCCGCTTTGCAGGCACGGAGCCGGAGCCAAGGGCCGGAATGCGTTCCGGCCATATGCCCGGTGCGCGCAACGTGCCGGTAGGAGCGCTGTCGAAAGACGGATACCTCCTGCCGATACCGCAACTGCGCGAGGTGTTCGGGAACGCCGGCATCGATCTCAATCGTCCCATCGTCACCTCCTGCGGTTCGGGCGTCACGGCTGCAGCCCTCACGCTGGCTCTGGAAACCATCGGTCATGGCGACAATCGTCTGTATGACGGGTCATGGACCGAATGGGGCGGCCGGTCCGATACACCCGTCGAGACCGGTAATGGCGAGGGTACGAAGACCTGATGCAGTTGCAGGACACCCAACCGGAACCGATCGAGGTGACGGTCACCTTCCTCGAGATGGAAGCGCGCCCTTCCTCGTTTCCGCCGCTACCCTACAATCGCCAGATCGCACTGCTCAAGGCGACCGATATCCCTCTGCACTTCTATCGCTACCTGGCGGACAGGGTTGGTAGAAAATGGCATTGGGTCAATAGCTTGCGAAAGAGCGATGATGAACTGAGTGAAGAGATTCACCGCAAGGGCCGCGAGGTCTGGGTTCTCTATGTGGATGGATCTCCCGCCGGTTTCTTCGATCTCAATCGTGTTACACCCGAAATCGTCGACCTCGCCTATTTCGGCATGATGGAGCACGCGACCGGACAGGGCATAGGGCGCTGGTTTCTGGGTGCGGCGATATCCGCATGCTGGGCGATGGATCCGCAACTGGTTACGGTGCAGACCTGCACGCTGGACCATCCGGCTGCCCTGCCGCTCTATCAGAAGCTTGGCTTCCGCCCTGTCGGCCAGAGCAGGGAACTGGTGCAGCCGATGAGCCTGTCGGAACGCGCCGCGAGCGTGATACGGAATTGAACCGGCTGTATTTTCTGAACGGGCCGTTCATGCCGCTTTCAGCAAGTCGAGGTCATGTTGCGTCCGAGCCTCGGGCGGGATGAACGAGGCAACCGACACAAGGAGAATACCATGCTCAATCGCCGCAGCTTCACGACAGCCCTGATTGCCGCCGTGGTCTTGCCGGGTGCTGCATTTGCCCAGGCGCAGATGCCATCGGCGGCAACCATCGAGCGCCAGCTCGATGCCACCCCGCGCATGCGCGTCAACCCCAACCAGCGTGTGACGGTACAGGAATTCAAGCGTCGTCCCGATCTGCGCCGCGCCGCGCCGTCGATCGATATCCAGTCGATCAACTTCGAATTCGCTTCGGCGGAAATCGCTCCTTCGCAGTATCGCAAGGTTGAAAGCATCGCCAGTGCCATGAACCGCATCCTGCGGCGCGACCGCCGCGCGCGATTCCTGATTGAGGGACACACCGACGCCGTTGGCTCCTATCAGTCCAATCAGGTGCTTTCCGAGCGCAGGGCAGAGTCGCTGAAGCGGGTCCTGTCGCGCCAGTATGGCGTCCCCTCAAGGGCGCTGGAAACGGTCGGCTATGGCAAGGAGTTCCTTCTGGTCCCGACGCAGAACGAGAACTGGCGCAATCGCCGGGTGACCCTGCGCCGCATCGACAGCTTCATCCGCTGACGGTCTTCGCTCCCGGTATCGTGAGAAAGCCCGGCTTGACGGGCCGGGCTTTCAGCGTGTCTTCTTTGCTCAATAGGGAAGGAAGACGCGATGACCATAAAGGTGGTGATGGCCGGCGTGACCGGCTGGGTAGGCAAGGCACTGGTCCCCGTGATTCTCGCGGAAGAGGATTTGCTCCTTGCCGGCGCGGTCTCGCGCAATGCGGCCGGGCAGGATGCGGGCGCAGCCGCCGGGATTGCAATGACAACCGGCGTTACCGTCGCTTCTTCGCTTGAAAAGGCATTGGCCGTTCCTTCCGATGTCGTCGTCGACTACACGAAACCGGATGTGGTCAAGGCGAACACCCTTCTGGCGATATCGAAAGGCCGGCATGTGGTGATCGGAACGTCCGGTCTCGGGGCGGAAGATTATGCTGAGATCGACAATGCCGCACGGGCGAAGGGTGTTGGCGTTCTGGCGGCCGGCAACTTCTCCATTACGGCGACCTTGCTGAAGCGCTTCGCATTGATGGCCGCGAAATACGTGCCGGACGTCGAGATCATCGACTACGCCAGCGCGCGCAAGCCTGACGCGCCTTCCGGCACGGCGCGCGAACTCGCCGAGCGACTGGCCGAAGTCCGCAGGGCGGCGACGAGCCTTCCGCAGTCACAGGTTTCCGGGGTGCCGGCAACGCGCGGCGCCGCCGTGGGGCAGGGCGAGGGCGTACAGGTCCATGCGTTGCGCATGCCGTCCTACATCCTTTCCTGCGAGGCTGTATTCGGTCTGCCGGACGAACGGCTGACGATCCGCCACGATGCCGGTTCCTCGGCAGCGCCCTATGTCGCGGGCACGCTCCTGGCCATTCGCCGCGTCGGCTCGATGACGGGGCTGGTCAGAGGGCTGGATGCCCTGATGGAGTAAGTCCGAAGAGCGTTAACCATTTGTTAACCATGGGTGCCGCACTCTCTCTGCAACTGTCGCATTGTCGTTACATTGTCTCTCTATAAGGCAGGGTGTCGACAAGGTTGACCGACCGCGGATGTACCGGCGGCGACTGCGACAGACGAGGAAGCGGAGCAATAGCTCCGCTTTTTTGTTTGCCGCGTTGCCGGGGTGACGGAATCGAATATGGTGTGGCCCGTTCTTCGGGAAATCGCCATGCCACGCATTGCCTACGTCAACGGGCGCTACGTCGCCCATCGGGATGCCTCCGTTCATATCGAGGACAGGGGCTATCAGTTCGCCGACGGTGTTTACGAAGTCTGCGAGATCGCGCGCGGCTTCATCGTGGACATGACGCGCCATCTGGACCGCCTGGATCGCTCTCTTTCGGAATTGTCGATCGGCTGGCCGATGCACAGATCGGCACTCATCGTGGTCCTGCACGAGGTGATTCGCCGCAACCGCGTCCGCAACGGACTGGTCTACTTGCAGGTAACGCGAGGCGTTGCGCCGCGAGACCATCCATTCCCCGCCGGGGTTCGCCCGTCATTGGTGGTCACGGCCAGAAAGATCGACCCGGAAACGTTGGGGCACAAGGCCGAGACCGGCGTCAGGGTGATTACGGTGCCGGAAAACCGCTGGGACCGCGTCGACATCAAGACGGTCGGCCTGTTGCCGAATGTTCTGGCCAAGCAGAAGGCGAAGGAAGCGGGAGCCTATGAGGCGTGGTTCGTCGACCCCGATGGCACCGTCAAGGAAGGATCGTCGACCAACGCATGGATCGTGACGAATGACGGCATTCTAGTCACGCGCCCGGCCGATCATGGCATCCTGCGCGGCGTGACGCGCACCACCCTGTTCGACGTTGCCGCCCGGCTCGGCCTGCGCATCGAGGAACGCGCTTTCACGGTCGATGAAGCGCTTTCCGCGCGTGAGGCGTTCCTGTCTTCCGCCACCACGCTCGCAACCCCAATCGTGGCTATCGACGGCCATCCGGTGGCCAATGGCCATCCCGGTTCCCTTACACTTTCGTTGCGGCAGGCATTTTTTGAGATTGCGGAAAAAAGTCCGGCCTGATAACCGCAGGGTGTAAACAATAGTAAATCTCGTCCTGCTTGCGTAGCCGCAGGCAGGGTTGTTTGCGGACTGGACACGCCCATATGCTTTGGGCGTATTGGCTGGCAGACAAAAAGGGATCCGGCGGGAAGATAAGAAAAATGGCCGAACGCTCGCAAAATCTTCAGGACCTTTTCCTGAACTCGGTTCGTAAAAGCAAAAACCCTCTCACCATATTCCTCATCAATGGCGTGAAACTGACCGGTGTCGTCACATCGTTCGACAATTTCTGCGTCCTGCTGCGCCGCGACGGGCATTCCCAGCTTGTCTACAAGCATGCCATCTCCACGATCATGCCGAGTCAGCCCGTGCAGATGTTCGAAGCCGAGGAAGCCTAGGGACATCTGATTGGCACGCAACCGCGACGCCACTGACGAATCCGGCACGCAGCCCGCGAAGGGCGCCGGCGAGGCGAACGCCGTGCGCACGCGCGCGGTGGTTGTCGTTCCCGTGCTTACCCGTCCGGTCGCAGCGGACGACACGGCGCGGCCACGACTGACGCGTTCGCCTCAGGCCCGGCACGAAGAAGCCGTCGGGCTGGCGCGCGCCATCGATCTCGATCCCGTACACAGCCTTGTTGTGAGCGTGAACGATCCGCGTCCGGGCACATTGCTTGGGTCCGGCAAGGTTGCCGAGATCGCCGGGCTGGTGGAGGACAGCGAGGCGGAACTGGTCATCGTCGATCATCCGCTGACGCCTGTGCAGCAGCGCAATCTCGAAAAGGAAATGAACGTCAAGGTGCTCGATCGCACCGGCCTCATCCTCGAGATTTTTGGCGAGCGTGCCCGCACCAGGGAAGGGACGTTGCAGGTCGAGCTTGCCCATCTGAATTACCAGAAGGGCCGGCTGGTGCGGAGCTGGACTCACCTCGAGCGTCAGCGCGGCGGTGCGGGCTTCCTTGGAGGTCCCGGTGAAACCCAGATCGAGGCCGACCGGCGCATCCTGCAGGACAAGATCGTCAAGCTGAAGCGCGAACTGGAAACGGTGCGCCGCACGCGCGACCTGCACCGGGCCAAGCGCAAGAAGGTGCCGTTCCCGGTCGTGGCCATCGTCGGCTACACCAATGCCGGCAAGTCGACCCTTTTCAACCGGCTGACCGGGGCAGGTGTGCTGGCCGAGGACATGCTGTTCGCCACGCTGGACCCCACGTTGCGCCGCCTGCGCCTGCCGCACGGCACGCCGGTGATCCTGTCCGATACCGTGGGCTTCATCTCCGACCTGCCCACCCATCTGGTCGCGGCCTTCCGCGCCACGCTGGAAGAGGTGGTCGAGGCCGATCTGGTGCTGCATCTGCGCGACATTTCCGATCCTGATACGGCAGCGCAGGCGGAGGATGTAGAGCGCATTCTGGCCGATCTCGGCGTCGATGCGAGCGACGACCGGCGCGTCGTCGAAGTCTGGAACAAGATCGACCTGCTGGACGAAGCCAATCGCGAACGGCTTCTGGGCGATGCCCGGCACGACCGGCGCCATGGCCCCGTCGCCATTTCGGCGATCAGCGGCGAGGGGCTGGATCGGCTGCTTGCCGCCATCGAAGAGCATGTTTCGGGCGAGCTGGCGGAAATGGCCGTCACCCTCGCGCCGGGGCAACTCGGCCATGCCGACTGGCTTTATCGCAATGGCGACGTGATCTCTCGGACCGACAATGAGGACGGCAGTCTCACGCTTGTCCTGAGAGCGACCGAGAGCGCACGCGAGGAAATCCGCAACCGGCTGGGTGTGGGGTCGGCAAAGGACGCCCCGCAGGCATAACGCCCTCAGACCTTGCTCTTGGCCTGCTGCCAGATATCCTCCATCTCATCGAGCGTCGCGGCTTCCAGAGACTTCCCCTGTTCGTCAAGAACCTTCTCTATGTAATGGAAGCGATTGCGGAATTTGTCGTTAGTGCCGGCAAGCGCCGCTTCCGAATCCACCCCGAGATGGCGACCGAGATTGACGAAGGCGAACAGCATATCGCCGAACTCGTCCCTGATCGAAGCGCTGTCGCCTTTTGCCATTGCAGCACGCAGTTCGCCGATCTCTTCCTCGATCTTGTCGAGAATCGGTTCAGCCTCGCCCCAGTCGAAGCCGACCCGGGCGGCCTTCTCCTGCAGCTTAAGCGCGCGCGTCAGAGCAGGCAGGGCAAGGGGTACGCTGTCCAGAAATCCTTTTCCATTGTCCTCCGGATCGAGGCCGCGTGCGAGCCGCGCCGCCCGCTTTTCCGCCTTTTCCGCAGACTTGATCTTCTCCCACATGCCCTTGGCCATGCCGGCGCTGCGGGCCTGGTCGTCGCCAAACACATGGGGGTGGCGGCGGATCATCTTGGTGGTGATCGCCTCCACCACATCGGGGAATGCGAACCTGCCTTCTTCCTCGGCCATGCGGGCGTGGTAGACGACCTGCAACAGCAGATCGCCGAGTTCATCGCGCAGATCGTCGAAATCGCCGCGCTGGATCGCGTCTGCGACCTCATAGGCTTCCTCGATCGTATAGGGCGCTATGGTGGAAAAAGTCTGCTCGACGTCCCACGGGCAGCCGCCCACCGGCGCGCGCAGGGCCGCCATTATCTCGATAAGTCGCGAAATGTTCCGTGACGGCTTCAGGGACGGTATCGCCTCGCCGCTCTCCAGCTTGCGGGCAAAATAGCGAACGGTCTTGGCGCCGCCATGAATTTCGGCCGCGCCAACTTCATGGAATCCCAATCGCTCGTGAAAAGCGTCCGACTGCGGATTCGGCGGGTCGGCATTCACTTCGCAGACGATCGTGTCATGGCCTGCCTCGGCGGCTCGCTTGAACAGATCCTCATACAGGCGTCGGGCATGGCCGCGCCCACGCGCCCTTTCATCCACGACGACACGATCGATATAGATGAAACGCGCATAACGCTGGCGAAACCAGAGAAAATTGGGGCTGTCGTAGTCCGCATCCTGATCGAAGGTGATGAGGAAGGCTTCCGATTCGCCGACATGGCAGGCATGGAATGCCTGACCGAGAAGAAATGACAGGCGTTCGGGTTCAAGCCAGGAAAGTTCCCGGGCGTGCAGATTGTTCAGCTTCAGGATTGCTGCCTCATCGTTCCTGGTTATGGGCTGGAGAGGCGGCAGGGGCTGACTGGACACGATTTTCTATCCCTTTGGAAAAGCGCCCCACGGTTAGCACCGCGAGACGCCTGGCAAAAGGGGCTAGTCCGGAGCCGATGGTGCGGGGCACCGCTCCTGGCGGGCTTACTTCCCGCGCTCGCGCAGTTGCGGGTTCGTTTCCAGTTCGCGCTCGAAGGAAATCCTGGCGCTTGCGTAAGGCTCCTGCCGCTCGACGCTCCAGTATCTCAGTTCGTCCAGCGTGATGTGCTCACCCGTCACGGCGCAACGGACATAGGAGCCGGGGCTGGTGACCTGAAAGTCGCCATCGAGATAGCGGATGCGGGCCTCACGGCTGCCGGGACCATCAAAGCGGTTCATCATGGAAGCGTACCAGGTTCAATCGGTATGTCATCGCCGCAAAAAGCGGCAAGGTCAAGGTAGGGTCAGCGCCTGCCGAACAGGCGCTCGATGTCGGCCAGGCGAAGCTCGATATAGGTCGGGCGGCCATGATTGCACGTGCCGGACCCCGGTGTCGCTTCCATCTGCCGCAGAAGGGCATTCATTTCTTCCGGCTTGAGCCGGCGGCCCGAGCGCACCGAGCCATGGCAGGCCATGGTCGCGGCAATGTGGTGAAGCCGCCCGGTCAGCGTTTCAGTGGTGTCGTGGTCGGCGATCTCGTCGGCAAGATCGCGCACAAGCTGCTGAACGTCGACTTCTCCGAGCATGGACGGCGTCTCGCGCACGGCAACCGCGCCCGGGCCGAACCGCTCCAGCCTCAGCCCGAAACGGGCGAGCGTTTCGGCATGTGTGGCCAGCCGCTCCGCATCGTCCTGCGGCAAGTCGACGATTTCCGGCAGGAGCAGCATCTGGGAAGGCACGGCACGCGCATGCAGCGCGGTCTTCAGTTCTTCATAGACCAGCCGTTCATGCGCAGCGTGCTGATCGACGATGATGAGCGAATCCTGCGTTTGGGCCACGATGTAATTTTCGTGAACCTGAGCGCGCGCGGCTCCGAGCGTCAGGCTTTGCAATGCGCCATCCGTGTCCGCCTGGCTGGCGCGCATATCGGCGCTGGTCGCTTCGGCCGACGCAAACGAAGTCTGTCCGCTTTCGGTGAAGCCGCCACCGGCACCAGATGACCTCATATCGAGAGGTCTGTGCGGAGAACTTTCCAGATCGAAGCCGGCCGTGGGTCGGGGCGACGCAGCCGTGTCCGTAAAATGGGAACTGGAGCCGGTACCTGGACGGAAGGCCGCCATCATGCCGGATGCGCCGGTGGTTGCCGCGCGGATGCCTGCATTCGCCAACGCCTGACGTATCGCGCCCACAATGAGGCCGCGCACCAGCCCGGGATCGCGAAAACGCACATCTGCTTTCGCCGGATGCACATTGACGTCGACCGTTGACGGATCGAGCGTCAGGAACAGCACGGTCACGGCATGGCGGTCCCGTGGAAGCACGTCCGCATAGGCGCCCCGTACCGCGCCGGCGAACAGCTTGTCGCGTATGGGCCGGCCGTTGACATAGGCATATTGCTGGAGCGCATTGGCGCGCGTGTAGGACGGGATCGATACATAGCCTTCCAGCCGAACACCCTCGCGCATGGCATCGACAGGAATCGCGTTGTCGGCAAACTCCCTCCCCATGACCTGCGCGATGCGTTCCAGCCGGCCTTCATGCGTGTCGCCGGCCGCCGGCAGATCGAGCGTGGAGCGGTCGGCACCTGCCAGCGTGAAGCGCACGGTGGGGAATGCTATGGCGATGCGCCGGACGATGTCGCTGGTCGCCGTGCTTTCGGCGCGCTCCGTCTTCATGAATTTCAGCCGCGCCGGCGTTGCGAAGAACAGGTCGCGTACTTCGACCGTGGTGCCGCGATTGGCGGGCGCCGGGCGCACGGGAGTGATGCGGCCGCCCTCGACGCCGATCTCGGCCCCGCTTTCGCTGTCCCGGGCGCGCGAGCGGATCGACAGGCGCGCGACGGATCCGATCGAGGGCAGGGCCTCGCCGCGGAAACCCAGCGAGCGAATGTCATGGATGTCGTCGGCGAGCTTGGACGTGCAATGGCGGCCTATCGCCAGCGGCAATTCCCGCTCGCTCATGCCGGACCCGTCATCCGTCACGCGAATGAGATTGAGGCCGCCGCCGCCGGTGACGATCTCGATGCGTCCGGCCCCCGCATCGAGCGCGTTCTCCACGAGTTCCTTCACAACCGATGCGGGGCGTTCAATCACCTCGCCGGCGGCGATCTGGTTGATCATCGTTTCTGAAAGCTGGCGGATCGGCATGGCTTCACATTAGCCGGATTCTGCCTGCCAGCGAAAGCGATGCAAGCCGCTATCCCCCGGTCAAACAAGGGCGCGAAGACAGTCGGGTTCGTGCCTATTGCATAATTTAAACTCATGCGAACTGTCATGATTTTCAGGCGTTACAGCCTTCCTGCGTGGCGCTAGCATGATGAAGATGGAATGCGTACCAGGTCTGGAGGGGAGGATATGGTCACCGCCGAAACCACTATCGACAAAATTGCGCAACCTTCTCGCCGCGAAAGAGGCGGGCGCAATGCGCGGCGCGAGCAGCGTGCGCATGGAGCGCAGGGAATGGGCCGCCCCTTTATCGTGCGCGGCATCCCCCCCTACGACATCATGGCGGAGGAAAACCTCGTCCGCATCGAGGGGACGGCGGATCGTATTCTTGCGGAAATCGGCATCGAATTCCGCGACGATCCAGCCGCTCTCGATTTATGGCGCAGGGCCGGAGCAGAGATCGACGGCGTTCTGGTGAAGTTCGAGCCCGGCATGCTGCGCGAGTTGCTCGCGACAGCGCCGGCCGAGTTCACCCAGCATGCGCGCAACCCGGCACGTTCGGTGCGCATCGGCGGCAGCAATGTCGTGTTCTCGCCAGCCTATGGCTCGCCCTTCGTCATGGATCTCGACCGGGGCCGCCGCTACGGCACGATCGAGGATTTCCGCAATTTCATCAAGCTCGCCCAGTCGTCGCCGTGGCTGCATCATTCGGGCGGCACAATCTGCGAACCGGTGGATGTTCCCGTCAACAAGCGCCATCTCGACATGGTCTACAGCCATATAAAGTATTCAGACCGCGCCTTCATGGGCTCGGTGACGGCAGAGAGCCGGGCCGAAAATTCCATCGAAATGGCGCGGATCGTCTTCGGTCGCGATTTCGTGGATCGGAACTGCGTCATCCTCGGCAATGTCAACGTCAACTCGCCGCTCGTGTGGGATGGCACGATGACGCTTGCACTGCGCGCCTACGCCCGCGCCAATCAGGCCGCCGTCGTCGTGCCCTTCATCCTTGGCGGAGCAATGGGGCCGGTTACGAATGCGGGAGCCATCGCGCAATCGCTGGCCGAGACCATGGCGGGCTGTGCGCTTACGCAACTCGAGCGGCCGGGGGCACCCGTCATCTTCGGCAATTTCCTGTCATCGATGTCGCTTCGCTCGGGTTCGCCCACCTTCGGCACACCGGAACCGGTTGTCGGCTCCATGGTCGTCGGCCAGCTTGCCCGGCGTCTCAGGCTGCCGTTGCGCTGTTCCGGCAATTTCACCACGTCGAAGCTGCCGGATGCGCACGCGATGAACGAGGGCACGATGTCGATGCTGGCCGCGGTCCATTGCGGAGCAAACTTCATCCTGCATTCAGCCGGCTTCCTCGATGGCCTGCTTTCCATGTCCTACGAGAAATTCGTCATGGACGCCGATTTCTGCGGCGCGCTCCACACCTATCTCGATGGCGTGAAGATCGACGACAACCAGCTTGCGCTTGACGCCTTTCGCGAGGTTGGCCCCGGCAATCACTTCTTTGGGTCCGCCCACACGCTGGCCAACTACGAGACAGCTTTCTGGGATTCGGAAATCGCCGACAATGAACCCTTCGAGAAATGGGAGGCGGCGGGCTCGGCGGATGCAGCCACTCGCGCCAACAGACGGTGGAAGAAGATGCTGGCAGAATATGAAGCACCGCCGCTGGACGAAGCGACCGATGAAGCGCTCCTCGATTTCATGGCGCGCACCCGGGACGCGATGGAGGATGCGTGGTATTGACGGGCAGCTTCGTCCCAGGAGGATCGTGATGAGAGTGCCTTTGCTTGCCCTTGCCCTGACCATCGCCGCTCCCGTGGCAGCCATGGCGGGGCCGGCGTCGGATGCCGTGAAATTCTTCTACACGCAGGGGCGGTTTGTCGGCGATCCCGATTACCGCGACCGCTTTGTCGAACCCGTCAAAAAGCTTTTCGACCAGAATGACGCGGCGCTCGCCAGTCCGGACGGCGTTCCCTGCATCGATTCCGATCCCGCGCTCGACGCGCAGGACTTCGATGACGGCGAGCTTGCCCGAACGCTGAAACTCGCCGAAGCCCTGAATGGGGATCAGGCAGAAGTGACAGCCACCTTCAGCCTTTTTCCCGGCGAACAGGACGCGAGCCGCGAGATGGTCTGGTCGCTGAAGAGCGTCGACGGCAAATGGAAAGTTGCCGATATCGCTTCAGCGACGAATGGCTGGAAGCTGAGCGAACTCGAATGTTTTGCCGGCGATGCCACCGAATAGAGCAATTCCAGCAAAAGTGCGCAGCGGTTTGCGTTCGGAATTGCGTAAAAACAAAAGGTTAGAGCATTTCTGTGCTTCGAGGAAAAGCAGAAATGCTCCAGGAACGCATTCCGCCATATAGCCGCCAACACAGCCAGCATCGCATACCGGGAAAGACGATGGCCAGCCAGGATCCTCTGCTTCAGCCTTATCAGCTCAGGCACCTGACGCTGAAGAATCGGGTCATGTCGACGAGCCATGAGCCGGCTTATTCGGAAGACGGAATGCCCAAGGAACGCTACCGCCTCTATCATGCGGAAAAAGCGAAGGGCGGCATGGCGCTGACCATGACGGCGGGTTCGGCAATCGTCAGCAGGGACAGCCCGCCCGCTTTCGGTAACCTGCATCTCTATGACGATGCGATCGTGCCATGGCTCGCCGAGATGGCAGACGCCTGCCATGAGCATGATTGCAAGGTGATGATCCAGATCACCCATCTCGGCCGCCGCACCAGCGGCTGGAACAAGGGCGACTGGTTGCCGGTGCTTGCACCATCCCCGGTGCGGGAGCCCGCGCACCGTTCCTTTCCCAAGGCGATCGAGGATTGGGACATGGAACGCATAGTGGCCGACTATGCGTCCGCTGCCCAGCGTTGTCAGGCGGCCGGGCTGGATGGAATCGAGCTGGAAGCATATGGCCACCTGATGGACGGGTTCTGGTCGCCCGCCACGAACCATCGTCAGGACGAGCACGGCGGGCCGCTCGAAAACCGGCTGCGCTTTACCTTCATGGTGCTCGACGCAATCCGCAAGGCGGTGGGAAACGGGTTTGTGGTCGGCATAAGGCTGGTGGCCGACGAGGATTTCGCCACCGGCCTTTCCCGGGAAGAAGGCGTGGAGATAGCCCGGCGGCTGGCAGGGTCCGGCCGCATCGATTTCCTCAATATCATCCGCGGTTCCATCGAGACCGATGCCGCGCTGACCAGGGTCATCCCGATCACGGGCATGCGTTCTTCCCCGCATCTGGATTTTGCCGGAGAGGTGAGGGCGGCAACGAAGTTTCCGACCTTTCATGCGGCGCGCATCGCCGACGTCGCCACGGCGCGTCATGCCATCGCCGAAGGCAAGCTCGACATGGTGGGCATGACGCGCGCTCACATCGCCGATCCGCACATCGTCAGGAAGGTGATGGCGGGGCGCGAACATGAAATCAGGCCATGCGTCGGGGCAACCTATTGTCTCGACCGCATCTATGAAGGCGGCGAGGCGCTGTGCATCCACAATGCGGCGACCGGGCGCGAAGCCTTCATTCCGCATATCATCCGCAGGACGGACGGGCCCCTGAAGAAGATCGTCATCGCGGGGGCGGGCGCGGCCGGGCTGGAGATGGCGCGGGTGACGGCCGAGCGCGGCCATTCCGTCACGATTCTGGAGGCTGCCGGCCTGGCAGGCGGGCAAATAAGGCTGGCTGCCCAGAACCCCCGCCGCAAGGAACTGATCGGGATCGTGGATTGGCGGCTTGCCGAACTTGACCGGCTGGGCGTCGAAATCCGTTACGACATATGGGCCGGGAAGGAGGATGTTCTGGCGCTGGAGACGGATGTCGTCGTTGTCGCGACCGGCGGCCTGCCGCAGAACCCGCCTCTGGAAGCCGGCGACGACCTTGTCACCTCAAGCTGGGACATCATGGCCGGTGCCGTCAAGCCGGCTGAAACCGTGCTGCTGTTCGACGACAACGGCGGCCATCAGGGCATGGGAACCGCGGAGCTGATTGCCAAAGCCGGCTCGAAGCTGGAGCTGGTTTCACCCGAACGCTTCTTCGCCCCGGAAATGGGGGGCATGAACCATGTGCCTTATATGCGCAGCTTCCATGAGAACGGCGTCACCGTGACCATCAACACGCGGCTGAGATCAGTGCGGCGGGACGGAAACCATCTGGTTGCAACGCTCGGCTCAGATTTCTCCGACGGCTGGAGCGTGGAGCGACGTGTCGATCAGGTGGTGGTGGAGCACGGCACCGCGCCGCTCGATGAGCTTTACCTCGCGCTCAGGCCCCTGTCGCGCAATCAGGGCGCCATCGATTACGAACGACTGGTGAAGGGTGGAGACATCTTTCCTGCGCGCAACACGGACTCGGACCTCGTTGTGTTCCGGATCGGCGATGCGGTCGCCTCGCGCAATATCCACGCCGCAATCTATGATGGCATCCGCTACGGTCTCCGGGTCTGACAGGCGCGTGCCGGGCCGGAGGTCCGCTCATCCCCTCGATTGCTGAATGGCAAGGAAGAGATTGGTGCAGCGCCCTCCCGAGCGGCAGTAGGCGAGGACCGGTGTGGGAAGCTCTTCCAGAGCCCTGGCCTGATCCGCGACATTGTCGGCTGTCATCTGGCCGCTGACGACGGGAATGTAGCGATAGGTCATCCCGGCAGCCTCGACGGCGGCGCGCACTTCGTCCTGCGCAGGCTGATCGACCTGCTCGCCGTCGGGGCGATTGCAGATCACGCTCCTGAAGCCCGCGGCCCTGATTTGCGCCACGTCGGCGGGAACAATCTGTCCGGTAACCGAATAGTCTTCGCTGATCTGGCGGATTTCCATGAATATCTCCGGGCGAAATAAAAGCCACGCGGATGCGGCAGTTGACGCCTACATGCCAAAGCTGAAGGTGTCAGACAAGACATGGAATTCCTCCCGGCAATGTTTTTGCGACATTTCCGTATCCGGGATCGGGGTCGCTATTGCCGGGATCGAATGTGCTATCTACAGAGGTCTTGCCCCATGCAGGGCATGGCATTTCGGGAAGGAAGACAGAATGAGCATCCGCCGTTTGGAAGTTGGCCCACGCATGAGCGATATCGTCGTTCACGGCAACACCGTCTACCTGGCCGGTCAGGTCGGCGAGGGCGATACCGTCGAGGCCCAGACACGCGATATCCTTGCCACGGTCGACCAGCTTCTTGCACAGGTCGGCTCCGACAAGACAAAAATCCTGCAGACGATCATCTGGCTGGCCGACATGTCGACCTTCGCCGAGATGAACGCGGTCTGGGATGCATGGGTGGCGCAGGGACATACGCCTGCGCGGGCTACCGGCGAGGCAAAACTGGCCAATCCCAGATACAAGGTCGAGATGATCGTAACGGCCGCCATCTGACCACGGCTTCCATATTGCACGCCCGGTTTTCGACCGGGCGTGCAATGACATTGCCGGAGACGAGTTCACGCAGTTAAGCGGGTTCGTTAAGGGCTGTTGCAAAGCTTTATTGAAGCCGGACTCCTGCGCTCGCCGGACAGCGCGTAAAACACGAAAAAGCCAGAATTCTTTCCTTTCGATCCCGTGGCATGGCTTGTGGGGTCGATGGCTTATGTGCGCCTGGGGAAGGGGATGGCGCAGTAAAATCCCTGTGGGCCGTACTATGCAACCATTTGCATTTAAAACGGTTTATGGTTGCAGCGGCCAAATCGAAGCCGTTGTCGTTTCTCGCCTTGTGGATTTTTAATGAATATTCAGTCCAGACCTGACAGCCTCGAAGCCAAGCCTGCCGCCATGCCTCTGGCCGGGGAGCTCCCGATCAGGGCGCAATTCTATCAGGAAGACAGGCTGAGACTGCTTGGCAAGCAGATGGCAGATGGCGATACGCGGAGCCTGGAAGGGCTTGGAGCCTTCGATTTCCAGAGCCGTATCCGCGAAAGCGCAGCCCGGATTCTGGAGATTTACCGCTCCACCAATGCAGCGCAGGCGAAGGGCGAACCGGTTACGCCTGCTGCGCAATGGCTGCTCGACAACAATTATCTGGTCGAAGAGACGATCTACCAGATCAAGCGCGACCTTCCGCGTCGTTTCTACAGGCAGCTTCCCACGCTCAGGCTCGGCGACGGCACCTCCGTGCCGAGAGCTCTTGCCATCGCATGGGCCTATGTCGCGCATTCGGACAGTTCGGTTTCGGCACAGACATTCAAGGCGATCGTGGAGGGGTTCCAGTCGGTCGAACCGATGAAGATCGGCGAGATCTGGGCACTTCCGTCGCTGCTTCGCTTCGTGCTGATCGAAAACCTGCGCCGGCTTGCCTTGCGGGTCGAGCGCGCGCGCAAGATGCGCCTTGTCGCCAACGAGGTGGCCGACCGTGCGCTGGCTTCGGCCGATGGCGGTGAGCGCGAGCAGATGCTGAGCCGGTACGGCGCCTATGCGCGCGATACGACTTTCGCCACGCAGCTTCTCTACCGGCTGCGCGACGGTTCGCAGAACGCCGGCAGGGCGCTCGAATGGCTGGAAGGCGAGCTGGAAAAATCCGGCTCGGACGCCGAGCAGATCATCATGGCCGAGCATCAGACGCTTTCGGCCGGCAATGTCACCACCGGCAACATCATCAGGGGCCTGCGCCTCATCAACGATGTGGACTGGACCGTCTGGTTCGAGGGCGTCAGCCGCATTGATGAGGTACTGCGCGAGAAGGCGGATTATTCGGCGCTCGATTTCGCCTCCCGAGACCAGTATCGCACGGCCATCGAGGAACTGGCGCGCGGATCGGGCCATTCGGAACACGAAGTGGCAGAGATTGCGGTCGAGATGGCCGCGAAATCTGCCGGCCGGCTGGAAATGGCAGACTCGCCATCCGATGTCGGCTTTTATCTTGTCGGTCCATGTCGCGAGACGCTCGAAAAGGAGATTGGCTATCGGCCGCTTTTCGGCTTGTCGCTGAAGCGCTCGTTCCGCAAGGCGGGCTGGCTGGGAATTGCTGTTCCGGTGTTCGCGCTGACTGCGCTTCTGCTCTACATGAGCGGCAACGCGCTTGCGGTGCTGGGCCTGCCGGTCGGGGCCATTGCGCTCATGCTGGCGCTGTTTGCCGTACCCGCCAGTGAGGGTGCGCTCGGTTTCTTCAACACGGTGGTGCTGCTCTTCCTGAAGCCCACGCGCCTGATCGGATATGATTACAAGGACGGGATACCGGCCGGGGCACGGACTCTCGTCGTGGTGCCTTCGTTGATCGGCTCACGCGACGACGTTGAGGAGAATATCCGCAACATCGAGGTTCATCACCTCGCCAACGTTTCCGACGAGCTTTATTTTGCGCTGCTTTCCGACTGGCCGGACAGCGATGCCGAGCTGAATCCGGCAGATACGGAGATTCTCGATTTCGCCCGCGCTGAAATCGCGCGTCTGAACCTGCGTTATCCAGCCGCGGGCGGCGTGCCGCGCTTCCACCTTCTCCACCGGCGCCGGCTGTACAATCCTTCGCAGGGCGTGTGGATGGGATGGGAGCGCAAGCGCGGCAAGCTGCACGAGCTGAATCTGCTTCTGCGCGGGGATGGCGACACCACCTTCCTGCCGCTGGACGCTCCGCTTCCGGACAATGTCGTCTATGTGATGACACTGGATGCGGACACGCGCACCACGCGCGATGCGGTGAGCAGGCTGATCGGCAAGCTCGCGCATCCGCTGAACCGCCCCCACTACGATGCGGCAACCAGGAAGGTCACGGCGGGCTACACCATCCTGCAACCCCGCATCACGCCGTCGCTGACCACCGGCGACGAAGCCTCGTTCTTTCAGCGCGTGTTCTCCGCCGACCGTGGCCTCGATCCCTACGTCTTCGCCGTTTCTGACCTTTATCAGGATGTGTTCGGCGACGGCACTTTCACCGGCAAGGGCCTCTATCACGTCGATTCTTTCGAGGCGGCGCTCAGGGACCGCTTCGAAGAAAACGCCATTCTCAGCCACGATCTCGTGGAGGGGGCATTCGCGCGCGCGGCATTGGTGACCGATGTAGAACTGGTCGAGGATTATCCGACCCGCTATTCGGTCGACGCATCGCGTCAGCATCGCTGGGCCCGCGGCGACTGGCAGCTTCTCAGATTCATCCTCAACCCGCTGTCGGGCGTTCCTGCCCTTTCGCGCTGGAAGATGGTCGACAATCTGCGCCGCACGCTCACCCCCATCTTCTGGGTGATGGCGGCAATCGCAGGCTGGACATTGCTGCCGTTCACGCAGGCCGCCCAATGGCAGGCGCTGCTGATCCTGACCCTGTTCATGGCACCGACCTTCAACATCGTGAATGGTCTTTGGCCCCGGAGCCGGGATTCGACCCCGCGCGGGCATTTCTCCGCACTGGCGCGTGACATTGCCTTCGGAACGGCCATGGTCGCGTTGCGTGTGGTGCTGATGGCCCACTCTGCCTGGATGATGGGCGACGCCATCATCCGCACGATCTACAGGCTTTTCGTATCCCGCAGGAATCTGCTTGAATGGCGCACGGCATCGCAGGCGCACAAGGGCGGGACCAACGATCTCGGTTCCTATTATTCGGCCATGTACGGGGCGGTGATCATAGGCGTCGTCGGTCTCGCCATTCCGGTGTTTGCAGACTCCACCGGGGCCTTCGTCGCCTTCTTCTTCGCCTTGTTCTGGATCGGTTCGCCGGCTTTCGCCTGGCTTATCAGCCGTTCGGCCGAAACCGAGGACCGGCTGCATCTGGCGCCGCGCGACATGCATGCGCTGCGCATCGCGGCCCGCCGTACATGGCACTATTACGAGACGTTCGTCACCGAAGAACATCACCATCTGCCGCCGGATAACTTTCAGGAAAGCCCGGCACCTGTGGTGGCCCCACGCACGTCGCCCACCAATGTCGGCGTTTATCTTCTGTCCGTCGTGTCGGCACGCGATTTCGGCTGGATCAGCATGGCCGATTCCGTGTCGCGCATCGGGTCGACGCTTTCGACCATCGAGAACATGCCGCGCGAGCGTGGCCATCTGTTCAACTGGTACGACACGAAAACGCTCAAACCGCTGCATCCGCTTTACATTTCAGCCGTGGACAGCGGCAATCTCGCCGGTCATCTGGTGGCCGTTGCCGCCACTTGCGCAGAATGGGCCGAAGCGCCCTCGGTCCATCTTCATGGCGACTTCGAGGGCGTGCTCGACGTGGTCGCCATCCTCGACGAAAGCCTGGACGAACTGCCGGACGACCGCCGCCAGTTGCGCCCGCTGCGCCAGCGTCTGGCCGACCGGCTCGACGGCATGCGCCGGGCGGTGCACACCATCAAGGAACAACCCGAGATGGCGTCCATCCGCACGATCAATCTGTCGGTGCTGGCCGGAGAGATCCGCAAGCTGGCGGCGGCGATTCATGCAGAGGTCGGTTCCAGCCGCTCCGAGGTGGTGGCCGACTGGGCAATTCGTCTGGAGGCGACGTGCGAAGCCCATTTGCATGACTCGCACAGCGACGACCGCACTGTCGAAGAGCTGCGCACGAGGCTGCTCAAACTGCGCGAACGTGCGCGCCGTTTCGCATTCGAGATGGATTTTTCCTTCCTCATGCGCCCGGAGCGCAAGCTGCTTTCCATCGGTTACCGGGTGGAAGAGCACCAACTCGACGAAGCCTGTTACGACCTTCTGGCATCCGAGGCCCGGCTGACTTCCCTGTTCGCCGTTGCCAAGGGCGATCTGCCGACCGAGCACTGGTTCAAGCTTGGACGTCCCATCGTCGAGATAGGCTTCCGCGGCGCGCTGATATCGTGGTCCGGCTCGATGTTCGAGTACCTGATGCCTCCGTTGGTGATGAAGGAGCCACAGGGCAGCCTGCTCAACCAGACGAGCAATCTCGTCATCAAGCGCCAGATGCAATATGGCCGTTCACGCAACGTGCCATGGGGAATTTCCGAAGCTGCCTACAATGCCCGCGACCGTGAACTGACTTACCAGTACACCAACTTTGGCGTCCCGGGGCTCGGTCTCAAGCGTGGGCTTGCGCAGAACCTGGTCATCGCACCCTATGCGACCATTCTGGCCGCGCAGTTCATGCCGCGCGAGGCGGTGGAAAACCTGAAGCGGCTCAGGAGCATTGGGGCGCTCGGGCGCTACGGTTACTACGATGCGGTGGATTTCACTCCGCAGCGTGTCCCGGAAGGTGCAGGCCATGCCGTGGTGCAGAGCTATTTCGCACACCACTCCGGGATGTCGATCGCCGCCGTCGCCAATGTGGTCTACGAAGGACGGCTGCGTGACCGTTTCCACTCCGACCCGGTGATCGAATCCGCCGAACTGCTGTTGCAGGAAAAGGCGCCCCGCGAAATTCCCGCCGACACCGTGCGCACGGAAGCGGAGGAACGTCCGCTTGTCGACGAGCAGGAGGCGCAGAGCCTCGATACGCGCATCATCGCGGATCCGGGCACGGCCCTGCGCGCGACAAGCCTGATGTCTACCGGCCATTATTCCATGATGGTTACGGCGACCGGATCGGGCTACAGCCGCTGGGGCGACCTTGCCATCACACGCTGGCAACCCGATCCGGTCGAGGATCGCATGGGCACCTACATCTTCCTGCGGGACGTCGACAGCGGCGAATGGTGGTCGGCAACCGTGGAACCGAAGCAGGCACCGGGAGAGGTCGCGCAGACCTATTTCTCGGACGACAAGGCCACGTTCGCCAAAAGCGTGCAATCGTTGCGCTCGGAGGTGGAGTGCATCGTCATTTCGGAAGGCCACGGCGAGGGACGACGCGTAACGCTACACAACGACGGATCGAGCGACCGTTATATCGAGGTGACTTCCTTCGCGGAGCTGGTCCTTGCCCCGGAAGCCTCGGACAATGCCCACCCCGCGTTCTCGAAGATGTTCGTCGAGACGGAAATTGCCGACAACAACGGGGCGATCTTCGCCCGCAGGAGAAAGCGCGACCAGCGCGAACCCGATATCGTCGCGGTGCACTTCGTCACGGACCCGACCGGCCTGGCTCGCGACACCGAAGCGGAGACCGACCGCCGCGCCTTCATCGGTCGCGGGCGCACCATTGCCGATCCGGCTGCCATGGACCCGGGCGCGCGGCTGGCGGGACATGCCGGATTCACGCTCGATCCGATCGTTGCACTGCGGCGCAAGGTGCGCGTTCCGGCCAACAAGAAGGTTTCGCTGACGTTCTGGACCTGTGTCGGGGCGAACAGGGCGGAACTCGATGATGCCATCAACCGTCTTGATCATCCTGAAAGCTTTGCCCGTCAGGCGATGCTGTCATGGACCCGCTCGCAGGTTCAGACCCGCCATCTCGGATTGTCGCTGGCGGACGCGGCGACAGGACAGAGCCTTGCGCGCTATCTGATCTATCCCGATCCGAACCTGCGGCTGCCTTCGGAATCGATTGCGAGCGGCCTCGGCAAACAGTCAAGCCTGTGGCCGACAAGCATTTCCGGGGACTATCCGATCTTCGCCATTCGGATCGACGATCTGGCCGACCTTGAAATCGTGGCGCAGGGTCTTCGCTATCAGGAATATATGCGGGCGCGCGGCCTTACCGCCGACCTGGTCATCGTCAACGAGCAGTCCTCCTCATATGTGCAGGATTTGCAGCAGGCTATCGACTACCTTTGCGAGAATGCCCGTTTGCGCGGCTCGGAACTGGGGCCGCGCCAGCATATATTCGCCGTTCGCCGCGATCTCATGGACGAGCCGACCTATCGCACCCTGCTGACGTCGGCGCGCGTGGTGCTCCATACGCGCAACGGTACGATCAGCGACCAGATCGAGAGGGCCGAGCTGACGGCCTTGCAGGCGCGCGAAACCGCGAACGGCATCGCCCGGACGCCCCCGCCTTCTCGCGGGGCGGGGATCCCAGTCGTGGCAGCAGCACCGGCAAAGTACAAATCCGCCGATGGAAAGGGGCTTTCCAACTGGAACGGATTTGGTGGCTTCGAAGGAGACGGGCGCCGCTATGTCGTTCGCCTGACCGGCCGCAAGGTAACGCCCCAGCCGTGGATCAACGTCGTTTCCAACGAAAGTTTCGGCTTCCACACATCGGCGGAAGGGGCCGGGTTCACCTGGAGCCGCAACAGCCGCGACTATCAGCTCACGCCCTGGTCGAACGACCCGGTGACGAACCGTCCGGGTGAGGGCATCTATATCCATGACCTCGACAGCGGCGCCAGCTTTTCCCCGGTCGCCGCGGTGGTGCGCGATGCGGCGGTCGCCTATGAAGCCGTTCACGGGCAGGGGTTTTCCACGTTCCGTGCGCGGCGCAGCGCCATTGAAATGGAACTGACCCACATCGTGGACCCTGCCGATCCCGTGAAAGTGTCGCGGCTGCGTATCCGCAACTCCGGCGCTTCCGTCGCCCGGCTTCGGGTCTATGCCTATGCAGAGTGGGTTCTCGGCTCACACCGCTCCCGTACTGCGGGAACAATCATACCGTCGCAGGACGAGAAAACGGGCGCGCTGCTCGCCACCAACCCTTACAATCTCGATTTTGGCGGCCGGGTGGTTTTTCTCGCCTCGGATGGTCGGGCCGATTCGTTCACGGCACATCGCGAGGAGTTCATCGGGCAAGGTGGCTCCAGCGAACGTCCCCTGGCCGTTCTCACCGGGGCTTCGCTCTCTGGTCGCATCGAGGCCGGTGACGATCCCTGCGCCGCGCTGGCGCGCGATGTCGAGATTCCGGCAGACGGCGAAACCATCCTGCTGTGGCTTCTTGGCGATGCGGAAAGCATGACCGAAGCCTCGGCCCTCATCGAACGACATCGTGCGATCGATTTCGACGAGCGCCTTGCCGGGGCGGAGAGAGAATGGCGCGGTTTCCTCGATACCATTCAGGTCGAGACGCCGGACAAGACCCTCGATTTCATGGTCAATCACTGGCTGCCGTACCAGAGCCTGGCCTGCCGTATCCGTGCCCGCTCTGCCTTCTATCAGGCAAGCGGCGCCTTCGGGTTCCGCGATCAGTTGCAGGACACGCTGGCCCTGCTCGCGCACGATCCGGGTCTTGCCCGTGCCCAGATACTGAACGCAGCCGGGCGTCAGTTCCCCGAAGGCGATGTGCAGCACTGGTGGCTGCCGCGCACGGGAGCGGGCGTGCGCACCATCATTTCGGACGATGTGGTCTGGCTGGCCCATGCCGTCGCCCATTACGTGGAGGTGACGGGCGACCGGAAAATCCTCGACGAGAAGCTGCCCTTCATCCAGGGCGAGAAACTCGGCGATCATGAGCATGACGCCTTCTTCCTGCCCGAACCCTCCGGTGAGAGTGCGTCGCTGTATGAGCATTGCGCGCGGGCGCTCGATCTTGCCGTCAGGCGCAGCAGCCCGGGCGGACTCCCGCTCATTCTGGGTGGCGACTGGAA
This sequence comes from Mesorhizobium sp., assembly GCA_022833215.1. Classification (GTDB taxonomy): domain Bacteria; phylum Pseudomonadota; class Alphaproteobacteria; order Rhizobiales; family Rhizobiaceae; genus Mesorhizobium. The sequence goes on along the minus strand of JAIPUZ010000015.1, from coordinate 5,083 downwards.
TGACGGTATGAACAGCGTTGGCGATGAGGGCAGGGGCGAGAGCGTGTGGCTGGGCTGGTTCCTGCTCAGGACGCTTGCCGATTTCGAACCTGTCGCAAAGGTGCAGGGCGACGCCAGGCGCATGAAGGCATGGCAGGCCCATGCCGCCGTGCTCAAGCGCGCGCTGGAGAACAGCGCATGGGACGGCCAATGGTACCGTCGCGGCACTTTCGACGACGGAACCCCGCTTGGTTCCCGCGAGTCGCAGGAGTGCCAGATCGACTCGATAGCCCAGTCGTGGAGCGTGTTGTCAGGCGAGGGCGATCCCGCCCGCTCACGTACGGCGATGGACAGTGCAGGCGAAATGCTCGTCGACGAAGAGAACAGGATTCTCAAGCTGTTCACGCCGCCTTTTGCCGATTGGGAGAAAGACCCCGGCTACATCAAGAGCTATCCGCCCGGCGTGCGCGAGAATGGCGGCCAGTATACGCACGCGGCCACGTGGTTCGTCATTGCCCTGGCCGAGATGGGACGCGTGGACGAAGCCTATCGGTGCTTCTCCATGCTCAATCCGATCAACCACGCGCTGGACGAAGCCTCCGCCGAGCACTACCGCGTCGAGCCCTATGTGGTCGCCGCCGATGTGTATGCGGCCGACAAGGCCGGCCGTGGCGGCTGGACATGGTATACCGGCTCCGCGGGCTGGCTCTACCGTGCCGCCGTGGAGGCGATACTCGGAATCCGCAGGCGTGGCGATGCGATCGAGGTCAATCCGCGCATTCCCTCTCACTGGGATGGTTATACGGCAAGACTTTCCCTCGGCGGTGGAAGGCAGACCATCCGGGTGCAGCGCAGCGCAGGCACATCCGCGGCGGCGCTGGAAGTGAATGGCAAAAAAGTGAAGGGTGCCTCGTTCCGCCTGGAAGCAGGTGAAACAGATGTCGTGGTGACGTTGCCGGCTAACAGCGCAGGCGGCCGCGCCAGCCCGGCCAGAAAGCGATAAAAGGCGGCAAAGGACCGCCAATGTGCCTTCTTCCCGTCGTTTCCCGCTAAAATTGCGGCAGCCCTTTTCGGGATTGCCGCAATTTTGCCTTACGATGGTCATTTTGCCTTTCAACTCAAATCGTTAGCCGATCACGGCAGATTTCCGCCCGTAGCCATGTTTTGTTCGCATGAGGGGAACTGACGCTGTAAGTGAGCATTGTTCTGGCTCGCGTCTCTTCATACGTTTCCAGATATGGTGCATTGCACAATGAACGGTTTCGCGGAGTAATCGAGTGTCCCTTCTGCAAGTCTACTGGAGAGCGCTCGGCTATCTGGTCGCCGACAGGAAGCGGGTCGCGCTGATCTGCGGCGCGAATGTCACCCTCGCCATGGTGGCCATTCTCGAGCCGATCATGTTCGGGCGGGTCATCGACGCGATTTCGGAGCGCGTCAACGTGGTTCCGCCGCTCGTTGTCTGGGCCGGGCTCGGCGTCTTCAACATCATCGCCTTCGTTCTGGTGGCGCGCGGCGCGGATCGCTTCGCCCACAAACTGCGCGGCGAGGTTCTGTCGCAGTCGTTCGAGCGGGTCATCAACATGCCGCTCGCCTGGCATCATATGCGCGGCACTTCCAACTCCCTGCATACGCTTCTGCGTGCAGTGGAAACCCTGTTCACGCTGTGGCTGGAGTTCATGCGCCAGCACCTTTCCACTGCCGTGGCGCTCATGCTGCTGGTCCCGACCGCTTTGACGCTCGATCTTCGCATGTCGATTGTGCTGCTGATGCTGGGCGCGGTCTACTTCGCCGTCGGCCGTCTGGTCATGCGCAAGACGCGGGAAGGGCAGGCGAATGTGGAGCGCCACTACCACAAGGTCTTCGCGCATGTGTCCGACTCCGTCAGCAACGTCGCCGTGTTGCAGAGCTACAACCGGATCGGACATGAGACGGCAGCTCTGAAGCGTTTCGTCGGCGAATTGCTGGACGCGCAGTATCCGGTGCTCGACTGGTGGGCGTTGGCCAGCGCCATGCATCGCCTGTCTTCCACCATTTCGATGATGGTTGTTCTGCTGATCGGCTCCTATCTGGTCATGCAGGGGCAGTTGCGCATCGGCGACGTCATTGCCTTCACCGGTTTTGCGGCCCTTCTGATCGCCCGGCTCGACCAGGTGTCCACTTTCGTCAACCAGATATCGGAAGCGCGGGCGAAGCTCGAAGAGTTCTACCGGATGGAGGATTCCGCCCTTGAGGTGAGGGAGCCGGCCGGGTTGCGCGAGATCGGCAAAGTCACCGGCCATGTGCGGTTCGACAAGGTCAGCTTCGAGTTCCCGAACTCGGGCCAGGGGCTGGACGCGGTTTCCTTCGAGGTCGCCGCCGGGCAGACTGTCGCCATCGTCGGGCCGACCGGCGCCGGCAAGACCACGCTTATCAATCTTCTCCAGCGCGTCTTTACGCCCCAGCACGGCCGGATTCTCATCGACGGGGTCGACACACGCACCGTGACGGCCCGTTCTGTGCGCAACTGCATCGCCACCGTGTTCCAGGATGCCGGTCTGCTCAACCGTTCCATCGAGGACAACATCCGCATCGGGCGGGCGGACGCGACCTATGAAGAGATACATGCCGCCGCCCGGGCCGCCGCCGCACAGGACTTCATTCTTTCGAAGGGCGAGGGCTATGACACGGTCGTCGGCGAGCGCGGCGGACAGCTTTCCGGCGGCGAGCGCCAGCGCATCGCCATTGCCCGCGCTGTCCTGAAGAATGCGCCGATACTCGTTCTCGACGAAGCGACGAGCGCGCTCGATGTCGAGACCGAGGAACGGGTGAAGCAGGCTATCGATGAGCTGCGCCGCGGACGCACCACCTTCATCATCGCGCACCGCCTAACCACCGTTCGCGACGCCGATCTTGTGGTGTTCATGGACAAGGGCAGGGTGGTCGAAATGGGCGGCTTTGCCGAGCTCTCCCTGCGCAACGGACGTTTTGCGGCTCTGCTGCGCGCCGGCGGGCTTCTCAACGATGAAGACGTTCGGCGCCTGTCGCGCATTTCGGCAGTGGCAGACAACGCCGCGGCATAAGGCGCGCCCCGTTAGCCATTGCAGGCTGTTGCTTCGCGGCGGAATGCAAGGTTATGTAGTTTGTCATGACCGTTTCCCGCACCCGCCTGTCCAGCTGGCTGGACCTTGCCAATCCAACCCGGTTTGTCGGCTTCGCCGACAAGGTCGTTCCATGGCTTGCGGGCGCGGCCTGCCTGATCCTCGCGGCAGGACTCTATATGAGCTTCAGCGCTCCCGAGGATTACCAGCAGGGCAGCACCGTGCGCATCATGTACATTCATGTGCCGTTCGCGTGGCTGTCGATGATGTGTTACGCGGTGATGGCCGCCGCAGCGCTCGGCACGCTGGTGTGGCGGCACCCGCTGGCGGACGTATCCCTGAAATCGGCAGCGCCCATCGGGGCCTGCTTCACGGCTCTGGCGCTGATTACCGGTTCGATCTGGGGCAAGCCCATGTGGGGAACCTGGTGGGTATGGGACGCCCGTCTCACCTCGGTTTTCGTGCTTTTTCTCATGTATCTGGGCATAATCGCCCTTACGCGCGCGCTGGAAGACACCGGCAAGGCGGCCTGGGCGGCCGCGATCATCACCCTGATCGGCTTCGTCAACATACCGATCATCAAGTTCTCCGTGGACTGGTGGAACACGCTGCATCAGCCGGCATCCGTGTTCCGCATGGACGGTCCGACCATCGACGGCAGCCTGCTTCGCCCGCTTCTGGTTATGGCGGTCGGTTTCACCCTGCTGTTCTTCGCATTGCACATGATGGCGATGCGCACCGAGATCAGCCGCCGGCGGATCGCGTCGATGCGCAAGCTGGCGGCGCGGGGTGAACGCTGACCTTCGGACGAACGGCTGGCTGAAACACGGGCGGGAGGGATCATGAAGCGCTCGAGAGTGAACGAGATCATCCGCGAGGGGGACGCCTTTATCCGATCGTTCGGCTATGTCATGCCGCCTTTCGCCTACTGGTCCCCCGCAGAAATGCAGCGGCGCGGAACAGAATCCGCCGGTGTCTTCAATGCACGGCTGGGCTGGGACATCACCGACTACGGGCAGGGGAAGTTCGACGAGCTTGGGCTTTTCGTCTTCACGGTCCGCAATGGCCGTTTCGAGGATATGAAGAAAGGCGCCGGCATGCTCTATGCCGAGAAGATCATGATCTCCCGCAAGGATCAGCTCTCGCCCATGCATCGCCATGTCATCAAGGCGGAGGACATCATCAATCGTGGCGGCGGCAAGCTGGTGCTGGAGCTGTTTATGCCGGATGCGGACGGCGGGATCGATGCCCGCGCCGAAGTTTCGGTTCCTGTCGACGGCACCATGCGCAGGCTTCCGGCCGGAGGACTTCTGAAACTCGATCCGGGTGAAAGCGTGACTTTGCTGCCTGGCGTATGGCATGCGTTCTGGGGCGAGGGTGGCGACGTTCTGATCGGCGAAGTTTCAACGGTGAACGACGATCTCACCGACAATATCTTCCGTGACCCGATAGGCCGCTTCTCGGACATCGAAGAGGATGTCGAGCCGGTTCACCTTCTGGTTTCCGACTACGAACGCTGGCTGGAGCGATAAGCGCCAGCCGTAGTCGTTCCGATGTTCAGCATAGCAGCCGGGAAAGCGCGGAGCGCTGACGCAGCATCGCACCACTTGCTGTCTGGCGGCCGATTGCCACAAAACGTAAATCAGGATGCAGACCGGTTTGAGCGACAATGGGGCTCATAAGTGTCGCCGCCAGAAACCGTGACAATTGCCTTCAACAGACACCGTATGGATTGGAGTGCAGCAAACTCGCAGGGTGGTCTCCGATATGGAGCATCCATAAAAGTCGCATAAGATATATTATGGAACTAACAGGTTGTGGTAATCGAAACTGGACGGCTTTCAGAACTCGACTGCGCGATGACGTGCCTGTCGTGCTGCCAATCCCCGGAATGACCGTGCAGGACCTGTAAGGTAAGCATCCGAGCAGGCACGCGGCTGAGAGACGCGCGCGTGATGTTGAGCTGAGCTATGATGCAGGGATTGGGTTTCAGGCGGCCTGCTGATGAGGCGCTGTCTCGGGCTGGC
>JAIPUZ010000014.1 GCA_022833215.1 Mesorhizobium sp. | reverse complement strand
CAGATCTTCCGCATCGACCACTATCTCGGCAAGGAGACGGTGCAGAACCTGATGGCGCTGCGCTTCGCCAACGCGCTCTACGAGCCGTTGTGGAATTCCGCCCATATCGACCATGTCCAGATCACCGTGGCCGAAACGGTGGGGCTGGAGGATCGCGTCACCTACTACGACAAGGCCGGCGCGCTGCGCGACATGGTGCAGAACCATCTTCTGCAACTGCTGTGCCTCGTCGCCATGGAAGCACCGTCCTCCATGGACGCCGATGCGGTGCGCGACGAAAAGCTGAAGGTCCTGCGCGCGCTCAGGCGCATCAACGGCAACGAAGCGCCCCGGCACACGGTGCGCGGCCAGTACCGCGCCGGCGCCTCGGCCGGCGGCCCGGTCAAAGGCTATATCGAGGAGCTGGGCAAGGACAGCGGCACCGAGACCTTCGTCGCCATCCGCGCCGAGATCGGGAACTGGCGCTGGGCGAACGTGCCCTTCTACCTGCGAACCGGCAAGCGGCTGGCCACCCGCGTCTCGGAGATCGTCATCGAATTCAAGCCGATCCCGCATTCGATCTTCGGCGATGGAGCCGGACCGATCTTCGCCAACCAGCTCGTCATCCGCCTGCAACCCGACGAGGGCGTCAAGCAATTCATCATGATCAAGGACCCCGGTCCCGGCGGCATGCGGCTGCGCCAGATTCCGCTCGACATGAGCTTTGCCCAGTCCTTCAAGGGCCGCGCTCCGGACGCCTATGAGCGCCTGATCATGGATGTGGTGCGCGGCAACCAGACCCTGTTCATGCGCCGCGACGAGGTCGAGGCGGCGTGGAGCTGGATCGATCCGATCCAGCAGGCGTGGGAAGGCTCCCGGCAGGACGTGCAGGGCTATACGGCCGGCACATGGGGGCCCTCCGCCTCGATCGCGCTGATCGAGCGCGACGGGCGCACCTGGCACGAAAGCACCTGAGCATGGCGACGAATGGCTATAGCTGGACCGAGTTCCCAACCCGCGAAGCGCTGGCCGGGGCGCTGGCCGGCGCGGTGGCGGAAAAGCTCGCCGCCGCCATCGACCGGCGCGGCGGCGGCCTGCTGGCGGTTTCGGGCGGCACCACGCCGGGCCGCTTCTTCGAGGCGCTTTCGACGCGCGACATCGCATGGGACAAGGTGACGGTGACGCTGGTGGACGAGCGTTTCGTGCCGCCTTCCTCGCCACGCTCCAACGCCGCGCTGGTGGCCGACAGACTGCTGCGCAACGCTGCATCCGCCGCACGCTTCATGCCGCTTTATCAGGCGGCGGAGAATGCCGCTGAAGCCGCATCGCAGGCCGAGGCGCAGCTTGCCACCCTGAACTGGCCGCTCGATGCCGCAATCCTCGGCATGGGCACCGACGGCCACACCGCCTCCTTCTTTCCCGACGCCGATACGCTATCCACCCTGCTCGACCCGGCCGGCGCGCGCGCGGTGTTGCCCGTAAACGCAGCAAGCGCCGGCGAGCCGCGCCTGACGCTCTCCATGGGGCGTCTGGTCGGGGCCGGTTTTCTTGCCCTGCACATCGAGGGTGCGGAGAAACGCGAGGTCTTCGAAGCGGCCATGGAAGGCAATGACAAAAAACCCGTCCGGGCGGTGATCGAGGCATCGCCGCAGCCGGTAAAGGTGTTCTGGGCGCCCTGACCGCGAAAGGAACCCGGAACAGGCCGTCGGTGACGACGGTGGACCACGGAAGGATCATCCGATGACAGCCAGAAGCGACATCCAAGCCATCACGGACCGGATCAGGGAGCGCTCGCGCCCGGGCCGCGAGGCCTATCTCGCCCGCATTACCGACGCCGCCGGAAAATCCGCGAACCGCGCGGTGCTGGGCTGCGGCAACCTCGCCCACGGCTTTGCCGTGTGCAGCCCGCAGGAAAAGACGGCACTGTCGGGCGACACGGTGCCCAACCTCGGCATCGTCACCGCCTATAACGACATGCTTTCGGCACACCAGCCGTTCGAGACCTTTCCCGCCCTCATCAAGCAGGCGGCGCGCGAGGCCGGCGGCATCGCGCAGGTGGCAGGCGGCGTGCCGGCCATGTGCGACGGCGTCACGCAAGGCATGCCCGGCATGGAACTGTCGCTGTTCTCGCGCGACGTCATCGCCATGGCGGCGGCCGTCGGCCTGTCGCACAACATGTTCGACGCCGCCGTCTTCCTCGGCGTGTGCGACAAGATCGTGCCCGGCCTGCTGATTGCCGCGCTCACCTTCGGCCATCTGCCTGCCGTGTTCATCCCCGCCGGACCGATGACCTCGGGCCTGCCCAACGACGAGAAGGCGCGCGTGCGCCAGCTCTATGCCGAAGGCAAGGTCGGGCGCTCCGATCTGCTGGAGGCCGAGTCGAAATCCTATCACGGCCCCGGCACCTGCACCTTCTACGGCACCGCCAATTCCAACCAGATGCTGATGGAGATCATGGGCCTGCACACGCCGGGCGCGTCCTTCGTCAATCCCGGCACACCGCTGCGCGACGCACTGACGAAGGAGGCCGCCAAAAGGGCGCTCGCCATCACCCGGCTCGGCAACGCCTACACGCCGGTCGGGCGCATGATCGACGAGCGCGCCATCGTCAACGGCGTGGTCGGGCTGCACGCCACCGGCGGCTCCACCAACCACACCATCCACCTCATCGCCATGGCGGCGGCGGCGGGCATCAGGCTGACATGGCAGGACATTTCCGATCTTTCGGAAGCCGTGCCACTGCTGGCGCGCGTCTATCCGAACGGGCTCGCCGACGTGAACCATTTCGCTGCCGCCGGCGGCATGGGCTTCCTGATCCGCGAACTGCTCGACGCCGGGCTGCTGCACGAGGACGTGCAGACCGTGTGGGGCGAGGGCCTGCGCACCTATGCGGTGGAAGCGAAGCTCGGGAAGGACGGATCGGTGGTGCGCGAGGCCACACCGCGCGACAGTGGCGACGAAAAGGTGCTTGTGCCTTTCCGGAAAGCATTCCAGCCGACCGGCGGCCTAAAGGTGCTGGCCGGCAATATCGGACACGCCATCATCAAGACCTCGGCGGTCAAGCCGGAGCGGCATGCGATCGAGGCGCCGGCGCGCGTCTTCCACAGTCAGCAGGGGCTCAACGACGCGTTCAAAGCGGGCGAGCTGACCGGCGATTTCGTCGCCGTCGTGCGTTTCCAGGGCCCGAAGGCCAACGGCATGCCGGAACTGCACAAGCTCACCACCGTGCTCGGCATCTTGCAGGATCGCGGCCAGCGCGTCGCTTTGGTGACGGACGGGCGCATGTCGGGCGCTTCCGGCAAGGTGCCGGCGGCCATCCACGTCACGCCGGAGGCGCTGGAGGGTGGCGCGATCGGCAAGATCAGGGACGGCGACATGGTGCGCCTCGACGCCACAACCGGCACGCTGGAACTGCTGGTGCCGGCCACCGAGCTGGTGCTGCGGCCACAGGCCGGCGCCGACCTGTCCGAAAACGAATTCGGCTTCGGGCGCGAGCTGTTCGCCGGCTTCCGCCATCTGGCCGGCCGCGCCGACCAGGGTGCCAGCGCCTTCGGCAACGCCGCCTGATCAGAAGCGGGGGCGGGCCAGCCCGGCGGCGAGATAAGCGGAAGCGACCGTATTGGCCATCAGCATGGCGATGGTCATCGGCCCGACGCCGCCCGGCACGGGCGTGATCGTGCCCGCCACTTCCGCCGCCCCGGCATAAGCGACGTCGCCGACCAGCCGCGTCTTGCCCTCGCCCTTTTCGGGAGCGGGAATGCGGTTGATGCCGACATCGATGACGGTGGCGCCGGGCTTCACCCAGTCGCCCTTCACCATTTCCGGCCGGCCGACCGCCGCCACCAGAATATCGGCGGTGCGGGCCAGCGCGGCCAGATCCTTCGTACGCGAATGGGCGACGGTGACGGTGCAGTTGGCCGCCAGCAGAAGATTGGCCATCGGCTTGCCGACGATGTTGGAGCGGCCGATGACCACGGCGTTGAGGCCGGACAGGTCCTTGCCGCGCACGCGCTCGATCAGCAGCATGGAACCGGCCGGCGTGCAGGGCACGAAGGCGGTTTCCGCCTCGCCGGTGCCGAGCTTGCCGACATTGACGAAGGTGAAGCCGTCGACATCCTTCTCCGGCGCGATGGCCTGAATGACCTTGCCGCTGTCGATATGGTCGGGAACCGGAAGCTGAACCAGAATGCCGTGGATGGCGGGATCGGCGTTCAGCTCGCCGATCAGCTTCAGCAAGTCCGCCTCGGCGGCGTCGGCAGGCAGCGTATGCTGCACGGAATGGAAGCCGCACTCCTTCGCCGTGCGCGACTTGTTGGCGACATAGACCTGGCTGGCCGGGTCCTCGCCCACGATCACCACGGCAAGGCCGGGCTTGCCGCCACCCTTCGCAGCAAGATCGTCGGTGAGGGCCTTCACCTTGCCGACCACCTCGGCCGACATCTTCCTGCCATCGATGACTTCACTCATGCCGATCTCCATCTGCGCTGCCCGCTCGCATATGACGCGAAGATTTCACGCCGCACCCACGTCAATGCGTCGCCGGATGCCCTAAACCCGAAAAGGCTGCTTCGGAAGACCGGAAATCAGCGCCGGGCGCGCTGGCGGGCGAGATCCTGCGTCGCTGCGCGGAACTGGCGCAGGCTGGCACGAATTTCCTCCACAGAAGGCGGGTGGCCGAGCGGCGGAGCGCTGTTCCCGCCAGCCGGGTCCGCACCTGACGAATCAGCCTGTCCGCCATCAGGCGAATCATCCTGTGCGTGGCCTGCAAGGCGGGGTGGCGGCGCGTCTTCCACGTTCGCGCGCACGGCGATTTCGGGCCGCCTCCATGCGACGGCGAGGCCGGCTGCAAATCCGGCAAAAAGGCCGGCGAGCGGCAGGAAGGCGGCAAGCACCCCCAGTAAATCCCACAAAAGCAGGGCAGCCGCGATGCCGATCAGCGCGCCCAGAAGCGTGAGACGCAGGATCAGAGGACGCGAACCCGCAATACCACGCCGGGCGCGGACAACAGGCTTTTTCTCCTGTGCCTTTCCACCATGCCCGGCGGGATCGGGCGCGGCGGAAGCGGGCGTGGCGGAACCGGAGACGAGAGGCGATCCGGAGCTATCTGCCGTAAAAGCCTCAGCGGGGGCCGGCTGTTCTTCCCGTCCGGTGGGCTGTTCCCCGGCAGCGGCAGGTGGCTCCGGCGTCGTCGGGACATCGTCCTCCAAGGCCCCATCGCCCCGCAAGGTCCGGACCTCGTCCTGCGCAAGCCCGGCAGGCGGCGCTTCCGGGACCGGCGGGACGATGTCTTCCCTCCGCGACACAATCTCCAGCAGCGTTGGCGGCATCGTATCCGGCGCTTCGGCAGGACGGTTTTCCGCTTCCGGCTCACGGCCTTGGCCAGCTTCGCGCCGCTGGCGGGCAAGCCGGTGGCGCCCGGCAGCCGTGCTGCGCCATTCGTTCACCGGGTCGGCGGTCTCGGGCCGGCGTTCGGGAGAGGCTTCATCCTCCCCGCGCATGGCGCGTGCCAGCGCCGCAAGGGCGCGTTCACGTCTCCAGTCCTCCGGGCTTTGTCCGTTACTCATCGCGCGCCGCCAGTTCACGATCGGCCGCAGGGCCGGCCAAAGGTTAATCCAGGCTAAACCGACAGGGCAAATAAAAGGTTAATTTCCGCAGTGTCGACGGCCCGATCACCCCCGCCCCGGGATTTGCCGGCGGTTAAATCCGGAAAGGGTCGAAAAAGCGCGTTGACAGGACAGGCCGGCCCGCTTACATGAGCGCCACCAGCCCAGATGGCGGAATTGGTAGACGCGCACGGTTCAGGTCCGTGTGCCGCGAGGCGTGGAGGTTCGAGTCCTCTTCTGGGCACCATTCC